>JBCDKN010000010.1:0-120998 GCA_038746545.1 Pseudomonadota bacterium
CAACAAAGAGCGCCTGCTTGAGCCACTGGGCTACATCACACCAATCGAAGCAGAGGAAAGATACGAACGAGCCTTGAAATCAAACCAAATCGCAGCTTGAAATACGAACTCAACAGTCTCCGGTAAAACAGGGGCGGTTCATGTGCAGTGTGAGATTAGGTTTCGCAATTCACTGTCGCAGTTCCGTTTTGATGTCTCGGACAATCAAGTCATGGTGACCCAAGAAGACCCACAAGAACCTGCGTATTCATATCCTAGAGGCTCTAGGTTCTTCGACTACTACAAGCGGGAGAACCAGCTTATTTGGGAGCAGTGTGAACTGCTGGACATCGGCAACCTCGGATCGGACGCCACAGAAATGGGCGACGGCTTGAAGGCTAGGTTGGTTGAATTCCTTGGCGACGATGCAGACGGTGCAGCGACCGTCGAAAAATCACTAGCAATCTTGGCCAAAGGCAAAAGCCCCTATGCCTAGGTGTCTCTGTGACTTTTGTAGTGCGGTCGATGGGCCGGATGCGGACACCGTCGAGCGACGTGTCAAACTGTTTGATGGCCAAGATGAGCCGACGCTTCACCCTTATGGGTTTTTCATTTGGAAGTTAGGCGGCTCAATTTCTGGATATTCGGTCAGGTTGCACATCTGGTTGCCGTACTCTCGTCCACGTCAAAAACCTGATTGGCCACCGCACAGTCACAACTCTGATCTGTTTAGCCTTCTTCTGATGGGCGAAATCGAAAACCGTGAATGGAACTGGCGAACCGACCTCAATGGCGGTCAAGTCCTCTACGAGGTTGGATACCAGTGCAATCAGTCGGTTCTGCGAAAGTCTGGTGAATACGGGGCGACGGCGGGTTTGACCATTTCAAAGTTTCGGCAGGGCGAAAGTTATTGTGTTCCCTCAGGACAGATTCACGCTTCTGAGGTTGCCTATGAGCGAGCAGCGGCTACGTTGGTGTTCTTGTCCGAGAACGCCATTGGCACAAGCATAGTCGTTGAGTCTAGAGACGGTGAGGCCAAGTACACGTTCGACAGGAACGTCGTCGATCCATATCAGCATGCACTGGCAAAACAGATAGCACTTGAGGCGCGTGGTAATTTGCTACGGTAGAACCCCCGGTCCACAGGTTCTGAACCAGACATTGGCGCAACTGCAGCGAAATGGCACTTTGTCTGCACAGCTGACCTTCGAGCGGCCCAGTGGAATTCCGGGCTAAAAGGTTAGCCCCGGTTCGTGATCCAGCGGCACTGGTAGGGGACGAGGGGGATTTCGGTGCCGTCTGAGCGAACCCGTTCTCCGCTGAGCAGGTCAGTCCAATCCGCGCCTTCGATCAGGTTGATCGCTCCGGGGGAGATAAACACGGTCTCGTCGCTCACATTATGCAGGGCAAAGATCGACTGGTCGCGGTCGAGGCTCTGGCGCCAGACCCCGAAGATCCGCGGGTCGAGCTGCAAAGTGAACTGGGTGGCGTTCGGATGGAACGCGCTTTGCCCTGAGCGCAGGCGCAGACGGTCGGACAGCGCCCCAAGCACCTGGGCATGGACGCTGTCGGGGTTCGACAGCTCGTCCTTGAGGCGCGGGTATTCCCAATTGTGCCGGTTGATCGCCCGGTTCATGCCCCGGCGCTCGACCTGCTCGTGATCGTTGGGCGTGGCCAGCATGGAATGGATGTAGAAGGCCGGGATCCCCTCCAGCGACATCACGATCGTCTGGGAGCACAGGAACCGCGCGATCTGGTAATCATCCCGTCCCTTGAAGGTGCCGCCCATGGCCTCGAAGAAGGTGATGTTGAGCTCATAGGGGCTCTCGCCCCCACCGGGCAGCGCGCGCATGGACACGAGCCCCCCAAGGTCGCGCACCGTGTCGATGACCTTGGCTTTTTCCTCCTCCGGGAGGACCCCTTCGGCCGGGCGCATTCCGATACCGTCATGGGACGCGGTGAAATTCAGGTAGGCACAGCCGAGCTGCGCCGGTGGCATCCCCACCTGCCAGCGGTTCAGGAACTCGGAACTGCCGGACATCATCGCATGGAGGACCAGCGGCGGCAGCGTGAAGTTGTAGACCGCGTGCGCCTCATTCCGGTTGCCGAAATAGCTCAGGTTCTCGGCATTGGGCACATTGGTCTCGGTGAGCAGGATCACCGGCTCCTGCGCGAAATCACAAAGCAACCGCATCAGCCGCACGATGGCGTGGGTTTCGGGCAAATGGATCGATTTCGTACCGATCACTTTCCAGATGAAGGCCACTGCATCGAGCCGGATGATCCGCACACCATTATTGATGTGCAGACGCATGATCCGCAGAAATTCGAGCAAGACCTCGGGATTGCGGAAGTCCAGATCGATCTGGTCATGGCTGAAGGTACACCAGACATGGCGCGGCCCTCGGCTGGTCTCGACCTCCTGCAGGAGCGGCGTCGTGCGCGGCCGCACCACTTCTGAAAGGTCATCTTCGGGCGAGGCCTCGAAGAAGAACCGATCATAGGGTTCATGGCCTTGCCGGTAGGCATTGAACCACGCGCCCTGACTTGAGACATGGTTCAACACCAGATCCGACATCAACAGGAACTCATCGGCGATCCGGTTGATATCCGGCCAATCCCCCAGTGACGGGTTCACCGCGCGGTAATCGGTGACTGCAAAGCCGTCATCGGAAGTGAAGGGGAAAAACGGCAGGATATGCACGCCGTTGACCACGCCCTTGAGGTATTCCAGCAGAAAATCGTTCAACAGATCCAGCGGCTTATGGGTACCGTCCACCAGCGAGTTGCCATAGGTGATCAGCACCGCGTCATTCTCGGACCAAAGGTTGTTACCCGGGGTGCGCGCTCGTTTGCGGCGCGGCGTGTCCCCGGGGAAGAAAGCGTCGAGCACCTGCGTGCTCAGGATATCAGCGCTGAGATCGGGATAGATCTGCGACAACAGCTCTGCGAGGCGCAGGCTCAGGGTCTGGGTCGGCTTGGACATGGGGTGCGGCTGGGTCATGGGATGCGGGCAAACTTTCCCCGGCATACGGACACAAAAAGGCTTTGGGAAGCGGACAATACGCCCTTTTCAAGATTTTCGCGCCCCGGTTGTGCGGCACGCTGACAAGTGCCCGGATTGCAGGCAAAACCCCAGCCACTCCGCGCGACACAGGCGACGTGCTCCGTTATCAGGACACCGCGTTGGCGCGCCCTACCGCCCGTGCGCAACGGCGGCGCGCTAGGCTGTCTCGAGCTGGAATTTCAGGAACCGCGCGCCATCGTAGTCTATCTCGCCGACCGGTTTCGCGCCAAGACGGTCCAGCGCGCCCAGCTTTGTCCGCGAGGGCGGCAGTAGAAAGGTCACGAAGGGAATACGCGGATCGGCCTTGGCAAACGCCAGGGCTTTTGCAGAAATCCGCGCGCCGAGCCCGAAGGCATCGGGCCGCAGAACCAGCCCGAAATCCCACTCTTCCCCTTCCTTCTGAAACCCGCCCCAGCCGACGTAGCGCCCCCCGGCCAGTATGGCCCAATGCCCGAGCCCATCCCGCGCCCAACGGGCCTCTTTGTGAGCTACGAAGGACGCAACGGCGTCTAGATCCCACGCTCCGGTCAGAAGCGGCATATGCTCGGCCACGCGCGGATCCGACATATGCGTGGCGATGTCCTCCGGCGCGATCTGTGTCAGGCGCGTGAATGCGATCTCGTGTTTCAAGCGGATGTCCTTTGGCAGCTCAGTCCTGAGATTGGGACGAACTCTCCGGTTTCAAGTCGGCGCTCCGCGCCGCGCGACACGGGGCCCAATCGCGGCGCCGAGCTTCGACCGAACGAGCTGACTTTTGCCCTCCGGGCGTTCTCACTGATGTTATATCCCTTGTTGTAAACTCTTCTGACCGCGCTGCGCTGGTGCGCGGTCTTGGAGCAGTCTCAACCATCGCTGAGACCCTGACAATCACCGCCTCGGACATTTTGGACAAGGCAAACCCCGGTTTTGGGACTTTGATTGGCGAAAGCTTTACCCTGACCGCAACAGTCTCCGAACCCGCGCGCTTTGAATTCACTGGCAGGGGAAGTGGCAAATCGCTTCATCAGATAGAGACGCTGACGGCTTTCATCGGACCCTCAGTCCTATCCCTGACACCGCATCCGAGCATCCCTACGGCTTTGGAAATCAGGTCCTCTTCCCCCGCAGGCGCATCCGTCAATCTGCTGCCGACCCCCGGAAGGTTTGCCAGTCCAGCGGGACCATTTTTGGGAGGCTTTGGCGCTCGTTGGGATTTCGATCCTGCTATTGAGGCGGGCTATGACGATACTGCCGCCGTGGATTTTGGAAGCGTCACCGCCACGAACTCAGCGGCTTTAGACAACCGGACGCAAAGCACCCGCGTAAGTAGACCTATCACGGCGCAATCTTTCACATTTCCCGCCCCGCCGCCGCCCGCCGTGATCCCTCTTCCTGCTGCCGGATGGCTGCTCTTGTTGGGTCTGGGCCTGCAATAGGTGATCCGGCGTCGCGATGTCGCCAGACCTCTTGCCTGCGCCCGGGCACCGGGTTGCGTTTGAGCTTGGCCTCCGGGGTTGCATCCGTCTGACAGGTCAGCGATGACCTGCCCTGTTGGACAGGAGCGAACGCATGAGCAAAAGTCTGAAACGGGTGGTCGCCGCCTTGCAGGCCTTAGGGATGGAGGGCGCGGTCCTCGAAATGGGGACCGAGACCCGCACCGCGCAGCAAGCGGCGGATGCGGCGGGCTGCGCCCTGGATCAGATCGCCAAATCGATCATATTCCGAGATGAGGATGCGGGGGCAGCCGTGCTCTTTCTGACCGCTGGCAGCAATCAGGTCGATGCGGCAAAGGCCAGCGCCGTGGCCGGCGCCCCTTTGGGAAAGGCCAATGCCGGCTTGATCCGCGCCCAGACCGGGTTCGCTATCGGGGGAGTGTCGCCCGTGGGTCACCTCAACCCGATCCGCGCCTGGTGCGACCCGCGGCTGATGACCTTCGATCTGGTCTACGGAGCAGCAGGCACACCGCGCCATATCTTTCCGATTGCGCCCAGGGACCTGTTGCGCCTGTCCGGTGCAGAGCTGGCGGAATTCACCGAATAAACGCCAAAAACAGATGTTTCCCTCAGAAAACATGCGTTTTCTCTGCTGCGACGCGGAAAGTAAACTTTTTTAACATTGACCCTTGTCACAGCCCTGTGAGGCTCCCACCTGGTGTGATGTGAAACGAATTCACATAGGCACACACAACATGGAGCAAACACAAATGAGTACCGTTGCAACCTGGCCCTCTCAAGCTGAGACGTGGCTTGACAGTAAAGGGAAGCCCGCCTGGATCGCAGCAATGGTCCTCGGCTTCATCTTCTTCTGGCCCATCGGCCTCGCACTTCTCTTCTACATGATCTGGGGAAAAAAAATGTTCAAATCGTCCTGCAAACACCGCTCTCGCCACATGAACCACGGCTTCAAATCCTCCGGCAACACCGCGTTCGACGCCTACAAGGCCGAGACGCTGCAACGTCTGAAGGATGAGCAGGATGCCTTCGAAGCCTTCCTCGAGCGCCTGCGCTCCGCCAAGGACAAATCCGAGTTCGACCAGTTCATGGATGAGCGCGCCAAGAACGCCAAGACGCGTTCGGACGTCTCCGAGGCCCCGGCAGAAGCCTAAGCCCTGCCCGTGAAACGCAAAGGCCCTGCCCGGCTTGTCCGGGCGGGGCTGCCACCCGATATAACAGATATATTTCCGACAAAGGACACGACCCCGATGACCACCGCCCTGCCCGATCCATACGCCGATGCCGAGATGTATGCGGATGTGCCCACCAAGCGCCTGATCGCCTGGGGTGTGGATTTTCTGGTCATCGCTGCGATCACCGCCGTGCTGGTGCCGATCACCCTGTTCACGGCGCTGTTCTACATACCCTTCCTCTGGCTGATGGTGAGCTTTCTCTATCGCTGGGTCACGCTGAGCGGCGACGGCGCGACTTGGGGGATGCGCTTTGCCAGTATAGAAATCCGCGAGGGCAATGGGCAGCGGCTGGACATGATGAGCGCGTTCTTCCACACGCTGGGCTATCACGTCTCGATCGCGATCTTCCCGCTGCAGCTGGTCTCCATCGCCCTGATGCTGATGAGCGAGCGCAAGCAAGGCCTCACGGACCACATTCTCGGTACGGTCGCACTGAACCGCAGTGCCCGGATGGGCTGACCAGCGCGCCTGTCGGGCTCAGAAGGAAATGCTGAGCCCGAAGCCGTAGCCGCGATACTTCTCGCCGAAATAGTAGCGCGCCATCAGGCGCGCACGCTGCGTGAAGATCAGCTTGGTCTTGGACACGTCCAGCTCGAGCCCTGCGCCAATCCCGGCAAGCCAGTCGATCCCTGGAAATTCATTCGGCCCCCCCTCGTAAATCCCGAGAGAACCATCGACCACCCAGCGCACCGGCTGGTCAAAGGCGCGCCAGCCGTCGATGGGTTGGCGATACCGGGTCCAGAAACTCGCCACCGAGACATCCGAGGACGCATCCACATCCGAAGAGCTGTCGAGCGTCTTGATTTCCATATGCGACAGGCGCGCGCTGAACTCGAACTCATATTCTTCACGCAAGCGCTCATAGACCGCACTGACCGAAGCGCCATAGCCGCCGGCGGTCAGACTGCCATCGATCAGGAAATCGAGATCCTTGTCCACCTGATTGCCGATGAACTTGGCGCCGAGTTCCAAATCGCTGACCACTGTGCCAAGGGTCAGATGCACCATGGGGCGGATCACGAACTCCTCGGTGATGTCGAATTCCCAGCCTGCCCCACCGGTAAGGGCAGCCGCGTTCCAGCGGGCGAAGGTCTCGGAGCTTTCAGCGCCGTTGGAGAGGATGAACCGCGGATCGTACCGCTGGAACCCTGCAAAGCCCTCAAGGTAGAGTGGAAAATCCTCGGAGACCCGAAAGCCGCCGCCGGTCTGGAAGCTCAGCAGATCCGTGGCCCCTCCGGCTCCATCCAGTGAGATCGTCGATGCCGCATCATTTGGAACCGCAATCAGCCCGAAAATCGCGAGCGCTTCGGCGGCCTGATCTTCGACGGCACGTCCGAGCACACCGACAATCGGTAGATCCTGGGACATAGCCGGGCCAGGGAGGCTCAGAAACACGGCACAGACCCCCGGGGCGAATCGCAACAAAGGGGTCGAAAATTCCGGATTATTCACAGTCTTAGCCCCTTGGCACCGTCAAATCGTCTCAGCTTGGGCCGACGATCTGCTTATACGACCAATGGGTCAAGCATCTGACGCAGGGGCGCGGCCAAAAGTATCTTGGCGGAACGCACGGAGCTTGCTACCGTTTTCTCAGACGTCACTCACATCGGTACCCATGCGCCATACGCTCCCCCTCGCGCCGCAGTTCTATGTCACAGCGCCGCAGCCATGCCCCTATATCGAGGGCCGCATGGAGCGGAAGCTGTTCACGGCCCTGCAAGGCGACTACGCCGAGACGCTGAATGACGCGCTCTCCAAGCAGGGGTTTCGACGCTCGCAGAATGTGCTGTATCGCCCGAGCTGTGCGGAATGCACCGCATGCCTCTCGGCGCGGATCGATGTGTCGGCGTTCAAGCCCTCGCGCAGCCAGCGCAAGACTATTTCCCGCAATAGCAACCTGCAGCGAGAGGCAACTTCGCCCTGGGCGACAGAGGATCAGTATGCGCTGTTCCGGAAGTATCTCGATGCGCGTCATGCTGAAGGTGGGATGGCGGATATGGATATCTTCGAGTTCGCGGCGATGATCGAGGAAACCCCCGTGCGCTCACGCGTGGTGGAGTACCGTCATACGGAGGGCGAAGATGATTTGCGCAGCCGCGCGCAAAGGCGGCTTGCGGGGGTGTGCCTGACGGATGTGCTCGATGACGGGTTGTCGATGGTCTACTCGTTTTACGATCCGGTGCTGCAGCGGAATTCCATGGGCACCTTCATGGTGATGGATCATGTGGAGATCGCGCGGGAAGCCGGACTTCCCTATGTCTACTTGGGCTACTGGGTGCCCGGAAGCCCGAAGATGGGCTATAAATCCGGGTTCTCTGGGCTCGAAATCTACAAGAACGGGGACTGGCAACCGATTGGGGACCCCGAAAGCCATAGTCAGGACACGCATCCACTCAACGTGGATCCCATTGCCGAGCAGGTGGCGAAGATCAACCTGCCAGACACGCTGCCGACGGATCGTCGCGGCGGCTAGTCCCATTCCGGCACGCGCAATGGGGTCGGGTGGTCGGGCCCATAGGCGCGCCCGACCTGGACGCGTCGCTGCCAAGATCGGCCCAGGTTCAACCAACGAGACAACATGCGTCCGCGCCAACAGCATGCGGTTGGCGTCCGACCCGCGTGATCACAGGTAGTTGGCCCGCGCCAACCCATATTTCGCCATTTTTTCGTTCAAGGTCCGGCGCGGAAGGCAAAGCTCATCCATGACTGCTGCCACAGAGCCCTTGTGTCGCCGCATGGTGTTGTCGATTAGCATCCGCTCGAACGCTTCGACATATTCCTTGAGCGGCTTGCCCTCGGTCGTGATGGCAGGTCCCATCTCCGCGTTGTCCGCCATCAACAGCGACGCGATAGATCCGGAGCCGCGCCGGTTCTGCAGCACGGCCCGTTCGGCCACGTGGATCAGCTGACGCACATTCCCGGGCCATGGCGCCTGCAAGAGCTGCGCGGCCTCCTGCGCGGCGATCTGCGGTGCGTCGCAGCCATATTCCTCGCAATAAAGGTCCGCGTAGTGCGAGAACAGTGTCAGGATATCCTCGCCCCGCTGGCGCAAAGGCGGCAGGGTGATCCGCATGGCCGCCAGCCGGTAGAACAGATCCGGGCGCAACGTGTCCTCAACCGTCTTGCCATCCTCCGCCAGATTGCAGATCGCGATGATCCGCGTTTCGATCCCGGCTGCGCTGTCATTGAGTTGCCCAAGCAGCCGGGTCTGCACCTCCGTCGGCAGCGCTTCGATATCCTCCAGACACAAGGTCCCACCGCGCGCCTGCTCCACCAGCGGCAGGGGCATCCCTTCCTCCACAGGACCAAAGAGCTTGCGCGCCAGATCCTCCTCGGCGGCGGCACAGCTCTGGATCAAGAACGGCCGACCCGCCCGCGGCCCCACCGCATGCAGCGCATGGGCCACCAGTGTCTTGCCCGTCCCCGTCTCACCGTCGATCAGCACATGGCCATCGGCCTGCCCAAGATCGAGGATATCCTCGCGCAGCCGCTCCATCGCCGGGGAGGCCCCGATCAGCTTGCGCATCAGCACCGTCCCGTCACCAAGCTCCCGGCGCAGAGCACGGTTCTCCAGGGTCAGTCGGCGCGCATCCGTGGCGCGCTTGGCAAGCTCTGTCATCCGATCCGGATTGAACGGTTTTTCCAGAAAGTCGAAGGCACCCAGACGCATGGCTTCCACCGCCATGGGAACATCCCCATGCCCAGTGATCATGATCACGGGCAACGCGCTGTCGACGCTCATCAACCGCTTGAGAAACGCCATCCCATCCATCCCGGGCATCTTGATGTCCGAGACCACGATCCCGGGATAGCCGGTCTCGATCCCCTTCAGCGCATCCGCGGCGCTAGGGAAGGTTTCCGTGTCGTACCCCGAAAGGGCCAACCACTGGCTAATGGATTGGCGCATATCCTGTTCGTCATCAACGATGGCGATCTTCATGGCCTTGGGCATGGGACTCTCCTTGGTTGCGGCGCCTATTCTGCCGCTTGGCTGCCCGCCGTCCAGAGGGGCAGACGCATCTCGAACACGGCCCCGTTACCGGTGCGGTTCCGCGCCATGAGCCGCCCGCCATGGTCCGAGACGATCCCCGACGAGATCGCGAGGCCGAGGCCGACCCCGTCGCCGGGCTGCTTGGTGGTGTAGAAAGGCTCGAAGAGCTGGTCGAAATTCGTGATCCCCGGACCATTGTCGCGCACCGAGAGACGCGCGGTTTCTCCTGCGCTCAGATCGAGCTCGATCACCGGGGCGCGCTCGCCGGAGGTCGCATCCATGGCATTGCGCAAAAGGTTAACAATCACCTGCTCCAAGCGGATCCGGTCCCCCATGACGAGGATCGGCTGTTTCGGCATGGTTCTTTCAATCTTTACAAGCCCTTGCTTGAGCTGCGGCTCCATGATTGCAAGGGCTGATGACAAGGCCTCGCGCAGGTCCACGGGCTGGAACGCGTCCTCTCCCTTGCGGGCGAAGGACTTCAGCTGGCGGGTGATCTTGCCCATCCGGTCGATCAGGTCATCGATCCGCGCGAAGGAGCTGAGAGACTCGTCCATGCGCTTGCGCTGGAGCAGCAATCGCGCCCCTGCGAGATAGGTTTTCATCGCCGCGAGCGGCTGGTTCAACTCATGGCTCACCGCCGCCGACATCTCGCCCAGAGCGGCCAGTTTCTGGCTCTGGGCGAGGGTCTGTTCGGCTTGTTCCAGTGTCTTTTCAACCCGTTCTCGTTCGGCGATTTCCTGCTGGAGGCGGTCGTTCAACTGGCGGAGTTCTGCCGACTCCCGCTGGAAGAAAACCGAGGTCGACACCGCCCTCCGACTGAGGAGGTAAAACACCACCGCGATGAGAATCGCGAAAGTCATGATCTCGAGCGCGAGGACGGAATTCACCCGCTCCCGGACCGAGGAATAGGTGACGAAAGAGGTCAATCGCCAGCCCCGGAACGGGACCAGCATGTCGAGCCGCAGCACCGCCTCCCCGCTGAGATAAGTCTCCGGGAAGCGCCCGGTCCATTCGCCGGTTTTCTGAATCGCGCGGGCGATGGCCGAAGGGGCCGACTGCACTCCGAGCGCATCATCTACGCTCAGACCGCGCCAACGAGGCTCGGTCGCGACGATAACGCGGCCTTGGCTGTCGGTGATCAGAATGGCATCGGAGCCGCCGGACCAGCGCTCCTCGAGCTTGCGGAGATCAACCTCAACTACCATCACGCCAAGCACCCGCTGATCGAACTCGATCAGCCGGGAATAGGCGAAGTCGAACCGCCCGCTTTCCGTGGGAGTGATGGTAAAAACAGTCCCGCTGGAGCGCAAAGCCTCGACAAAATAGGGCGCATTGCGGTGCTGGGTGCCCAGCTGTGTCCGGTCCGTGGCCGCCACTGTGCGTCCGGAATCGTTGAGCAGTTCGAGCGAGGCCGCCCCGATCTCTTCGCGCAGGCTGATCAGACGTTGCGAGGTCGCCAGATGGTCATCCCGTGCCAGCGCACTGATAATCACAGGATCCCGCGACAGAAGCAGCGGCACCACGGAGTTCCGCTGCACCTCGGACACGATCGCATTGGAATAGAGCGACAGGCGCAGCTCGGCCCGGTCCCGCGTGGTTTCGGTAAACCGGTCCGTGAGCCAGATATTCGTGATCCAGACCACAGCCACCGCGACCGCCGCCAGAAGCAGCGCCACGACCCGTGCCGCGCTGGAGGCGCGACTGAGGGAGCTGGAGGGATCGTCCGGCGTAACCGTCATGCGCTAGGGATACGCGGGTTCCGGAGTTGTCACAAGCAGGCTGCAGGCTCCACAGGCGAGGCCTTGCTTGCCGTGGGCGCAGCATCCGGCGACGCCCGTCGCGGTCAGGCGGGGCTGAGCACGTCCAGAAGACCCGAGAAGAGCCGCGCGCCATCGGTGCCGCCATGGAGCGGCTCAAAGGCCCGCTCCGGGTGAGGCATCATGCCAAGAACCCGGCCATTGGCCGACAGGATCCCCGCGATGTCGCGGTCTGATCCGTTCGGGTTGTCTTTATAGCGGAACGCCACCCGCCCCTCCCCTTCGAGCTGGTCGAGGGTCTCGGCATCGGCCCGGTAGTTACCATCATGATGGGCGATGGGAACGGTGATCTCCTCCCCATCCGCATAAGCGCTGGTATAGGGGGTCTGGCTGCTCTCGACCCGCAGGCCCACCGGCTTACAAATATATTTCAGCGAGGCGTTCCGCATCAGAACTCCGGGCAACAGACCGGTCTCGCAAAGCACCTGAAATCCGTTGCAGATCCCGAGAACCGGCCCACCCGTCTCGGCGAACCCCTTGATCGACTGAGCAATGGGCGATTGTGCGGCAATCGCGCCGCACCGCAGGTAGTCGCCGAAAGAGAACCCGCCGGGCACGCCGACGATGTCGATCCCATCGGGAAGCGCCGTGTCCTTGTGCCAGACCATCACCGGCTCGACGCCCGTGGTCTTGCGAAAGGCCTCGGCCAGGTCGCGATCACAATTGGATCCGGGGAAGACAATGATGGCAGCTTTCATAGGGATCGGTCCTTCAGCTGAGGAAATCGGTGATGACGGCCACACCCGGCGGGGTGGGCCCGTTAAAGGCGCGCAGCTCTTGCGAGGTGCCCGACAGGCCAATCTCGCGCGCGATGAGCGGCGACATATCCACACGACCCGTCTCGATCAGGCTGAGCAGGCTCGGATAGCGCCAGGACGGCATGCCGCGGGTACCATAGACAGCGAGGTTGCCCTGATAGATCGCGGACATGTTCACATCCATCCGCGCCGTATGACCTGTGGGCAGGCCGACCTGCACATGCCGGCCCAGCGGGCGCAGGCATTCAAGCGAGGCATTGACCGTGTCCTCTATGCCAAGCGCCTCGATCGAGACATGGGCTCCGCCACCGGTCAGCTCTTTGATCTTCGCCGCCACATCGCCCTCGCGCGCATTCAGCGTGAGCTCGGCGCCATGCGCGGCCGCATGGGTAAGCTTCTCGTCGACCACATCCACGGCAATCACCCGTGCGCCGAGCGCATTGGCAAGGATCACCGCCGAGAGGCCGATGCCCCCCGTGCCATGCACCGCCACCCATTCCGAGGCCTGCAATGCGGCGCGCCCGGTGAGCGCGTGCCAGGCGGTCGTCACCCGACAGCCGAGACCCGCAGCCACCGTGGGCGACAGGCTCTCCGGAAGGCGCGACAGGTTATGATCAAAGGGCACTGCCACATACTCGGCGAAGGCGCCCGGCTCCACAAAGCCCGGCAAACGTTGGTTCGGGCAGGTGTTCTGTGCCCCGGACTGGCAAGAAGGACAGGACCCACAGGCCAGAATAAACGGCGCAACCACTCTGTTGCCGACCTTGTGCGTGGCACGCGACCCGGCCTCGACCACCTCGCCGCAATACTCATGGCCACCCACCTGGCCCGGCAGCACCTTGGGGTGCTCACCCACCCAGCCATGCCAGTCTGAGCGACAAACACCGCAGGCCAGCACCTTGAGCACAACGCCATCTTCCGGGCAGATCGGATCCGCCACGCCCTCGAGCACGAGATCCTCGTTATAGGCCCGCAGGACGGCGGCCCGCATCAGGCCATCTCCACCCGGTAGCTTTCGATCACCGTGTTGGCGAGCAGCTTCTCGCACATCTCGGTCACCTGCGCCTCGGTGGTGCCCTCAGCCAGATCAAGCTCGATCACCTTGCCCTGACGGACGCCTTCGACCCCGTCAAAGCCGAGGGATCCCAATGCGTGGCGCACGGCCTCCCCCTGGGGGTCAAGCACGCCAGCTTTCAGCATCACAGTGACAGTCGCTTTCATTTCTCTTTCCACTTCTTGCCTGCGCCATTCAGCACCGGGTCGCATTTCCATCCCTGATAACTCCAACCGTGCTCATGCAGGAAGTCGTTTAGTTCTGAAGTTTTCCTGTCAAAAACCATCGAAGCAGGAACCATGGTGTCTTGAAACCAAATGGTCTCTAAATCCGCTGACGCTGTGCTTTCACAAATCTGGAAGCCATTCATGATCAAAGACTGTTCTAGCCTCTCCCGCGTTACTGTAGATTGGCCGTCCCTCGATACGCCTTGGTGCAGCACAACGCGTTCAGCTCTCAGGTCGTCTTCAGCGACGGAGAGCAACTTCCGCTCAACGTCGTTTGCTTCCTTTGATCCAAACCACCTGTCTTGACCCTCATACAGTGTTTCGAAGTTGTCGCCCCTGAGTTCCTCCGGCGAGGATGGGAAGCGTGGCCTAAGTTGCCACAAAACGATCGGGAAAAGCAAAGCAGCGCCTAGAAGCGCGGCCCAGAAAGCTTCCATCAATTGATCAGCGTCGGCTTGGTCATGGGTGTGGCGTTTTTCGGCAGCACTCCGAGCCGCTGGGCAACTTCTGTGTAGGCATCGGCCAGATTGCCCAGATCCCGGCGGAAGACATCCTTGTCGAGCTTCTGGCCTGTCTCGATATCCCAGAGCCGGCAGCTATCGGGGCTGATCTCGTCCGCCACGATCAGTCGCTGATAGTCACCCTCGAAGATCCGCCCAACCTCGATCTTGAAGTCGACCAGCTTGATCCCGACGCTCAGCATGCAGCCGGACATGAAGTCATTCACCCGCAAGGCGAGCGCCACCATGTCATCGAGATCCTGCTGGGTCGCCCATTGGAAGGCGATAATATGTTCTTCGCTGACGATCGGGTCACCCAGATCATCGTCCTTATAGTAAAACTCGACGATCGGACGCGGCAGCGGCGTGCCTTCGGCAATGCCCAGACGCTTGGAAATCGAGCCTGCGGCGACGTTGCGCACCACAACTTCCAGCGGAATGATCTCGACCGAGCGGACGAGTTGCTCGCGCATGTTGAGCCGCTTGAGGAAGTGAGTCGGCACCCCGATCCCATTCAGACCGGTCATGAAGAACTCGCTCAACCGGTTGTTGAGCACACCTTTACCATCAATCGTCGCCTTTTTCTCGGCATTGAACGCGGTCGCATCATCCTTGAAGTATTGGACAATCGTGCCCGGTTCCGGACCTTCATAGAGAATCTTGGCTTTGCCTTCGTAAATCTTCTTGCGGCGTGCCATGATCTGTCTCCGGGATAGAAATCGGGGCCCGGTCGTCCAAGCGCTGCGACAGGGTGCGCCCGCTATAGGCCAAGCCTCCCTATGCTGCAAGACGCCGCAAACCTGCCCGAGGGTCTTGCAGGCGGTTCTGCGGAGCGCCATATCTTTTAAGGCTATGTTTTCAGCGCCAGAGGACCTGAGATGACTACATTTGACGACCGCGAGAACGCATTCGAGGCAAAGTACGCCCATGATGCGGAGATGCAGTTCAAAGCCGATGCCCGGCGTAACAAGCTGCTGGGCCTCTGGGCAGCGGAGCTTCTGGGCAAGACCGGCGACGATGCCGCCGCCTATGCCCGCGAAGTCATCAAATCGGATTTCGAGGAAGCTGGTCACGAGGACGTCTTCCGCAAAGTCTCCGGAGATCTCGGGGACAAGGCGGACGAAGAGACGATCCGCGCGAAAATGGCCGAACTATTGGTCGAGGCGCAGAACCAGGTGATGAACGAAGCCTGATCGGCGCACCCATCAATGATCTGAGACGCGGCGCGCCGGGGCTTTCGCCGCGATCCGGCGCGGTTTAACCGGATCATAAGCCCTCACCTCCTAGCCTGTTGCTCTGGAGGCGAGGGAAAAACATATCCAGACAACCTGTATCCGGAGTACGGCGTTTCACGCCGGGCTCCGCTCTTAAACGTGCTACGCCGGTCCTGCTCGGCGGGCTGTGCCTCTATTTCGTCTGGCTGCGCTGCGCGGCGGTCTCTCTGGCCGATCTGCGCAATACCATCGCCGATCTTCCCCTGATGGCCTGGGCTGCGGCATTGCTGGCCACGCTGGGCAGCTTCTGGGCTGTGGGGCGCTATGACGTCGTGTTGCACCGCCATCTGCGCACCGGTCAGGATCCGCAGGAGGCGGCCCATGCCGGGCGCGCGGCCATTGCGATCGGGCAAACCATCGGGTTTGGACTGATCACCGGCGCGCTGGTGCGGTGGAAATGGTTCGAACCACGCATGCCTTTGATGCGGGCGGGGCAATTGACGCTGACCGTAACGGTACTGTTTCTGGCCTGTTGGGGCATCGTGACCCTTGCCGCGTTGAGTTTGGCCCCTGTTTTACCCGGTTTGCCCGGGCTTTGGGCGCTGGCCGCGGGGCTCGCCTTTCTAACCTTGCTGGGCTTCAGCCTGTTTCAGCCCGGGTTTCGCAAACTCCCCCTCCGCTGGCCTTCGATCCGGGCCATGCTGCGTTTGCTCAGTCTGACTGCGGTGGACACGGTGCTGGCTGCGGCTGCGCTTTGGATCCTGTTGCCCGACGGAGCCGGGATCGGCTTTGTCGCGCTGCTGCCGGTCTATCTGCTGGCGCTGGGAGCGGCGCTTGTGTCGGGTACACCGGGTGGAGTGGGCCCGTTCGAGGTCACTTTGCTGGCGCTGATCCCAGCCTCGGCAGAGGTCGATATCCTTGCCGCTTGTATCGCCTTCCGTCTCGTGTACTACGCAATCCCAGCTACGCTCGCCGGAGGAGCGCTGGTCTGGCGGCATGTGAACCCTTTGGTGCCCGAGCGGTTTCCGTTCGGTCCTTGCCCAGGGCAACATGCGGCCACGCACCTGCCCCATGCGGAGGTGCAGCTCCACCATCAGGAGGACAAATCCCTGCTTTGGGAGCCGGAGACTCAAACCGGTTGGCTGATTGCGCCCACGCCCCAAGCACTTGTTGCGTTGTTCGACCCGCTCTGCGCCCGCGCCCGGCCCGAGGCCGCGCTCGACGCGCTGGAGGCCGAAGCCCATCGCGACGGCACAGTGCCAGTGCTCTATAAATGCGACGCAAGACTGGCGAGCGCTGCCCGCGCCCGTGGCTATGCCGTACGAGCCTTGGCTGAGGATGCTGTTCTCGATCCCGCGCGCTTCGATATCTCAAGCCGAGGATGCCGCCAATTGCGGCGTAAGCTGCGCAAGGTAGAGGCTGCAGGACTGACCATTGCCGAGATGAGCGATGCGCCGCCCTATGCCGAGATGGCCGCACTCTCCGTGGACTGGGCGGCGCGCAATGGCGGAGAGCGTGGCTTTTCCATGAGCCGATTTGCCGATGCGCCCCTCTCCGCCCAGCGGATCTTTACTGCGCGGAAGGAAGGCCGATTAGTCGCCTTTGTCACATTCAACGCGACCCGGACGGGCTGGGCCCTGGACCTTGTGCGCTCCGCCCCAGGGACGCCGGACGGGACGACCCACCGCCTCGTGCTCGCCGCGCTGGAAGTTGCTCGGATCGAGGGGTGCCAGCGGTTCTCACTCGCCGCCGTGCCGCTCCGCATCCCACCGAACGCGTCGAGCGACGTTCTGGCCCGGTGGGCCAGCACGCTTTTGCGGCGCGCAAACGCTCCCGGTCTGCGTCAGTTCAAGGCCTGCTTCGATCCCCGCTGGGAAACACGCTATATCGCAGCCCCCAGCGTCGCGGGTCTGACCCTGGCCATGTTCGACGTGGTCCAACGCATCCGACCCGGTGCGGCGATCCGCTGCGCACACGCCGCCACCGCGCCCTCGGGATCGGATCTCAACTCGGCTCGAGAACTTGCACCAGATCGAACACCATTATGAGAATTATGAAATTGCTTCATAACCTATGACATGCGAGACACCGGCGACTGCGGGGACTCCCCCCTGTGGACCGCCTTCTAATTCTGCCCGAAAGGCCCCGCGCCATGACCACCGATCCGCTGTCCCAACTGATTGCCGAGCGTGGGGTTCTCCTGACCGACGGTGCGACGGGAACGACCCTGTTCAACATGGGTCTGTCCTCGGGAGATGCGCCGGAGCTCTGGAACGCTGATGCGCCGGAAAAAATCACGGCGCTCTACCAAGGTGCTGTCGAGGCGGGCAGCGACCTGTTTCTCACCAATAGCTTTGGCGGCAATGCCGCGCGGCTGAAGCTCCACGACGCGCAGGACCGGGTGGCAGAACTCAACCGACTGGCTGCGGAAATCGGGCGCGAGGTTGCCGATGCGGCGGGTCGGCAGGTGATCGTTGCCGGGTCCATGGGCCCGACTGGCGAGATCATGGCCCCCATGGGCCCCCTCACCCATGAGCTTGCGGTCGAGATGTTCCACGAGCAAGCCGAGGGCCTGAAGGCGGGCGGCGCCGATATCCTCTGGGTCGAAACCATCTCGGCCCCGGAAGAATACAAGGCCGCCTCTGAAGCTGCGCTGCTTGCCGGTATGCCCTGGTGCGGCACCATGAGCTTTGACACAGCCGGACGCACGATGATGGGCACGACCTCTGCGGCCATGGCCCAGATGGTTGAGACCCTGGATCACCCGCCCGTGGCCTATGGGGCCAATTGCGGGGTCGGTGCCTCGGATCTGCTGCGGACCGTGCTCGGCTTCAGTGCCGCCGGATCGGAGAGACCTTTGATCGCCAAGGGCAATGCCGGCATCCCGAAATACGTGGATGGCCATATCCACTATGACGGCACGCCTGAGCTGATGGGCGAATACGCCAAACTGGCCCGCGCCTCGGGCGCGACCGTGATCGGTGGCTGCTGTGGCACGACGTTCGAGCACCTGCGCCATATGCGTGCCGCGCTGGACGAGAGCCAGGCCGGCCAACCGCGCCCCTCGCTGGACGTGATTGCCGAGACCTTGGGCGGGTTTTCCTCTGCCGTGGATGGCACCGAGGAAGGCGCGCCAAAACGCCCGGAACGGACCCGGCGTCGTCGCCGCGCCTAGGGCGCCCCCACTCATCAGGTCGTTGCGCGTGCGCACGATGTCGCAATTCAAACAGCCTGCCCCGCCGGATCGGGACAGGATTCACTATCACTTTCTGGCCACCGAGGATCCCATGGCAGACCAAGACGAAGACATCATCCTCTCCGAGCTCTCTGATGAAGAACTCGTGCTCCAGATGCATGACGACCTCTATGACGGTCTCAAGGAAGAGATCGAAGAGGGCGTGAACATCCTGCTGGAGCGTGATTGGGCACCCTACCGTGTTCTGACCGAAGCGCTTGTGGCGGGCATGACCATTGTCGGAAACGACTTCCGCGACGGGATCCTGTTTGTACCCGAGGTACTTCTGGCGGCCAATGCCATGAAAGGCGGCATGTCCATCCTCAAGCCGCTTCTGGCCGAGACCGGTGCGCCGCGCATGGGTAAGATGGTGATCGGCACCGTGAAGGGCGATATCCATGATATCGGTAAGAACCTCGTCTCCATGATGATGGAAGGGGCCGGCTTCGAAGTGGTCGATCTGGGCATCAACAACCCGGTCGAGAATTACCTCGAGGCCGCCGAGCGCGAAGAGGCCGATATCGTCGGCATGTCCGCCCTGCTGACCACGACCATGCCTTACATGAAAGTTGTGATCGACGCGATGGTCGAGAAAGGGATCCGCGACGAGTATATCGTACTCGTGGGCGGTGCCCCGCTGAACGAGGAATTCGGCAAGGCGATCGGCGCAGACGCCTATTGCCGGGATGCCGCAGTGGCCGTGGAAACCGCCAAGGAATTCATCTCGCGCAAGCATAACCAACTCGCCGCAAGCTGAGCCCTTCCTTCTGCGCGGCTCCGTAGCCATATCAAGGGGAACAGAACGGACAGGAGGTCCCAATGCCCCTTGATAAATTCGTCCTGCTTCTGGTGGTCGTTGTGGCTGCCGCAGGTGCAACGATCTTCGTGGCCAGCCTCGGGCTCGCCTCTGCGGGTTCCCCGGGACTGGGCCTTGCCAGCCTCATCCCGATCGGCCTGATTGTCTTCGTAGTCTGGCGCGTTATTGCCGAACGGCTGAGCAATGCGGAGGATGACAAGTATGACCGCCTCGAAAAATGAGATCCTCGTTGTGACCACCGATGGCGTCCCCGGGCGAGAGGTTGAGGTGGCTCTGGGGCTCGTGCGTGGCTCCACGGTCCGGGCCAAGCATATTGGCTCAGATATCGTCGCAAGCCTGCGCAACCTGGTGGGCGGCGAAGTGAAGGAATATGCGAGCCTTCTCGCCGGTGCGCGCGAGCAGGCCTATGACCGCATGATTGAACAGGCCTATGAGCTCGGCGCCGATGCCATTGTTGCCACAAGAATGGAAACCTCGACCATCCAGCAGGCCGCCTCTGAAGTGGTGTTCTACGGCACCGCCGTTCGCTTGCGATGATCCCGGATGATGCAACCCTGACCGAAGACGGGCTCGCTCCGGCGGGTCCCGGTCAGGTGCTGCTGATCGCCTGCGGGGCGCTGGCCCATGAAATCCTCGCCCTGATCCGCGCCAATGGCTGGGATCACATGACCCTCAGCTGCCTCCCGGCCAAGCTGCACCTCCACCCCGACGGGATCCCCGATGCGGTCGAGGCAGCGGTGACGGCGGCGCAGGGAAGATTTGACAGGATCTTCGTGGTCTATGCCGATTGCGGCACGGGCGGGCTTTTGCAGGCACGCTGCGCGGCCCTCGGCGTGGAGATGATCGCTGGCCCCCATTGCTATAGCTTCTTCGAGGGCAATGACCGCTTCGCTGAACTCGCGGATCAGGAGTTCACCGCCTTTTTCCTCACGGATTTCCTGGTACGCCAGTTCGACGCCTTCGTTTGGCGCCCCATGGGGCTCGACCGCCACCCCGAGCTGCGCGACATGTATTTCGGCAATTACACCAAGCTCGTTTATCAGGCCCAGACCGAAGATCCCGCTCTGACCGAGAAAGCCCGCGCCTGCGCCGAGCGGCTCGGCCTGCCCTTTGAGCGGCGTTTCACGGGCTATGGCGATCTCTCCCCGGCCCTTGCTCGGGCCTAAGCACGCCCCCTCTTAAATCCGTAAAATGTCCCCGCCAGAGGCCAGAAATCCCGCCAGGTCCGCAGGATCACGCGGCCTGCGCTTCGGCGGCCAGCTTGCGAATGCGCTCGACCATGGCGCGTACCCCGTTCGAGCGCTGCGCCGAGAGGTGATCATGCAAGCCCAGCCGGGCAAGCTCTGCCGGGGCATCCACGGCCAGAACATCCCGCGCCGGCAAGCCCGCATAGAGTGCGTGGAGCACCGCGATCAGCCCCCGCACGATCATCGCGTCACTCTCGCCCTGAAAGTCAAACACCGCCCTAGGACCGGACCCTTCGATCTGCGGCAAAAGCCAGACCTGGCTCGCACAGCCATCCACCTTGGTCGCAGGCACGCGAAACGCTTCGTCCAGCGGCGGCATCGCCTTGCCCATGTCGATCACATGGCGGTAGCGATCTTCCCAATCCTCGAGAAACTCGAAGGTTTCGGCGATATCTTCAAAAGCTTCGGTGGCCATGGGATCCTCGTCAGTCGCTTGTGACTTCCACCTAGGATCCCCGGCGCGAACCGTCCAGCGGAAATGCCCCGATTGTCGCAATGGGACAGGGTTTTCAATGCGCTGTCGATCCGCTAGGCAGAGGAGATCGGATCAAGGGAAGGACACTCCACGTGCGGTCGTTTGTTTTGTTGGGTGGCATGGCGCTTGCACTGTCGGGATGTGCCGAGCTGTTTTCCAACGAGCCCGAGATCGAGCGGCTGGAACCTGCGCCCGAGGTCTTCGTCGTCGATCAGCGCCAATCCGTGCGTACGGTCACCTCCGTGCGCCGGGATCGGCTGCCCGGCGGGATCGTTGTCACCGCCGTGGGCCGCCCGGATGTGCAAGGCTTCTGGGACGCAGAGCTTGTACTCCTGACCGAAGATGGACCGGTCAATGGGGAGCTGACCTTCGAGTTCCGCGTCGCTGAGCCGGTCCTGCCAAACCCGCCCGGCACCGAACGCTCGCGCGAGATCGTGGCTGCGCGGTTTATCAGCGATATCCAGCTGCAGGGCGTGTCCCGGGTTGTGGTGACTGCGAACACCAACTCGCGCAGCATACGCCCCTGACCCAAGCGACCACCTTGTGATACGCAAAACGCCCCGGCCAAACCGGGGCGTTTGTGTCTGTCACGTGCCGGACGCCGTCAGAGGCGGGAGGCAACGTTTTCCCAGTTCACCAAGCTGTCGAGGAAGTTCGACAGGTAGGCGGGACGCTTGTTGCGGAAATCGATGTAGTAGGAATGTTCCCACACATCGCAACCGAGCAGCGCGGTCTGACCGAAGCAGAGCGGGTTCACGCCGTTCTCGGTATTGGTCACGGCCAGGGAGCCATCGGCGTTCTTGACCAGCCACGCCCAGCCGGACCCGAACTGACCTGCGCCAGCCGCGGAGAACTGCGACTTGAACTCGTCAACGGAGCCAAAGCTCTCGGTGATCGCTTTTTCCAGCTCACCGGGCATGCCCGCATCACCGGGGCCCATCATCTCCCAGAACTGGTTGTGGTTCCACAACTGACTGATGTTGTTGAAGATCCCGTTCTGTGCCACGGCGTCCTTGGCATAGGTGCCGGTGATGATCTCTTCGAGGGTCTTGCCCTCCCACTCGGTGCCGGCGATCAGCTTGTTGCCATTATCCACATAGGCCTTGTGGTGCAGGTCGTGGTGGTATTCGAGCGTTTCGGCGGACATGCCCTTGGATGCAAGCGCATCATGAGCATAGGGAAGATCGGGAAGTTCAAAAGCCATGGCGGCCCCTCTCGCACGTTGGATTAGTGTAAGGGGTATAAGAGGCCTCCGCTCCCTGAGGTCAAGGGCCGGAGGCGGATCGGAGGGGGATTTGCCGCCCGCCCCTGCATCCGCCGGATGCGCGCTGCCCTTTCAGTCGGCAAAGACCCGCAGCGCGCCTCCCGGCTTGGCCGAGACCGCCAGCAAATCCTCGACGTATTGTGCGACCGAGCGAAAGCACATCAACCGAACCTGATCGGGCGCGGGCATCCACAGGGCCGTCGCCACCTGTGCAAGCCGCGTGCGGCGCATCTCCCCCGGACCGAACCGTTCGGGCGCCATGGGCGCCGGGGTGAGCTTGGCGATGCATTCCCGCGCGCCGGGTCCCGAGATCTCATAAACCCGTCGCGCATCCGAGACATCCACGCAGGTGGCAAAAGCCTCCCCCAGCGCGTCAGACAGAGCGACCAGCAGCGACGCGATCTCCGCCCGCGGGCAAAAGAGCATCGCCTCATCGGAGGACATCCAGGCAAGGGACCGATCCGCGTCGCTGGTGATCTGGCGCGGCTGTGGCACGGCGAGGCCCGTAGCGCTCTGGATCGCCGCAGTGATCTCGGGTGCGCTCAGATCCGCGCGCAGCGTGAGCATCCCTTGCCCTGTCACCTCGGCGACATGCGGTTCATACGCTTCAGACATTCTGCTTCTCCCCCGCCTTGTCGTAAAAGACCGGATCGACGATCCGCGCCTTGACCTGTCCTTGCCCGAGCAACCCGATCTCGACGATCTCGCCCATCCGGTCCGGGCCATGCAGGACCAATCCCATGGCGATGCCGCGTTTCAAGGTCGGCGAGCGATAAGTCGAGGTCACCCGGCCAATCGTCACCCGTTGGCCATTGGCGTTCTCACCTTCGCCAAGCACATAGGCGCCATCCGGCAGCACCGAGGCGTCCAGCGTCTCAAGCCCCACAAGCTTCCAGCGGTTCGGATCGGCCATGTGGCTACGACTCTGGGCGCGTTTCCCGAGGAAGTCCTCTTTCTTCTTCGAAATCGCCCAGTCGAGCCCAAGGTCCTGTGGGATCACTGTGCCGTCGGTCTCGTCTCCGATCATGATGAACCCTTTTTCGGCGCGCAGCACATGGAGCGCCTCGGTGCCATAGGGCGTAATGCCCAATGGTGCGCCGATCTCGAGGATCTTGTCCCAAAGCGTGCGCCCCTGATCCGCGGGCACGGCAATCTCGTAGCTGAGCTCCCCCGAGAAGCTGATCCGGTAGACCCGCACCGGATGCCCCGCAAGTGTTCCGTCGACCCAACCCATGAAGGGCAGCGCCTCGGCTGAGACGTCAAGCCCGCCAAGGGCCGAGAGCACCTGCCGCGCTTGCGGGCCGACCACGGCGATCTGGGCGAATTGCTCGGTCAGGTTGACCACATGGACCTTGAGGTCCCACCACTCCGTCTGCAGCCATTCCTCCATATGCTGGTGGATATGGTCCGCGCCGCCCGTGGTGGTGTGGCAGAGGAAGCTTTGGGCATCGATCCGCGCCACGACCCCGTCATCCATCAGGAAGCCATTGTCGTTGCACATCAGCCCGTAGCGGCAGCGCCCGGGTTTCAGGCTGCTCATCATGTTGGTGTAGAGCCGGTCGAGGAAGACGCCCGCATCAGGCCCGCGCACCAGTAGTTTGCCCAGGGTCGAAGCATCAAGGAGGCCGACCGCATTGCGGGTGGCCAACACCTCGCGCGCCACGGCCTCGTCCTGGGTCTCCCCCGGCTGGAGGTAGCAATAGGGCCGCCGCCACTGGCCCACGGGCTCCCAATCCGCACCGTTGGCGTCGTTCCAGGCATGCATGGGCGTATGTCGCAAAGGCTGGAAGATCTCAGCCCGCGCCTCGCCCGCGATCGCCCCTATGGAAATCGGAGTGTAAGGCGGGCGGAAGGTCGTTGTGCCCACATCCGGGATGTCCGCGTCCAACGCTCCGGCGAGCACGGCGAGTCCGTTGATATTGCTGAGCTTACCTTGATCCGTCGCCATGCCCAGCGTGGTATAGCGCTTGGTGTGTTCGACGCTTTCGAAGCCTTCTCGAGCGGCGAGTTGGACGTCGGAGACTTTTACGTCGTTCTGGTAGTCGAGCCACATCTTGCCGCGTTTCTCGATGCTCGCCCCTTGTGGCATGAGCCAGACCGGCGCAATGGCGCTTTCCTGTGGAGCGCTGACATCGGGCACTGGGTGTGGGTGCGCAGAGGACATGTCCTCTGTACCGACACGCCGGGCAGCCAACGCACCGGCTTCCGTCGCATCGGTCAGGACTGCCGCCAGATGGCTGATGCCCGACGCTGCCCCGGCAGGCAGGACAAATGGCAGGCCATCTGCCCCGGTCGGCGCCTTGGCCGGGTCCGGTTTGAAGCACAGCCGCTCTGTGTCCCAGGAGAGCTTTCCCCCGCAATGGGACCAGAGATGCACCACAGGCGACCAGCCGCCTGACATGGCCACGCAATCGCAATGGATCGTCTCAAGTGCAGCGCCCTCACCCACTTGCAAGCAGGTCGTGACGCCGGTGACCCTGCTTTTGCCAAGGGTCGTCGCGATGCCGGTCCCGCAATGGATCGGTACGCCGCGGGCACGCACGGCCTCGGGCAGCGGGCCCGTGGCAGCATCCCGCGCGTCCAGCACTGCGGGCACCGAGAGCCCGGCTTCGAGCAGCGCCAGCGCAGTCCGGTACGCGTCATCATTATTGGTGACAACCACAGTGCGGTCCCCGGGGCTGATCCCCTGATTGACCGCATAGTCGCGCACCGCCGAAGCCAGCATCACGCCAGGTAAATCATTGCCTGCAAAGGACAAAGGCCGCTCGATCGCGCCTGTCGCAGTGACGATCTGCTTGGCTCGAATCCGCCAGAGCCGATGGCGCGGCGCCTCCGGATCCGGGGCATGGTCCGTGATCCGCTCATAAGCCAGGGCGTAGCCATGGTCGTAGACACCCGCCCCCATTGTGCGCGACCGAAGGGTCACATTCCGCGCGGACCGCAGGGTTTCGAGAGCGCCCGTGATCCAGGCCGCGGGGCTCTGGCCACCAATAGTCCCGCCATCCACCGGGGCGCGCCCGCCCCAATGGGCAGTCTGCTCAATGAGGGTCACCTGCGCCCCGGTCGCCGCCGCGCTGAGCGCAGCTTGCAGCCCAGCGACACCGCCTCCCACAATCAGGATATCCGTGTGCCAGTAGAAGTGTTCATACCGATCCACATCCCGCTCGGTCGGGGCCGGACCGAGCCCGGCGGAGCGACGGATCACTGGCTCGAAGAGGTGTTTCCAGAGCGGGCGCGGATGGATGAAAGTCTTGTAGTAAAACCCGGCGGGTAGGTATTTCGAGAGCTTGGAGTTGATCGCGCCCACATCGAACTCAAGGCTGGGCCAATGGTTCTGACTGCGGGCTTCCAGACCCTCATAGAGCTCGGTCGTGGTGGCGCGCTGGTTGGGCTCCAGCGTTGCGCCTTTTCCCAGTGTCATCAGGGCGTTGGGTTCTTCTGCGCCCGAGGCCACGACGCCGCGGGGGCGGTGGTATTTGAAGGATCGGCCCATGAGTATCTGACCCGAACCGAGCAGCGCGGAGGCCAGCGTGTCCCCCTTGTAGCCGCGCAAACGTTTGCCGTTGAACGAGAATTCCAGCGGAGCGGTGCGGTCGATCAGGCGACCGCCTTTGGCGAGACGTGTGCTCATGAGGCGGATCCTGCGCCGGTGGAGAGGGGCGGCTGTTGAGTATCTTTGGAACGATGAAGGGGCGTGCGGGTCACGATTTCGGGCTCCAATCGGGGCGGCGGGCGCGGATGGCATCGAGAATTTCTTCTGGAGGTTCCGTGACTTGCGCCGGGTATGTGCCGAAAACCTCCAGCGTGACAGTGCAGCGCGCAGCATGGAACCACTTGCCGCAGCCATAGGCGTGCCGCCAGCGTTCGAAATGGACACCCTTGGGGTTCTCCCGGTGAAAGAGATAGGTCTCGACGGCGCTGTCATCAGCCTCGGGACCAGCGCGGGAGATATGCGCCTGTCCGCCCGGAGAGAGCTCGGTTTCCTCAACTGTAAGGCCGCAATTGGGGCAGGTCAGAAGGAGCATGGGGCCTCCGGAAAACGGGTCCGACATGGGGTCGGCACCCCGTCGGACAGGTGTCGGACATGTGTCGGGCAAGTGTCGGGCACGGGCGCACGGTCAGGTAACGCCCGGGTAAGGATCAGGGGGCGGCGCGCGCGAGGAGGTGCGGTCATCGCAAGGCCTCCACTGCGAGATCGCCAAAGCCCCATTGCAGGGTGGCGACCGAGAGCAGCCCGGTATTGCCCGAGTTGATCGCCTCGGCCTTGCGGCGCAAACGGGTGAAGGCGGATTCCTCGTCGAGGAAGTCGAGCGTGTAGCCCTCGTTCGGCAGGTCCTCGGGTTTGGTGCCCGAGGCGATGGCCTCAAACCGCAGCCCGTATTCGTGGAGCATCGCCTCCACCGCGCGCTGGCGGGTGAGTTCGATCTGGGTGAGGCGGTCCGTGAAAAAGAGGATGGCGGCGGCGACACCGAGGGCGCCGAACCGCTGGAAAAGCTCCGGATGACCAGATGTCAGGCTGAGCAGGCTGCCGAGGAGATAGACCGCGAGGCCAAGGACGGCGACGGCGCGCGGCAGGCGGTTGCGCAGATGGGCGATCATGGCCGCCCCCCTGCCCGAGCCGGGGCGTTGGCGGCGACAGGCACACCCCCGAAGGGGTGCGCCGCATGTGAAGCTGCGCGAGGGTTACTGCGGTGCGACGGGCGATTGCCCGGGCACATCCGGAGCGATCGGCGCGTCGGGCACAGCCGCAGGTGCCGGCGTGCCATCGGGTCCGATGGCCGGGCCCGGCTCGCTGCCCGCGAAGAAGAGGATGCTGAAGACAAGCAGCAGGATGACACCAAGGCCCCAGTAGATGGCCTTGCTGCCGCCACCAGGCGCGCGCCCGGCGGCGTGACGTGCAGATGTGGTTCGGTTTTCGTAGTCTGACATGAACTGTCCTCCACTATGAGGGGACAGATCTGGGGGAGCGGGCGCGCCCAGACAACCTGAGCAGAGAACGCCGCCCGGTTTGAGCCAATGCTCGCGGAAAGCGCAGAGAAGGGTCGGCTGGGGTTCGCCAGTCGGGCGATTTTCAGGGGCGCGGGCGGGATGTTTCCTGCAAGTCGGCGGCCCGAATATTCGCCCGCAACGCGGCAGGCCCCCTGCTGCGCTGGACCGCCGCGCGAAGCAGGCGCGGCAGTATGCGCCGCAGACAAGGGACGCTGGACCGGAGAAGGCAGGGCCGAGGTCACGATGCCTCCGCGTCCAACAGAGCCAGCGCCTTGCTGTACTTGATCTTGAGGCGCGCCTGCATTTCGGATGGGAGCTTTGCCATACGGGAGGGCGCGGAATTGTCGGTGATGTCCGCGATCTTCACCCGGCGCGCCAACGGGTTCTCGGCAACCCGGGCGATGTAGTCCTCCAGCGGTTCATCGGCCCGCTTTGTCAGCGCCATGACGGCCTCGGCGATCTCGGGCGGGAATTCGGACCGGATGTCTGCTTCGGTCAGGTTTGTGTCCTCCACCGTATCGTGGAGCAGCGCCACGGCCCGGGCCGTGTCGCCGTCAACCATCGCCGCGACCCGCACCAGGTGGGTGGCGTAGACCTCGCCGGATTTATCCACATGTCCCTCATGCGCCCGAAAGGCTGTGGCGAAGGCTTTTCCGAGAAGGTCCTCCATCAATGCGCCACCCCTGCCGCGACACTCTCGTCAATGAAGCGGCCCTCGCGGAAGCGGTTGAGGCCGAACTCGGCGGCGAGCGGGCCGGGCTCTCCGCGCGCGATCATCTCGGCCGTGGCCCAGCCGGAGCCGGGGATCGCCTTGAACCCGCCCGTACCCCAGCCGCAATTTATGAAACACCCGCCGAGCGGGGTTTTCGAGATGATCGGGGAACGGTCGCCGGTCATGTCCACGATGCCGCCCCATTGGCGCAGCATTTTCAGCCGCGAGAGCATGGGGAAGGTCTCGATCAGGGCGCGGACCGTCTCCTCAATATGCTGGAAGCTCCCGCGCTGAGTGTAGTTGTTATACCCGTCCGCGCCGCCGCCGATCACCATCTCGCCCTTGTCGGACTGGCTCATGTAGCCGTGGACGGTGTTGGCCATAACGACCACATCCATGCAGGGTTTGATCGGCTCGGAGACGAGCGCCTGGAGCGCCACGCTCTCGACTGGCAGGCGGAAGCCCGCCATCTCGGCCAGCACGCCGGAATGGCCCGCCACCACGATGCCGAGCTTGGAGCAGCCGATCTCGCCGCGATTGGTCTCGACCCCGGTGACCTGGCCGTTCTCGGAGCGGATCGCCGTGACTTCTGTCTTTTGGAGGATATGCATGCCCATATCCGAGCAGGCCCGCGCATAGCCCCAGGCCACCGCGTCGTGGCGGGCCGTGCCGCCGCGCGGCTGCCAGAGGGCGCCCAGCACTGGGTAGCGCGGCCCGGAGATGTCGATGATCGGGCAGAGCTTCTTGACGCGCTCGGGGCCGACGAATTCGGTGGCAACCCCTTGCAGCTCATTGGCCTGGGCCGTGCGCAGGTAGCCGCGAACCTCGTGATGGGTCTGGGCGAGCATGAGCACGCCCCGGGGGGAGAACATGACGTTGTAGTTGAGGTCCTGGGAGAGCGTCTCGTAGAGGCTGCGCGCTTTTTCGTAGATCGCCGCCGAAGGGTCCTGCAGGTAGTTCGAGCGGATGATCGTGGTGTTGCGGCCTGTATTGCCGCCGCCGAGCCAGCCTTTCTCGATCACGGCGACATTGGTGATACCGTGGTTTTTGCCTAGATGGTAGGCGGTGGCGAGGCCGTGTCCCCCTGCCCCGACGATCACCACGTCATACTGCTTGCGCGGCTCCGGGGCGGCCCAAGCGCGCTCCCACCCCTGATGGTAGCGGGCGGCTTCGCGGGCGATGGCAAAGGCGGAATAGCGTTTCATGCGGGCTCCTTGGTCGTGCCATTTGTGGCAAGTGTCGCCGCATTTGCCAAAACCAAATCCGCCGCATTCTGTCGGTTTGCGACATCGGGGGGGATCTGGCCGGGGATGGGGCGTGTTGGCTGGGTCAAAAGGCCTATCGGTTCGCGCCGCTCACGGCTAGGATCGGTGCAGTTTTTCAGACCAAGGTCCGTACGTGAAACAGGTTCTTTCTTTATCCCTCGCCCTGATGGCGCTCAGCGCCTGCGAGACCCCGAACCCGAGCCCATCCGCGCAAGTGGAGGCCGCCGCGCAGCGTATCGCCTACGCGCAGGCGGCAGAGACACCGGTGACCGAGGGCATCATTGCCTCCGGCGACGTGGCGATCCTGAAGCAGCTACAGCCCGGGGTCACACCCGCCCAGAGCTCCGCGCGGGAGCTCAGCCTGGCGCTCCCATCGAGCTGCGGCAGCTTTGCATCGGGCTGCAGCTTTGTGGATGGGGGAACGCCGATTGATTGCAGCTGGTTCGGGGATGGCCGCACGCAGCGGGTGCTCGAATGTCGGTTCGACGGCCTTGACGGGAGCCGTAAGGCCCTGACCTTTCTGCCAAATGGCCAATACACGCAGGATCTCGCTACGGTTTCGGCCAGCGCCCTGATCGACCCTCAAGCGGGCGGGCAAAGCGCATTTCGCGCCGGGATCTGGTATCAGACCGATGCCCAGGCCCGCGCCCGACAATCGGTCTGGGAGGAGATGGTGCACAACTACACTGCACAGAAGGGCGCGCAGCTCTCCCGCCAAGCCGAGGAGCAGCGGCGTGCGAACCAGCAATTCACCGCGGATGCGACCGCGTTGCTGACGGGTATCGCCGCGGGGCTCTCCACGCCCACCACCGGCGGGCAGAGCACGGGCCTACGCCCGGGATGCGACTGCCCGACCGGCAATGCCAATGACTGCTCGGACGAGTTGTCAGGCCTTCAGCCGATAGAAGAGTATTGCCGATAAAGGTGCCCCCGCTGTGCGCGGCAGTTCGGGGCTTTCGTTTGGCGCGCCCGCGGGATATGGGGCCATATGAGCGATCTGATCTTCGACGATTTGGCGGCGTTCCGGGCCGTGCTGCCGCTGGGTCGGCCTCTGGTGGGGCTGGATCTCGGAACGGCAACCATCGGCGTGGCCCTGTCGGACCGGCTCTGGTCCGTGGCGACGCCGCTGGAGACGATCAAGCGCAAAAAATTCGGGATCGATGCGGGCAAGCTTGAGACGATCCTCAACGCGCGCGAGGTGGGCGGCATCGTACTCGGCCTGCCGCGCAACATGGACGGGACCGAGGGGCCGCGCGCCCAGTCCACCCGGGCTTTCGCTCGCAATTTCGCCGCGCGCTGCGCGTCGCCGATTGGCTTCTGGGACGAGCGGCTCTCGACCGTGGCCGCCGAGCGCGCCCTGCTGGAGGCCGACACCTCGCGGGCCAAGCGCGCGGATGTCATCGACCACGTGGCCGCAAGCTATATCTTGCAAGGGGTGCTCGACCGGTTCGGGCATATGACCAATGAGGACGCCCATGACTGACGAGATCTGGAAACGCGCCGAGATCGAAAGCCCTTGCGTGAAGATCTGCGTGATCCATCCCGAAAGCCGTTTGTGCACGGGCTGTCTGCGCACAATCGACGAGATCGGCGCCTGGTCCCGGATGAGCCGCACGGAACGGCGCGAGATCATGGAGACCCTGGAGGACCGCCGCCTCCAGCTCGCCAAACGCCGCGGTGGGCGCGCAGCGCGGATCGCGCCAAAGCTGTAGGCGAACAACACTTCCGTCACGGACAATCCCCCTATCAGAGCGAGATTGGCTCCCGCCTTGGGGCTTTTTGCCGCGTGAGCCTGCGACAGATCCGAGAAATTGTTGTGGATCAATTCGCCGGGTCCCATGCTGCGCTAAACAGACGGCCAACACATGAGAAGATCGGCGCGCGTTTGCTGCGCGTGCCGGATCGGCCCCCTCCCACATGAGGGAAACGCAATGCGTACCTATACAAAGAAGCTTTCGACCCTCGGTCTTTTGGCATCTCTTCTTTCGGCTTGCGGCGGTAGCGGAGGCGGTGGTCATGAGACGCCGACTGTTACGCAATTCATATCCTTCAATGATCTGCCAGATAACGGCATCGTCGAAATCGAAGGCCGAGCTGTGGTCGCCCTTTTTGCAAGGGACCTCGTCAGCGGGGATACGCTCGTCAGCAACGTCAATAACGGTCTGGACAGCACGGCGCGGATTACACGTCAGAATGGCTCGAGCGTAAAACTGGAACTGACCGCGCCCTTCTCGGAGGCGTCATTTGACCTTCGGACGGACTCCGACTCTGATGTTTCCGGCCCATTGGTCTTCTTCTTTAGCCTAGACGGTCAGCGCTTCGCATTCCTGCTCGAGGGCAGCGCCTCCTCGCCTTATCAGCATCAGGTCCTGGGGTCATGGGTGACAGGATTTCCGGTTGATATCGGCGAAATCGCTGCTGGAGCCTACGGCAATCCCACCCCTATCGCCAATCTTCCCGCTGGGCAGAGTGCCACATATACTGGACTTTCGATCGGTACCGCGCGCAGAAGCGATGGTGAGCTCTATTCCACGATCTCGAACGTCGATTTGCGGACAGATTTCCGCACCGTCTCCGTTTCCAGTACAGAGACCGAAGGCCTGAACTTGAACACCGGATCCATTGTAGATGCGTCCGAGCTCGACTTCCAAGGCGGTGGCGCCGTGAGCGGCACTAGTTTCACGACGGTCGTGTCAGGTCCCACGACACTTGGGACTGCGGATGGCACATTCCACGGGCCGAACGCAGAGGAGGTCGCGGGCACTTACAGCTTGTTCGGGTCCGGAGGCGTTGTTCATGTCGGGGCATTTGGCGGCAACTGAAGATGACCAAACGGGTCCTGCTGCCGCGATTCTGAACGGGGCGGAAACGGGTACCGGATCGACCACGATCCACTGGGCATTCAAGCAGCTACTTTTTTTGTTCCGCGCTGCCTATGGCCGGAAACGCTGCGAAGCATAAGACAAAAACAAGAAACGCGCGAAATGTCGGAAATCGGCCATTTGATATTTGTGCCAGGAAAATGGCCATTCTGACGCGTTCTAAAACCCTTTGCGAACTTGTAGTCTCGGACTGAAGAATGCCGCCGGTCCGGCGTGACGATTCTTCTCCCATGGAACGAGTACGTGAGCGTCACAAAAAGGTACGTCATGCAAAAAGCAATTGTGCGATCCACAGTCTTTCTTATCTCAGCCGGTCTCCTTTCCGCCTGCGGTGGCGGCGGAGGTGGTGGCGGCACCGCAACGCCCTTCACGTCCATCGCGGATCTTCCCGACAACGGAACAGTGATCGCAGAGGGTCAGGCCCAGACTGCGCGCCTCAGGGTCAACACCATCACAGGTCTTGCAGATATCACGAACGTCACGACCGACCCGGACAGCACATTGCGCCTGACCCAAAGGAATGGCAACGCCTCCGCAATTGCGATTTCTGCCGAAGGGGCAAGCGTGTCCATCGATACCCGCCGGGGCGGCGAGATCACAAATCTGGGACCGGTGACCACCTTTGAATCGGATGCCACCAATCAGATCGCCATCCTTGTCGTCGAAGGACAAACCACGTTTGAGCATCAGTCTTTGGGCGCATGGATTGCCAGCCCCGACGCTGGCGTCGCTTCGATTGGAGCCGGTGCCTATGGCGCACCGACCGACGTGGCAAATATCCCCAGAAACCAAAATGCTACCTATAATGGCGCATCTGTTGGCTATGCGAAGGATGTTGCCGGGCAGTTCTTCGTCACATCCTCAAATGTCGAGGTGCGCACGGATTTCACAACGGCAACCATTTCGAGCACAGAAACAGCCGGAGAAAACCTTCAATCAGGCGCGGTGATCGCGTTGCCAGGCCTCGACTTCAACGGTGGTGGCCCTGTCGCCGGTGCGGGTTTCACGGCTGTTGTGTCCGGCACAGACACGCTCGGTCAGGCGGATGGGCGTTTCCATGGCCCCAACGCCGAGGAGGTCGGCGGAACATACAACCTTTCGGGTGGAAACGGCACTGTTCATATCGGTTCATTTGGAGCGAATTGAGCGCGCTAACCGGATCAGAAGCTGCGTCTTGCGGTGCCTCAGGCGCAGCTTCGTCGCAGGTTACGAAGGTTCGTAGAACTGGAAGGCAAGCTTTGCGTTCGGCTCAGCAACATTGGTTTGTGGACATATCAGAGCACATCGGATTCCAGTGTTGTCCAGGTTGAACAGCGGCGTTCGAAGAAAGCAGGTCAGGCTCTCGCAAGCATGCGCGGGCATTTCCGAATACGGAAATTGAGCGTGGTTTTTAGTTATTCGACAGGGCAATTGGTTTGAGTACGCAGCTGGAGGACAGTCTCAACTCAAAGCGGAGTTTCAATTCCTATCACTGGAGCACTCCGTTTCAAGTGACGGCAAGCTTCGTTTTTCCCGTCTTTTTAAGATTTCCGCAGGCTCATGTTAGATCTTCACCGTAAAATTGCTTTCCAGCCTTTAGAAACTGCAGGCGGGTCGCGCCAGGACCAGCCGGTGGGTTTTCTCTCGCCAGACAGGCCCGCCTCCCATGCCCTGATCGGCTCTCCTGTCAGGTTGTCAGAGCACGCTGATTGATGAGGTTGGAGGTCACACTGTCTTTTCCTTCGAAAGACCCCTTTGCCCAGACGCGGCTGCGCATGGAGAACGTTGCTCAGCAGGTTCTTCAACATCACATGGGGACGCGACAAGACCCCAACGCCGCTGTCCGGTACACGCCGTCGCAGCATGATGTCTGACTTGGAAAACTGGACCGGAGCGACGAAGGCTTTGCATCTTTTACCCAGAACAGCCTGTCTCGCAGGCTGGATCGCGCAGATCCGCCAACGGGTTTTTGCCCGGTGTCACGATTGTCGACACCGCGCTTTGCTGATTGCTGTCCTCCTCCTTGCCCTTTTGGGGATGACACCACAGGCCCTGAAAGCTCAAACTGCTCCTTACACCACCGTTGAGACGCTGGAAGATGCGCGCACTATGGAAGCGCAGTTTTTGCGTGGTCTTGCTCTGCTGAACAGCGGCCACCCGAATGACGCCATTCCATTTTTCCTCAGGCTGCTCGCGGCGGACCCAACGCTCGTTCGGGTCCGGCTTGAGCTGGCGAGGGCCTATTACGTGGCGGAGCTGTGGGATCGGGCGCGGCAGGAATTCTTCACGGTTCTGTCCGGCGACCTGCCCGAGATCGTTCGCGTGCGGGTCCTGTCATTTATCCGGTCAATCGATGCGCGTCGCGGGTTCGACTGGAACCTGTCTGTGGGTCTGGCGACGGTGGGCGACGCGCGCAGTTATGACAGCGATGTTGTGGATCTCGACTTCGGGTTCGGAGTTCTGCCTTCAACTCTCGATCGGGATGACAGCGCTCTCGGTTTGCGGGTAGTCGGCTCCGCAGCGTATCGCAAAGCGCTCGACCGCTCCCTCTTCTCTGCCGGAGACACGGTGGCCTTTGTCGGGGCCAATCTCGACCTTACGGATGGGCCGAACCAGCAGTTCGACGACACTACCATCGGAGTGGATGCAGGTCTGCGTTTTCTTGCGGCGCAGACCTCGGTGGCTGTGTCCACCTTTGGCAGCACACGCTACATCGCAGGCAGCAAGCTGGAGGATCGCTATGGCATCCGCCTGATCTTCGAACGCCGCACCCTTTTGGGCGGCTCGATCTTCGGATCAGCTTCGCTGGCTCAGCTTGAAAGCGCGCTCTCCACGAAGCGCAGCGGCACGGTAGTCACAACCGAGCTGGGGTTCCGGCGCTCGCTCGGCGGGCGGGCCGCGATCGGTACGGCGCTTCGCTATGAAGACAACCGGGTGGAGGACTTTTCCGCCGACTACAAGGATAGCCAAATTCGGGTTTTTGGCAGCATTGATGCCGCGTTCGGCCTGACGCTGAGCCCCACGATTTATGCAAGGTTTCGAGATTTCGATAACCCGAATCCGCTCTTCACGGCGAACCGGGATGAACGCGCCGTCGGGGTCGAACTGACCGTGCAGAAGAGCGATATTTTTGTCGGGGACGGGTTCTCACCCTTTGCACGCGTAAGCTATGAGCGGACGAAATCCGACATCGCTGCCTATAGATACAGAGAAACCGAGTTTCAGCTGGGGTTTGAGCGCCGGTTCTAGGCGCCTGACCTAGGGCTCGGACAGCCAGGCCGCTGCTCCGCCGGGCAGGTCGGGTCGGAAATAGGCGATGGCGCGACCGGCAGGATCTGCGCCCGCACCCTCGGCCCAAGGAGCCACACCATGCAGGGTCAACCGGTGGAGGAGGATTGCACCGCCCGGTGGCGCATGAAGGGGCACTCGCTTGCAGCGCGCAAAAACCTCCCGCCGGGTTTGCGTGTAGACCTCGGTCACATCGCGGGTCCGCCACTCTGCCGGAGGCAGGGTGACCATGGCGCGCCGCAACGCGGTGCGCAACAGATGGTGGCTGCCCTCCCAGACCACCAGCGGGCTGGCCGCTGGATCTGCTGCGGTCAGGGGGTAGCCCAGGATGAATGCCGCAGGCTCCGCGATGAAGCGCCGCCGTTCGGGTCCCACCGGGAGCAACCCGTCCAGATGCGCCGCATCCCGCCGCAGGCGGAACCGATGCGCGGTCTCGCTCTCGTTCGGGTCGCGCCGAGGATAGCCCGGATAGGTCACCGAGATCTGCGCCGGATCAAGTGCTAAGGGTCCGGCGTGGCGCTGCGCAACCGACAGCGCGGTGCCTGCAAGGGCTGGCCCGCCGTCCACCCGCCCGGCCCCGTCATTGGGCAGCGCGTTCACTCCGGCAAACCACGTCCCGCCGTGGCGCAACCATTTGGCGCGCCAGTCCGGATCCGCCGCTAGGCCCAAGGCGGTCGGACGGACATGCGCCACCCAGTCCTGGACCGGAGGCTCGGGGTCAAAGACCTGCCAACCGCGGGTCTCCAACGCGTCGCCCTGCCCGCTCTGCTCAGCCATGCCCCCTCCTGCCTTCACGGTTGCGTGGGAACGGTCGGATCACTAACAGGGACCCATGTCCGCTGATCGCTCCGACGCGCCCCTTCCCGTCTCGCTGTTTTGGTACCAGACGGATATTCCACCGCAAGTCCAACGCTGTCTCGACAGTTGGAGCGCTCATCCCGGGCTACGCGCCCAACCCTTTACGCTGGCAGAGGCGCGGGCCTTTCTCGACAGTGCATGCGGGCCCGAAGTACGGCAGCATTTTGAGACTTGCGGCCCGTTTGCCATGGCCTCCGATGTGCTGCGCATGCATCTCATGCGGGTCCATGGCGGGCTTTACGTAGATGCCAATTGGGCGCAGATCCAACCGATCCGCCCGCTGCTCGACCGGGTCCGGACGGCAGGTCACACCGGCCTGATTGCGGATATCACCGAGCTGAGCGCGTCGTTCGAGGACCCGTTTACCGATGCCGCCCTGGAGATGGGCTGCGAAATGCTGCTCAACGGCTTTCTCTATACCAGCGCCCCCGGAGATCTGTTTCTGACGCTTTGCGCCGAGATCAACAGCCGCAACATCGCCGCGCGGAACTGCGAACAGATCGCCTTTGCCGCGGGGAGTGGCGTGATGAGTATGGTCCTGTTGCTGAGGAACTTCGAGACGCGGGCGCAATATCTCGACGCGCTGCAAACGCTTGGAGGCATACAGTTTTTCGGCAAGGATGTACGTGCCTCGCTCGAAACGGTCGCGGATGTCACGGGCGCGCATGACCATGGCCGGTTGCGCGAGGCTTTTGCCCGGATCGCAACCATCCCCGGCCCGGATCTGGAGGCTTATCTGTCGCGCGATGGGTTGGGGCAAACCCACAAGGATCACTGGACGCGCCACAAGGGAAGCCTGTACCGGGACTAGACCCGAGGCTCAGCCGGCCTTGCGATGGGGATCCGCAATCTGCGCAAGGGCCGCATCCAACACCTCAAGCCCCGCGCCACTGCGATGCCCTTGCTCCGACAGGATCCGCCGCCAGCCCCGGGCTCCCGGACGCCCGGCAAAAGCTCCGAGCATATGCCGCGTGACCTGGGCGAGCTTGCCCCCCGCCGCGAGATGGGCCGCGATATAAGGGCGCATGGCGTCCACCGCCTCCTCCGCGCTCACATCCGGGCCGGGTCGGCCGAAGATCCGGCGATCCGCCGCACTGAGGATGCGGGCCGGTTCGTGATAGGCCGTGCGCCCGATCATCACGCCATCCAGCCCATCAGCCAGATGGGTCTCGGCCTGATCCAGGTCCGTGATCCCGCCATTGATCGAAACATGCAGTTCAGGGAACGCCGTTTTCATGGCATGGACCAAGGAATAATCGAGCGGTGGAATGTCACGGTTTTCCTTAGGACTCAGCCCCTGAAGCCACGCCTTGCGCGCATGGATGGTGACCCGGCGCACGCCCGCTGCCGAGATCTGCTGCAGGAAGTCGGGCAGGACCTGGGCCGGGTCCTGATCATCCACGCCGATCCGACATTTCACCGTGATCTCGGGCCCGTCGCTCGCCCCGATCATCGCCGCGACGCATTCCGCCACCAAGGCGGGGCGTTCCATGAGGATCGCCCCAAAACAGCCCGATTGCACCCGGTCAGAGGGGCAACCCACATTGAGGTTGATCTCCGCATAGCCAAACCCGCAAGCGATCCGCGTCGCTTCGGCAAGTTCGGCAGGATCCGAGCCGCCAAGTTGCAGGGCCAGCGGATGCTCCGCCGCGCTATACTGCAGCAAATGCGTCGCATCCCCCCGCACCAGCGCCGGCGCCGTTACCATCTCCGTGTAGAGCAACACCTCGCGCGAGAACTGCCGGTGAAACATCCGGCAATGGCGGTCGGTCCAGTCCATCATGGGGGCGATGGAAAGACGTGCGTGATGGTCGAGCTTGTTGGCCATGGCCTGCCTTACCAAGTCGAGGCGAACAGGTCGATACGTGGTCTGCCATGGAATGGTTTCTTTTAGCCCAGTATACTCGATGCTGCCATGCACATGAGTGAGCGCCGACAAGTCTGAGCTTGGTATTGAGGGTCTGATGACAAAAGAATATACCAACGATATAGTTGAGTACGCTTTTTTTCGGTATCGACGACAATATTCCGTCGGATCAAACAACCGTTGTAAGTGTACGGGACCTCATGAAAGTACACGCAGCACTAGAGGAGCTTAATCGGTTCTTCCATCAGCCATACCACATGCAAAGTCTTGAAGACGTGCAGGAATATTTGGGGTCGGCTGATACCAATGGTGCTTTCAAGCTTTTGAGCCTTGCAAGAAATGACATTATGGGGCGTATGCTCCCGACGGAGTTGAATCCGTTATTTGATAGCGGCATCTTTGATGCCCCGGATAGTCCATACTACTTTAAAGAGCGCGCGAAAAAGTAGCGAGTATCCTCTAGATGCAATCGCCCCTGATTTCGCGATAGCTGATGTTTGTTGCGATGGTCGCAAGGGCAGCAAAGTCCGCAATGCTTCTATTCGCTAGCAAATCGGTTCGATTTTCTGAGTATCGCCTGACCAAACAGATCCCTCGGCCTTAACCAACTGTTCTGGCTTGAAAACCCGCCTGCCGATCCCGTCCTCTATCAGTGCCACGGAGAAATTCTTCCGTATTTCCAGTGCTTGTATGCCAGCAAGGGCACGTCCTGCGTTCTATGTCTCACTTTCTAGATTGCACCATCGCGCATCATACACGTCGCGCATTGCCACAGGTCTTATAAGTCTGCTTTGCACGGTTGGCGCGGGAGCCAGCATGCAGGAGGTCCGCCGCGCAAGCTCTCTCGCGGGCGCTGCGCAGTATGCACCCGCCTCATTGGCCGGTTGGTCCTACGATCTTAGCGAAAGCCGTGGGTCACTCTAACGCGCCAGCGCGTCTTTCAGGGCAGGATAGAGCGCGTGGTAGCGGGCGTAGATCTCGTCATAGGCTGCGACCGCCTGCGGGTTCGGCTCGATCACGCGGCCCGGTTTGACCATCGCCGCGATCCCCTCGTCGATGCTCGCGAAATGGCCCGCGCCGTGCGCGGCAAGGATCGCTGATCCGAGCGTCGGCCCATCGGTGGAAGCCGGGATGCGCACCGGGATTCCGGCGGTGTCTGCGTGGATCTGCATGAAGAGCTCGGAGTTTGTCGCCCCGCCCCCGGCCACCATCTCGCTGCCCTGATAACCGCCCTTGGCAAAAGCTTCGAGGATCGCCCGGGTGCCCATGGAAATCCCCTCCATGATCGCGCGGAATACATGGTGGGGTTCATGGGCGAGGGTCAGCCCGGTGATCGCCCCGCGCGAGAGCGCGTCGGTGTAAGGCGTGCGATTGCCCTGAAAGTGGTCCTGCACCACAAGCCCTTCGGAACCGGGCGGCAAGGCAGCGGCTTTGCGGTTCATCTCGTCGAAGTCCAGCTCGCCCCCGACAAAGCGGCGCAGCCAGTTGATCACCGACCCGGTGGAGGTTTGCCCGCCTTCGATGATGTAGCGATCCGGGTAGACGATATCCGCATAGGCGCCCCACATGCCCGGCGCGTGGAAGGGGGCCTCGGTGACGCCGAATTGCAGATGGGAGGAGCCGGTGATCAGACAAAGCTGCCCGGGCTGCGCCACGCCGAGCCCGATCATCCCGATCAGCGCATCGGCCCCGCCCTGGACGAGCTTGGTGCGGGTCGAGAGCCCCAGCGCCTCAGCGGCCTCCGGGGTCAGTGTCCCCACAACCTCCCCCGGGGCGGCGACGCGGCCCGGCCATTTCTCCACCAGATCGCCCATGCCGAGCGCGGTCACGAGGCTCGACGCCCAGCCACCATCGCGGTTCGCATAGTGCCAGCGCAGTCCGACATTGTTGAGCGAGGCGCAGCGCTCCCCGGTCAGGCGCAGGGTCAGGTAGTCCTGGTATTCGCAGATCGTGTGGGCAGCCTCATAGATCTCGGGCTCATTGCGCTTGAGCCAAAGCGCCTTGGGGATCATCCATTCCGCCGAGACCGGCCCGACCCCGTCCGAGTTAAGCCGCAGCCGCGGGTCTCCCGTGGCGAGCACGGCCTCGGCCTCCTTGTCGGCGCGGACATCCATCCACATGAGCGCCGGGCGCAGGGGGGCACCGGCCTTGTCCAGCGCCACCACCGTGCAGCAGGTGGTCGCATAGGCCATCGCCTCGACCTGATCGCCGGAGACCCCCGCCTCTGCAAGGCTCGCGCGGGTCGCGATACACAGGCTCGACCACCAATCCTCGGGGTTCTGCTCCGCCCGAGCGCCGGGCGCGAAGGTGGTCTCATAGGGTTCCGCATGGGAGCCGACGCAGGTCCCGTCCAGATCATAAATGCGGACGCGCAGGCTTTCGGTCCCGCCATCGGCAGTCAAGACATAGGCCATACTCCCCTCCTCCCTTGGGTCGTCTCTGGTGTCTCAGGATGCCGCGAGAATGGCCGCCACATCTGCGGTGGCGTCCCAATGCGGCATATGCCCGGTCTCTACCATGTGGCAGGCGACATGGGGCGGCAAGTGAAAGGCATGGGCGCGCGGAATGATCCGGTCAGCGAGCCCGAAGATGGCGGTGATCGGCATCTGCCTCGCCAGCGCACGGAGGGGGCTGAGCGTGTCGATCCGTTGCGTGTCGCCCCGCGCCATGTCGCGGCTGAGGGCCGCGAGGCGCTGCCCGCGCAGCTCTTCGGCCATGGCGCTTAGCGCCGTGCTGTCGAGGGTCGACGCCTTGGGACCGAGAAGCCGCATCAGATGCGCGAGTTCCCCGGGACCAGGGGCGGCGGCCATGCTGGTGAGGAACGCGCCATGGATTTCAAGCCCGCAGCCCGCAGGAGCCAGAAGCGTCAGGCGTTCTACCCGGTCCGGGGCACGTTGCGCGGCCTGGGCCGCCACCCAGGCGCCCAGGGAATGGCCAAGCAGATGCACGGGCGCGGGTTGGCGCGCGAGATCCGCGGCGAGCCAGTCCACAAGGTCCCAGGCCGCGCTCACCTCCACCGGGTTGCGGCCATGGCCCGGCAAGTCCGGCGCTGAGGAGCTGAGGCCGGAGCGTTGCAGATCCGCACGGAGCGCCGCCCAGTTCGCGCCGAGGCCTGCAAAACCGTGGACGCAATAGACCGGAGCGGCGGCCGTGCGGGCGTTTCGAGGGGATGCTACGGGGCTCGCGCCCGGGATCAGGACACGCACATCCGCCGCCTCGATCCGCCCGCGCCGCCCTGTGCCGGGGATCCCGTCGAGGGCGAGCCCGCTGTCCCGCGCGATCCGCCGGGCGAGCGGCGTAGCGCGCAGGCGACCCGGGTTAGCGGGCGCGGCGGTCGCCGGTGCCGAATGCTGCGGCTCGGCAATGACAGCTGCCGGTTCGGCGGGCGCAGGGTCCGCGTCGCCCTCAATACCATCCCATGGGTCCGCCGTTTCGATCTCGGCAATCGGCGTGCCAACCGTGACCACATCCCCGGGCGCCACAAGCGTCGCAAGCAAGGTCCCATTTCCGAGCGCCGGGTACTCCACCATGGTCTTGTCGGTCTCAACCTCCAGCAGCGGATCGCCGCGCTTGAAACTCTGGCCAGGGGCCACGAGCCATTCCGCGACCGTCGCCTCCTCCATGGTCTCCCCCAGTCGCGGCATGGGCAGGGTCAGCTTGGCCAGCGTGGTCATGGGAACAACCTGCGCGCGGTCTCGACGATCAGATCCGGCGTGGGGACCGAGTTCGCCTCCAGCAGGGGCGAGACCGAGATCGGTATGTCCTCACCCGCCACGCGCACCACGGGATCCTCAAGGAAATCAAAGCATTCTTCGGTGATCCGTGCGCTCAGCTCCGCCGCAACGCCGCAGGTCATCACCCCTTCGGAGACAACCATGGCCCGCCCTGCCGCCTCGACCAGCTGGCGGATCGTGTCAAAATCGAGCGGATTGAGCGTGCGCAGATCCACGACCGCAACAGAAAGCCCGTGCGCAGTCTGCAAAGTCTCGGCGGCAGCGAGCGCATGGTGGACCTGTCGCGAATAAGTGACGATCACCAGATCGCCGCCCTCGCGCAACACCGAGGCCTGCCCCCAGGGCGCGGGCTCGGCCGCCGGATCCAGGGTCCCTTTTTGGGTATAGAGCCCCTTATGCTCGATGAAGACCACAGGGTCAGGCTGCTGCAGGGACTGGCGCAGCAGGTGATAGGCATCCTCGACCGTGGCCGGCATGGCGAGCCGCAGGCCGGGCGTGTGCATGACGTAGCCTTCGAGGCTCTGACTGTGCTGCGCCCCTGCCGAGCGGCCCGTGCCCCCCTGGGTCCGCAGCACCATGGGCACGCCGATCTGACCGCCGAACATATAGCGAATCTTGGCCGCCTGATTGGCGAGCTGATCCATGGTCATGCCGATGAAATCCACATACATGAGCTCCGCCACCGGGCGCAGGCCAGTCATGGCTGCGCCCACGGCGGTGCCGACAATCGCCGCCTCCGAGATCGGGGTGTCGATCACCCGCTCGGCGCCGAAGCTCTTGATCAGGTCTTTGGTGACGCCATAGGCACCGCCATAGCGGCCCACCTCCTCGCCCATGATGACCACGCTGTCATCGGCCTCCATCGCCTCGGACAGGGCCAGCCTTAGGGCATCGCGATATGTCGTCTCGATCTGCGCCATGCCGCTCACTCCTGCGCCAAAACACGGTCGAGACGGGTGCGCACGGGCTCCGGCTCGGGTTGGGACGGGTCGTAGACACCCCGGAACATGGAGGCCATTTGAGGCTCCTCCCCGGCGATGGCGAAATCGATGGCTCCGTCCATCTCCTTGGCAACCTTGGCGTCGAGCGCGTCGAGCTCGGCCTCCGCCATCTGCCCCGAAGCGATCAGCTCGTCCCGGGCTTGCTGGACCGGGTCCTTCTGACGGCCCTCCTCCTCCTCCACCGCATCGCGATAGGGGGATTTGTCTTTGCGGGCGTGGCCGTAGAACCGATAGCAATCCACCGCGAGAAAGGCGGGCTTGCCCGCGCGGGCCCCGGCGATCAGCTCGGCGGCGGCTTCGGCCACGTCTTCGACCGCGAGCCCGTCCACGGTGCGGGCCGCGAGACCAAAGGCTTCGGCCCGCTCATGGAGGCGCGGGTTGGCCGTGGCCTGATCGATGCGCGTGCCCATGCCGTATTGGTTGTTGATGCAGACAAACACCACCGGCAGAGACCAGAGCGCGGCCATATTCATACTCTCATAGAGGATCCCCTGCCCGGTCGCCCCGTCGCCGAAAAACGCGATGGAAACCGCGCCGCTCTGCTGCTGGCGCGCCGAAAGGCCTGCGCCCACAACCGCCGGAATGCCGCCGCCAACGATGGCATTCGCGCCCAGATGGCCCAGCCCCATATCCGCGATATGCATGGAGCCGCCCTTGCCCCGGCAATAGCCGCTCTCCTTGCCCGCGATCTCGGCCATCATCCCGTTGGGATCGGCCCCGCGCGCAAGGAAAATCCCGTGACCGCGATGGTGGGTCGTAAAGGTGTCCCCGGTCTCCATGGCTGCACAAACGCCGACGGCGGCGCTTTCTTCGCCGATCGACAGATGCAGCATGGAGCCTGCCGACTGGCCGCGCACAAAAAGCTCGCCCACGCGCTCCTCGAAACTGCGGACACGGCGCATCTCGGCATAAAGCTCGGGCAGCGTTGAGTTTTTCATAGGTGTTTTGTCCTCGGATCCCGTCAGATCAGCCCGTATTGCCGCGCCTTGTTGCGCAGGAAAGGCAGACCGTTTTCCATCACCTCCGCCTCGCCGGAGGCCACCGGCCGCCAGACCGAGAGGCCAAAGGCGATCTCGGGCGGCATGTCGATGAAGCTCTCCATGGCAAGCCCGCCGGTGAAGCCAACGGCGCGCAGCGCGCCAAAGATCTCATCCCAGGCGATGGTCCCGGCCCCGGGCGTTCCCCGGTCGGATTCCGACAGATGGATATAGCGGAGATGTTCGCGCGCATCGATGATGCCCTGGGCGACGCCCTTTTCCTCGATATTCATGTGATAGGTGTCGAGATGAACGAACATGTTCTCGGCCCCGATCCGCTCAATCATCTCGACCGCCTGCCATCCGGTGTTGAGCAGATGGGTCTCATAGCGGTTCACGGGCTCGATCCCGAAGAGCAGCCCGAGGGATTTCGCATGGGCCGCAGCGCGGGTCAGCGCATCGGCCACATTGTCGAGCTCGTCTTGCGTCGGCGGCTTACCCGAACGCTCGCCGATCCCGCCATAGACCACGCCCGAGAGCGCCTCGGAGCCCATGGCCGCGGCCTTGTCCAGCGCGTCCGTCAGGAAGGCCACCGCGCCGTCCGGATTGTGCGACGCCCAGACCGCCTGCGGCAAACCCAGAGAGCAGACCGAGCGCATCTCGGCGGCCTCAAGCACCTGACGGCTATGATCCGCATCCACGCTGGGCGGATCAAGCAGCGCGATCTCGAGAAAATCCATGCCATAGGACTGCGCCTTGGCCACCGCCCGTTCGCAACCCGCCCGATCCCACGACATGGTCCACATGCTGGTATGCACCCCGAACCCTTCCATCACACCTCCCCCTTCTCGCTGGCGACTACGAGGCGCGTGGCCAGCCGCTCATCCACCAATAGTTTTTTGACGAACCCGGCGCGCAGCACGGCGATCGTGGCGGCGAGCTTGCCCAGCCCGGCCGCCAGCAAAACCGTGTCCATTCCGGCCATGTCCGCGGGCTGGACGCAGGGCGTGCAGCGGTTCAACTCGATATCCGCCACGGTGCCGTCGGCCTTGTAGAACACCCCGCAGCAATCCCCGACCACATCCGCATCGCGCAGCTGCTGGATCTGATCGGCGCTGAAGATGTCGCTGTCAAAGAGGATTGATCCTTCGCGGCATTCGCCCACGCTCATCAGCGCGTGATCCGACTTGCGCGCCACATCCATTGCTTCGCGCACGAGGCGTTGGGACATGATCCCTGCGCAGGCCTCGGCGCTGTCGGTCACGAAGGGCGCAGGCATCAGGATGGCGCGCCCGCCGGTCTGGGCCGCGAGCCGCACGCAGACATCGCCGGGCGCGGTGTGCGAGGCATAGGTGACCGACCCCATAAGCGATACGAAGGTCAGCCCGGAATTCCGCACTCCGGTCAGGTTGTCGGCCATCGACGACAGGGTTCGGCCCCAGCCGAGCCCAACGGTCGCCTGCCGGTCCGAGCCTGCGATCCGAGCAAGGTAACTGCTGGCGAGAATGGCTACGGAGTTGCGGGCAAGTGCTTCATCCTCGCTCTCAGCCCCAATTGGCGCGACCTGCACCTCCTGCAAATTGAACGCATCAACCAGCCGGTCCGCCAGTTCAAGGGTCCGCGACGTGCGGTGTTCAACCGCGATTCGAACAAGCCCCTGGGCCCGGGCGTCCGCCAGCATCCGCAGCACCTTAAAGCGCGAAATCCCAAGCCGTTTGCTGACCTCCTGCTGGCTGAGATTGCCAACGTAATAAAGCCATGCGGCCTGGGCGATGTCGTTATCCGCCTGGCGTTTCTGCATCAACATGGGCTTACCGGGGCCTCCCCGTGAGCTGCGACAAAATGGCTTGACCGAGGGTTTGTGCTTATATAGTCACAAACGTGCAGTCAATGCACAAGTGTGATACAGACAGCCCAAAACATATGCCTCAGCATGGACAGGGCACTGACTTATCACAGTTTTTTGCGCCAGCGCCACACGCGCCGGACGGAAGGAGGACCCGCATCTGCGGGCTTAGGGAGGAATAGATGAAGACCAAGATTACATTGCTGACCAGTGCCGCATTTGCTTCGGCAGCTCTTCTGGGCACGCAGGTGGCGGCGGATGGTCATTCCAAGGATATCGCCACCGTGGTCAAGATCGCGGGCATCCAGTGGTTCAACCGCATGGAGGAAGGCGTCCAGAAGTTCGCCGGTGAATCCGGCATGAATGCCTTCCAGGTCGGGCCCGCTCAGGCCGACCCGCAGCAGCAGGTCGCGCTGATCGAGGACATGATCGCGCAAGGCGTGGACGCGCTCGCCGTTGTCCCGATGTCGCCCGAGGCGCTGGAGCCTGTGCTCGGCCGCGCCATGGAGGCCGGCATCGCCGTGATCACTCATGAGGCCGCAGCCCAGCAGAACACGGCCTATGACCTCGAAGCCTTCGTGAACGAGGATTTCGGCGCCAACCTGATGGAGCAGCTCGCCACCTGCATGGGCGGTGAGGGCGAGTATGCGGTCTATGTGGGCTCTCTGACCTCCCAGACCCATAACCAGTGGGTCGATGGCGCGATTGCGCATCAGAAGGCCAATTATCCGAACATGACGCTGGTCGGAGACAAGAACGAGACCTTTGACGACGCGGAGCAGGCCTATACCAAGGCGCAGGAAGTGCTGCGGGCCTTCCCGAACATCAAGGGCATGCAAGGGTCCGCCTCCACGGATGTGGCGGGGATTGGGCGCGCGATCGAGGAGCGCGGGATGGAGGATGCGACCTGCGTCTTTGGCACCTCCCTGCCCTCCATCGCGGGCCAGTATCTTGAGACCGGCGCCGTGGATGGCATCGGCTTCTGGGATCCGGCGGTCGCGGGCGAGGCCATGAACAAGCTCGCCGTCATGGTGATGAATGGCGAGACGGTCACCGATGGCATGGATCTCGGCCTGCCCGGCTACGAGGAGATCTCGCTCGACGGCAAGGTTATCTATGGCCAGGCCTGGGTGAACGTGGATGCGGGGAACATGGCGGATTACCCGTTCTGATCACTCCCGAGACGGGGCGGCCTCCGGGCCGTCCCGCCTTTTCCAAGACATTCTCATTGAAGTTGGTTGTTCATGTCCCCGACACGTGACACCGCGTTTATCGACCTGCGCGCGATTACAAAGCGCTATGCGGGGGTGACCGCGCTCGACTCCGTCGATTTCGCCGTCCAGCCCGGAGAAGCGGTCTGTCTGGCCGGCGAGAACGGGTCCGGTAAATCGACCCTGATCAAGATCATCTCCGGCGTGGAGCCTGCCACCGAAGGCATGGTGCTCATCGCGGGCGAGGATCATCCGGATCTCAACCCGCGCATCTCGGCAGCCGCAGGCGTGATGGTGATCTTTCAGGATTTCTCGCTCTTTCCGAACCTCAACGTGGCCGAGAACATCGCCTTTGCCACGCAGCTTTCGACCCATCAGCGCCTCTTCAAACCCCGAGCCAGTCGCGAGATCGCGCGCAAGGCGCTGGATCGGATCGGGGTCGAGATCGACCTCGACGCACGGGTGGAGACCTTGCCCGTGGCGCAAAAGCAGCTTGTTGCGATCTGCCGGGCCCTGGCCTCGGAGGCGCAACTCATCATCATGGATGAACCGACCACCGCCCTGACGGAGAAGGAAGTGCGCCGCCTGCAGGGCATCATCCGGATGCTCAAGGAGGAAGGCGTCGCCGTGATCTTTGTCAGCCACAAGCTGGCCGAGGTGCTGGAGGTGTCGGAAAAAGTCGTCGTGCTGCGCAATGGCAAGAAAGTGGCCGAGGGGCCTGCCTCGAAGTTCGACACCCAATCGCTGGCCTATCACATGACGGGCCGGGACGTGCCCGAAGTACCGCCCAGTGACCATACCGCCGGGGCCGAGGCCCTGATGGAGGTGCGCGGGTTGAGCAAGGAAGGCTCTTTCGAGGATATCAATTTCGAGCTGCGCGCGGGCGAGGTTCTGGGCATCACCGGGCTTCTGGGCAGCGGGCGCACCTCGGTGGCCAAGGCGCTCTTTGGCCTGGTTGCGCCCGATGCGGGCACGATCACCGTGGAGAGCCAGGAGGTGCCCACAGGTGACCCGCAAGCGGCCTCCATGGCGCGGATCGGCTATGTGCCCGAGGACCGGCTGACCGAAGGGCTGTTCCTCAGCCAGTCGATCCTGCGCAATGTGGCCATCGGGCGGCTCGATGCCCACACGACGAACGGGTTTCTGAATATGGGCAGCCTCGTGGACGAGGCCTCAGGCTGGCTCAAACGGCTCAAGGTGAAGGCCCCGGATGTGGCCGCGCCGGTCCAGTCCCTGTCGGGTGGCAATCAGCAGCGGGTGGCGCTGGCGCGCTGGCTGTCACGCGCGCCCCGGGTGCTGGTGCTGAACGGGCCGAGCGTGGGGGTGGATGTGGGCTCCAAGGCCGATATCCATGACATCATCCGGGATCTGGCCAGTCAGGGGATCGGGATCATCGTGATCTCGGACGACCTGCCGGAGCTGCTCGCGACCTGCCACCGCATCCTCGTGATGCGCGATGGACGGATCATCGACGCCCTGGACGGGCGCGTGGCGACCGAGGACGACTTGGCGCGCAGGTTGGCCTCATGAAGAGTTGGTTGCCCAAGGATTTCTGGACCCGGAACGAAACTCTCGTCGCCGGGGTCATCGCCCTCTTCTGCATTATCGCGACCCTGTCGGATCCGCGGTTCTTCACGATCACCACGGTCTCGGACCTGCTGCGAGCCTCAATCGTCATCGGCATTCTCGCCGTCGGCGCCATGCTGGTGCTGGTCTCCGGCGGGATCGATGTGAGTTTCACGGCCATCGCGGTCTTTGCGATGTATGCCTCCTCGGTGGTGTTCCTCGCAATCTGGCCCGCCGCACCTTGGCCCCTGATCTTCGTCATATCGATCATATTCGGCGCCCTCCTCGGGGCGATAAACGGGTTCTTCATCGCCTTTCTCGGCCTGCCCACACTGATCGTGACGCTCGGCACCCTGTCGATCTTTCGCGGCTTCCTGCTGACCTTTGTCGGCTCGCAGCGGATCTCGGCTCTGCCCCCGTCCATGCGGGATTTCTCGCGCGGTGTGCTGGCGCGGGGCACGACCGAGGCCGGGAATTTCTACTCGATCCCATGGTCCGTGCTCGCCCTCGTTGGCGTGATCGTCCTGACCTGGTTCATCCTGCAAAAGACAATGCTGGGCCGATCAATCTACGCCATTGGCGGCTCGGTCGAAAGCGCGCGGCGCATCGGCATCAATGTGAAAGGGACGCAGTTCTTCGTCTATGTCTATGTCGGCGCGCTCGCCGGTCTGGCAGGCATCATCCACGGCTCGGTCGGGCGGATGGCGGACCCGTTCTCGCTCGTGGGGCTGGAGCTGTCGGTGATTGCCGCCGTGGTGCTGGGCGGGGCGCGGCTGATCGGCGGCTATGGCACGCTGACCGGCACGCTGCTAGGCGTGGCGCTCATCGTGATCGTGCAGAACAGCCTGATCGTCATCGGCATTCCGACCACCTGGCAATCGGTCACCATCGGTCTTTTGATCCTCTTGGGCACGGGCGTTCCCGCCTATCGCGCCAAGCGGGCCGCGGCACGGGCGGGGTAAGGATTTCATGAGCAAGCAAGCCTCCAGATCAACCCTCACCGCCGCGCCGGAATTCCGGCTCATGGTGATCGCGGTCTTAGTCTTCGGCCTGATGGCGGTGCTGTCCCCGGACCGGTTTCTGTCCTCGCAGAACCTGACCTCCATGGCGTTCCAGTTCCCGGAATTCGCGATCCTCGCTCTGGCAATGACGCTCGCGATGATGACCGGCGGGATTGACCTCTCGGTGGTGGGGATCGCGAACCTCTCGGCGGTGGTCGCAGCGCTGATCCTCACACAGTTTACCAGCCCCGAGATGGCCGCCGGGCAATCGGCGCTTTGGCTCGCGCTCGCCATCACAGCGGCCCTTTGCATCGGCGCACTCGCCGGTCTCGCCAATGGCTGCCTCGTGGCGTTTTTCGGCCTGCCCCCGATCCTCGCGACCCTGGGCTCGGGCCTTGTTTTCACGGGCTTCGCAATCGCCATGACCGGCGGGAGTGCCGTAATGGGCTTTCCCGGCACCGTGGCCCTGATCGGCAATGCGCAGGTGATGGGCATCCCCGTGCCGCTGATCCTGTTCGCGCTGCTGGCGGTGATCCTGCATTTCATCCTGACGCGCACGGCTTTTGGCCTGAAAGTGACCATGTATGGTGCGAACCCGCTGGCCGCGCTCTATGCGGCGATCGACATCAACCGGATGCTCCTGAAGGTCTATGTGATCGCGGGCATGTTTGCCTCAGTAGCCGGGCTGATCATCATGAGCCGCGCGAATTCCGCCAAGGCCGATTACGGCTCGTCCTACCTGCTGCTGGCGGTGCTGATCGCAGTGCTGGGCGGGGTGAACCCCTATGGCGGCTATGGGCGGGTGATAGGCGTGGTGCTCGCGGTGTTGTCCATGCAGTTCCTGTCGAGCGGGCTCAACATGCTGCAGGTTTCGAATTTCGCGCGCGAGCTGATCTGGGGTGCGCTTCTGATCCTCGTGATGGTGATCAACACCAACGCCCTGGCCACCCTGCGCAACAGCTTCGCCAAGGCTCCAAAATAAGCGAAAAAGTCTGACCCGGAGGAGGACCACATGAAAAAGATACTCAACAACCCCGAGGATTATGTGGACGAGATGCTTGCGGGTCTGACCGCAGCGCATCCGGAATATTACCGGCTCCATGGCGAAAGCGGCAAGGTCGTCGCACGCGCGACGCCGGGCAAGGCGGGCAAGGTCGGGATCGTGACCGGCGGCGGCTCGGGGCATCTGCCCGTCTTTACGGGCTATGTGGGCACAGGCCTTCTCGATGCCTGCGCGATTGGCGATGTGTTCGCCTCCCCCTCCGCCGAGCAGATGGCAGACGCGATCCGGGCCGCGGATACGGGCGCGGGTGTGCTGCGGCTTTACGGGAATTACGGCGGCGACGTGATGAATTTCGACATGGCCGGGGATCTGGTCGAGTTCGACGACATCGAGTGCACCACAGTTCTGCTGGCGGATGACGTGGCCTCCGCCCCACCCGAGGAGCGCGAGAAACGCCGGGGCGTGGCGGGTATGGTCTACGCCTTCAAGATGGCCGGGGCCGCTGCCGAGGCCGGACAGGACCTGGCAACCGTCACCGCCGTGGCCCAGAAGGCTGCCGATGCCTGCCGATCTGTCGGCGCTGCCTTGTCGCCTTGCACGGTGCCGCAAGCGGGCAAGCCCACCTTCGAGATCGCCGAGGACGAGATGGAGATGGGCATGGGCATCCATGGCGAACCCGGCGTCTGGCGCGGTAAGCTGCGCACCGCCGACGAGGTCGCCTCCGAGATGATGGACCGCCTGCTTGCGGATATGCCACTGGCCGAGGGCGACAGGGTCTCGATCATGGTCAACTCCCTCGGCGCGACCCCGCCAGAGGAGCTCTATATCCTCTACCGCGTCGTCAAGGCGCGGCTCGACGCGGCGGGCGCCACCATCGTGATGCCCTTGGTCGGGCGCTATGCCACCTCGATGGAGATGGCAGGCGTGTCCTTCACCCTCTGCAAGCTCGACGCCGAACTTGAGGCCCTGCTGACCGCGCCCTGCGACTGCGCGTTCTGGAGCGTATGATCTTGATCACCCGGGAAACTCTTCTGGCGGCCATCGACCGGATCGCTGCCGCGATGGAGCGGGATTTTGACATGCTCAACAGCGCAGATGGCGCGCTCGGGGATGGTGATCTGGGCGTGACCATGACCCGGGGGATGCGGGCGATCCGCGCGCGCAAGGACGACCTGCCGGAGGATCTGGGCATGGCGCTGCTGAGCTGTGCCAAGGCCTTCACCGAGTCCTCGGGTTCCTCCTATGGCACACTCATGGCTACGGGGCTGATGGCGGCGGCCAAATCCCTGCGCGGCCAGACTGAGATCGCGCCGGATGCAATGGCCGATCTAATCGCCGAAGCCCGAGACAAGATGCAGGCCCGTGGCAAGGCCGAGCTGGGCGGAAAGACCGTGCTCGACAGTCTCGATGCGCTGGCGGGCGAGTTGGCCGGGGCCGCAGACCCGCCCGCTGCCGCGGCACAAGCGGTGGAGGATGCGCTGGAGGCGTTTCGCGACAAGCCTGCTACCGTGGGTCGCGCACGGATCTTTGGCGAAAAGAGCATCGGAATGGACGATCCCGGCATGTTGGCCATGCGATCGATCATCAAAGCCGCAGTGGGCGCGGAGTGACCCTGCCCGCTGCACCTCCAAGTGACTAAGCGCTTGGGATTCAACGTAAGATTGTAAAACTATTTAGACAGAAACAATGCGTAAAAAGTTGACACATTACCTAACGTGAGGCGATCATAAACCCTCAGCAATTCCGACCCGGACACAGATCCAGGCGGGTTTTGATGAGACTTTTTGGGAGGAATACATGACTTATAAATCCTGTATCGCCGGGCTTTTGCTCGGCACCATGCTGGCTGGCCCGACCTTGGCCCAGGACAACATGGAAAAACTCAGCAATATGCAGAAGACCGACGCGACCTTTACCTTCGTCGATCAGGACGGCGACCGGGCCGCAGCGCTGACCAACATCCTCGAGCATATCAATGTGCCCGACGGCTTCGAGATCAGCCTCTATGCCGTGGTGCCCGATGCGCGCTCCATGTCCATGGCCCCACAGGGCACCGTGCTCTTTGCGGGGACGCGCAAGGACAAGGTCTGGTCCATCGTGGATCGTGACCGCAACCGCGTGGCCGATGAGGTCAAGGATTTCGCGCCCTCGGTCACCTTCGACATCCCGAACGGCCCTTGCTTCTCGCCGGACGGCTTCCTCTACATCGCCGAGCGCAACCGGATCCTCGTCTTCCCGGCCGCCGAGTTCTTCTTCGAGAGCCCGGATATCGCCGTGGGCGCGGTTGTCCCTCAGGGCGAGTTGATCCCCGAGGAGGAGGAAAGCTTCAACCACTCCGCGCGGGTCTGCGATATCGGGCCGGATGGCAAGCTCTATGTCTCGCTCGGCCAGCCCCATAACGTGCAGCCCGTGGACAAGATCGCGCTGTATGACGAGATCGGGATCGGTGGCATCATCCGCATGAACACCGACGGGTCCGAGCGCGAGGTCTACACACGCGGCGTGCGCAACTCCGTGGGGCAGGACTTCAACCCGGCCACGGGCGAGCTCTGGTGGACCGACAACCAGGTCGACGGCATGGGCGATGACATCCCGCCGGGCGAGCTGAACCGGCAGACCGAGGCGGGCCAGCATTTCGGCTTCCCCTGGACCAACAGCCGGGTCGAAATCGTCTCGGAAAGCGATGCGCCCCGTCCCGAGGGCGTGAGCTTTGTCGAGCCGCAGCTTGAACTGACCGCTCATGCGGCGGATCTTGGCATGCGCTTCTACCATGACAGCAGCTATCCCGAGGCCTATCACGGCGGCATCTTCTGGGCCCAGCATGGGTCGTGGAACCGCACCGAGCCCGTGGGCGCGCGTGTGATGTTCACCGCCATTGACCCCGAAACTGGCGACGCGGTCGGCGCCGAGGTCTTTGCCGATGGCTGGCTCGACGAAGACACCGGCGAGTATCGCGGACGGCCCATGGATATCGAGTTCCTGCCCGATGGCTCCATGCTGGTCTCCGATGACTTCGCGGGGGCCATCTGGCGGATCGCCTATGTGGGCATGGCCGCTCAATGAGGCTTGTCACCATCACGCTTCTCGGCGGACTTATGCTCGCCGGGGGCACCCCGGTCGTTGCGGGCGATCCCGCCGCCGGTCGCAAGATCGCCAATATGTGCCGGACCTGCCACGGGGTGGACGGCTTTGCCGCGATCCCCATCGCGCCTCATATCGGGGGCGAGCCCAAGGAGTATCTTGAGGCCCAGCTGATGGCCTTCAAAACCGGGGCGCGGCAACATGAGATGATGAGCGTCGTGGCCGGGGGCCTTTCGGCGCAGCAGATTGCGGATGTTTCGGCCTGGTATGCAAACCACCGGGTGGTGGCGACCCTGCCCCAGGGGGTGAGCGCGGAACAAGCCCCGGCGGCCTGTGTCTCCTGTCATGGGGCGGACGGGATCTCGGTCCTGCTCGATGCGCCCAATCTCGCGGGCGAGGTGAACATCTATATCGACACGCAGCTCAAGGCCTTTCGCAGCGGCAAGCGCCAGCATGACATCATGTCCGCGATCTCCGCCGATCTGAGCAATGAAGAGATCCGTGCACTCGCCGAGTGGTATGCGAATGTCGGGCTGGAAATCCTGCCCGCCGAGTAGAGCACCGGACGCTCCTAGATCAAACCATCCTCACCGCCATAATGTCGATCTGGATAATCCGCATGCAGCGCCTGATCCGCCGGGCTGAACCGGGGCCGCGCGAAATTGTGCTGATGCCAATAGGGATAGAGGAGCGGCAGGCGGCTCACATCGTTGAGCCGGGTCAGCTCCTCCTCCGACAGTGTCAGATCCACGGCCCGGAAATTCCGCTCAAACTGGTCCGCGCTGCGCCCCCCCACCACGAGCGAGGCCACCGCAGGACGCGTCAGGAGCCAAGCCAACGCGACCTGCGCGGCCTCGACCCCATGGGCTTCGCCGATCTCCGTCAGTTCATCGACGATGGACCAAAGCCGCTCCACATCGCGGATCGGCGGCTCGTCCCATCCCTGCGCCTGGCGGGAGCCTTCGGCAGGTCCACTGCCGCGCTGATGCTTGCCGGACAAAAGCCCCGCGGCCAGAGGCGACCAGACCTGCACACCTAAACCCTGATCAACCGAAAGTGGCAGGAGCTCATACTCCGCCTCCCGCGCCTCGAGCGTGTAGTGGATCTGCTGGGCAACAAAACGGCTGGCATGGCTGGGCGCAGCGGCGAGGGATTTCATCACCTGCCAGCCGGAGTAGTTCGAGCAGCCCGCATACCGCACCTTGCCCTGCTGGATGAGTGTATCCAGCGCGGCGAGCTTCTCCTCAACCGGGGTGAGGCCATCCCATTCATGCATGTAGTAGAGGTCGATATGATCCGTGCGCAGCCGCTTCAGGGACCGTTCGCATTCCCGGATCAAATGCCAGCGCGACACCCCCTCGTCATTCGGACCCGCCCCAATCGGCATCCGCGCCTTGGAGGTGACGAGCACGTCGTCATAGCGCCCCTCGAGGATTTCACCGAGGATCTCTTCGGAGAGGCCCGTGGAGTACATATTCGCCGTATCGAACATGTTCACCCCATGATCGAGGCAGGTATCCACCAGCTTGCGGGCTTCGGGCACGCCCTGGCTGGCAGTACGCCCAAAGGCCCCCTGCCCGCCAAAGGTGAATGTGCCCATGGTGATGACCGAAATCTTCAACCCCGTCCGTCCCAGCGTGCGATATTCCATTGTCCCCTCCCCCTAGTCTGTCGTCTCCGATGCGTCGCGCGGCCCGTAACTCTGGAACGCGACAAGCACCTCGGCAATCTCCGCCTCGCTCAGAAGCTGGGCCTCGCCACCGATGCTGCTGAAGAGGTAGGTCCGCGCAAGGGTTTCGAGCTCTTCCAGCCGCCAGCGGGCTTTGGCCACGCTCTCCCCCAATACGGTCGCGCCATGATTGGCCATCAGGCAGGCATGCCGGTCGGCCATGATCTCGGCCATGTTCGCGCACAGCTCTGGGCTGCCGAACAGCGCATAATCGGCGAGCGGCACGTCATGGCCGCCAAAAGCCGCGATCATGTAATGGCAGGGCGGGATTGCTCGGCGCTGCACCGCGAGCACGCTGCAATAAGGCGGATGAGCGTGGAGGACCACGGGCATGTCCGGGCGGGCCTGATGCATCCCTTGGTGAAAGGGCCACTCCGAAGACGGTTTCGCGCCCTTGGCCGGTGGCTCCCCCTCCAGTGGGATGGTGACCATGGCCTCGGGCGTCAGTTCCTCATAGGGCACGCCCGACGGGGTGATCAGGATCCCCGCCGCGATCCGGGCCGAGATATTGCCCGAGGTCCCCTGATTGAGGTGGCGCGCATTCATCCACAGGCAGGCGTCGATCAGCGCTTGCCTTGTCTCGGTCGTGTCTGGCAGCGCGGTGGCGGGGGTCGGGCTCATTTCTGGGTCTCCAGCAGGTCTTGGGCAATGCGGGTGCTCGTGGCGAGATGGGTGACAAACCCTCCGCGCAGGGCCGCGCGGGCCGAAGCCGCGCGTCCGGCACCGGCGGCCACGAGCAGGGCCATGTCTTTGCCACGCATCTGGTCGAGGGTGACGCCGATCATCCGGTCCTCCACCTCGCTCACCATGGGCGCGCCTTCGCCGTCGATAAGCCGCCCACAGATCACGCCGGTAGCGCCCTTGGCGCGGTGGTCCGCGATGGCCTCCGCACTCAGAATCCCGGCGCGCACCACATGGGCATCCCCATCGCAGGTCCCGCAGGCGAGCACGGTCTTGTTGCAGCCCGCCAAGGCCTCGAGTTGCGCGCGCACCACAGGCTCGTCACAAAGCGCATCGCGCAGGGCCCTGTCAGACAGAATAAGCGGCACATGGAGGTTGATGCATTGCCCGCCCAAGCGTTGAGCCAGCATGGCCGTGCAGGTCTCGGCGGCAAATCCTAGTGCCGCCGGGCGCGAGCCCAGAAGCTGGATCACCGTCAGGTCCGGAATGGGATGGGGCAGGACCTTTTGCGCCATCTGATAGACTGTGGCGCCCCAGGATACACCGAGCCGATCCCCGGGCTCCAGCAGCCTTGGCAGCCAATCCGCCGCCGCAGCGGTCACCCGCGCAACGCCTTCGGGCTCTGCCGGATCATCCGGGACTACCAGCGCCTCGGCCAGACCATAAGCCGCGCAGAGCTCCGCGGCGAGCCTATGGCCGCGAAACACATCGCTGTCCAGATGCAGCCGGACCCAACCTCGTGCGCGCGCCTCGTTGAGATAATTGACCACCGAGGCGCGGCTGATCCGCATCCGCTCGGCGATCTCGGTCTGGTTCAGGCCGTCATGGTAGTAGAGCCAGGCCGCCTCGACGAACGGCGCATCATCCCGGGGCGCAAGCCGGGCGGGATCAGCCCCGCTGCGCGCCTTTGCCGGAGGAAGGGCCTGGGCGGGCACGCGTTACTGCGCCGCCTGCGCGAAATCCGGAAAGAGACCGGCCAACCCGTCGGCCGAGGCCGCGCAGACCCCGCGCTCGGTGATCAGCCCAGTGACCAAACGGTTTGGCGTCACATCGAAGGCCGGGTTGCCGCCGGGCGTGCCATCGGGCGTGACCTGCACTGCGCCGATCTCCCCCGCCTCGGTGTCGCCCTGGATATGGGTGATCTCGCGGCTGTCCCGCTCCTCGATCGGGATTTCGGCCACGCCGTCCGTGACGGTCCAATCGATGGTCGGCGAGGGCAGCGCCACATAGAAGGGCACACCATTGTCATGGGCCGCCAGCGCCTTGAGATAGGTGCCGATCTTGTTGCAGACATCGCCCTGCCGCGTGGTCCGATCGGTGCCCGTGATGACCAAATCGACCATGCCGTGCTGCATCAGATGCCCGCCCGCATTGTCGGTGATATAGGTGTGCGGCACACCATGCTTGCCCAGCTCCCACGAGGTCAGCGCGCCCTGGTTCCGGGGCCGCGTCTCGTCCACCCAAACATGGAGCGGGATACCCGCATCATGGGCGTGATACATCGGGCTCGTGGCCGTGCCCCAGTCCACAGTGGCGAGCCAACCGGCGTTGCAATGGGTGAGCAGGCGCACCGGCTCCCCTGCCGGTTTCTTCGCCGCGATCTCGCGGATCAGTTCGAGACCGTTCAACCCGATCTGTCGGTTGATCTCCACATCCTCATCCGCGATCTCATGGGCGAGGGTCAGGGCCGCGGTCGCGCGCTGCCCTTCGGCCAGAGGGCGCAAGGCGGCACGGCACCGATCCAGCGCCCATCGCAGGTTGATTGCCGTGGGGCGGGTCTTTTCGAGGAACGCCCAGGCCGCATCCATGTTTGCGTCCGAGGGATCCTCGGCCATAGCAAATGCCATGCCGTAAGCCGCCGTCGCCCCGATCAAGGGCGCACCGCGCACCCGCATCTGGAAAATCGCATCCGCGTAATCCTGCATGCTTGCCACAGGGGCGACGCGAAAGTCATGGGGGAGCCAACGCTGGTCGATGATCTCCAGAAGACCCTTTTCGGCGTTCCACCAAAGGGATCGGTAATGCGTGCCGTCGATCTTCATAGAACGTCCTTTCCATTGAACTCCTGCGCCATGGCACAGACTTCGGCGGCGGTCAGCCCGCCATCGGCCGCGTGGATCAACGCCGCCCCCAGTGTCAGATTTCGCGCCTCGAGCGAGGCGCGCAGAGCGAGATCTTCGATTTCTTCAAAATCCGCGTTATGCGCCAGCGAGAGGCAGCGGCGATGCATCTCGATCCCACAGACGGCCCAGGCATCTTGCCAGATCCCGGCGAGCACCGCGTCGCATGCGGGCGTGCTGTCCTGCCCCTGATCTTCAAAGAGCGATGCAGGGTATAGGATCCCGGTCCGCTCGGTTTGCCAGAGATGACGGAACTCGGCCTCGAAACGCGCGCAGACCTCCTCGATCACCCCAAGAATCCAGTCCTGATAGGCGCCCAGATCCGCGCCGCGATGGGCGGGCTGGCTGAAATAGGCCATGAGGAAATTCGCGCAGAGCATGCCGATATCGAAGCCAAGCGGCCCATATTGCACAAACTCCGGGTCGATCACGCGGCTGTCGCTGTCGGTCGACATAATCGAGCCGGAATGCAGATCGCCATGCAACATCGTCTCGGTGTTGGAGACAAAACGCTGCAATGCGCGCTGCGCCTTGACCTTAAGCTGCGTGTCAGACCGAAGCTGCGCCACCACCGGGTCCAGTCCCTCGGAGTGGTTGTTCATCTCCGCATCAAAATAGGGATCGGTGAAGACCAACGCCTCGGTGATGGCGGGGATTTCCACATTGCCCGCAAAGAGCGCGACATCGGCCTTCTTGTCCCCGCTGGCCATGGACAGCTCGGAGCCACGGAAGGCTGTCCGCGCGCAAAACCGCCCGAGGAAGGCCGCGAGGCCACCGACCCGTTCGCCCGCGATAAGCTTGCGGCGCAGGATCACATGGGGGGCGAGAAACTCCATGACGATCAGCGCCTGCGCCTCGTCAAAATGATAGATCTCGGGCACCGAGCCCGGGTCGCGCGCCGCTTGCCGGGTCAGGGCGTGATGCTCGTAGAACGCACGATAGAGCGGCAAAGGCCAGCTGTCTCCGACCAAACGCACATAGGGAAGCGCTTGTTTCACAATAGCTTTTCCAGACGGACCCGAAACGATGAAGACCAGGTTGAGATTGCCGTCCCCGACCTCCTCGACCTGCCATGCACTGGCCTCCGGCCCCACCTTGGCGGCCAGAACCGCGATCCCCGCGAGCCGGTCCGACAGCGTCTCCACCGTCAGCGCCTCATACGCCGCGCCTGTCCTCATCAGCGCCCTCCCCGTTTCGCTCTTGTGCGTCTGATCTCCTGCGTAGCTCTCAATTTATACTTATGTCAATTCGTTTGACAAATGTATTTCTTCGCGCCTACCGTGACCGACACCAAGGGGGAGGAGACGGTGGCGGGTGACGCGCTCAACGTGATCGGCTTGCAGAAGTCATTCGGCAAGAACCATGTAATCCGGGGGATCGACCTGTACTTGCGGGCGGGCTCGGTGACCGTGCTCATGGGGGCGAATGGCGCAGGCAAGTCGACGCTGGTCAAAATCATCTGCGGCCATCACGCCGCGGATGGCGGGACCATGACGCTCGCCGGAGTGCCCTTTGCACCCTCAGATGCGGCGGACGCGATTAGCCAGGGCGTGGTGACCGTGCATCAATCCATCGATGACGGCGTGATCCCGGATCTGGACGTGGCCAATAACCTGATGCTCGACCGGTTGGTGGAGCGGGGGCATGGCTTGTTCGTGCGGGAAAAGCGCCTGCGGGAGGAGGCCGCCAAGGTTGCCGCCGCCATGGGGATCGAAGTCAACCTGCGCGCACGGGTCTCGGACCTGTCGGTGGCGGACCGGCAGATGATCGCCATCGCGCGCGCCATGGCGCGGGCGCCCAAGGTGCTGATCCTCGATGAACCGACCTCGTCGCTCTCAGCGACCGAAGCAGACCGGCTCTTTGCCCTGATCGACCGGCTGCGGAATCAAGGTGTTGCGATCCTCTACATCTCGCACCGCATGTCCGACATCCGCCGACTTGCGGACCGGATCATCGTGATGCGCGACGGGGCAATCTCTGGCAGTTTCGAGACCGCGCCGCTGGATTACGAGGCCGCAGTCACCGCGATGCTCGGCCACCGCATGACCGAGGTGGACGTTGACGTCGCCCCCGGCACCGCCCCGATCCTCCAACTGCGCGGGCTGAAACTGGCCCCCGGCGCGACCCCGATCGAGCTGGAGGCCCGCGATGGCGAGGTCGTGGCCCTTGTCGGCCTACTCGGCAGCGGCAAGAGCAAACTTGCCGAGATCCTCTTCGGCATCAGCCCACCCGCAAGCGGTGAGATGGAGATCGCGGGCAATCCCTACAGCCCCCGCTCCGTCCCGGATGCCATTACGCAAGGCGTGTTCATGTCTCCGAAGGATCGCGGCACGAATGCGGTGATCCCCGATTTCGACATCGCCGATAACATGACCCTGCCTTTTCTGCGGAGCCTCAGTGCCGGGTCTTTTCTCAGCGCGCGGCGTCAGCGCGCCCGTGCCGATAGCATGGTCGATCAACTGGGCATTGTTTGCCAGTCGGTGGGCGACGGGATCGGCACGCTCTCGGGCGGTAATCAGCAGAAGGTGATGATCGCCCGCTGGCTCATGCAGCCCGCGCGGGTGTTGTTGCTGGACGAGCCGTTTCAGGGCGTGGATATCGGCGCGCGTCGGGATATCGGCCGCCATATCCGCGCCACGGCGCAGGGCCGCGCCACGCTCGTCTTCCTCGCCGAGATCGACGAAGCGCTGGAGATCGCGGACCGGATTGTCGTACTCCATGAAAGCGAGGTCGTCGGTGAGCATCGCAATCAGGATATCGACCTCGCCGCCCTCGTCTCGAACATCTCGGGGGCTGTGGCCCCCCTATCCGGCCCAGCTTCATGACCGACAGACTTCTCGATTTCGCCATCCGCTATGGCTTTCTCATCCTGCTCGTGGGGCTGATCGTCTATTTCAGCGTCGCCGCACCGGGGTTTTTCGGCCCACTCTCGGCGGCTTTCGTGCTGCAATCCGTGGCGATCACGGGGATCTTGGCACTTGGGGTGACCTGCACCCTGGTGGTGGGCGGGTTCGATTTGTCCATCGGGGCGGTTGCGACCTCAGCCCTGATGCTTTCGGCTTATTCCATGGTGATCCTGGAGCATCCGACCCTCGTGGCCGTGGCGCTCTGTCTCGGGATGGGGGCGCTTGTCGGGTTGATCAACGGGCTGCTGATCGTGAAGTTCCGGGTGCCCGACCTGCTGGCGACGCTGGGCATGATGTTCCTGCTGATCGGGCTGCAACGCATCCCGACGCAAGGCAATTCCATCGCGACGGGCATGAGCCTCGGGGATGGGCAATTCGCCGAAGGCACCTTCTCGGCGGCGTTTCTCTGGCTCGGGCGGCACCGGTTTGACCTCTTCATCGAGCGGCTTTTGCCTATGCCTGTGGTCGTATTTCTCGGGATCGCGGTGCTGATCTGGCTGTTTCTCGGCTTCACCCGGCATGGGCGGCTGATGTACGCGATCGGCTCCAATGAACGCGCCGCCGGGCTCGTGGGAACGCCGGTCAACCGCTACAAGATCGCGGCCTACATGATCTCGGGCGTCACAGCCTCAATCGGGGGGATCCTGCTGGCCGCACGGCTTGGACGCGGAGACATCGCGAGCGGCAATAACCTGCTGCTGGACAGCGTCGCAGCCGCCCTGATCGGGTTTGCAGTGCTCGGCGCGGCCCGGCCCAATGCATTCGGCACGGCCATCGGCGCACTCTTCGTGGGGATCCTCTTGCAAGGCATGACCATGATGAACGCGCCCTACTACACTCAGGACTTCGTGAAAGGCGCAGTGCTGGTCGCAGCACTTGTCTTCACATTCTACCTGTCCTCGCGTCGCAGCGGCGCGGGACACTGACCATCAGCGATCGGGAGGATTTTAACATGCTGAGACGTCACTTCATGGCCCTGACGGGTGCGGCGAGCCTCGCCCTCGGCGCGGGTGCTGCCACAGCGCAGACCGCGCCGGCACCGCTCGACAATCCCGGAGACGTGACCATCGCGCTCGTGCGCTACCTGTCCACGGGCGATTTCTTTCAGGCCTATCTTTCGGGGGTGGAGAAGCAATCCGCCGCTCTTGGCGTGAACCTGCGGGTCTTTGACAGCCGTCAGGATGCCGCGCTGCAAGCGGATATGGTCGATCAGGCCATCGCCCTCGGCGTGGACGGGATCGTGATCCAGCACGGGCTTACGGAATCCATGCGCGAGGCCGCCCAGCGGGCCGTGGACGCAGGCATCAAGGTCGTGGCCTTCGATGTGAATGTCGAAAACGCGGCGATCCCGCAGATCGAGCAATCGGATTACCTGCTGGGCAAGCTCGCCCTTGAGCAAGCCATCTCCGATAACGGAGACACCTTCGATGCAGGCTATGTCTATGTCCCTGGGATCGCGCCGCTCGACCGCCGTCATGTGGCCTGGGAAGAGGTCAAAGCCGCCAATCTCGGGATCTCCGAAACCGCGCGGATTGGCACGCTCGACAACCCGATTGCCAATTCAAACGCCAACCAAGCGCGCGCGGCGCTGCAGGCCAATCCCAAGATCTCGGTCTTCTTCGCGCCCTACAACGAGTTCGCAAAAGGGGTGAAGATCGCCACGGATGAGCTTGGGATGAGCGGCGATATGAGCATCTATTCTGCCGACATCTCGACCGCGGATATTGCATTGATGCGCGAGCCGGGGAGCGCGTGGAAGGCGACCGTGGCCACCAATCCCGCCGTGGTGGGCGAGGTTTCGGTACGGGCGCTGGCGCTGATGCTGGCGGGTGAAAACCCGGGCGCGTCGGTGATCGTGCCGCCGACCCTGATCACGCAAGGGTTTCTGAACGAGGAGAACATCCGCAACATGGAGGATCTCGGGTCGAAGATGCCCCAGTTCCAACATGCAGATGTGGCCATGGCGGATTGGATACCCCTGCCCGCCCGCTGATCCTTCCCTGACCTTCGGTCCGGATCCGCGCGCTGCGGGACCGGGCCAGCCCCTTTTTACCGGAGCGCGCCATGCTGATCGGAATTGACCCCCGCACCACGCCCGAGCTGATCTCGACCCTCGCCCGGATGGGCCATGGGGATGAGATCGTGATCGCCGACCGCAATTATCCCGCCACCTGGTCCGCGGCGGGCTGTCTCGAGCAGGATGTCATTCAGTATCCCGGGCATGACGCGCTGGAGGTCGCGGACCTCATCACGCAGCTCATGCCACTCGACAACTTCCACAGCCATTCCGCCCTGCGCATGCAGATCGACGATCAGCCCGACACCCTGTCCGAAGCCCATAAGGCGGTCTGGGACCTGTTGCGCCCGCGCCTGCCCGAGGGCGGCATCCTCGAAAGCATCGAGCGACAGGCGTTCTATGCCCGCGCGGGCGGTAGTTTCGCTGTGGTGCAATGCAGCGAAGACCGGCCCTTTGGTTGCTTCATCCTGCGCAAGGGCGTGATCTTCTGAGCCTGTGCCCTAGCGCGCCATCAGATGCTCGGCTACCGCCTGATAGGCAGGTAAGGAGGTCGGGTCGATGAACCCGTTCTGGGCCAGCGGGTAAGAGGCCAGTCGCACCAGCACCATCTCCGCCGTCGGATCCACATAGATCGTCTGACCATGGACCCCACGCGCCGCATAAGCCCCATGGTCATTGTGAAAGACCCACCACTGGCTGGTGTAGCTGCCGCCCTCCAGCGTCGGGAAACCGCTGAATTTCGAGCGATCCCCTCCGGTGGCGATGGTCTCAACCACCTCGGCCGGGAAGAGCTGCGTCTCGCCAACCCGTCCCTGATAGAGCATTAACTGCCCCAGCCGCCCAAGATCGCGTAGCCCCGCCGTCACGCCCCCGCCGGCGAAGGGCACGCCCAGCCCATCGACAGTCTGGTAGGCGTCCTGCTCCGCCCCCATGGGGCGCCAGAGCCGCTCGGACGCGAGCTGCGTCACGGCTTTCCCGGTTGCGCGGCTGATCAGCCAGCCAAGCATGTCGGAATTGATGGTCTTGTAGTGGAACGCATCTCCATGCTCACCCTCGGGCGCTACCTGCTGCAAGTACTCCCAATACCCATTGGGTCCAGTGTAGTCCGCTGGTTTCGGCAAGGGGCTGGCCGCCGCAGAGTAGAGCCAGATATCGGCCTGCGGATCTGCGTAATCCTCGGAATATGCCACGCCCGTGGTCATATCCATGACCTGACGGACCGTGGCAGTGGCAAAGGCGCTATCGCCAATCTCGGGGATCATGTCGCGGACAAGAGCGGTGTCGTCCAAGACGCCCTCAGTCACGAGGATCTCGCCCAGAAGCCCAGTGATCGACTTGGTCATGGACATGATCGCGTGCTTGCCATCCTTGGCAAGGCAGCCTGCATACCGTTCATAGACGATCTCACCCCGGTGCAGGATCAGGAGGCCATCCGTGTAGTTGGCGTAAAACGCGGCATCGAAGGTCATCGGACCGTCATCGCCAAGAGGCTGTAACTGCAAGGCGTCGATCGCCGCCATGCTTTCGGTCAGCGCCTCCGGTGTCAGCCCCGGCAAGTCACGCGGCGCGCGAAGGCCTCGACTGATCTCTTCGGTGGGCAGAAACTCCCGCAGATGGCAGACGGACCAGCGCAGGCGCGGAAAGCTGAAATACACGGAGTCCGGTTGCGTGATCAGCTTCTCGGGAGGGGGCGGAAACCCCTCCATCCAACCCATGACACGCGGATCAGAGGCCTGTGCCGAGAGGGTGCCTGGGGGCAAGTCAGCCTGCGCCGGGCCACTTATCGCGGACAAGCTCAAGGTCGCGGCCAGAATGAAAGATCGCATGGGGGGCTCCATCCGGTGGCTGATGGCAGACGATCTAGGGCGCAGGCCCGTCCTGTCGCGCGCCCGTGCCGCTTGGACAGGAAGCGTCTCGCGGATCAACGCGCGTCAGTCGCGTTTTTTGAACACGAAGCCGCTGGCACGACTGCGCGCTCCCCGGTTCGGTCCGATGTTCTCCGCGCGCCCGAGCGTGCGTCGATGGTCGGCCTGCGACCCGGCGCGCACGTGGTGGCGCCGCCGACTCGCCACCCGTGGCTAGGTGCCCGCGGATCTACCTGCCAACCGTCCAAAGATCGCGCCGGAGGTCAGACCAGAGCCGCCCGGATACCCCTCGTAGAATACGCCGCCTACCATCTCACCGCAGGCATAGAGCCCCTCGATCTCTGTTCCGTCCTCGCGTTGCACCGCGCCGCGATCTGACACCGCGAGCCCGCCATAGGTGAAAGTGATCCCTCCTGTGACTGGATATGCGCGGAACGGCGGCGTATCGAGCACCTGCGCCCAATTGGAGCGAGGCACCGGCAGACCGTGGGCAGCCTTGCCATCGAGGATGGTCGGATCGAACTGTGTCTCCTGATCCACCGCGTCGTTGAAGGCGTTCAGGGTCGCAAGCGCGGCGAGTTGATCAACGCCCTCCAGCTTGGCACACAGAGCGACAAGGCTGTCGGCCTCGACGAAATGCGCCTCCTCGAAATGGTACTCCCCGTAAAGCAGCGGATCGACCTTGGCGTCGAAAACCTGCCAGGCGAAATGCCCGGGCTGGTCGAGCACGGCGCGCCCGAACTGAGCGTAGGTATAGTTGCGAAAGGTCTTGCCCTCATCCACGAAACGCACGCCTTCCGCGTTGAGCATAACCCCCAGGAAGTAGCAGATCTTGCGGAAGTTCTTGCGCTCTGCCGGGGGCAGATGCAGCCCCCCGAAATCCGCCATATGCAGATCCATCGGCGTTGCGTGGCAACCATCATAGAGCCCGCGCTGGGCCGCGCCGAGCTCAAGCGCCATGCGCAGACCGTCGCCCGTGTTATGCGGCGTGCCCCGCACCTTGGCCTTGCGCCAGTTGCCGCCCATCCAGGCCTCGCGCAGATCCGGATTGGCCTCAAACCCGCCGCAGGCCAGAATGACCGCATCCGCCGCAAGGGTCTTTTCGCCCAAACGCACGCCCGTGACCCGGTCGCCCTCGGTGACAAGCCCGGTCACCCCTGCCCCGCAGCGCAGTCGCCCGCCCATCCGCTCCACGGCGGCCAGCTCCATTTCGAAGAGCCCCACCCCTTCATTCTGTGCCGCGAGCGTCAGCCCGCCCCAGAACACGATCTCGCCATCCCGCTCAAAGCTCTGCCGAGACCAGATCGGCTCGAAGGTCACGTCATGGCTGGCCAGCCAATGCAGGGTGTCGAGCGACTGATCCACGAGACGGGTTTGCTCAGGCGACAATGGCCGGCCGCCGTTGAAGCCCAGCAGATCCTCGGCAAACTGCGCGCGCGGATAGCTGCCAAAGCGGGTCCGGGCGAGCCGGGGATCCGAGCGATCCCGGATCAGGGGGAGCAAGTCCTCGGTCCCCTCATAGGCAAAGCGCATAGCCCCGGCCGTGTATTTCGTGTTGCCACCCGCGAGCGCCTCATCCGCCTTTTCCAACACCAGAACTTGCGCCCCCTGCTCAAGCGCTGCCATGGCCGCACAGAGCGCCGCATTTCCCGACCCCACTACGATCACTTGCTTTGACATCGTCTCCTCCTTCCGTTACGAATCTTGTATCCACTCGGATACAATACTGAAGGACACATTCGTGAGCCGCAAGGACAATCCAGAACTCAACCAGGGCGGCGCGGCCTATGCAGCCCTGCTCGACGCCATTCGCGCAGGGCATTACGCCCCAGGCGACCGCCTGCGTGAGGTGGAGATCGCGGAACGTCTCTCCCTCTCGCGCACCCCTATTCGGGAGGCCCTGCGACGGCTCGAAGCCGATGGCATCGTCGAGCATCGCGCCAGGATCGGGGCGGTGATCCGCAAGCTGAGCCATGGGGAAGTGGTCGAGCTTTACGAGATGCGGCTGGTGCTGGAACGCACGGCCTCGGAGCTCGCGGCCAAGCACGCCGTCCCCGCGCAAGCCGACGAGCTGGAGGCACTGAACGCCCAGATTGCCGCCTGCCACGAGGACAGTCAGCGCGCCGCCGCCATCAATCAACAATTCCACGAGGTGCTCTACCGCGCCGGGCGCAACCGGTTCCTGCTCGAGGCGGCGCGGGCCCTGAACAACGCGCTCTTGCTCTTGGGTCCTACGACGTTGGCCGATGAAGCCCGGATCGAGACCGTATGCCATCAGCACAGCGCGATCATTGCGGCCATTCGCGAGGGTGATGCCCCGGCGGCGGGCGCTGCTGCGGAGGCACATCTGCAGACATCCCTGCGTCACCGCCTCTCCGTGATGCGCGACCTGTGATCCTGCTGCGCACATATGTCATCGCCTTTGCGGGCGTCGGCGTCTTCACCCTGCTCAACTTGCCCCTGCCCTGGTTGCTCGGTCCCATCGCAGCCTGTCTCTTGGCCGGATTGCTCGGGTTGGACCTGCGCGGCTTAAAGCCCGTGAACGAGGCGATGCGGGCCGTGCTGGGTGTGGCTGTCGGGGCAACGCTCAGCCTGTCGGTCGTGCTGTCCATGGCCGCGATGTGGCCGACCCTGATGATGATCCCAGTGCTGATCGCCCTGTCGGCGGTGATCGGCGTGCCCTATTTTCAGCGTCTCTGGGGCTTTGACTTTGCCACCAGCTACTACTCGGCCATGCCCGGCGGACTGCAGGACATGCTTGTCTTCGGCGAGGAGGCGGGCGGCGATGTCCGCGCGCTCTCGCTGATCCACGCGACGCGGGTGATGGTGATCGTCACGATCTTGCCCTTCGTGCTGGAATGGGGCTGGGCGCTGGATCTGTCGAACCCGCCCGGTGAACCTGCGGCAAGTATCCCTCCGAGCCAGCTGGCCCTGATGGTGGCAGCGGGTCTGATCGGCTGGCAAATCGCCCGCCGTGTCGGGCTTTTCGGGGCGTCGATCCTCGGGCCGATGATCCTTGCAGGGATCCTTGCGATGTTCGGCCTCTTGCAACATCGCCCACCTGCCGAGGCGATCTGGGCCGCACAGTTTTTCATCGGGATGACCGTGGGCGCGAAATACGCGGGCGTAACCGGGCCGGAAGTGCGTCGCGACGTGCTCGCAGCACTCGGATTCTGCATCGTTTTGCTGGTTCTCGCGCTGATCTTTACCGAGGCGGTGATCCTGCTGGGCCTTGCCCCGCCTTTGGAGGCGCTGCTGGCCTTCGCGCCGGGAGGTCAGGCGGAGATGACGGTGCTCGCGCTGCTGACTGGTGCGGATATGGCCTTTGTCATAGCCCACCACATCCTTCGGATCGTGACTGTGATCATCGGAGCGCCAGTGGCGGCGCGCTGGCTCAGTCCCAAACCTCCGGGTTGATCATGTGGATCGGCGCGCCTTTCGCGAAGGCCGCCACCTGATCGAAGATATCGCTGAACTGGATCTCGTATTCGTCCTCGGTGACAAAGCCGATATGGGGCGTGGCGATCACGTTTGGATGGGTCAAGAAGGGATGGGCCGGATCCGTCAGGGGTTCGGTGTCAAACACATCCACCGCCGCGCGGATACGCCCGCGCGCGATCTCGGCCTCGAGCGCGCCGGGCGCGATCAGCCCGGCTCGGGCCGTGTTCACCAGAAGGCTCCCCGGGGACATGGCCGCCAGATCCTCCGCCATGACGCCGCCCCGAGTGGTCGGGGTCAGACGTTGATGCAGGCTCACCACATCGCAGGTCGCAAAGAACGCATGGCGCGACGGAGCCACTTGCGCGCCATCCGCCTCGGCCCGGGCGCGGCCGGCCTCGGAGGCCCACCATTGCACCTCCATCCCGAGTGCCTCGGCATAACCCGCCACAGCCTGTGCGATCCGGCCATAGCCCAGAAGGCCCAGCTTGCGCCCGCGCAGGGTCCGTCCGACCCCGGACTGCCATAGCCCTGCCCGCAAAGACGCGCTCTGCGCGGGCAGATCCCGCGCGCTGGCCAATATGAGCGCAAGGGTCAGTTCGGCAGCCGCATAGTTCGGCCCGCCCCCGCCCTTCATCTTCGAACACAAAAGCACCCCGTGCTCGGTACAGGCCGGCACATCGATATGGGGATAAGTGCTGCGCTGGGAAATCAGTCGCAGCTTCGGAAGACCCGCCAAGAGCGCCCGGTCAATGGCCGTGCGTTCCCGAAAGAGCACCAGCGCCTCCGCCTCGGCCAGCCGGGCCGCCAGTGCCGCGCGATTTGGCTCGTGGTCGGTCCAGACGGTTACCTCGTGACCAGTCAGACGGTCAAAGCACGGCAACCCGCGCAAGGTGTCGAACCAGTCGTCGAGAATGTGAACCTTCATGCGCCCCCCCTTATTTTAGCCGGACTCTAGAGCCGGCTGGACCCGATATCCTCCGGCGGCAGGAGCCGCCCGATGATCGCGATCAGAAAGGCCGTGCTGATTCCGAAGGTCAGAAGCCCTGTGATTGCCCCGAAGGTTGCAAAGATTTGCAGCCCCTCGCCCAGAGTGAGATCTCCGTAGCCCAGGGTCGTGTATGTGACGGTCGCGAAGTAGAAGCTGGTGGCGATGTCGTCAAAGGCCTCAACGCTCTGAAAGGCGAAGGCCCAGGTCCAGATCTGCACCGTGTGCGCCACCAGAACCGTGATCAGTGCAAGCGACAGCAAGAGCGCGGAACGAAACACTTTTCCGTTATGGGAGAACTGCTTGTGCGCGCGCGTCATCAGCGGGATGCACAGCGCCATCAACCCCACATGGACAAGAGTGCAAACTGTCAGGAAACAACTCCCCAACAGAACCTGTGCGGTCATCGACATCGGCATCCTTTCCGGTTTGACTGCTGCACGAAACACTGCAAGCGTGGTGGAAACTGTATAGCGATGGAGCCCCGGATGATGAACCAGCTAATCGCGCGCGCCCTTGTGGCAGCTGCGCTGACCGGGATGCCGCTGGCTCTTGTGGCGCAAGAGACCGCGACCACACCTGATATCCCCCGTCCGGCCAAGGTCGCCGTGGTGGAACAGACCTCCGGCGAGGTCACTCGGACCTATCCGGCCATCGTACTGCCCTCGGATGAGGTCGAGCTTTCCTTCCGGGTCAGCGGGCCCGTGATCGACTTGCCGATCCGGGCCGCCACGAATGTCGCCAAAGGCGATGTGATCGCACGGATCGATCCACGGGATTTCGAACGGCGTGTCGCTCAACTCGAAAGCCAAAGAGACCAATCCCAGGCCCAGCTTGACGCCCTGCGCATCGGCGCACGGGTCGAGGAAGTCGCGGCCCTGCAAGCAGCCGTTGCCTCGGCTGAAGCACAGCTTGTTCAGGCTCAGGAACAGGCCGAGCGGACCCGACAGCTGACGGAACGGGGCGTGGCCTCCACCGCGCAGCTCGAAGGCGACGAGGCAAACCTGCGCGTGGCCCAGGCCAATCTGCGCGCCCAGGAAGAACAGCTCGCGATCGGTCAGTCCGGCGGCCGGCCCGAGGATATCGAAGCCGCCGAAGCGGTCCTGCGAGGGCTCGAAACCGAGATCCAGATCGCCCAGGACCAGCTAGACGATGCCACTCTGCGGGCGCCCTTTGACGGGATCATCGCACGGCGCGACATCGACAGCTTCACCATTGTTCAGGCCGGGCAGAGCGTGGCGCTCCTGCAGAACCTGCAAACCGTGCATCTGCTCTTTGACGTGCCTGGGCCCGATGTCACTGCGCTGTCGGCCAATGGCCAGGAGAATATCCGCAACAAGGTGACTTTCGACGCCTTGCCCGACGATATCTTCGACGGCGAGATCGTGGAGTTCTCGGTACAGGCCGATACAGCGACCCAGACCTATCGTGGTCGCGTGTCCGTGGTGCCCCCGGAAGGCTCCGCGATCCTGCCGGGGATGGTCGGGCGGGTCTTGTCCTCGGCCCCGGGCAACGGACAGAAACTGCTGATCCCGATCACCGCTCTTGCCGCTGATCCCGATGGCAGCCCCTTCGTGTGGCAGGTGCAGGAGGACAACACCGTGCGCCGCCAGCCCATCACCCTTGGAGAGGCTGAAGGCGACAAGGTCGCCATTCAGGACGGACTCGCCGTCGGAGATACGGTGATCGCCGCCGGGGTCAGCCAGATCATGGAGGGCATGACGATCCGCCCGGTCACGAAGATCGGAGGCTGAGCCAGTGGATCTCGCAGATTTCGCGCTGAAAAAGCGCATCATTTCAGCGGTCTCCACGATCTTGATCCTGATTGCCGGTTATTATGCCTACTCGACACTGCCGCGGTTCGAGGACCCGGAATTCATCATCCGGCAGGCCCAGATCATCACACCCTATCCCGGTGCCGGGTCCGAAGAGGTTGCCGAAGAGGTGACCGAAGTCATCGAAGACGCGCTGCAACAGTTGCAGGGTGTGCTCGAGGTGCGCTCGGTCTCCTCACCGGGGCTCAGCAATGTGATGGTGGAGTTTACCATCCCATCCGTGCCGGATTACGACACGCTCTATCAACGCTTCGCACAGATGCGTGCCAAGATCGACGATGCCCAGCCGAACCTGCCGCCCAATGCTCTGACCAGTCAGGTCTATGACGATTTCGGCGATGTTTACGCGCTCTATTTCGCGGTGGTGGGAGACGGCTACTCCATTACAGATCTTTATAACTACGCCAAGGAGTTACAGCGCCTTCTTGTGACAGTGGATGGAGTTTCCAAGGTGGTTCTGAACGGGGTTCAGGACGAGGTGATCTATGTGGAGTATTCCTCTGCGCGGCTCATTGAGCTTGGCCTGACCTCGGATCAGGTCTCTCAGATCCTCGAAGGGCAGAACCTCGTGATCCCCGGCGGCTCGATCCAGGCGGGCCAGACGCGGCTGGAGATCCGGGTGCCGGACGGGGTATCCTCGACCGAGGCGATATCGAACCTCGTGATCACCAATCCGGAGAACGGGGCCCTGTTCCGACTGGGCGACATCGCCGAAGTGTCCCGTGGTCTGATCGACCCGCCCGCTGGCCTGATTTATCGCGACGGACGGCCTGCCATCGGGATCGGCATCTCAAACACCCTTGGTGGCAATGTGGTCAATATGGGCGTCGCCGTGAAAGAGCGGATGGCCCAGAACATCTCGGAGAGGCCCATCGGGATCGAGGTTTTGCCGATCTCGGATCAGAGCGACAGCGTCAAGGTTTCGGTCGATGACTTCGTGAGCAATGTGGTCCTCGCGCTGGTGATCGTGGTCGGAACGCTCATGGTTTTCATGGGCCTGCGCTCGGGTCTTCTGATGGGGGGGATCCTGCTTGTGACCGTGGCGGGCACGCTCTTCGGCATGCTCCTCTACGGGCTCGACATGCAGCGGATTTCGCTCGGCGCTCTGATCATTGCGCTGGGGATGCTGGTGGACAATGCGATCGTGGTGGTCGAGGGCACGCTGGTGCGCGTTCAACGGGGTGAGAGCACCGCGAAGGCCGCCGTTGCGGTGGTGAACCAGACGAAATGGCCCCTTCTGGGCGGGACAGTGGTAGGCTTTCTCGCCTTCTCGCCCGTGGGCTTTTCGCCGGACAATACCGGGGAATACGCGGGCAGCCTGTTCTGGACGATCGCGATCTCGCTGCTCTTTTCATGGCTGGTGGCGATCTGGCTAACACCGTATTTCTGCTCCCTGCTTCTCAAGCCCCCCGCCCCCACAGAAGAGGGCGCGGAGGCCCCCGCGCCCAAGCCCGAGAACGCGGCCCTGCGCGCCTATCGCGGGGTTTTGGCCAAGGCGATCCAGTTTCGCTATGGCACGGTTGTGCTGGTGGTGGCGCTCTTTGCTTCCGCTATTGCGATGTTCAGCCAGGTGCCGCCGGGCTTCTTTCCGACCTCGACCCGTCCGCAATTCGTGGTGGATTACTTTCTGCCTAAGGGTACTGACATCACCCGCACCCGCGAGGATGTCCTGGAGATCGACGCCCATGCGCGCACCCTCGCCGGGGTGACCGGGACCAACACGGCCGTGGGCAGCGGTCATCAGCGCTTCATGCTGATCTACGAATCCGAGGATCCGGATTCGTCCTACGGCCAGGTGCTGGTCGATGTGGAAAGCTTCGATCAGATCGAAGCGCTTGTGGAAGAGCTGCAAGCCTGGGTCGACGATCGCTATCCCGAGGCCACGGCCAAGGTCTGGCAGTTCACACTCGGTCCCGGGGGCGGGTCAAAGATCGAAGCCCAATTCAGCGGGCCCGATGCTGCAACTCTGCGGTCGCTGGCTGATCAGGCCAAGCAGGTCATGGCCGAGTTTGGTGCCATCGCCATCAAGGACGATTGGCGCGAACAGGTCCCGGTGATCGAACCCCGGATCGACACGGACAGCGCCCGGCGGCTGGGTCTGTCGCAGGCCGACATCTCGACCGCGCTCTATGGTCATCTCAACGGCATCACCCTGGGCGTGTTCCGCGAGGGCGACGAATTGCTCGATGTGGTGATGCGCCCAAGGGAATCCGACCGCAGTGATGTGGGCGGTCTGCGCAATGTGCAGGTCTTCAGCCAAGTAACGGGCGGCTATATCCCGATCTCACAAGTGGTTGAGAGCTTTGACGTTGTCTTCGAGGCAGGCAATCTGCGCCGCGTCGACCGACAGCTCACCATTACGGCGCAATCCGACAACCCGCCGGGGGTTCTGTCCGGAGACCTCTTCGAACAGGTACGCGGCCCCATCGAAGAGATCCCCCTGCCCCCGGGCTATACGCTGAGCTGGGAAGGGGAATATGGCAACTCGCAGGAGGCGAATGCCGGCCTTGCCTCCACCATGCCCCTGGGTTTTGGCGCGATGATCCTGGTGGTGATCCTGCTCTTCAATGCGGTCAAGCAACCGCTGATCATCTGGCTCACAGCGCCGCTCGCTCTCATCGGTGTGATCTGGGGGCTGGCGCTGACCGGCACACCGCTGGAGTTCATGGCAATCCTCGGGGTGCTCTCACTGACCGGGATGCTGGTCAAGAACGCCATCGTTCTGATCGATGAGACCGACAGTCAGATTGACGATGGCAAAGCCCGCATGACCGCAGTGGTGGATGCCGCCGTCAGCCGCGTGCGCCCCGTGGTGCTCGGTGTGCTGACCACGGTGCTTGGGGTGGTGCCGCTGCTCTGGGATCCGTTCTTCAAGTCCCTCGCGGTGGTGATCATCTGCGGCCTGAGCTTCGCAACGATCCTCACCCTGATCATCGTCCCGACGCTCTACACGATCTTCTTCAAGGTGAAAGGCGACGAGACGGAGGGCACGGCTGGCTAGAGCCCGACAAAGATCCGGATCACGAAGGCATTGGCCAGATCCACGAAGAAGGCCGAGACCAGGGGCAGCACGATGAAGGCCAGCGGGGCTGCCCCATAGCGCTTGGTCACCGATGACATGTTCGCAATGGCCGTGGGCGTGGCACCGAGGGCAAAGCCTGCAAATCCCGCGCTCAGCACGGCGGCAGTGAACGTCTGCCCGATCACAGGGAAGACCACGAAGAAGATGAAGGCGGTGGTCATCGCCACCTGCAGAACCAGTACCCCGAGGATCGGGCCGCCCAGCTCTACGAGGGTCCAGAGCCGCATGCTCATGAGCGACATGGCAAGAAACACCGACAGGCTGTAATCGGACACCACTGCCAGCGCGCGCGACCCTGCGGGCCATGTGAGTCGGGGCAAGAGATAAGGAATGGTGTTCGACATCACGATCCCCACCAAAAGGCAGGGCACGAAAAGCGGCAGCTGCAGCCCGACCTCCAGGATGGCCACATGAGCAACAAAGCCCAAGAGGATCGCCACATGGGCCGCCAGCATGGAACGCATCAGGCTGATATGGTTGACCACCTCGCTGGGCGCGCCGGGGTCTTCGAACTCAAGCCCCACGACCGGGTCCGCATCCGCCTCGCCCTGTAGCCCGTGCCGGTCGATCAACCGTTTCGCAATCGGCCCGCCGATCGTGGCTGCCAGCACGAGGCCCAGCGTGGCCGCGGCGATGCCCAGTTCAGAGGCGGCCTCGAACCCGGTCATCTCCTCGATTTGCGGCCCCCATGCAATGGCGGTCCCATGCCCACCGATCAGCGCAGCAGAGCCCAGCAAGACCCCGACGGGCGTTGGCAGATCAAAGAGCAGCGCCCCGAGATAGCCCACCCCGTTCTGCAGCACCATGAAGGCCAGTGTCAGCGCCAGCAGAAGGCCCAGCAACCGCCCCCCCCGGAGCAGATCAGCAAATCGTGCATTCAGCCCGATACAGGCAAAGAACAGCACCAGAAGGTAGTCCCGCACTGCCAAGTCAAAGACGATCTGCCGTCCCGTCAGCGCGAAGACCGCCCAGGTCAGCAGCGCCACGGCCAGACCACCCGAGACCGGTTCGGGGATGTTGTAATCCTTGAGCATCCCCACACTACGCGTGAGGAACGCCCCCACGAAATAGACCAGAAGCCCGATGGTGACGGAGATGAAGGCAGGGACGAGGATCTCAGGCATCGCGGTTCCTTTGGGGCGGCTCGGCCTCCGGTGTCGCCCCGCCCGCGCGAGATTGCAAGCATCGCCCTCAGGCGGTGCTCGGGTCCTCGCAAGGTCCGGGCCCGGCCAGATCGTTCAAAATTGGGCAATCGGGACGGTCATCGCCATGGCATGCCGTGACCAGTGTCCGGAGGGTCTCCTCCATGGTGCGGAGCTGGGCGATCTTTTCCTCGATCTGCGACAGGTGCTCTTCGGCGACGGCCTTGACCTGGGCGCTCGCCCGATGGTCGTCCTCATAGAGCGCGAGCAGCGTCCGGCAGTCCTCGATAGAAAAGCCCAGCGTGCGCGCCCGGCCCAGAAAGGCGAGCTTGTGCAGATCGCTGTCGCGAAAAACGCGGTAGCCATTGGCGCTGCGGACCGGGCGGATCAGACCGATCTCTTCGTAGTAGCGGATGGTCTTGGGCGGCAAGCCCGCCAGGGCGGCGACGTCTCCGATATTCATCGGCTCACTCCGCAGGTTGCGCGGGAACGACCGCAGGGGCCGCCACAGGACCTGAGGTGGCGCTGACCGGCGCAAGCCGCCGCAAGCGCAAGGCATTGCTCAGCACTGAAACCGACGACAGTGCCATGGCCCCGGCGGCCAAGACCGGCGAGAGCAGCACTCCCATGGCGGGATAGAGCACACCCGCCGCCACAGGGATCAGGGCCGCATTGTAGCCAAAGGCCCAGCCGAGGTTCTGGCGGATGTTGCGCAGTGTTTGATGCGAGAGGTGGCGGGCATTCACCACGCCGCGCAGATCGCCGGACATCAGGACTACATCGGCGCTCTCGATTGCGATATCGGTACCTGTGCCGATGGCGATGCCCACGTCCGCGTGGGCCAGTGCTGGCGCATCGTTGATCCCGTCGCCGACAAAGCCCACAAGCGCCCCGGGTCGCGCGCTGCGCAGAGCGTCAAGAGCGGCGACCTTACCATCCGGGCGCAGCTCGGCGACCACCTCATCAATCCCGGTTTCCTGAGCAATCGCTGCAGCGGCGGACGGGCTGTCGCCCGTGAGCATGACCACGTGCAGCCCCTGGGCCTGCAGGGCAGCAATCGCCTCGCGGCTCCCCGGCTTGATCGGGTCCGCCACGGCCATGAGAGCCGCCAGGGCACCATTGCGAGCCACATAGACAACGCTGCGCCCCTTGATGCTCAGTCGTGCAGCGTCCTCCGCCAGCGCATCCGTCGTGATCCCCGCCTCGGACATCATCCGCGCGGTGCCAATCTGGATCGCAGCACCGCCGACCGCGCCACGTACGCCGGTGCCCGTATCGCTTTCGAACCCGGCAACCGGGAGGAGCGTCACCCCTTCGGCCTCTGCCGCGCGCAGGATCGCCTCGGCGATTGGGTGTTCCGAGGCCGCCTCGACGCTTGCCACATCCCGCAGGAGCGCCGCCCGTTCGATGCCCGGCAGGGAAACGATATCAGTAAGCTCGGGCCGCCCGGCGGTCACGGTACCGGTCTTGTCCAGCGCGATGACCGACACCTCGCTCAAGCTCTGGAGCGCGTCGCCCTTGCGAAACAGCACCCCCATCTCGGCGGCGCGCCCCGTTCCCACCATGATCGAAGTTGGTGTGGCCAGACCCATGGCACAGGGGCAGGCAATGATTAGAACCGAGACACCGGCCACCAGCGCAAGACCCGGTCCAGGCCCAACGACCAGCCAGATCGCCACGGTCAGACAGGCAATGCCCAGCACAGCCGGTACGAACCAGCGCGTAACCACGTCCACAAGCCCCTGGATCGGCAGCTTTGCGCCTTGCGCCTCCTCAACCATGCGGATGATCTGGGCGAGCGTGGTTTCGTTCCCGGTCCGGGTCACCTGGACAGACAGTCCGCCCGCGCCATTGACCGTGCCCCCGGTTACCGGATCTCCATCGGTTTTCGACACCGGCAGCGGCTCGCCGGTGATCATGCTCTCATCCACGAAGCCACTGCCCTCGGTCACGGTACCATCCACGGGGATTCGCTCTCCTGGGCGGATGCGCAAGATATCCCCCCGCCCCAGTGCCTCGACGGGCACATCCACAGGCACGCCGTCGCGCAAAAGCCGGGCGTTGGGCACTTGCAGACCCAGAAGGCTCTGGATCGCGGCGCCAGTGCGGCCCTTGGCCCGCGCCTCAAGCCAGCGGCCCAGCAGGATCAGGACCACGATCACGGCAGCCGCCTCAAAATACACCGCGCGGGTGGTTTCGGGCAGCAGACCCGGCGCAAAGGTCGCCACCATGGAATAGCTCCAGGCCGCCCCGGTCCCCAGCGCCACCAGCGCGTTCATATCCGGTGCGCCATGGCGCAGGGATTGCCATCCCCGAAGAAAGAAAAGCCGCCCCGGACCCGCCAGAAGCGCCGTTGTCAGCAGGCATTGCAAAATCCAGGAGGTCTGAATCCCGATCGTTCCGGCGATGAAGTGGTGGAAGGCGGGGATCAAATGACTGCCCATCTCCAGCACGAAGACCGGCAGGGCGAGCGCCATGGCAATCTGGGTGCGGCGGGCCATCTCCTGCGCCTCGGCGGCTTGGCGTTCGGCGCGCTGTGGCGGGCTGTCCCCGGAGACAAGACTTGCCGGAAAGCCCGCCTCGGTCACGGCAGCCAGCAGTTGCGCCGGGCTGGTCGCACCTTCGAGGTAGCTCAGGGTTGCGGTCTCCGCAGTGAGGTTGACCGACGCCTCCTCTACGCCGGGAATGGCCTCCAGCAGTCGCTCGACCCGTCCCGCACAGGAGGCACAGGACATCCGGGTCACCGTGAGGGTCGTGGTGGCCACGCGCGGCGCGTAGCCCGCCTGGGATAAAGCTTCCGACACATCCCCGAGCGCCTGCGGGTTGGCAAGCGTCACGCGCGCCTCCTCGGTGGCGAGATTCACTGCACTTTCCGCGACGCTCGGCAACGCGTCCAGCACGCGTCCTGCTCGCCCCGCACAGGAGGCGCAGTTGAGACCCGTCAGAGACAGGGAAAAGCTTTGCGGTGCGGGATCAGGCATGGTGGGACTCATTCTCGGATGGGTTCCATATAAGGCTTCCAGCAACTGGAAGCTCAAGAGGCCCGCGAAAATGCCGCGCCTCTCTCGAGGTCTCGCCCTCGCAAACCGCGCGTGCCGCCGCTGGCTACTGGCCCGGTGCGGGCGTGCCCGGTGTCCTAAAGATCGCCGACGCGGTGGCTGCATTTGTCGCCATCAACGTGTCATAGAGGATCCCCAGCCGCAGCAGGGATTTCACATCCACATCATGGGGCAGCGCCGACAGCGGATCGATGAAAAAGACCAGCGCATCCAGCTTGCCCTCCGCGATCATCGCACCGATCTGCGCATCCCCGCCCAGAGGGCCACTTTTCAGAGCGGTGATGTCGAGTCCTGCCTCCTCCCGCAAGCGCCCACCCGTGGTGCCCGTCGCATAGAGCGCATGAGGCGCCAGCAGCGTGCGATGTTCCTTGGCCCAGGCCACCATGGCGTCCTTGCGTTGGTCATGGGCCACCAGGGCGATGGAATATGTCATTGGGTGCGCTCCCCTTGCCAGTTCTGCGCCCTCTATAGGCCAATGCCGCGCGCCCGTCGCGGGGAATACGTTGCCAAAGGGTGCCGGCCGGCGAGGTTCCGGAATCGTCACAGCCTCGCCCCCCACTTTGGCGATCGGAAACCACGTGCCCAAACCCACCAAAGCAGCCGTCAAGATGGTGACCGAAGTCTGCCGCCGGATCGAAGAGATCGGCATCGAGGATCTGATGGCCATGGCCAGCTATCGGGACGTGGAGGTCCCAGATATCCGCGAACGCCAGCGCGACCGCTTTTGCGCCTGGCAGTGTCCACCTGCTCGTCGGCAAGATTGAGTTCCGGGTCGATCTGGCCAACCCTGCCACAGGACGTCTTCGCACTCGACGAGCTCTCTGACTTATTCGCGCCTCGGGCTGGCGTTCGGCGCTGACGGTGACCGCGCTGCAGGAGATTGGGTTTGCCGCCACGCATCTACGGGACGGGCAAAAGGATTGAAAAAGCCAAGAACGGCCTCTTCTCCAAGGAGGACTGGTGCCTAGGTGAAAACCTTCGCCACCACGAGGATCGCGCCCAGAAATGGCACGGCCCCGGCCAGCACCCAGACCCCGTCGCGGGTCAGCATACCCAGGGTGATCAATGCAATCGCAGCACCAAGCAGTGAGGCGGAAAACGGCACCAGCTCGAAGAACGGGATCAGGGCCGCCATGGCGATGCAGCTCAGAGGCAGCGCGAACCAGATCGGGCGCTGAAAGAGGATCCCGACCCGGCGATGGGCGTGCCGGTCAAACCAGCGCCCAACCGGGTGGACCCGTTCCAGCCCCGCGCGCAGGCGGTGGCCTGCGATGCCGCGCCGCTTGATCCAAGCGGGCAGCCAGAGACAGCCGCGCCCGGTCAGCATCTGTGTCGCGACGAGGATGATGATCAGCGCGTTAAAGCTTGAAAACAGGGGAATTCCGCTAAGCGGCGAGACCAGCGTGATCGCGGGCAACAACAGGAGCGGCAGGAAACTGGCCTGCCCGAAGGCGGTGATCAGATCGCCGATCGAGACGTCGTCTCGTTCGGCCACCTCCAGCGCGCAATCCAGCACGCGGGTCATGGACCAGTCGTCATCCTCCTGAATGTCTTGTGGCGACACGCTGGCATCGGTCATTCTGGCTCAAACCCCGTAACACCGCTCCCTGCGGCCCTCTTGAACAAATGGCCCTTCGGCGGGTTTATGCAAGGCGCGCGGGGGAAATCCGCTGCAGGCGCGAGGCGGCCAGCCAGCTTGCCGCCGCCATGGCCGCCGCCGTCGCGAGGCAGAGCGGCAGACCTCCCAGCTGATAACTGAGCCCCGAAAGCAGTGTGCCAAGGAGCCGCCCCGCCGCGTTGGACATGTAATAGAAGCCCACATCCATGGTGACCCGTTCGGCTTTGGTGAAAGCAAGGATCAGATAGGAATGGAGCGCGGAGTTCAGGGCAAAGACCACACCAAACAGCATCAGCCCCGCGATCAGGGCCGCCGTTAGCCAAGGTGCAGGCGCCCCGGCCAGCGCTACGAGGAGCGCCAGCCCGGCCGGGATCAGCGCCAAGAGCCCGACCCAGAGCCGCGCCAGCCCGGTGATCTCGGCATCGCTCTTGTCCCGCGCCTTCAGGAGCGCCGGAGCAAAGCCCTGCACCGCGCCATAGCCGATGATCCAGAGCGCCATGAAGGTCCCGATCTGGAAGAATGCGGCGCGATTACCCTCGGCACTGCCATCGGACAGCACGCTGTAGAAATAGATCGGGATCCCGACAACAAACCAGACATCCCGCGCACCGAACAGGAACAGCCGCGCCGCACTCAGCCAGTTCACGCGCGGATCCTTGGAGAAGACATCCTTGAACTTCGCGCCCTTGGCCCCTTGGGGCAGGCCAGGCGGCATGAACAGAACCACAGCGGTCAGAACCAGTGTCAGCGCCCCGGCCATGGCCCAGATCGCAGGGACAAACCCCGCCATCGCCAAGAGCGCAGCCCCCAGCAGGAACCCGAGCCCTTTGACAGCGTTTTTCGACCCGGTGAGCGCTGCCACCCAGCGAAAGAGCGCGCCGTCGCCGGAGGGGGCCAGCACCTTCACGGCGGATTTCGCACTCATCTTCGACAGGTCCTTGGCCACGCCCGAAGCCCCTTGCACGGCCATCACGAACACCACCGAGACCGCGACGGTCCAACCCGGGTCGAGCTGTGCCAGCGCGACCAGCGCCGCAATCTGGATCCCGAGCCCGACATAGAGCGTCGAGGTCAGCCCGAACCGCGCCGCGATCCAGCCTGCGCTGAGATTGGTGATCACCCCCATCAGCTCGTAGAGCAGGAAGAGATAGGCGAGCTGTAGCGCCGTGAAGCCCAGCGTATGGAAATGCAGCAGCACCAGCATCCGCAGCGCCCCATCGGTCAGCATGAAGGCCCAATAGGCCGCCGTTACCGCCAGATAGGCGCGCAGACCAGAGGGGGCTGCGGCGCTCATAGGCTGGCCAGAACCATGCGGGTCACATCCGCCAGCCGCCACGCGTAGCCCCACTCATTGTCATACCAGGCATAGACCTTCACCTGTGTGCCATTGATCACCATGGTGCTCTGGGCATCGATGACGCCCGAGCGCGGGTCATTGGTATAATCGCAGGAGACAAGCGGGCGCGTCTCGTAGCCGAGAATGCCCTTAAGCTCCCCTTCGGCAGCGGTCTGGAAGAGGACGTTGACCTCTTCGACGCTGGTCTCGCGCTCTACTTCGAAAACGCAATCGGTCAGCGAAGCATTGAGCAGCGGCACCCGGACCGCGTGACCGTTCAGCCGGCCCTTGAGCTCCGGATAGATCAGGGTAATTGCCGTGGCCGAACCGGTGGTGGTCGGGATCAGGGAGTTTAGGGCCGAGCGCGCCCGGCGCATGTCCTTGGCGGGCCGGTCCACGATGGTTTGTGTGTTGGTCACATCATGGATTGTGGTCATGGAGCCATGCTTGATCCCCAGCCCCTCATGCAGGACCTTCACCACGGGCGCGAGGCAGTTCGTAGTGCAACTGGCCGCCGTGATCAGACTATGCGCTTTGGGGTCATAGATCTGATGGTTGACCCCATAGACGAGGTTCACCGCCCCACCATCCTTGACCGGGGCAGAAACGACGACCTTTCGGACGCCCGCGTCAAAATAGGGCGCAGTCTTGGCCCCGGTCTTGAAGACGCCGGTGCAATCGACCACAAGGTCGATCCCCAGCTCCGCGAGCGGCAGCGCGTCCAGATCCGCCTGCGCGGTCAACGGGATCTCCTGCCCATTGATCGACAGGCTGTCCGCGCCATGCCCGATTTCCGCGTCCCAGCGGCCATGGACTGTGTCAAACTCCAGAAGCAGCGCGTGCTGTTCCGGCGTGCCCACAGGATCGTTCAGCAGAACCAGATCCGCCTCCAGTCCCTCGTCGAAAAACGCTCGCAGGACCAGTTTTCCGATCCGTCCCAAACCATTGAGCGCGATTTTCGGGCGCGAAGAAGTCATGTCATCGTCTTTCCGTTTTCTTGTGAATGTCTCAGCTCGAGCGGCCGATATCATCGAGTCGTGTCTGCAGCCCCAATCTGTCCAACTCCTGCAACGGCAGGGTGACAAAGCTCTCAATCCGGCGGCGCATCTGGGCATAGGTCTCGGCGAATGCGAGGGATTTCTCCGCCTGTGTGCCGATGACCTTGACTGGATCTGGCAGCCCCCAGTGGGCGGTGATCGGCTGGCCCGGCCAGGGCGCGCACTCTTCGTTGGCGGCCGCATCGCAGACGGTGAAGACGAAATCCATTCGAGGGGCGTCCGCCGACTGAAACTCGGAGACCGGCTTTGCGCGCAACCCGTCGAGGCTGTGCCCGTTCCGCTCCAGCAAATCGACCGCATGAGGATTCAACCCCGAAGCTGGGTCCAGCCCTGCGGAATGGGCGACGAAACGCGCCCCGCCCAGATCCGCCAGCAGACGTTCCGCAAAGATCGAGCGCGCGGAATTGCCCGTACACAGGAAGAGCACATGAAACGACCTGTCCTGCCGAGGGGAGGCCGCAGCCGCGGGCTGAGCGCCCGGCATGCAGAGATCCGGACGCCCCCGGCAGCAATCCGCCACAAGGTAATCCACCAAAGCGCCCATATGCGCCATCTGTGCCGCGTAGTAGACCGCCCGTCCCTTGCGCTCCGATTGGATCAGCCCGGCCTGTTGCAGCGCCGAGAGATAAACCGACAAAGTATTGGGCTTGAGCGAGAGCGCAGCGGCCATGTCCGACGGGCGCACCCCGTCCGGCCCCCGCCGCACCAGCAGGCGAAACACCCCGAGGCGACCGGGATGGCTGAGCGCGTCCAGCGCATCTGTGGCTTCCTTCAATTCCATAATTCATGAAGACATGAATTATGGAATACTACAAGGCTCCGCTTTGGGCGATGCGCCATTTTTTGCAAATTCTGCCAAGCTGACGTACCATGGCGATGTCATCTCGCCGCTGGGGGGACGGAGATGCATCGATACAGCCGCTTTGCACTGAGCTATGCACCGGATCCTGAAACGGATCTGGCGGTGCTGGGAAAGCACTGGCTCGGCTGGGATCTCGAACGAGGACAAGAGGTCCCGCTGCTCAAGATCGACCGCCTGCCCCTGCCCCTGTCCAAGATAACCGCTCGGCGGCGGCGCTATGGCTGCCAGGCAATCCTGGTGCCGCCCTTCTGCCTTGCCTCCGGGCATTCACCGCTCGATCTGCACCACCGGGCGCGCGCGATTGCCGAGCATTGCACGGAAGTGACCCTCTCCGGTCTGCGGCTCGACCCGCATTCCGGTGCCATGGCGCTGTTGCCCCGGATTCACAGTCCCGCGCTGGAACGGTTGTGCGTCACCGTCACCCGAAGTTTTCGCGACCTGCAGATCCCCGCCGCGCGCGGCGACAAGACTGAGCTGCCCGCGCTTCCCACGCCGCCGCCGTTCCAGTTTCAGCTGAGCGATCCCCTGCCCCGGGCCGAACTTGTGGCTCTCTCGGCAGCCATGCGCCCGATCATCGAGCCGAACCTACCACAACCTTTTCACCTGCGCAGCCTGAGCCTGGTGGGCGAAGATGCGACCGGCTGGTTCCACCTCATACAGCGCTACCCTCTACGCGCCTCGGGGAGCGTGCTGATGAGCGATGCGCCGATCCGCGCGGAACGCCCGCGCATGCCATTGCATTGGTGACCGGGTCGAGGGGTGTTCAAAGGCGGAGGGTTGGTCTGCCCCGCTGGAACAATGCCCGCGCCGTCGAGGGGAGGAGGAGGCCGACGGAGACGGGCATTGCCAGACGAGGTCTTTGTGACAGCGACACAACCGATCGCCGCTGTAAGGTCACATTACGCCAAGTTCGGGGTCCGTCCACTTTTGTGAAATTTGGCGCGCGCAAAACCAGTGTTTTTGCAACGGCTTTCGCGCGCTGCGGCCCATGGTGGCGTCCCTCGGGTCAAATGCCTGTTTTGACGGCATTTTGAGTATCGGTCAGCCGTGGGCATGGCTGAGATGGCCATAGCCGGACCAGAGAATCGCGACCCCGACACAGCAGATCAGCACGCCCGAAAGATAGGGCGCAGCCGCAAAGAGCGCGTCGAACCGCCCGCTCCGCTGGCGCACGGCGGACAATCCCATGGCGGCCACAACCCCGACCAGCACCAGCGTCGCCGCCAGCCCCAGTGAGAACGCGGCGACAAGCGTCACGCCCAGCGCCACCTGTCCAAGATGCAGGCACAGCAAGAACACCGTGATCGCTGCGGGACAGGGAATGAGCCCGCCCGACAGCCCGAACAAGATCGTCTGCGCCGTGCCCGTGCGCCCATCGGCAAGTCGTGCCTCGATCTCTGCCGCATGAGCGCGCGTGTGGGCGTCTTCGTGTCCGTGTCCGTGTCCGTGTCCGTGTCCGTGTCCGTGTCCGTGTCCGTGTCCGTGTCCGTGATGATCGTGTGCGGCGCCGCTCCGCTCCACAACACTCTGAGACAAGACACCGGACTCTTTGTTCGGGTGCCCAACCACGCGGGCCTGATCATGACGAAGCGCAAAGCTCTGTGACCGTTGCCGCGCACGCAGTTGCTGCCCCAGCATCCAAAGACCAATCGCGATCACAATCGCGCCGCTGACCATCATGAAATAGGGCTCAAGCGCCTCACCGATCAGCGCGTCGCCATAGATCAAAGCCAGCGCCGCCAGCACCCAGACGATCAGCGAGTGAGACAGCGCCGCAGACATCCCAAGCAGCACCGCCTGCCCCACTGTGCCTTTTGCGGCGATGATATACGCCGCCATCATCGTCTTGGAATGCCCCGGCTCAAGCCCGTGCAATGCGCCAAGAGCCAGCGCAAGCACGAATAGGATCAGCGGATTGGCCCCGCCTGCCGCAATGAGCCCGGTCAGATCCATGGGATTGCCCACGCGCGGACCAAACAGGCGCGCATCTCTGCGCAGAGAATTCCGGTCTCTCGCATCACAGGTACTTCGTCAGGGCGCGCATCTCTTCCAGCGCAGCCTGCACGGCCTCGGGCTCCGGCGCAGGCGCGCGCAGACAATGATCCATATGATCCTGGATCAGCACCCGCTTTGCCTGCTCCACGGCCTTTTGAACCGCGTGCAATTGCTGCGCGATCTCGGTACAGGGGCGCCCCTCCTCCACCATACCGCCAATCGCCCGCAAATGTCCTTCCGCCCGCTTCAGGCGTTTGGCGATAGCCGGGTGGGAGGCATGTCTATGGGGGGTCATGCCCTAGCTGTATCCTCCCCGGGGGGATCTGTCGACGCGGCGTTTCCGCCCGTCCACGCGGGTCACGCCCCAGAGCTTGGCCGCGTTCCTGCCCCATTCCCGCCGCCATGCGCAGGCAGGATCCGAGGCTGGGACAGAACGAAATCGGGAGGAGGAAGATGGAGGTGCCGGTCTTTGACTGCCACAGTCCGATGGGGCCGCTGCAATATATGCTGAGCGATGAAAGCGGCTCAGGCTGTCTAAGCCTGACGCTGACCCTGTTGCAGAGCACTGTCGTTTGCGCCGCCCTGATCACAGCGCTCCACGTTGCCGCCAGCCTCAGAGAGACCGCGCGTCATCGCACCATCCGTGCGGACAACCCCGACCCTGCCAATCGGCAAAAATCCTGACCGAATTCTCCTTGAAACGTACCCTCTGCGACGCGCAAGCGCCGCATGGGCCGCAGGGCCGGGCCGCGCTGCAGAACGCCGAGTGGCGCGGCTCGCCGCGTCGCCGAGGCGGGCTGCCATTCCGAATTCGGACGTTCGGCCGAAGCCGCTAGCGCAAGCGGTCCTCGGTCTCCGCATCAAACAGCATGACCCGATCCGACGAGAGCACGAGCCCTGCGCGACTACCCTCCGGCATCGGGTCTTCTTCGCCCGCCTCCACCGTAAGCCGAGAGCCATCCGCCGCCTTGAGATAGAGATAGGACACATCGCCGAGCGCCTCGGTTACATCCACCAGATGCGTGTCCCCGTGAGGATCCAGCTTCAGGTGCTGGGGACGCACGCCGACGATCACCTTGCCGGATCGCCCCTCTGCCGCGGGGACCGCAAGCGGCGCAACCCCGTCCACATGAACCATCCCGTCGCGAATCTCTCCCTTGAGGAAGTTCATTGCAGGTGACCCGATAAATCCGGCCACGAACACATTGTCCGGATCGCGATAGAGATGCAGCGGCGCGCCCACCTGCTCGATCTTGCCCGCGCGCAGCACGACAATCTTGTCGGCCAGCGTCATCGCCTCGACCTGATCATGGGTCACATAGACCATGGTCGCGCCGATCTCCTTGTGCAGACGGGCGATCTCCACCCGCATTTCCACGCGCAGCTCCGCATCGAGGTTCGAGAGCGGCTCATCAAACAGGAAGACCTCCGGCCCCCGGACAATCGCACGGCCGATGGCGACCCGCTGCCGCTGACCACCTGAGAGCGCCTTGGGCTTGCGCTTGAGATATTGGTCAAGCTTCAGGATCTCCGACGCGCCCGAGACCTTTTGCTTGATCTCATCCTTCGGCACCCCGTTCATCTTGAGGCCGAACCCCATATTTTCCTCAACGGTCATATGGGGATAGAGGGCGTAGGTCTGGAACACCATGGCCACGCCGCGCTCCGCCGGATCCATCCGGGTCACATCCCGCGGCCCGATCGAGATCGTGCCATCGCTGGTCTCCTCCAGACCGGCGATCATCCGCAGCAATGTGGACTTGCCACAGCCAGACGGGCCAACAAAGACACAAAACTCGCCATCGTTCACGGTCAGATCCACACCATGGATCACCTGCGTGTCTCCATAGCGCTTGATGGCTTGTTCCAATACGATCCCGGACATGCCCGGCCCCTCCTCCGTTCAGGTTCCTGTATGTGGCAGCGCGTCGGTGGCACCTGGGAAGTGCCAGTCCTGCGCGTCTGTTGCGATACGCTCCGCCGCGCGGCGGATCAGCGGTGCGTGCCCTTCGAGGGTCGGCAACGCCATGCGTGCAGTTGTGCTTGTGATCGAGAGTGCGCCGAGCACGCGCCCGCCCCCGGCCAGGATCGGCAGGGCGAGGCAGATGATGCCCGGTTCATGCTCCTCACGGTCAAAAGCGTAGCCGCGGGCCCGGATCTCGGCGAGATCGGCGCGCAGGCTCTCGCCGCTGGTATGGGTGTGCTCGGTGAAGCGGTGAAACGATTGCTGCGAGATGATTCGCGCCAGTTCCGCCTCGGGCAGGAAGGCCAGCATCGCCTTGCCCACGCCCGTGCAATAGGCCGGCCCCACCTTGCCTGCCTGCGAGAACATCTCGACCGGTTTTGCCGCGTTGCGCTTATCCACATAAAGCACCTGCGCATTGTCGAGCTGGGCCAAATGCACGGTCTCACCGAGCTCCGCGCTGAGCGCATCCACATGGGGGCGCGCCAGAGGCGCCAGAGAGCTCTGCGTCCAGGCCGCATGGGCCAAGCGTACAAGGCGCATGCCGGGCGCATAGGTCTGTCGGTCCGGGTCGTATTGCAGCATCCCCTGATTGGTCAGAGTCTGCACGAACCGATAGAGCGTCGCCTTGGGGAATTCGCTATCCGCGAGCAGCTCGCCGAAGCGGACCGGGCGGCCATAGGCGGCCACCTGGTCGAGAACAGCCAGCGCTTTGCCGACAGTGCCGTCTCCGGTCATGCGTTCTTCCTCCCTTGGCTCCGCTCTTGGCGGCGAAAACCTGTTGACAGCATAGGCGACGTCAGGTCATCATTTCAATATATAAAACTTGGTTTCATTTATTGGAACCAAAAACCGCATGAGACCATAGGGAGGACATCATGCAATCCACACTGAAAGCGTCCGTTGCGACGCTGGCCTGTGCTGCCGTTCTGGCCGGGCCAGCCCTGGCTGAGGATCTGAGCGGCAAGCTCGTCATCTTCTCGGACATGCACGATCCGGCTCCGCGCGCGACGATGGAGAAACTCGCCGCCGATTTCGACGCCATGCATCCGAACCTCGAGGTGGATCTGACGATCATCAACCGCGAAGAGTACAAGACCCAGATCCGAAACTTCCTCGCCGCCAACCCGCCCGATGTGGCGAACTGGTATGCGGGCAACCGGATGCTGCCTTACGTGAAGGCCGGTCTTTTTGAGGACGTCTCCGATGTGTGGGATGCTGAGCTTTCGGCCAATCTCGCCTCCACCAAGCTGGCGATGACCATCGACGACAAGCAGTGGGGCGTGCCCTACACCTACTATCAATGGGGCGTTTACTATCGCGAGGACATCTTCAACGAGCTGGGGCTGAGCGAGCCGAACAACTGGGAAGAATTCAAGGCGAACTGTCAGGCGGTGCTCGATTCCGGGCGCAAATGCTACTCGATCGGGACCAAGTGGCTTTGGACAGCAGCCGGTTGGTTCGACTACCTGAACCTGCGCCAGAACGGCTATGAGTTCCACATGGCGCTTACCAATGGCGAGATCGAGTGGACCGATGACCGCGTGAAGGACGTCTTCGCCCGCTGGCGCGAACTCATTGATATGGGCGGCTTCATCGACAACCACACTGCCTATTCCTGGCAGGAATCCGTGCCCTTCTTCACCCAGGGCGATGCCGCGATGATGGTGAAGGGCAACTTCGCCGTGGATCTCTATCGTCAGGGGGGTCTTGGCGACGACCAGATCGGCTTCCACCAGTTCCCGGAAATCACCGCAGGAATTCCCATGGCGGAGGAAGCGCCCACGGACACATTCCATATCCCCTCGGGCGCGCAGAACAAGGAAGCTGCGAAGGCCTTCCTCAAGTTCGTGACCGAAGCGGGTCAGCAGACCGAGGCAAATATCACGCTCGGCCAGTTGCCGGTCAACAAGAACTCCTCGGTCTCCGATGACGAGTTCATCGTCGAGGGCTTCGACCTGCTGAACAACGCCTATGCATTGGCCCAGTTCTTTGACCGGGACGCCCCGGCCGAAATGGCGAAGGTCGCCATGGAAGGCATGCAGGAGTTCATGGTCAAGCCGGACGATATCGACCGGATCCTGAGCCGTCTCGAGCGCGCGCGGAAGCGGATCTACTAATCGGATCCATCGCGCGGGTCTCAAGCGCCGTCGGGTCCCCGTCGGCGTCGACACCCTCCCCCGGGAAACGGGACACCAAGACTGGCGCGGTCGGAGCCATTCCGACCCCGCCCTTCCGGCCCGGCCCACGCCCGCATTTCAGAGCGGGTCCGCGCAACGCCCCCGCCCGATCTGGGCCCATATCACTGCAGCAGATCGCACGGGGCCAACGCCCGACGGCGCGACAGAGAAAGGAGCCCTCAATGCCTGATCCTTTGAGCCTTTTTCCAGGCGCGCCCTGCGCCGCGCGACTGCGCCTCCGGACAAGCGGACGCGGTGGGCCTGCGGTCATGTCGTTTGATCGGACCTGTGACGGGTCCGCCTCTCCTGCCCCAGAAATGAGCACCTAGCCATGTCCGAGACAGCCCTTTCCGATGTTCGCGCCGTGAATGGCGGCGGCTCCTGGTTTCACCGCAACCAGTTCGCGCTGACACCGTGGCTCTTTCTCGCCCCCGGGATCTTGTTCTTCGCGGTTTATGTGATCTTTCCGATCTTCCAGTCCTTCAACATCTCGCTCTACGAGTGGGACGGGTTGGGTCAGCCGGAATATATCGGTCTGCGCAACTACGAAGATCTTTACTGGGAGTTCGTGGATCGCGACGCGTTTTATACCTCGCTGAAAAACAACGTGATCTGGCTGGTGCTATACTTGCTGGCGATCCCGGCTGGACTCTTCATCGCGCTCTTCCTGAACCAGACGGTGACCGGCATCCGGTTCTACAAGTCGATGTTCTTCTTTCCCTTCGTCATCAGCCAGGTGGTTGTGGGGCTCGTCTTCACATGGTTCTACGACCCGACCTTCGGGCTGCTGAACACGCTTCTGGGATCCGTGGGGATCGCACCGATCAACGTGCTTGGCGATGAGCGCTACGTGACCTATGGCATCATCATTGCCGGTCTCTGGCCGCAAACGGCTTACTGCATGATCCTCTATCTTACGGGCCTGAATGCCGTGGATCCCGAGCAAATCGAAGCGGGTCGTCTGGACGGGGCCAAGCGCTGGAAGATGTTGTGGTACATCATCATCCCTCAGCTGCGCCCGGCCACTTTCATCGCCTTTGTGGTGACCATCATCGGCGCGCTCCGTTCCTTCGACATGATCTCGGTCATGACCGCGGGCGGCCCCTTCGGCTCCAGCCGGGTGCTCGCCTTCTACATGTTCGAGGTCGCGCTCAGCGAATATGGCTTCCGCATGGGATATGGCGCGGCGATCGCGGTGGTGCTCTTTGCCATCATGCTCTGCTTCATCGCCTATTTCCTCTACTCCATGTACCGCGAAGAGCGGGCCCGGTGATGCGGACGGCCTCCCTCCTGCGCGAGAGCGTCGACGCGATCTGCGCCGAACTGCCCGGGGCCGAACTGGCCCTGGCCGAGGACGAGATCCCGTCCTGGAAAGTGGGCGGCAAGATGTTCGCCTGCTTTGGCCACAAGTATCCGGGCGTCGCAGTGAAATGCGACACGGTCGAGACAGCCACAATGCTGATCGAGGCCCGTGTGGCCGAGCGCGCGCCCTATTTCCACAAAAGCTGGGTGCGGCTGCCCGATGACGCCGCCCCGGATGAGGTCACCCACCGGGTCACGACCTCCTACGATCTGATCCGCGCGAAGCTGCCGAAATCGGTCCGCGACGGTCTGCCCTCCCGGAAAGGAGCCTGAGATGTTTCCAGCCCCCATCGAGACGGCCCCGCGGGGTCAGCAAATCGCCTATAAGACGCTGCTGCCGGTGGCCCTGATCTTCTGGCTGCTACCGCTGATCGCCGTGGCCGTATTTTCCATCAAGCCCGCTGGGGACTTCGCCACGGGCAATTACTGGACATGGCCCTCCTCCATCAGCTTTGTGGAAAACTACGGGCGCGTATTTCTGGAATCGGATATGCCGCGTTACCTGATCAACTCGGTCTTCATCACCGTGCCCACAGTGATCGGGGCGGTGGCGCTTTCCTGCATGACCGGGTTTGCCCTCGGGATCTACAAGTTCAAAGCGAACCTGTGGATCTTCTTCATGTTCGTGGCAGGCAATTTCGTGCCCTTCCAGATCCTCATGGTCCCCGTGCGCGACCTGACCCTGGATCTGGGTCTCTACAACACAAAGACCGGGCTCGTGCTCTTTCACGTCGCGTTCCAGACCGGGTTCTGCACGCTCTTCATGCGTAACTTCATCCGGGCCCTGCCTTTTGAGCTGATCGAGGCCGCCCGGGTCGAGGGGATCGCGGAATGGCGGATCTTTTGGTACGTGGTGCTGCCTCTGATGAAGCCCGCGATTGCGGCGCTCTCGGTGCTGATCTTCACCTTCATCTGGAATGACTATTTCTGGGCCGTCGTGCTGACCCAAGGGGTCGATGCCCAGCCGGTCACCGCCGGGATCACCTCCTTCAACGGGCAGTACACAGCCGCCTATCACATGATGAGCGCGGGCAGCATCATCGCCGCCCTGCCCCCCGTGGCCATGTTCTTCCTGATGCAGAAACACTTCATCGCTGGTCTCACTCTTGGAGCTGTGAAATGACCAAAATTGCCTTTGTCGGGGCGGGCTCGACAATCTTCATGAAAAACATCCTCGGGGATGCCCTGCATTTCGAGGCGCTGCGAGATGGCCATTTCGCGCTGATGGATATCGATGCCACGCGCCTCGCCGAAAGCGAGCTGGTGGCGCGGGCCATGATCCGCACCATGGGCACAGCCGCGACGGTGAGCACCCATACGGATCGCCGCGCAGCGCTGGAGGGAGCCGATTTCGTGGTCACCGCCTTCCAGATCGGCGGGTACGAGCCCTGCACCGTGACGGATTTCGAGATCCCCAAGGCTTACGGTCTGCGCCAGACCATTGGCGACACGTTGGGCATCGGCGGAATCATGCGGGGCCTGCGCACAGTGCCCCATCTCTGGGCCGTGGCCGAGGATATGGCGCAGGTCTGCCCTGATGCGGTGATGCTGCAATATGTGAACCCCATGGCGATCAACACATGGGCCCTGGCCGAGCGCTTCCCCCATGTGCGGAGTGTCGGGCTCTGCCATTCGGTGCAGAACACCGTGCACGAGCTCGCCCATGATCTGGAGATCCCCGAACATGAGATCCGCTACCGCGTGGCGGGCGTGAACCATGTGGCCTTCTTCCTCGAACTGACCCATCAGGGCCGCGATCTCTATCCTGCCCTGCGCGCGGGTTATGCAGGCGGGGCCCTGCCAAAAGACCCGCTCCTCATGCCGCGCTGTGCCAACAAGGTGCGCTATGAGGTGATGGATCATTTGGGCTATTTCTGCACCGAAAGCTCCGAGCATTTCGCGGAATATGTGCCCTGGTTCATCAAGGAGGGGCGCGAGGATCTGATCGCGCAATTTGCCGTCCCGCTGGACGAATATCCCACCCGCTGTGTCGAGCAGATCGCCGAATGGCGCGCACAGGCCGCCGGGTTGACCGGCGCGGCGGAGATCCCTGTCGAGAAAAGCCACGAGTTCGCAGCCGAGATCATGAACGCGATGGTCACAGACCAGTCCTACCGGATTTATGGCAACCTTCAGAACACCGGTCAAATCCCGCAGCTCCCCTTGGGCGCGGTGGTGGAAACCCCCTGCCTCGTGGACAGCAATGGGGTCCAGCCCAGCGTGGTCACGGATATCCCGCCGCAGCTCGTGGCGCTCATGCGGACCCAGATCAATGTGCAGGAACTGGTCGTGCGCGCGCTTCTCGATGAAAACCCCGAGCATCTTTACCACGCGGCGATGATGGATCCGCATACCGCCGCCGAGCTGGACCTGCGCCAGATCCGCAGCCTCGTGACGGACCTGTTGGCCGCCCACGGCGATTGGATTCCAAACTGGGCCCGTTCGAGGAAAGCCGCCTGATGCGCAACGCCCCTCTTCATTGTTCCCAAAGTACTCACGGCATAGGGTCCGCCCCATGAGCGACACGCGCCGCAATCGCGCCTGGTATGGAAAGCTCGATAAGGACGGGTTCATCCACCGTTCTTGGATGAAGAACCAAGGCTTTCCCGACCATGTCTTTGATGGCCGCCCGGTCATCGGGATCTGCAACACATGGTCGGAACTGACCCCCTGCAACCATGGGCTGCGCACCCTGGCCGAAGGGGTCAAGCGCGGGGTTTGGGAGGCCGGGGGCTTCCCCGTGGAATTCCCCGTCATGTCCCTGGGCGAGACCCAGATGAAGCCCACGGCCATGCTTTTCCGCAACCTGCTGGCCATGGATGTCGAGGAATCGATCCGCGCCTATGGCATGGACGGCGTCGTCCTGCTGGGCGGTTGCGACAAGACCACCCCGGGCCAGCTCATGGGCGCGGCCTCGGTCGATCTGCCCTCCATCGTGGTCTCCGCCGGGCCGATGCTCAACGGTAAGTATCGCGGGCAGGATATCGGCTCGGGCACGGATGTCTGGAAGTTCTCCGAGGCTGTGCGCGCAGGCGAGATGACGCTGGCGGATTTCATGAATGCCGAGGCGGGCATGTCCCGTTCCGCCGGGGTTTGCATGACCATGGGCACGGCCTCGACCATGGCCTCGCTGGTCGAGGCGATGGGTATGTCCCTACCCACCAATGCCGCTCTTCCGGCGGTGGATGCGCGCCGCATGGCGCTCGCGCATCTGACCGGCAAGCGCATCGTCGAGATGGTCGAAGAGGATCTGCGCCCCAGCGCCATCCTGACCAAACAGGCCTTCGAGAACGCCATTCTCGCCAATGCCGCCGTGGGTGGTTCGACCAATGCAGTCGTCCACCTGCTGGCACTGGCCGGTCGCGCGAATGTCGATCTGAGCCTCAAGGACTTCGAGATCGGTGGAGAGATCCCGCTTCTCGTGAACTGCATGCCCTCAGGCAAGTACCTGATGGAAGACTTCGCCTATGCGGGCGGCGTGCCCGTCGTGCTGTCGGAGCTCAAGGAGCACCTGCGCCCCGCCACAACGGTGCTGGGCAAGGACATCTCCGCCTATGCAGACGGGGCCGAATGCTTCAACAGCGATGTCATCCGCTCCATGGAGGCACCGATGAAACCCGCCGCCGGGCTGCGCGTCCTGACCGGATCGCTGGCCCCGGATGGTGCCATCGTGAAACCCTCGGCGGCCACCGATGCGCTGCTGGAACATGAAGGCGAGGCCTATGTCTTTGAGAGTATCGAAGACCTGAAGGCCAATATCGACCGCGACGACCTGCCGGTGACGCCTGAGACGATCCTGGTGCTCAAGGGCTGCGGGCCCAAGGGCTATCCAGGCATGCCCGAGGTCGGCAATATGCCGATCCCGGCCAAGCTCGTGCGCGAGGGCGTGCGCGATATGATCCGGGTCTCGGATGCGCGCATGTCGGGCACGGCTTACGGTACGGTGATCCTCCATGTGGCGCCCGAGGCGCAGGCGGGCGGCCCGCTCGCGCTGGTCAAGACTGGCGACCGGATCCGCGTCTCGGCCAGGGACGGGGTGCTGGATCTGTTGGTCGATGAGGCCGAGCTTTCGGCGCGCCGCGCGGCCTGGACCCCGGACCCGCCGCATTACACGCGCGGTTATGCCAAGCTCTATGTGGATCACGTCCTGCAGGCCAATCAGGGCGCGGATCTCGATTTTCTGGTGGGTCAGGACACCCGCCCCGTGACACGGGAAAGCCATTGATGACTGCGCGTTACTCCGACCTCGACGGCGCGTCCGTCTTTATCACCGGCGGCGGCTCCGGCATTGGCGCGGCGCTGACCGACGGATTCATGGATCAGGGCGCGCAGGTGGCCTTCATCGGCCGTTCAAACGCCAGCGAGTTCGTCACCGAGATGACCGCGAAGCACGGGCGCGCCCCGCTTTTCATTCAGGGCGACATCACCGATACGGACGGGCTGCGCGCCGCTATCGCGCAGTCCGTCGAGGCCCATGGGCCCGTCACGGCCCTCGTGAACAATGCCGCCAATGACAAGCGCCACACAACGGCAGAGGTCACGCCGGAGTTCTGGGACTGGATGCAAGCGGTCAACCTCAAGGCCTATTTCTTTGCCGCCCAGGCGGTCGCGCCGGGTATGGCGGCGGCGGGTGGTGGCTCCATCGTGAATTTCAGCTCGATCAGCTACATGATGGGCAATGCGGGCTACCCGGCCTACACCACCGCCAATGCGGGGATCACCGGCATGTCGCGCTCTCTCGCTCGTGAGTTCGGGCCCGACAAGATCCGGGTAAACGCGCTCGCTCCGGGCTGGGTTCTGACCCAGAAGCAGCTCGATCTATGGGCCACGCCCGAGGATCTCGACGCCCATCTGGAGCGCGCCTGCCTCAAGGAGCATCTCGCTCCCGAGGATATTGTTGGCGCGACCCTCTTTCTTGCATCGGCTAGCAGCCGCATGATGACCGGGCAATGCATGGTCGTGGATGGTGGCGTGGTGGTGACGGGATGAGCACAGAGAACTGGATCGCGGTCGATTGGGGCACCTCGCATCTGCGCGCTTGGCGCATGGCGGGCGAGACCGTGCTGGCTGAGGCAAGCTCCGATGCAGGCATGGGCGCATTGGAGCGCGCGGGGTTCGAGCCCGCGCTTCTGGCGCTCGTGGGTGACTGGCTCGATGGCCCCACGGATGTGCTGGCCTGTGGCATGGTCGGTTCGCGGCAGGGCTGGGTCGAGGCGCCCTATGCCGCTGTGCCCTGCGAACCCCTAGGGCCGGCGCCCGTGCGCGCGGCTTGCGCCGATCCGCGCCTGCGGGTCCATGTGATCCCCGGACTTAAACAGCCCAAACCCGCAGATGTGATGCGCGGGGAGGAGACCCAGATCGCGGGATTTCTGGCGCGCAATCCCGGCTGGGACGGGGTGGTCTGCCTGCCCGGCACCCATACGAAATGGGCCCATATCAGCGCGGGCGAGGTGGTGAGTTTCCAGACTTTCATGACCGGGGAGCTTTACTTCACCCTCGCCCGGCACTCAGTGCTCCGCCACTCGCTCGCCGATGCCGGCTGGGACGCGGAGGCCTTTGCCGAGGGTCTGAGCGACGGCATGGCTCGTCCGGAACGGATCGCATCCCGGCTTTTTGGGTTGCGCGCGGCGGATCTGCTCGAAGGGACATCCCCCGATGCCACGCGCGCTCGTCTCTCAGGCCTCCTGATCGGGGCGGAGCTTGTGGCCGCGCGCCCTTATTGGCTCGGCCAGAATGTCGCCCTGATCGGCGCTCCTAAAGTCACCGCGCCCTACCGGACAGCGCTTGAGGCGCTGGCCGTCCCCGCCCGGATCGCCGATGGGGCCGAGATGGTCTGCGCCGGCCTCGCCGCCGCCTATGCCAGTTTGAAGGAAACCGCATGAGCCGTCCTCTGATCGCCATTCTGCGGGGCATCACGCCGCCCGAGGCCGTCCCCGTGGCCACCCGTCTCGTCAGTGCCGGGATCGATCGGATCGAGGTGCCGCTGAACTCACCAGATGCGCTCGACAGCATCTCGGCCATGGTCGACGCCCTGGGCGACAGCGCCCTGATCGGGGCAGGCACAGTCCTGACCCGCGACGAGGTGCGCGATGTGAAGGCCGCAGGCGGGCAGATCATCGTCTCGCCCAACGCGGATCCGGAGGTCATCCGCGAGACCCGCGCCCGGGACATGCTGAGCTTTCCCGGTGTCTTCAGCCCGACCGAGTGCTTTGCGGCGCTCGGTGCGGGGGCGACAGGTCTGAAGCTCTTTCCGGCCTCCGTAGGCGGGCTTGGGCTTCTCAAGGCACTGGTTCCGGTCTTGCCCACAGGCACGGATATCTACGCCGTCGGCGGGATCGACGGGCCGGATTTCGCGGCATGGCTGGCGGCAGGTGCTAAGGGGTTCGGCCTTGGCAGCTCGCTCTATGCCCCCGGCGATACGGATGAGCAGGTCTATCTCAAGGCGCTCAGCATCGTCCGCTATTACGGGGCGGCCATCTCGTGACCGCGACACTTTACGATGATCGGCCCTGCGCCCTGGGCGAGGGGCCGCTCTGGCATCCCAAACGGCAGCAGCTCTTCTGGTTCGACATCACCGGGCAACGAATGCGGTCCCGCGATGCAAACGGCCCGCTGGAGTGGCAGTTTGACGAGATGGTCTCAGCAGCGGGCTGGGTGGATCGCAATACCCTACTCATCGCGTCGGAGACCGCGCTGGCCACCTTTGATCTGACCGAGGGCGAGAGCCAGTTCCTCGCGCCTTTGGAGGCGGAGAACCCCGCGACCCGCTCCAATGACGGACGGGCCGATCCCTGGGGCGGGTTCTGGATCGGGACCATGGGCAAAGGTGCTGAGCCCGGAGCCGGTGCGATCTATCGCTTTTTCGACGGCGGGTTGCGGCAGGTTGTGCCTGGGATCACAATCTCCAACGCGATCTGTTTCGATCAGGAGCATGCCTGCGCCTATTACACCGACACGCCCACGCGGCAGGTGATGCGCCTGCCGCTCGATGGCGATGGCTGGCCCGCCGGGACGGCGGAGGTCGCCCTGGATCTGCGCGCCGAAGCCCTAAATCCAGACGGGGCGGTGACCGATATGGAGGGCAATCTGTGGATTGCCCAATGGGGCGCGTCCCGCGTGGCCTGCTACAGCCCCGAGGGCACGTTTCTACGGGCCGTGGACTGCCCGGGGCGACATGCCTCCTGCCCGGCTTTTGGCGGCGAGGGGTTGGACCGATTGTTCATCACCACGGCGCGCGAAGGGCTCAGCGCCGAGACGCTCGCCGAGGGCCCCGAGAATGGCTGCGTCTTTACCGCCGAGGCGGTCGCCCAGGGCCGCCCGGAACCGCAGGTGATCCTGTGAGCCGCAAGCTGGGGGTCTGCTACTACCCTGAGCACTGGCCCGAGGATCAATGGCCGCGTGACGCCGAGCGGATGAAGGCGTCGGGTCTGACCCTTGTCCGGATAGGGGAGTTCGCCTGGTCGAGACTGGAACCCGGCCCCGACGATCTGCGTTTCGACTGGCTCGACCGGGCCGTGACCGTGCTGGCCGAGGCCGGGCTCGAGGTGGTCATGGGCACCCCTACGGCCACCCCGCCGCGATGGATGCTCGACAAGCATCCGGACATGCTGGCCATGGATGCCGAGGGGCGCCCGCGCGGGTTCGGGTCCCGCCGCCACTACTGCTTTGCTCATCTTGGCTACCGGGCGGAGGCCGCGCGGATCGCCCGAATCATGGGCGAGCGCTATGGCCGCGACCCGCGTGTGTTCGCCTGGCAGATCGACAATGAATATGGCTGCCATGACAGCACGCTCAGCTACTCCGACGCGGCGCGGGATCAGTTCCGCGACTGGCTGGCGCAGCGCTATCAATCCACGGACGCGCTGAACCGGGCTTGGGGCAATGTGTTCTGGTCCATGGAGTATGACAGGTTTGAACAGATCGACCTGCCGAACCTGACCGTGACCGAGCCGAACCCGTCCCATGCCATGGCGTTCCGGCGCTTTGCCTCGGATATGGTCGTGGCGTTCAACCGCGCCCAGGTCGACGCCTTGCGCGCCCTCACGGATGCGCCGCTGATCCACAATTATATGGGCCGGGTCACGGAGTTCGATCACCACGACCTCGGCGCCGATCTCGAGATCGCAAGCTGGGACAGCTATCCGATGGGGTTCCTGATGGACCGCATCGAAGGGGATGCGGTGCACAAAGCGACCTATCTGCGCCAGGGCGATCCAGATTTTCAGGCCTTCCACCATGACCTCTATCGCGGGGTTGGGCAGGATCAGCGCTGGTGGATCATCGAGCAGCAGCCGGGCCCGGTGAACTGGGCGCCGTGGAACCCCGCGCCCCTGCCCGGGATGGTGCGGCTCTGGTCCCATGAGGCCTTTGCCCATGGGGCGGAGGCCGTGTGCTATTTCCGCTGGCGCCAGGCCCCCTTTGCACAGGAGCAGATGCATGCAGGCCTTCTGCGCGCCGATGATGTCGAGGCCCCGGGCCTTGCCGAGGCGCGCGAGGTCGCCGCGGAGATCGCTGCCCTGCCGGAAACCCGCGCGACCCGCGCGCCGGTGGCGCTGGTCTTTGACTACCCGTCCCAATGGGCCTGGGAGGTCCAGCCGCAAGGGGCAGATTTCGACTACTTCTCCCTCTGTTTCGAAATGTATCGCGGGCTGCGCAAGCTGGGCCTCTCGGTGGATATCTTGCCCGCGGGTCCCGCGCGGCTCGCGGGCTATGACCTTCTGCTGGTCCCTGGCCTTCTGAGCCTCAACCCCGAAATGGTGGGCTTCCTCGCCGAGACCCCGGCGCAGGTACTGGTGGGTCCGCGGGCGGGCTCGAAGACGCCAGAGCTCACCATGGCCCTGCCGCTCGGTCCCGGGCTGCGCGACCTCGACGTGACGGTTATTCATGTGGAGAGCCTACCCCCCGGGGCCGGGCGCCCGCTCTCGGACGGTGGGACGGCGGAGCGCTGGGTCGAGACTGTCGAGACCAGCGCCGAGAACACGATCCGGACCGAGGACGGCGCACCGATCCTCCTCCGCGCGGGGCATCAGCACTACCTCGCGGCCTGGCCCGATCCGGTCGCACTCGACCGGATCCTGCGGGATCTTTGTGCACAGGCTGGGGTCGCAACGACCGAAATGCCCCCCGGTGTGCGCCAGCGCGTCATGGGATCCCACCGTCTGGTGGTAAATTATTCCCCAGAACCCCGTATTTTCGACGACGACCTCTTGCCCCCGGCGGGCCTGCTGTGGAAATTGGCCTCATGAACAAAAATGTCGCACCCGAGATCCCCACCCCGCGTTTCGACGAGATGCGGCAAACCACCTGTTACATGTGCGCCTGCCGCTGCGGCATCAACGTGCATCTCAAAGATGGAAAGGTCGCCTATATCGAGGGCAACCGCGCCCACCCGGTGAACAAGGGCGTGCTCTGCGCCAAGGGCTCCGCGGGCATCAAGCAGCACACCGCCCCCTCGCGCCTGCGCGCGCCGCTGAAACGGGTGGGCCCGCGCGGCTCCGGCCAGTTCGAAGAGATCAGCTGGGAAGAGGCGCTACAGACCGCTACGGACTGGCTCGCCCCCCTGCGCAAGGAAGCCCCCGACAAGCTCGCCTTCTTCACAGGGCGCGATCAGTCGCAGAGCTTCACCAGCTTTTTCGCTCAGAACTTCGGCACCCCGAATTACGCGGCCCATGGCGGCTTCTGCTCGGTGAACATGGCCGCGGCGGGCATCTATACGATGGGCGGCGCGTTCTGGGAGTTCGGCTCGCCCGATTGGGAACACACCAAGATGTTCCTTCTCTTCGGGGTCGCCGAAGACCATGACAGCAACCCGATCAAGATCGGCCTCGGCAAGCTGAAGAAGCGCGGCGCCAAAGTGATTGGGATCAACCCGATCCGCACGGGCTATAACGCTGTCGCCGATGATTGGTACGGGATCACGCCGGGCACCGATGGCCTGCTGATCCTGTCGCTGATCCACTGCCTGCTGCGCGCGGGCCGGATCGATCTCGACTATCTGGCGGCCTTCACCAACGCCCCGGTGCTGGTAAACGAGGACCCGGCGAGCCCCGAGCATGGGCTCTTGCTTCGTGACGAGGCGGGCAAGCTCCTGATCCTCGACCGCGCCACGGGCAAGCCGGTGCCGTTTGACACACAAGGGGTGCAGCCGGATCTGGCGGGCTCGCATCGCCATGCGGGGGTAAGCCACCGCCCGGTGATCCAGCACATCGCCGAGAAGTACCTCAGCGAGGATTACGCGCCCGAGGCCGTGGCCGAGCGCTGCGGTATCTCCGCCGAGCGGATCCGCAGTCTCGCCGCCGAGCTTGCCAAGACCGCTTTTGATGAAGCCTTCGAACTTGACATCCCATGGACAGATTTCCGGGGCAACAAGCACGCGAAGATGCAGGGCCGCCCGGTGGCGATGCACTCCATGCGTGGGATCTCTGCCCATGGCAACGGCTTCCAGACCGCGCGCGCCCTGCACCTGCTGCAGATCCTGCTCGGCACGGTCGAGGTCCCTGGAGGCTTCCGCTTCAAACCGCCCTATCCCAAGCCGCCAGAGGCCCATCCCAAGCCCCATTGCAAAGTCACACCCGGCGCCCCGCTCGACGGCCCCCATCTGGGCTTTGTCCATGGTCCCGACGACCTGGCCCTCAAGCCCGATGGCAGCCCGGCACGGATCGACAAGGCGTTTTCCTGGGACAACCCGATGTCGGCCCACGGGCTGATGCACATGGTGATCTCCAACGCCCATGCGGGGGATCCCTACAAGGTCGATACGCTGTTCCTCTATATGGCGAACATGGCGTGGAACTCGTCGATGAACACCGCCGAGACCATGGCGATGCTGACGGATACGGATGAGAACGGCGACTACAAGATCCCGCGCATCATCTATGCCGACAGCTACAATTCCGAGATGGTCTCCTATGCGGATCTGATCTTCCCGGACACCACCTATCTGGAGCGGCACGACTGCATCTCACTGCTCGATCGTCCGATCTGCGAACCCGATGCTGTAGCCGATGCGATCCGCTGGCCCGTGGTGGAGCCCGACCGCGATGTCCGGGGCTTCCAGTCGGTGCTGGTCGATCTCGGTGCGCGGCTTGGCCTGCCCGGCTTCGTAGACGCAGACGGCAAACAGCTCTATGCGGACTATGCAGACTACATGGTCAACCATGAGCGCCGCCCGGGCGTCGGCCCGCTCTCCGGTTTTCGGGGCAATGGCGATGCGGAGGGGCGCGGCGCGCCAAACCCTGACCAGCTACAGCGCTATATCGACAATGGCGGTTTCTGGGAGGCCGAGGTCCCCGAGGAAGCGCGCTACTACAAGCCCTGGAACAGCGCCTATCAGGACTGGGCGGTCGAGATGGCCTTCTACGACAAGCCGCAGCCCTACATCTTCAACCTCTGGTCCGAACCCCTGCGCCGGTTCCAACTGGCCGCCGAAGGCCATGGGGAGCGTCAGCCGCCCGACCATCTGCGCGCGCAGATCAAGGAAAAACTCTCCCCCCTGCCCGTTTGGTACGAAAGCACCGATGCGCGCGCCGATGAGTTTCCCCTGCACGCCCTGACCCAGCGCCCCATGGCCATGTACCACTCTTGGGGCTCACAAAATGCCTGGCTGCGGCAGATCCATGGGGTGAACCCGCTCTACGTTCCCAGCGCTGTCTGGGAAGAGCACGGATTTGCCGATGGCGATTGGGCGACCCTGACGTCTCGCCACGGTAAGATCACCATACCCGTGGCCCTGATGGCCGCGCTCAACCCGAAAACCGTCTGGACCTGGAACGCGATTGGCAAACGCAAGGGGGCCTGGGGCCTCGACACGGACGCACCCGAGGCGACCAAAGGCTTCCTGCTCAACCACCTGATCTCCGAGCTGCTTCCTGCCCGCTCCGATGGAATGCGCTGGTCGAACTCCGACCCGGTCACCGGTCAGGCCGCCTGGTTTGACCTTCGGGTGAACATCGCCAAAACCGGCACCCAGCCCGAAAGCCAACCCATCTTCCCACCGCTCGGGGGCCGTGCATGACCCCCAACCTTAAGTCCCCAAATATCCCGGGGGGTCTGGGGGGCTGGCCCCCCATATCCTGCCGCCAGCCAAGGAGCGCTCCATGACCGAGCTTCCCGCCAGCACCGAAAAGAAGCTTGGCCTCGTCATCGATCTCGACACCTGCGTGGGCTGCCATGCCTGCGTGGTCGCCTGCAAAGGCTGGAACGATCAGGGCTACGGTGTTCCGCTCAGCGATCAGGATCCTTATGGCGCGGAACCCACGGGGACCTTCCTCAACCGGGTTCACAACTACGAGGTCACGCCCGAGGCCGGTCCTGCCCAACTCATCCACTTCCCGAAATCCTGTCTCCATTGCGACGACGCGCCTTGCGTGACCGTCTGCCCCACGGGGGCGAGCTACAAGCGGTCCGAAGACGGGATCGTTTTGGTCAATGAGGACGCCTGCATCGGCTGTGGCCTCTGCGCCTGGGCCTGCCCCTACGGTGCGCGGGAAATGGATGCAAGCGCCGGCGTAATGAAGAAATGCACCCTCTGCGTTGACCGGATCTACAACGAGGCCCTGCCCGAGGAAGACCGCCAGCCCGCTTGCGTCCGCACCTGCCCTGCGGGCGCGCGACATTTCGGCGATCTTAGTGACCCCAACAGCGATGTCAGTCAGCTTGTCGCCGAACGCGGCGGCATGGACCTCATGCCCGAGCAAGGCACCAAGCCCGTCAACAAATACCTGCCGCCGCGCCCCAAAGACGATGTGCCGGAGTTTGACGTGCTCTCCCCTTATCTCGAACCGGTTGCGACCGAGCCCACGGGCTTTCTCGGCTGGCTCGACCGTACTCTGGATCGGATCTGAGCCATGCATCCCGCGAAATCTGTCATTCTCTTCACCTCACTCTCGGGCATCGGTTTCGGACTCCTGATCTGGCTCGGGCTTGGCATCCCCAAGGCCGTAGGCTGGGTGGGCTTTGTCTATTACGCGCTGGCCTTTGCGCTCTCGGTCGGCGGGCTTGTCGCCTCGACCTTCCATCTGGGCAACCCGCAGCGCGCATGGCGCGCCTTCACCCAGTGGAAAACGAGCTGGCTCAGCCGCGAGGCAGTTTTGGCCGTGGCTGCGCTCACGATCATGGGGCTCCACGGGGCCGCGGCGGTGTTCCTCGGCTACCAGCCCGCCTTCCTTGGTCTGCTGGGCGCAGCACTCTGCCTCGCGACCGTGCTCGCCACCGCAATGATTTATACCCAGCTCAAAACCGTGCCGCGCTGGAACCAGCCGGCCACGCCGGTCCTCTTCGGGCTTCTGAGCCTTGGAGGCGGCGCGCTTCTGGCCGGGCATATCACGACGGCGCTTTGGCTGCTGGCCGGTATCGGTCTGGTACAGGTTTGGGCCTGGATGGCGGGCGACAAGGCCTTCTCCGGTGGCGCTACGTCCCTCTCCAGCGCTACGGGCCTCGGCGCGCAGGTACGTGCCTTCGAGCCGCCCCATACGGGCGGTAACTACCTGATGCGCGAGATGGTCTATGAGGTCGGGCGCAAGCACGCCATGAAGCTGCGGGCGATCGCGTTGGGTCTGATGGCGGTGCTGCCGCTCGTGCTGATCCTGCTCAATGACAAGCATCTCGTGGTCGGGCTCGCCGTGATCTCTCATTTCGCGGGTGTTCTGGTGGCGCGCTGGCTCTTCTTTGCCGAGGCCGAGCATGTGGTCGGGCTCTATTACGGGCGCGACCAGAACGCCGCCAGCGCGGCCTGATCGCACCGCGTGGCCCCTCAGGGCCGCGCGCAAACCTGCTTGAGCTGCGCATAGAGCGCCCGGAAGCGCGGCAACCGCTCCGCGTGACGCGCCTCCTGCTGCGGCTCAAACAATGCACCGAGCTCTGGCGGCGTAGCGAGCTCCTCAACAGACAGATCCCCGATCCCCACAGCGGCCAGTTTCGCAGCCCCGAGCGCGGGTCCCTGATCCGCCCCGGCGGGGCGCTGCATCGGGATCTCAAGCACATCCGCCAAGGTCTGCAGCACCAGATCGCTGCGCGCGCCGCCCCCGATAGCGATTGACGGTGGCGTGTCGAGCCCGGCCTCGTGGAGCGACGCTTGCGCGTCGGCAAAGCTATAAGCGATTGCGTCAATCACAGCGCGCATCATCTCTCCGGGGCCGGTCCCATGGCTGAGCCCCTGGAACCCAGCTCGGGCGCTGGGGTCGCCATGAGGCGTCCTCTCCCCGGTCAGATAGGGCAGGAAGAGCGGCGTGTGGAGCGGATCCGCGGTCTCAGCCATTGCAAGCAGCGTCGGCAGCTCTTGCCCCAGCGCGCGCGCGAGCCAGGCCATGGGGGCCGCACCGTTGAGCATGGCCGCCATCTGAATGTACCCACCGGGCAGGCAATGGGCGAAGCTGTGGAGCAGGCGCTCCGAGTTCGGGGCGTGACGGTCGCTGGCGAGCAGGAACTGCCCGGAGGTGCCGAGCGAGATCATCGCCTGCCCCGGGCGGACGACACCGACACCGACCGCGCCCGCCATGGCATCTCCGCCCCCACGGATCACCGGCACGCCAGATCGGAGCCCCAGCGTGTCAGCTGCGGCGTGGGTCAGCGGACCGGCCGGTTCCGTGCCCTCGGCGAGGGTCGGCACCTGAGCGCGGGAGAGCCTGCTGAAGGCCAGCGCAGCGTTATCCCAGTCCCGTGCGGCCTGATCGAGCCAGAGCGTACCTGCGGCTTCGGACATCTCGGAGAGGAACCCTCCGTGGAGCCGGTAGCCCAGCCAATCCTTGGCCTGCAGCACCATCGCCGTCGCGCGGTGCGTCTCGGGCTCGGCACGGGCCAGCCAAGCAAGCTTGGGGGCCGTGAAGCCGGGCATGGGCGGCACACCCCCGCGGGCGCCGATCCCGGGCAGAGCCGCGGTCATGGCTAAGCTCTCGGCCTCCGCACGGTTGTCGTTCCAGAGCATGGCCGGGCGCAGGACCGCGCCATCGGCCCCAAGACAGACCGCGCCATGCATCTGACCGGAGAGGCCAATGGCTTTGACCCCGTCCCAACCAGACTGTGCCCGAAGCGCTGTGCAGGCTGTGCAGACCGCGCGCCACCAGTCCTCAGGGTCTTGCTCGCTGGCGCCGGGCGATGGGGTCGCGACCTGCAAGGGCGCGCTGGCCGTGCCGCAGACCGCCTGCCCATCCCAAAGGAGCGCTTTGACCGCCGATGTGCCGATATCGAGACCGAGATACATGGGCTCCCCCCTTTCAGCCGCCAAGCGCGGTCGACATGTGGACCGCGCCGTCGCGCTCAGCCCTGCGCCGTCTCTCTTGGGTATTGGGCCGAGCCCGGTGTCGCAACGAAAAAGGCCCGCGCGAGGCGGGCCTTTTCCAAATCTGAGCTCAGAGTTCTCAGTCGATGAGCGGCAACAGCTTGTCGAAGCTCGCCTTCGCATCGCCGTAGAACATCCGCGTGTTCTCTTTGTAGAAGAGCGGGTTCTCGATGCCCGAGTAGCCCGTGCCCTGCCCCCGCTTGGAGACGAAAACCTGCTTGGCCTTCCAGCATTCCAGAACCGGCATCCCGGCAATCGGGGAGTTCGGGTCTTCTTGTGCCGCAGGGTTCACGATGTCGTTCGAGCCGATCACGATGGCCACATCCGTCTCAGGGAAGTCCTCGTTGATCTCGTCCATCTCCATCACGATGTCATAGGGCACCTTCGCCTCGGCCAAGAGCACGTTCATATGCCCCGGCAGACGACCGGCGACCGGGTGGATCGCGAAGCGCACATCCTTGCCCTTGGCACGCAGCTTGCGGGTCAGCTCCGCGACCGTCTGCTGAGCCTGCGCCACGGCCATGCCGTAACCCGGGATGATGATGATGCTGTCCGCCTCGTTCAGGGAGGTCGCAACGCCATCGGCGTCAATCGCAACCTGCTCGCCCTCGACCTCCATCTGCGGACCACCGGCGCCACCGAAGCCGCCGAGGATCACGCTGACAAAGGCCCGGTTCATGGCCTTACACATGATGTAGGACAGGATCGCACCGGAGGAGCCCACAAGCGCACCAACCACGATCAGGAGGTCATTGCCCAGGGAGAAGCCGATCGCCGCAGCCGCCCAGCCGGAATAGCTGTTGAGCATCGAAACCACCACCGGCATGTCCGCGCCGCCGATCCCCATGATCAGGTGATACCCGATGAAGAGCGCCAGAAACGTCAGCAGAACCAGCGTCCAGCTGCCTGCGCCACCGAGATACATCGCCGTCAGCACCACAGAGCCAGCCGCAGCCGCCGCGTTCAGCATATGCCCACCGGGCAGCTGCTTGGCGGCGGAGTTCACTTTGCCCGCCAGCTTGCCATAGGCAATCACGGAGCCGGTGAAGGTCACAGCCCCGATCCAGATGCCGAGCACCAGCTCGACCCGGAGGATGCCGATCTCGACGCCGGATTTCTTGGCGATGAGCTTGCCGAAGGACGACAGACCATCGGTGATCTCTTTGGGCAGACCGATGGCGGTGTAGCCATCTGGGCCCACGGCGCCCAGCACCTGGCCGTTGGCCTCATAGAGGGCCGAGACCGAGTTGATCATGATGTCGGCGTTGAAGCCCACAAAGACCGCCGCCAGACCAACAAGCGAGTGCATGATCGCCACAAGCTCGGGCATCTGGGTCATCTGCACCTTGGTGGCGAGTTGATAGCCCACGGCCGCGCCGAGCGCGATCAGGATGATCGAGGCCCAGGCCAGCCCCTGACCGGGGCCGGTGATCGTTGCGACAACCGCCAGCGCCATGCCCGCGATGCCATACCATACAGCGCGCTTAGCGCTTTCTTGTCCGCTCAAACCACCCAACGACAGGATGAAAAGAACTGCTGCAACCGCGTAGGCCGCAATCGTAAATCCGAATTCCATAGTCCGGAGCTCCTTAGGATTTCTGGAACATGGCGAGCATGCGCCGTGTCACGAGGAAGCCGCCGAAGATATTCACCGAGGCCATGAAGATGCCCGCAGCCGCGAGCACGGTGATCAGAAGCGAGCTCGATCCGATCTGGATCAGCGCGCCGAGAATGATGATCGACGAAATTGCGTTGGTCACCGCCATCAGGGGCGTGTGCAGCGAATGCGCCACGTTCCAGATGACCTGGAAGCCGATGAAAACCGACAGGATGAAGACGATGAAGTGCTGCATGAAGCTCGCGGGCGCAATCAGGCCCACACCCAGCAGCAGTGCTGCGCCAACGGCCAGAAGCGTGACCTGGTTTTTGGTCTGCGCTTTGAAGGCCGCAGCCTCTTCGGCCTTAAGCTCCTCGGGGGTCTTCTCCTTGGGCTTTTCCTTGGTCTGCGCCGCAATCGCGGCCACTTTCGGCGGGGGCGGCGGGAAGGTGATCTCGCCTGCATGGGTGATCGTCGCCCCACGGATCACGTCGTCTTCCATGTCGTGATTTGTCTGACCGTCCTTCTCGGGCGTCAGATCGGTCATCAGGTGACGGATGTTCGTCGCGTAAAGCGTAGAGGACTGGGCGGCCATGCGGCTCGGGAAATCCGTATAGCCGATGATGGTCACGCCATTATCGGTGACGATCTTCTCGTCCATGACGGTCAGCTTGCAATTGCCGCCCTTTTCCGCCGCGAGATCGACGATCACCGAGCCTGGCTTCATGCTCTCGACCATATCCTTGGTCCAAAGCTCAGGTGCTTCGCGGTTCGGGATCAGCGCGGTGGTGATCACGATGTCCATCTCGGGGGCCAGTTCGCGGAACTTGGCGAGCTGAGCGGCCGCGAATTCCGGGCTGGAGACCGAGGCGTAACCGCCCGTGGCCGCGCCATCCTGCTGTTCTTCCTCGAAGTCGAGGAAGACGAACTCGGCACCCATGGATTCAACCTGCTCGGCCACTTCCGGGCGCACGTCGAACGCATAGGTGATCGCGCCGAGCGAGGTCGAGGTTCCGATCGCGGCCAGACCGGCCACACCTGCGCCCACAACCAGCACCTTGGCGGGCGGCACTTTACCGGCCGCTGTGATCTGACCCGTGAAGAAGCGTCCGAAGTTGTTGCCAGCCTCGATCACCGCACGGTAGCCCGCGATATTGGCCATCGACGACAGTGCGTCCATCTTCTGGGCGCGGCTGATGCGCGGGACCATGTCCATGGCAATGACGCTCGCGCCCTTGTCCTTGGCCAGATCCATAAGCGCCTCATTGGCGGCCGGATAGAAGAAGCTGATCAGCAGTTGCTCTTTGCGCAGACGCTTGGCTTCGGTCTCGCTGGGCGGACGCACCTTGGCGACAATATCCACCGCCTTGAACAGCGCGGCGGCGGTCTTGACGACCTCTACCCCATTGGCCTCGTAGAGCGCATCCGCAAAGCCAGCCGCGGCGCCCGCGCCGGCTTCGATTGCACATTCATATCCGAGTTTCTGCAACTGAAGTGCAGAGTCTGGCGTCATCGCAACTCGTGCTTCGCCAGGAAAGATTTCCTTCGGTGCCCCGATCTTCACGTGTCTTCCTTTCCCGTTTCCACCCAAGCGGGCTTTTCGTTCAAATGGCCTCTTAACACTCGGATTTGATTTGCCGCAACAGGGTGTTAGCGCCACCACTCAGAGACGCCCCCATGCAATGGGCGCATAGCTTGCTGTGCGATACAAGCATACCTTCGTATACAATTGCAGCAGGGATTAGAGCCAGCGCCGGGTCTGTGCACAATAGGCATCAAAGCGCGCGCCAAAGGCAGCGCGCGCCCGCTCTTCCTCCCCGCGGACGAAGCGATGGTCAATAATATAGACCAAGATCGCGGCCAAAGGCAGGGAAATCCAGGCCTCCCAGCGCAGGAAAAGACCGGTCAGGATGAGCACATCGCCGAGATAGATCGGGTTGCGCGTGCGCCGGAAGATCCCCTCCGTGATCAGATGATTTGGGGTCAGATGCGGGACTATCGTTGTGGAATGCTTACGAAATTCCAAGGCCGCAAGCAGGATCAGTAAGATCCCCCCGCCCACCAGAACCCCGCCTAGCAGGTCGGTCACCGCCCCGCCCGGCGGGCCAACCGGAAGGAAGCTTGCTTGCGCCCAGCCGAGCAGCGCACAGATCAGCAGCCAGAGCGGCGGAATGTCGAGCATCTGGTCGAGCGTCAGGTCGCGAAACGGGTTGCGCATGGGGGTCTCCTTCGCGGCGAGCGCCGTCAATCCGAGGTCACTTAGACGCGCCCTGTGACACATCTCAAGCGCGAAATTGATCCAACCTCCGCGCTAAGCCGTGTCATGACACTGCGTCAAGATGCGCGGCGGTTTTTTACGCGGCTTGCGCGCAGGTCATGGGGAGACATGGCTTCAGGCAGCAGCAGGTCCGCTACAACCTGCACCATTGCCGGGCTCATTCCCACTCCATTTCCTCATAAACACGGCCTGCATTCTTGGTCGCGAGTTCTTCATAGGTGTCGAGATGGGCATAGGGCGACTGGTCCACGTAATAGGCCTCGCTCAGATCGCCGCCCGCGTCGATATGCGCGCGGATCTGGCCGCGGAGATAGACGAGATAGTCGCGGGTATAGCGCCGGACCTGCGCCATGTTGGTCGGATGCCCATGGCCGGGGATGACATAAGTCGCGCCGAGCGGCTCGAACGCCGTTTCCCAGGTCTCGACCCATTCCGAGGTCACCGTGTCAGCAAAGATCGGGGGCATCCGCTCGTGAAAGGCCATGTCGCCCGCAATCACGATGTCCCAGTTCGGCAACCAGACCTGAATGTCACCAGGGCTGTGGGCCGGGCCGAGATGCAGGACCTCGACCCGCACATCGCCGAGCTCGATCACCTCGCGCTCATCAAAGGTCCGGTCGGGGGCGACCAACCGTGTGCCCTCGGCCCGGTCCCGGTTATAGCGCTTCATCCCCTCGAGGATCTGCGGACCGTATTCCTCGAACTCGTGCGCGGCATCCGCATGGGCGAGGATCTCGACCCCCTGATCGCGCCAATAGGAGTTCCCGAGCATGGCATGCCCCTGCCCGTTCTCATTGATCACCAGCACCACGGGTTGGTCGGTGATCGTCCGGATTTCCGCATGGAGCGCTTCGGCCAGCTGTGCCGAGGCCCCGCCATTGACGACCACCACCCCGGCCCCGGTCAGGATAAAACTAAGATTGTTGTTATGCCCGGCATTCTCGTAGGTCGGCGGCGCCGTCGCCCCGATCGCGGACCAGACATGGGGGATCACCTCAACCGGCTTGGAATAAAGCGGACTCTGCGGATACTGGTCGGGAATGTCCTCGCTGGCATGGGTCACCAAGGGCAAGGCGACCGCCGCGCAGGCCAAGAGACGCGACAAACGACTAGGCAATTTGGGCATGGTGTTTCCTCCTGCTCAAAACATTCCATTTTATGAATGTAATGTCCAGTCTGTTGCTCCGCCACCGGAAATGCATACGCTGACCTCGGCAGCGTCAGAACATCGGTAGGAGACCGCTCTATGGTCGTAGAACGAGATCAGTATCGCCTCGGACTACAGCTTCTGCTGAACGGCTCTCTCGCCGCAGCAGGAGCTATAGGCTTTGTCGTCTTGGCAAAGAATTCGCCTACAGAGTACGCCTCTACCGAATTCATTCTAGGCTTACTGTTCGCGCTCCTATTTTCAGCTATCGGTTTGTTGTCCATGGCTAAGACCATCCCCAAATATCACGATAGCGGACCTGCTTTTGTCATAGATCTGGAAGGCGTGACGGTTTTCTACACGGGTGTGAAATTCCTTTCCAAGGCCGAGACCCGAAAGTTTCCCTGGAATTCAATCTCCGAATTCGCCGTTCAAGTCACCAGTATCAAAGGGAGCAAGGTGACACTACTCTCCTTACGGTCGCATTCAGGGAAAAAGCACACCGAAGATTTGGGTGTCGTGAAGCCAACCCACGAGGAGGTTATGGCGAGCCTCATCGAACATGTGGAGAAAGCCGGATTTACGACGAGGCCGAAGCCAGGTGTATGGGGGAACTCCAAGACACATCTACTTGTTGAGAAGGCACCCGTGGCAGAACCAGAGTCGCAAGAATGACAGACTTACTTGGGTGCTACTCCGGCCAGGCTGGCAGCGAAACTACGTTGGCAGAGCAGCCGCTCCGGCGCGCACATAGAGAACGGTGGGACAAACAAAAGGGCGCGTCGGCGCCCCTTTAGTTTAGGCAGAAATCGCCACGGGCACCGGGCGGCGCCCATCGGCCCAGGCGCGGACCGCATCGCCAAAGGCGGTGAAGAGCGGGCGCGAGACCGGGTCCTGATCGGCGTTCCATTCCGGGTGCCATTGCACCGAGAGCGTGAAGCCCGGCGCATCCGCAATGTAGATAGCCTCGGGCGTGCCATCGGGGGCGTGCCCGTCGATAATCACGCGCGGTCCCGCCTCCATGATGCCTTGCCCGTGCAGCGTGTTGGTGCGCACTTCGGCAGACCCAAAGACCCGCGCAAAAGGCCCATTGGGTGAGACCGAGACGGTCTGGCGGATCTCGAACTTTTCCTCAAGTGTGCCATCGGGGGGCATGCGGTGGTTCTCGCGCCCCGGGATCTCGCGAATCTCCGGGTGAAGCGTGCCGCCCATGGCCACGTTGACCTCCTGAAACCCGCGGCAGATACCAAGGAAGGGCTGCCCCCGATCCACGCAAGCCCGCACCAGCGGCAAAGTGATCCGGTCCCGGGCGCGGTCGAAGACACCATGTTTTTCCGTGGGGATGTGGCCGTATTCCTCGGGATGCACATTGGCCCGCGCCCCGGTCAGAACGAACCCGTCACAGACCTCCAGCAATTCTTCGACCTGGATGAGCTTGGGATCAGAGGGGACGATAAAGGGGATGGCCCCTGCCACATGGCTGATCGCGCAAGAGTTCATCGATCCGCCGGCATGGACCGGGTATTGATCGTTGATCAGATATGAATTGCCGATAATCCCAACGACCGGGCGCGCCATGACCTATCCTGTGAAACTGTGCTACAGCGCTGGATATATGGCATTTCCCGGGTTTGGTCGAGAGACAGGGGCGCACAGGTCCGCACAGGGCATGTGCAGCCCTGTGCGTGCGCAGTGGCTCAGGCGTCGGCGAAGAACCCAGCGGCCTCGATCGCGGCGGTTGCTGCGGCCGCGTCATTCTCAGACGTGTCACCAGTGACACCCACCGCCCCGATGATCGCGCCCTTGCGGTCCTTGACCAGCACGCCCCCCGGCACGGGCACGACCTTCCCCTCGAAAGCGCCGTTCATGGCGGCCATGAAATAGGCCTGGCTTTCGGCCCGTGCCATCTGGGCAGAGCCCGGCAGGCCGAGCATCACCGCGCCATAGGCTTTGCCCCGGGCGATCTCGAACCGACCCGGGCTGGCGCCATCCTCGCGCTCGAAGGCAATCGGATGACCACCTGCGTCGAGCACGATCACGGTGAGGGGTTTGAGCTCCATCTCCTTCCCCTTGGCGAGGGTAGCTTTGATTATAGAGCGCGCTTTGCGAATGGAAATCATGACAGGTCCTTATGGTAAGGCGGGCGCAGCGCGCCGCCGAGGGCTAGGAAAGAAAGAGACAGGGGCAACTGCCCCAAAGGCTTGGGCGGGGCGGGTCCACGGCGGGCGCATGGGCCCGCCGCCCCCGATCCTCAGGCGCTGAGGCTTGTGGGCTGGGCCGCCGAGGCCTTCAACTCCAACCGCCGGGCATGGAGCACCGGCTCGGTATAGCCCGAGGGCTGCACCCGGCCCTCGAAGACCAGATCGCAGGCCGCAGCAAAGGCCACGCCGTCAAAGCCCGGCGCCATGGGCAGATAGCTCGGGTCCGACGCGTTCTGCGCATCCACAACAGCAGCCATCTTGCGCATCCCTTCCATGACCTGGTCCTTCGAGACCACCCCATGGTGGAGCCAGTTGGCCAGCGCCTGCGAGCTGATCCGACAGGTTGCGCGATCCTCCATCAGGCCCACATCATGGATATCCGGCACTTTGGAGCAGCCCACGCCCTGATCCACCCAACGCACCACATAGCCGAGAATACCCTGGGCATTGTTCTCGATCTCTGCAGTGATCTCGGCATCGCTCAGGTTGCGCCCCTCAAGAAGCGGAATGGTCAGCAGATCCTCACGCGTACCCCGGGCCCCGCCCGCCGCGATCTCCTCCTGTCGGGCGAAGACATTAACCTGGTGATAATGTGTGGCGTGCAGCGTCGCCGCTGTGGGCGATGGCACCCAGGCGCAATTGGCCCCGGCTTGCGGATGGCCGATCTTGGCCTCAAGCATCCCCGCCATCAGGTCCGGCATGGCCCACATGCCTTTGCCGATCTGCGCTTTTCCATGCAATCCGCAGGCCAGCCCGATATCAACGTTGCGATCCTCGTAAGACGCGATCCAGGCCGTGCCCTTCATATCGCCCTTGGGCAGGAAGGGCCCCGCCTCCATGGAGGTGTGGATCTCGTCGCCCGTCCGGTCGAGGAAGCCCGTATTGATAAAGGCCACGCGCGCCTTGGCCGCATGGATACAGGCCTTGAGGTTTGCCGAGGTGCGCCGCTCTTCATCCATGATGCCGATCTTGACCGTGTTGCGCGGCAGCCCGAGCGCGGCCTCGACCCGGGTGAAGATCGTGTCGGTGAAGGCGACTTCTTCGGGCCCATGCATCTTGGGTTTGACCACATAGACCGAGCCATGGACCGAGTTGCCCCCGTCCCGCGCCAGATCATGCATGGCGATCAGCGTGGAGACCATGGCGTCCATGAGCCCTTCACCGATCTCGGCTCCATCCCGGTCGAGAATGGCCGTATTGGTCATCAGATGCCCGACATTGCGGATCAGCATCAGCGCTCGCCCTTTCAGGACCAGCGGATCACCGTTGGGCGCCGTGGCCGTGACGTCCTCGGCCAGCGCTCGGGTGAAAGTCTTGCCGCCCTTGGTAACCTCCTCGGCCAGATCGCCCTTCATCAGGCCCAGCCAATTGCCATAGGCTTGCACCTTGTCCTCGCTGTCCACGGCGGCCACGCTGTCCTCGCAATCCATGATGGCCGAGACGGCGGCCTCCAGTAGCACATCCGAAATTCCCGCTGGATCCGCCGCACCAATCGGGCTGGTCGGATCGATCATGACCCGCAGGTGCAGCCCGTTCTTCTGGAGGAGGACAGAGGTGACATCCCCTGCCGGCCCAGTCGTGTAGCCCACGAATTGCGCCGGATCGACGAGCGGGCGCAGATCACCCGCCACCAGCTCCAGCGCGCCATCGGCCACATCCACCCGGGTCACATCCGCCCAGGAGACACCGGCCAAAGGTGCAGCCGCATCCAGATGCTGGCGCGCCCAAGCCATCACGCGGGCGCCGCGCTCAGGGTCATAGCCTTTGCCCGAGGGCCCATCACCCATGGCATCCGTGCCGTAGAGCGCATCATAGAGCGAGCCCCAGCGCGCGTTGGCGGCGTTCAAAGCGTAGCGCGCATTGGTGATCGGCACGACAAGCTGGGGGCCCGGGATCGTCGCAATCTCCGGATCCACATTGGCGGTCTCGATGGCGAAATCCGCAGGCTCAGGCACGAGATAGCCGATCTCGCGCAGGAAGCTCGTATAGGCCGCCGCATCATGGGGCGCACCGCGATTAGCTACGTGCCAGGCGTCAATTTGGGCCTGCAGGTCCTCGCGCTTGGCCAGCAGGGCGCGATTGGTCGGCCCCTCTTCATGGACCAGCGCCGAGAGGCCGGACCAGAAGGCCTCGGCGGCGACACCGGTGCCCGGGAGCGCTTGCGTTTCGATAAACTGCGCCAGATCGGCGGCCACCCGGAGCCCTTGGCGATCAACCCGTTCCATACCTTACGTCCTCCTTTGGCCCGCAGGTCCCCAAGACCCGGGCCTGTACCCCATTGTATGCGTTCGTACACGAACTAGGGAAGAAGTTTCCGATAGGCAACAAGACTTCGTTAAATCGGTTCGAAAAACGACCAATCCCGGCGGATCTCAGAAAACGCGCAACTTTGTTACGCAGACGCCTTGTCTTCGGGCCTAGCTAGGGCGCGCGCAGTCCTGCGACAGCGTTCCGAGCAGAATTTTACCTGCTCCCAGTCCCTTGCCCATTTCTTGCGCCAGGTGAAGGGCAGACCGCAGGTGGCACAGGTCTTGCTGGGCAGGTCGGATTTCTTGCGCATACGCCCCATCAGAGATCGAAGCTCAACTGATCCGGCGAAGGCTTTGCGCCGCGATTCCGCGTTGCCTTGGCGTGTCCCGCCTTGCGCGGCGCGCGGTCATTCACAAAGCGGCCCTGGGGATCCTTGCGGCTGGCGTGCTTCTCGACCACTTGCGCAGCCTCGGCGCGGAACGCCGCGCCAGTTCGGATCGCCCAGACCTTCTGGCGCGCCTCGGCGGCAGCGGCTTTCGGCTCGACGATCGGCGCGGGGTAGTGGCGATCAAGAATCTGGCCTGCCCCCTCCCAGAGCCAGGGCTCCTGCAGAGAGCGGTCAGGTACGGGGGCCAATTCCGGGAGCCAGCGGCGCGTGAAGGCGCCGGTAGGATCATTGTCATGGCCCTGCTTGATCGGGTTGTAGATCCGCACGGTGTTCATCCCCGTCGTGCCCGATTGCATCTGGACCTGTGGCCAATGAATGCCGGGCTCGAAATCTGTAAAGTACCGCCCCAGGATGACGCCCGACGCCCGCCAGTCGAGCCAGAGATGGTAGGAAGCGACCGCCACCAACATGGCCCGCGCCCGGAAGTTCAGCCAGCCCGTCGCAATCAGGGACCGCATACACGCATCTACAAAAGGCAGTCCGGTCTCGCCCTTGGCCCAGGCGCTTAGGCGCGCGGCGTCAGGTTCCTTCGGGCGCAGGCCCTCATAGGCGGTGTGGAGGCAGCGATGCTCGAGGCTCGGCTCATCTTCCAGCTTCTGCATGAAGTGATCGCGCCAGGCGAGCCGAGCCTCGAAGCTCTTCATCGCGCCGATCCAGCCATCGCGCGTGCCCTTGACCTCCGCCTTACGGGCGCCCGCAGCCTGGGTCGCCTCGCGCCCCGACAGGGAGCCGAGCGCCAGGTGCGGGCTGAGCCGAGAGCAGGCCGTCGCGCCCGCCAGCGGATTGGCCATGGCCGCGCGATAGGTTTGGCCCCGTTCGGTCAGAAACCCGCCCAAGAGAGAGCGCGCCGCGTTCCGCCCGCCCGTCTGCCGGTCCGGACAGGGATCTTCGGCGAGCCCGAGTGTCGCCGCGTCCGGGAGTGCGCCACCGCCTGCCCCGGCAACACCACGCAGAGCTGGTGTGTCGAGCTGCGGCTGCGCCATGAACCGGTCCCGGCCACGCGCCCAACCATCCCGTCCGTCCAGACAGCGGACCACGCCGGATTGCGGCAGTTCCTGCCAATGCACCCCCTGAGCCCTCGCCCAGACGGAAACGGCCCGATCCCGGGCATAGGTCCAGCCGGACCCGGTTTCCTCATGGCTGATCATCCGCGTGATCTTATGGGCAGTGCGCAAACGCTCAAACACGGCGACAACCTCGCCGGTTTCGATCCGAAGCGGCGCGCCAAGCCGGGCGAGATCCTCGGAGAGGCTGGCAACACACTCCCTGGTGAACTCCCATTGCCGGGCGGAGCACTCGGATTGCGCCCAATAGCCCGGCTCGACCACATAGATCGGCAGGACAGGCCCCAGCTGCGCGGCGGCCGTCAAGGCCGGATGATCGGCCACGCGCAGGTCGCGCTTGAACCAGACAAGGATCGGAGCGAGGTCGGTCATGGCCAAGAGATCGGTGCGCCCTGCCCGGCGTCAAGGGCAGCAGAGCAGCGAGCCTCCCAGATTTGCCGGATTTCCCGGCGATCTGACAGCGAGCGGACACGTCAAAGTCGTATGCGGATCGCGACACAGAAAGGCGGTCATTCTCTGCGCTCGGCCACTGGCCATTCCCGGGAAACTGTCGCAAATTGCAAAAACGCCCATCAGCAGGAGCCCGCCATGCGCGACGCCGCCCCCCAAACCATTCGTCTTGCCGACTACGCGCCCTATCCCTTCCGGATCGACCATGTGGCGCTCGAGTTTCGCCTTGCGCCGCTCAGCACGCGTGTCATGGCGACGCTGAAGATCACCCCGCTGCAACCGGGCGCGGATCTGCGTCTGGATGGCGAGGACCTGCGCCTGATCCGGGCGACGGTGGATGGGCGGTTGCTCGACCTGACGCCCGATGCCACCGGGCTGACCGTTCCGGCCTCCGAGTTGCCCGAGACGCCCTTTCTGTGGGAATGCGAGGTCCAGATCGCACCGGCAGAAAATACAGCACTCGAAGGGCTTTACATGTCGAAGGGCATGTATTGCACGCAGTGTGAGGCCGAAGGCTTCCGCAAGATCACCTTCTATCCAGACCGGCCGGATGTGATGGCGCCGTTCGATGTGCGGATCTTCGCAGATGAGGAAGGCAGCACGCCCGTGCTTTTGTCCAATGGCAATCCCGATGGCCATGGCCGCTGGACCGATCCCTGGCCCAAGCCGGCCTATCTATTCGCCCTTGTGGCGGGGGAACTTGTGGCGGTCGAGGACATCTTTACCACCGCCTCAGGCCGCGATGTGGCGCTGAAGATCTGGGTCCGTCCGGGGGATGAGGGCAAATGCGCCTATGCGATGGATGCGCTGAAACGCTCCATGCGCTGGGACGAGACGGAATATGGCCGGGAATATGATCTCGACATCTTCCAGATCGTCGCCGTCGACGATTTCAACATGGGCGCGATGGAAAACAAGGGCCTCAACATCTTCAACTCAAAATACGTGCTGGCCTCGCCCGAGACGGCGACGGATCGCGACTATGAGTTGATCGAGGGGATCATCGCCCATGAGTATTTCCACAACTGGACCGGCAACCGGATCACCTGCCGCGACTGGTTTCAGCTCTGCCTCAAGGAGGGTCTAACCGTCTTCCGGGATCAGCAGTTTTCGGGCGACATGCGTTCACACGCGGTCAAGCGGATCGACGATGTGCTGATGTTGCGCGCGCGCCAGTTCCGGGAGGATGCAGGGCCCCTTGCGCACCCGGTGCGCCCTGAGGAATACATCGAAATCAATAACTTCTACACTGCCACCGTCTATGAAAAAGGTGCTGAGGTGATCGGGATGCTGCGCACCCTGATCGGGGCCGAGGCCTATCGCAAGGGCTGTGATCTCTATTTCGAGCGTCATGATGGCGAGGCCTGCACGATCGAGGATTGGATCGCGGTTTTTGAAGAGGCAACGGGCGAGGACCTCAGTCAGTTCCGTCTTTGGTACGCGCAGGCCGGCACACCCAAGCTGGACGTGGCGGAGGCCTGGTCGGATGGCACCTACACGCTCACCCTGCGCCAGGATCTGCCCGAGACGCCGGGACAAAACGACAAATCTCCGCAGGTGATTCCGGTCACCATGGGCCTGCTCGGCCGCGACGGGGCCGAACTCGCCCCCTGCCAGACCCTCGTGCTGCGCGAACGCACGCAGTCCTTCCGGTTCGAGGGCCTGCCGGAGCGCCCGGTACCGTCGCTTCTACGCGAGTTCTCGGCCCCGGTGATCCTGCGCCATGACATGAACCGGGAAGATCGCCTGCTGCTGCTCGCAAAGGACACCGACCCCTTCAACAAGTGGGAGGCCGGGCGAAGTCTCGCCAAGGACACTCTGATCGCGATGATCACGGAGCATGCCGACCCGGCGGAGGCGTTTCTCGACGCCTTGATGACGGTTGCGCAGGATGGCAGCCTTGATCCGGCCTTCCGGGCCCTCGCAATGGCTCTGCCGTCCGAGGATGACTTGGCACAAACCCTCCATGCGGGCGGCGTAACCCCGGATCCCGACGCGATCCACGCCGGGCGCAAACGCCTGACTCAAGCCATCGCGAGCTATGGCGTTGAGGCGCTTTCGGATCTCTATGAAGCGATGGCCGTGCCCGGTCCCTACACGCCCGATGCTGCCGCGGCAGGCCAGCGCGCCCTGCGTGGCACCGCCCTGCGGCTCTTGTCTGAAACCGATGACGGCGAACGTGCCAAAGCGCAGTTCCTCGGGGCCGATAACATGACCGAGCAGCTCTCGGCCTTTTCCGCCCTGCTCAGCATCGGCAAGGGCACCAATGCTGTCAGCACCTTCTACGCGCAATGGTCCGGCGATCGGCTCGTGATGGACAAATGGTTCGCCCTGCAGATCTCGCTCGCCGCCCCCGACAAGGCCGTGCGCGCCTGCAAAGCCCTGACCGCGCACCAAGATTTCGACTGGAAGAACCCGAACCGCTTCCGCAGCACTCTGGGTGCACTCACCATGAACACGGCGGGCTTCCACACCGCCTCCGGCGAAGGCTATGAGCTTCTGGCGGATTGGCTGATCCGGCTCGACCCGCTCAACCCGCAAACCGCCGCCCGCATGTCGAGCGCCTTTGACAGTTGGACCCGCTATGATGAGAAACGCCAGCGCCTGATCAAGATCGAGCTGGAGCGGATCGCCGCCACGCCGGGCCTGTCGCGGGACGTCACCGAAATGGTCGGGCGCATCCTGGCCGCCTGACCCCCATGCCAACGACGGAGGACCCCGTGTCCCATCTCCTGATCACCGGCGCCAGCGCGGGCATCGGCGCCGCCTGCGCCCGGCTCGCGGCCCGCCCGGGCCTGCACCTTTCGCTCCACTACCGGTCCGATGCCGAAGGCGCGGCGGCCGTAGCCGCCGACTGCCAAGCGGCAGGCGCAACCACATCGCTGCATGCGGCCGATATTGGCGATCCGGACCAGATCACGAAGCTCTTTGACGAGATCGACGCGGTGGGCCTTCCGCTCACGGGGCTGATCAACAATGCCGGGATCGTGGATGTGTCCGCTCGGGTCGACGAGATGACCGCCGAGCGCGTGACGCGCATGTTCGCCGTCAACACCGTGGGCGCGATCCTTGTGGCGGGCGCTGCCGTGCGCCGCATGTCCACACGCCATGGCGGCCCCGGTGGCGCCATCGTGAACCTCTCCTCCGCCGCCGCGCGCCTCGGCTCGCCCAATCAATACGCCGATTACGCGGCCTCAAAGGGCGCGATCGACACCTTCACCAAGGGCCTCGCCCTCGAAGTCGCAGGCGAAGGTATCCGCGTCAACGGGGTCCGCCCGGGCATCATCACCACCGAGATCCACGCCAAAGGCGGTCTCCCCGACCGCGCCGCGGATCTCGCGCACACTGTCCCCCTCGCCCGCCCTGGCAGCGCCGAAGAGGTCGCCCGCGCCATCCTGCATCTGCTCTCGGACGAGGCCAGCTACACCACTGGCGCGCTGCTCGATGTGGCAGGCGGTCGCAGACTTAAGAAAGCTAGCG
>JBCDKN010000011.1:0-115561 GCA_038746545.1 Pseudomonadota bacterium
CCGGATGGCATCTTCGATCGCCCGAGCGGCGGCTTTGGTATAGTCCTGCCCGTACTGGTCATTTCCAGTGCCCATCTCAATGATGAAACGCTGCTCGCTCATTGCGCCCGCTCCATGTCGAAGCTGACCGAAAGGGCGACATTGGCGATGATCGTCGGATTGCCCGTGCCCTCGGGACGCGGGATATCGAGCCCTCCCTTGGCGATATGAAACTCTGTCTGTCCATAGGGGAAGACCGTTTCCAACTCGGCAATCTCCACGGCGTCCGGGTTCTGTACACCCACATCAACGCGGATCTGCATATCGGTTTTCTCGAAGCCGAAAAGCTCCGCCAGGTTGATGGAGTTGTGCCATAGAGCGTCCTTGATGCCGCGTTTCACGGCCTCCGTGTAATCACCGCGACGCAGAGAGGTCCCAATTCCAAACTCGGTAATCAGTCTTGGCATCAGTAGGCATGTCCCTTGGTTCAAGAAAGGTAGCGGAGATCGTTCGTTAGACACGACATTTTCTGGCGCACCGAGCCTGGAGGCTTCAAGACAAACTTCCCAAACGGCACCACAGGTCAGTTACCCGGGACTGCATTGATCCGCAAACGTGGAGTTCGATCCGCATGGAGTTTCTGCGACCACGGCGGATGTTGGGAATGTGCGCTACAGACACAGCAGGGTCTTTACCGGATCACAAAAGGGAGTGGACCGTGAGAGAGGTTGAATATGCAAGTGCGTGGCTAGACGGTTGTGAAGCGCAGATTTGCGCTCAAATACAGGCGTCAGCAAGTACTCTGCACGGGTAGTGGAGATCAGCTGAATTCAAACCACGTTGTCCTAAGGCTCAACGACGAAGGTCCATTGCTTCAGCTCGTCCTCTGTTTCGTCGCAGGGCGTAAGCGCAATGTCCCGGCGCGACCAAGGACCGGCCTCAAGTGTTTCTGACCCCAAGCTCACACACATCGTTTGATCTTCGTTCATGCGCAGAGTGCCGTCATCTGGTGAAAGGACAAATTTCTGGCTTGGGTGGTCGTCACAATCCAGCAACCCGAACACTGCGGTGTAGGGCGAAATGAGAACCTGCATGCACTGCCCTGGAAAAGCCACTGCTTCTACGCGCATACTCCCCGCATCATACGTAAACTGCGTGTCGTTCGGCACCGGATTTCCAGCGTCGTCCTTAGCTGCCGGCTTGCACGAATGTGCTTGCATGAGGTCGGTTTGACCACGCCCCGCTGTGTCCAGACAAAACCCGTATCCATTAGGTTCATCGAGATTCTTCGCCAACACGATGTACGGAGCGTCCGAGGGCACCTGCGGCGCATCGGCAAATGCGAAAGTTCCGATGACCGCAAGTGCACAGATGAGGGGAAATGATCGCATGTTGGGGCTCCTTACTAGAAGGGTGACAGTGTTCGTCGCAAGTTCTACGGCGCTCGGTTGTTTTCCAGAAGAATCGCAATCCGCCTTTGGCATGCCTATTCAACAGTGTATCGGCACAGCACTGTGTTGCTCTGTTCCAGATCGGGGCCCCAAATAAGTTCCGCACCTTCCGCCCAGTCAACCTCGTCATAACCGCCCTTTGGATCGACTTGGTTCACCGAATAAGCGCTTGCGGGCATCCAACCTAATGCGTCAAAGTCGGCCTTGTCCCAGCCGCGTGGTTCCCCGAAGATTTCAAATCCGCAGGGTCCTTCTCCGGCGATAGGCTTGCCGACTTTTGCGCAGGACTTATCGAGTGGTGCAGTGTGGATGACGCGGCACTGCCAGGTTGTATCGCTGACAGCAACTACTTCACCAATACTGTTCCTAACCTGCAGGATCACACCCCCGTCACCCATTTGCTGACGCGACGTTCCGATATACTCCAGCCCGGTATCATTCTCGATAAAATCCTTGGCGACGAGGCCAATTACAAACGGTGGCTCCGCGGTGAAAGAGAAGCTTTCTCTATTGAAAGAGCGCTCCGTCGTGATCGGAACGCTGTCCTCGGCCGCTCGGACACCGTCCACTCGCATCTCGAACCAGTTGTCGGCCCAGACATCAACGGAATAGCTTTCGGCAAGAACTGGGCTCGAAAGAGCTATACTTGCAACAAGAGCCGAAAGTGATCGTTTCATAGGCAATCCTTTTGAGCAAGCAACGGCAATGCAATATCCAATAGTTCGCAAACGAGGCGCTTGCCTCGGCATCAACCAACCATGGTGGTGAGGATCGGTCAATATAGTTTCGATTGAAACAGTTATTATTGATACTTTTTCACGCCCCCGATACGACCCATTGTCGCCTCAACAAACACTATCTACGGTCCAGGCATGAAACGCGCACCAAACAGACTTCACGCCCTTTTGCACTCAGCCAGCATCATCGAGAAACGGGTTGAAGCTCTTCTGAAAGAAACTGGAACGCGCCACCGGCAAGCACTGATCCTTGATATTCTTGAAGAGTTTGGCCCGACTGCGCAGAAGCATTTGGCCGCTCGATTTGGCGTGGCCCCCGGCAGCATGAGTTCAATGATCACGCGATTGGTCGCATTAGAGTATGTCTCTCAATCGACAAACCCGGAAGATCGCAGACGCGATATCGTCGCCCTAACCGACAAAGGCCGGGCAGCCCTAAAGGACGTTTACGACGCGTGGGATAACGGCGACCATCTGCTTGAAGAGGCCCTGGGCAGCACGCGGGCCGATGAACTATTTCGATTGACCGATGACTTGTGCAAATCGCTGGGGGCCCATCGGCCTGAGCTCAAGCCGAGTGATTGATTTGAACACTGCCTCAAGCAAGACCGGAGATTGCATCTCGGAAGGTTCGAGCCTGGTTTCTCTTGCCGACTAGTCCCCTGTTTCTGGGCCGCTGCTCGAGGGTTTCTCCGATAGGCTATGTGCTCAACCGGCATAGTTCGGGTTCCAACCAAGAGTCAGTTCAGTTGTTACCTTACAAACCTTCGCTCTAAAGCGAGCGAGATGCTGTACTCCCATGTTCCACTGACATTTTCACATCAGTTAGACGCGTAGCGAGCCAACCGCTCTGTAGACCTCCGCCGCGGGTACGAACTGCCGAACCGCCCTATACCGGCGCGTGGTCAGGTGGCAAGCAACACCACGCTGGCGACCGCCAGCAGCCCCGACTCCACCGGCCCCCAGAGCATCCGCTCAGGCTTTGATGGCGTGATCCAGTTCACGAGCGTCACGAGCCCCTGGATCGCCAGGGCGACCCAGCTGGACCAGCGGGGCCATTGGGGCCACAAGCCTGCTGCGGACAGGACCCCACCGGCCATACCCAAGAGGATGAAGATCGACACCAAAGCCGCAATGCGACCGGAGGCGGGCAAAGCACCGGGATGCTGCCCCCCTTGGGTCAAACGACCCCAAGGGGCGCCCGCGATCAGGGCAATCTGGAATCCGATGACAGCGAGACAGCCTAAGCCATATCCGATTGCAAGACTTGTGATCAGACTCATCCGCAGTCCTTGAACAAGGGTCTTGGCGGCGGCAACCGCGCGCCTCCTTACACTGGCGTGCAAGGACCCGATTGACGATCGGGAAACCTAAGATGCTAGAGATCAAAGCCCGGGAGATTGTCCCATGCAACAGGGGATTTTTGACATGCCGCGCCCTGGCTGGACGTTGACCCGATCCGGGGCACCGGGCACAACCGCCCCATGATCACTCGAACCCACCAGAAAGACGACGCGGCCTCGGTCGCAGTCTATTCCGCATGCGAGCGCTACCGCTACGCCCTCACCCGTATCTGGGAACCCCAGGGCCGCCGCATCCTGTTCGTGATGCTCAACCCCTCGACCGCCACCGAAATTCAGAACGACCCAACAGTCGAGCGGTGCGAGCGTCGCGCGCGCGCTTTGGGCTATGGAGGGTTTCGGGTCTGCAATATCTTTGCCTGGCGCGATACGGATCCCAAGGCCATGCGCGCGGCTGCCGATCCGGTCGGGCCCGGCAATGACGCTGCGATCCTGGATGGCGCCGACTGGGCCGAGACCGTGCTCTGCGCCTGGGGCACCCATGGCGCCCATCTGGGACGAGGCCCCGCCGTTGCGCGGCTCTTGCGTGAGACGGACCGCCCGCTCACCCATCTGGGCCTGAGCAAGGCGGGGCACCCGAAGCACCCGCTCTACATCGCCTATTCCGAACACCCCCGCCCCTGGGAGGACCCCGCATGATCCCCGGCTTTTCTCAGCGATTTGTTGAAACCAATGGCCTGCGCCTCTCGGTGCACGAGGCCGGGACCGGCGATCCGCTCGTCCTGCTCCATGGCTATCCGCAGAATCACGCCTGCTGGGGCCGGGTGGCACCGGAACTGGCCAAGCATTTTCGGGTGATCGTCCCGGACCTGCGCGGCTATGGCAAAAGTGACGCGCCCGAGGATGACGCCGCGCATTCGGTCTATGCCAAGCGCACTATGGCGCAGGACATTATCGGGCTGCTTGATCAGCTCGGGATCGCGCGCGCCCACATCCTCGGCCATGACCGGGGTGGACGCGTGACCTATCGGCTGGCGCTCGATCATCCGGATCGCGTGGCGCGACTGGGCATAATCGAGATCGTTCCAACCGGCCCCTTCTGGGCCAATTGGACCGCGGAACTGGCGATGAAGGCCTATCACTGGACCTTTCTGGCCCAGCCTGCGCCCCTGCCAGAGCGAATGATCGGCGCGGATCCGGAAGCCTATATGGACTGGACCCTGCAGACCTGGACCCTCGCGAAATCGCTGGATGTCTTCGCCCCAGATGCGCTTGAAGGGTACCGCGCACAGGCCCGCGATCCGGCCCGGGTACACGCCATGTGCGCGGACTACCGGGCGGGCGCGACCTATGACCGGGCGCTGGATGACGCGGATGCGGCGGCCGGGCGCAAGATCTCAGCTCCGTTGATGTTCCTCTGGGCCGAAGGAGGCTTTCCGGCGCAAACCGGCGATCCGGCCGGGCATTGGCGCAACTGGACGGAGGATCTGCGCGACGCCTCCTGCATATCGGGTCATTTCGCCATGGAAGAAGTCCCCGAAGCCGTTCTCAAGACCTTTCTACCCTTCTTTTCCGAAGCCTAGGCGTTGCGCGGGCGCCGGTCGGTCCAGTAAAGCAGGCCGAGCCCAAGGGCCCCTGCGGCTGCGATCGCAGCGATCCCCGGCTGGGAGGAGCCGTTCGCGACCACGACGGCAATGAGCGCCCAGATAACCGTGGCCGAGTATTCCGGCGTCTCGGGACGTTGCGGTTGGACCCAACGCGCAATGGCAAAGGCCAGCACCAACGCGATCACAGCCCAGATCCCCGCCCCAAACCACAGGTCATACCCCGCCGCCACCGTGGCCAGCGAAACGCACGAGGCCGCCGTCAGCCATCCGGCATAGAGCCCCAGTGGCGTGCGCAGCCAGACCCGGTCCCGCGATGGCGCGCGCAAAAGAGCGATGATCGCCGGGATCAGCATCACAAAGATCAGAACGAACGCCCCCAAGGCTGAACGCGTCGCCACAAAGAGCCAGGGCGTTCCCGCCGCAAGGCTCACCATGAGCGGCCAGCGCACATGGTCCCAATCCTCGTCCCCCGCGCGGCGTAGCAGGCCAAACCCGGCCGAAGCTACGAGCCACAGGTAGATCACCCCCCAGATCGCGAAAGCGTAGCCCGCAGGCTGCACGGGTGGGTTGATCTGCGGCACCGGCAACTGGTCGGGCCGGAACCCGGTGAAGGGCGGACTGGCCAAGGGCGAGAGCACGAAGGTCAGGGTGAGCAGGGCGACGACAAGCGCGAGAGGTCTGAACATGCCCCAGACTAGCCCAGCCTGCGGCAACAGGTCCATCGCTTGGCATGCCCGCGCGCCGGTGTCTGCTTGAATAGGGGGTTTTCATCGCTCGGGATATCTCCTATACGCGCGCATCCGCCCGACCTGCATCGCAGATCGGCGGAGACCTATATGGGCCCTGCTGGACGACATCCCGGCTTGTGCCGTCACACAAACCTGAACAGGAGATCCCGATGTCGATCACGATCGAAGAAAAGACACGCCTCATCAAGGAATACGCGACTAAGGAGGGCGACACTGGCTCCCCCGAGGTGCAAATCGCGATCCTGTCGAGCCGCATCGCCACCCTGACCGAGCACTTCAAGACCCACAAGAAGGACAACCACTCCCGTCGTGGCCTTCTCAAGCTCGTGGCCCAGCGCCGCAAGCTGCTGGACTATGTGCGCGGCAAGGACGAAGCCCGCTACCAGAAACTGATCTCGTCCCTGGGTCTGCGCCGCTAAGCGCACCTGAGACCGACCAGACAAAGCCCGCTCCAACCGAGCGGGCTTTTTGCTGTCTTGCGCCTGGATCTGCATCGCCTTGCATGCTGCTTGTGGTTTTCGCGGCGGCAATGACCCCTCTCTGGCGCGTCACTCTCAAGAATCGTGTGCGTCTGATCAAGGGCGCTGTCGCATGACGACCGCTCTGCGAGCTGCGCCCGAAGGTTTCGCGACCGAGTGGCAAAACCAGCGTCGCCCCATCGCCCCGGCATAGCAGAGGCTTGAGGCATGGCGCGACTTGCTGGCATCTGGCGGGCAACATCAAGTGCTGCGCGGAGGACCAATTGTTTTCGAAGGATGTGCCACCGGCCTTATTGGATGACGGTCGCACGGTTTCGGATACATCTACGGAAAACCGTCTCCTCAACTGTCTCGCCCGCACCGCCATCAGGTCCTGTCCCGGGCGCAAATCCTCGACAGGATCTCTTGCACCCGCTGGGATCAAAGCGTTGGTTTTCTGATCAACCGCATCCGGAAGAAGCGCAATGGCAATCCCCGCGCGCCGGAATTCATCAAGCCCCGGCATGGCGGCGGCTGTGTCCGGCTGAAGCCTCAGCACACCCGCGCAGAACTGCGGCCAGAGCCCGACCAAATCGTCGTCGCCCTCTCGCGTGGCACGGAGGTGCGGGGCACGACCGACGCGCCGGTGATGAACTTCGCACACGCTCTGGTGCGCGTGCTCACACCAAGTTGACGAAAAGCCAGTCCGCGTGTCTGGAGCCGGAAACTGCGCGTGTGCGCGCCTTTGGGGCGACTCCTTCTGAATTGCGAGTGGAGCGGACCTTGTTTGGCGACCGGGGCAAGGTGGACAAGGCTCTCAATTGCCGGTTGGGGGACACTGGTCGCGCAAACTTTTCCGCCGGAATACCCACGGCCAAGGGGTAGGAAACAGTCATCACGCTTGCAGCATGGGCCGGGGAACTGGCCTCAAGGTTTCTTGCCAACCGCTGGCGCAATGATGTGGAACTCAGCAGGGTGGTTGTCCCGCTCCCCGTGGTGAAGCTGACGTATCCCAAGCATCTGCATTCGCACGACATCGTCTTGGGTTCTGACCCGGCGATGACCGCCCCGGCGCGGCGGGCCGCAGACCTGCGGGAGGTCGAGACCCTCGTTCCAAATGCGCTCGATTTTTCGCAACCCCAGCCGCATTTGGCGGTCTCGGCGGCGAAGCACCTTTTTTGCGTGAACCCTCGCTACAAGCCTCTCGCGCTAGATTTGTCGGAGCGGGATCGCAGCCCAGCACTGCCATCGCATCGTCCCCAGCCGTCATGGGGCAGTTGCAGGGCTTTGGCGGCGACACGGATCTGGCGGTTGATTAACTCACGCAGGCAGAGCATCTGGCCAAGGATGGCACGGCGTTTCAGAAATTTGTCCTCGTGATACTCTGTCAGGCCCTGATAGCCAGAGGACGCCACGACAGGCTCGATCCCTGGCGCGCGTCTTTATGGGCATCATCCACTGCTGCGAGTGTTCCTGGAACCGACCCGGGCCATCTCTCGCTGCCGACCAAGGATGCAATGCTGAGGATGTCGCTTCGGCATGTCCGCGCGCTGATTAGCTTTTTTCACTTCATCTGGGCGCGGCTCTGCAAAAACCCGACCCATCGCGGAAACGTGCTCCACGCGCTGGCTTTTCTGGCCGCGCGCCGGAGAGGCCGCGATGTGGGGCCAGAACACGTCCAGAACGGCATCCCCCTCCTGTTTCATTGAAAACGCATGACCCCGGCCGACCGACAGTTCGCGCGTGCCCCAGGCCCTGCGCGCTGAAATTCGGCGGTCTTCAAGATAACTGCGCAACAATCCCCCGCGACCTTCCGCCAAAACGCGGAATGAGGACAGATATGCAGCGCAGGGCACGCATCGAAATCAAGACAGTGCAGAGCGGGTACTTCCGGGGCTTCAACCTGCCGATCACACTGGTGCCCCTGGCTCTCATCACCTTTATGGCGGCGGCTCTGAGCCTGCCGCCAAACTCGTCTCACACCGTGTTCGCCCGCCCTAGGGAGTTAACGCTCGGGACGTTCTTCGACTGGTACACCTCGCTCTTTGAGCGTTCGTGGTGAGGTGCTTCCGCCTCGTGTTAAAGCTCTTTGCGGCGCGGATTACCCTCGACCCCGAACGCTCTCTGCAATCGAGGAGCAACGAATGGACCATCTTCTCTTGGGCGTGGTGGATCGCGTTCGCCCCGTCTATCGGGCTCTTTCTGGCGCGCGTTTCGCGCGGACGAACCATTCGCGAATTCATATTCGGCGCTGCATTGATGCTCACCATGGCCTGGATGATCTGGTTCGCGAGCACCGGTGGCCCGGCTCTGCTCTTCGAGCTTTGCGAGGAGGCCAGGCAAACGCTGGTGGACGTCCCACACGCCTCGCGGATCAACTGCGCGATGGACCTGCTGTTCCCGCCCTTTATAGCCGGTCTGCTCAAGGCGATAATGATCCAGCTTACTCTGACACTGGTGGTGCCCTCGGCCTCTGCCGCGATCATCGGCGAGGGAGAAATGATACCCGATACCGCCTGCCAAAACCTCACGCCGGTAGTCTCGGAAAGCCCGCCCGGAACCATCATGGCGTCCAGTTGATCCCCAAGCAGGCCAAGATCCGACAGAGCGAAGCCCGCGCCCAGGATAAAGGGCTCGGAGGCCTCCGCGCCGCTTTTCGCAAAGGTGAGATACCGTGTCGGTTCATCGACGTTCCGAAGGGCGGATGCCGGTCCCCGCTCCACTCCGAAAGAAGGAGCCGAATCCGGGTTGGCACAGAAGGCCTGCGCCCCGGCCGCATGCGCCAGACAGGGGCAGACGGCGGACCAAAACCCATCACACGCAGTCTCGCGCGATTGGCAAGAACCATCCCAGCCTGCCCTGTGCACGCCCCTGCCCCCACTTGCGCTGGATCACAAAGATGCTGCGCGCCGGTCGGGCAGGCCGTCGCAGAATGGCAGCGGATCAACCCTGAATAACACCTCCTCACCAAGCCTGCTTTTCTGTGACACCAAGGACTTGGAGCGTCTTAAACAGGACGAACCCTTTGGAAAATCGCCCAAACCTCGCCCCGGTCTCGCAAGAGACTGATATCGCAAGGTGATGAGGTCCACCGGAGAGCGCCGCGAATTCACTTGCTGGCACCGAGACCCTGAGGTTCTCTGGATCTGGGAGGAGATCAGATGCAAACAGGCACAATCGGGCGTGTTCAGTCCCCACGCGTGATCCGGATCGGGGGTGGCGTGGCAGCGGAAACCGCGGAGGTGCTGGGCCAGCTTGGCCTGGCAAACCCGCTGATCGTGACAGATCCCAAGGTCGCGCAGCTGCACTTGGCCAAGATCACCGATACGCTGGACGCCGCCGGGCTGCGCTGGGGTCTGTTCGATCAGGTTGTCGAGGACCCCACCGACCATTGCGTGGAGACCGGTCTCGCCGCCTTCCGGACAGGGGCCTATGACTGCGTGATCGGGTTTGGCGGCGGAAGCCCGATGGACGCGGCCAAGGCAATCTCGTTCATGGCAGTGAACCTGGGACATGTGCGGGACTACAAGACGCCGGCCCAGATCGACCGGTGCGGCGTGCCGATCATCCTGATCCCGACCACAGGCGGGACTGGATCCGAACTGACCCGCTGGTGCGTGATCACGGATACGGAAAACCCAGAGAAGTACAACCTCTCGGGCCTTGCCTGCGTCGCCACCGCCGCCCTGATCGACTGGACCTTCAGCCTCACCAAACCGGCGCGGATCACCGCCGACACCGCCGTGGACAGCCTGACCCACGCGATCGAGGCTTATGTCAGCCGCCGCGCCTTTCCCTACGCGGATGCGTTCGCGCTCTCGGCGATGCCGTTGATCGCGGCGCATGTCCGGCGCGCCTATCACGATCCCGGAGACGGACCTGCGCGCGAGGCCCTGATGCTTGCGGCGGCACAGGCAGGCATGGCATTCTCCAACGCCTCGGTCGCACTGGTTCACGGGATGAGCCGTCCGATTGGCGCGCATTTCCATGTGGCGCATGGCCTGTCGAATGCCATGCTCTTGCCGACCGTAACCGCGTTTTCTGTGGACGCAGCGCCCGCCCGCTATGCCACTTGCGCAAGGGTTATGGGGCTGGCCGCAGATCAGGATGCAGATGCGACGGCCTGCGGCAAGCTCGTTGACGGTTTGCAGCAGTTGAACGCAGATCTGGCCGTCCCCTCCCCATCCCAGCTGGGTCACCGAGCGGAGGACGCCATGCTGAGCCTGATGGCGCAGCAGGCGCTTGGCTCGGGCTCCCCGGCCAACAATCCGCGCATCCCTGATGCGTCGGAAATCGTGGAGCTCTATCGACGCATGTGGTGAGCCGATCACAGACCTGTTTGCATTCATCAGGGCCCCGGCCGCAAAACGTGATCAGGGCATGTCACTCTTGAGTGATCGTCGTGTGGTCCCGCGACAGAAGGATATCCGCCACCAGCGGGTAGTGGTCGGTCGGCCATTCGCCCTCAAACATCTGGCGCAGGACGGCCGGCGGTCCGGCGGAGGTCATGGGACCTGCCAGCGCGATATGGTCGATGGCCCCGAAGAGGTTCACGCCCCGATTGAAGTGATAGGTCGCACCCTCCGTGGGCAGGAACGTCCAGCCCACGTCCTCAAGGATCTTGTGGGTTTGCGCCCCGAGCCGCGCATTGAGATCTCCGATCAGCGCGACACGCTCCCCCTTTGCCAAGGGAACGGCCAGACGATCCGCGACCAATGCGGCCGAGAGCCTCCGGTTCGACCCGCTCTTGAACTCGAAATGGACATTGACCACCCGAAGCTCGGCACCGCTCGACAGCTCCCGGAACCGCGCCCAGGAGGCGAAGGCCGGGAAGGAGCCGTTGAAGGTTCGCGAATAAATGACATCCGGTGTGTCAGAGAAGAAGAACCAGCCCTCTTCCAGCACCTCAAGCCGGTTAATGCGATAGAAGATCGGCTGGGTTTGAGGCGTCACGCGCCAGTCCCCGTGATGGGTTGCGGCGTAGTCCGGGTTGCGCGCAAGCAGCCAGTCGCGGGCCAGATTGACACTGCCATCAGAGCCGCGCTGAAAGCTCTCCATCTCCTGAAAGGCGACGAGATCCGCGTCGAGCGTCTTGAAGGCCGCATCGAGCGGGCCCTTGCGTCGGTCCCAATCGGCGACGGACCAGGGCCCCTCCGCTTGGGACAACACGATGTAATGCACGTTGTAACTTGCCAGTCGTAGCGCCCCGTCCGGTGCCGCCGTCAAACTGTCCGAGCCGGAATGGCGCCAGACCTGCGCGCAGGCGGCCAGCGCCAGCACCATCAGCCCACCCGTCACATACCGCAAAATCCGTCCCATGCGCGTTCCCTTTTCCGGCGAGGATACGGCGAAAATACCGCATCCTGTTAGCGCGCAAAGATTGCCTGTTTTCTTGGCGCTGCAAAACGTGTATCTGCCGCGCATCTGAGACGTGACGCTCGGACCCCGGCGTGATGCGAAGGACAGGGGTCGGCGGCAATGGGGCCGCCACATGAACGGGAGACCCGGAAGGCCGGGAGCGCTCCCCTACAGGAAAAACAGATGTTCAAAGAAGTCAAAAAGACAATGGAATGGGGGGAAGATACGCTGACCCTCGAGACGGGCAAGATCGCCCGTCAGGCCGATGGTTGCGTGATCGCCACTTATGGCGAAACCTCCGTGATGGCGGCCGTCACCTACGCCCGGGCGCAGAAACCGGGTCAGGATTTCTTCCCGCTGACTGTTCACTACAACGAGAAATACTATGCCGCCGGTAAGATCCCGGGCGGCTTCTTCAAGCGCGAGGCGCGCCCGACCGAGAAAGAGACGCTGACCTCGCGTCTCATCGACCGTCCGATCCGTCCGCTCTTTGTTGACGGGTTCAAGAACGAAGTGCTGGTGATCTGCACCGTGCTGTCCCACGATCTGGAGAATGACCCGGACATCGTGGCGATGATCGCGGACTCTGCGGCCCTGACCGTCTCCGGCGTGCCCTTCATGGGGCCGATCGCTGGTGCGCGCGTGGGCTTCGAGGATGGCGAGTATGTCCTGAACCCGGTTGTGGACGATATGCAGGACCTGCGTTCGAACCCGGATCAGCGTCTGGACCTCGTCGTGGCGGGCACCAAAGACGCCGTGATGATGGTCGAGTCGGAAGCTTACGAGCTCAGCGAAGCCGAAATGCTCGGCGCCGTGAAGTTTGGTCACGAGCAGATGCAGCCGGTCATCGACCTGATCATCGATCTGGCCGAAGACGCCGCGAAGGAGCCCTTCGACTTCCAGGCGCCGGATTACTCCGAGCTCTATGCGAAGATCAAAGCAGCAGGCGAAGAGCAGATGCGCGCCGCCTTCGCGATCACCGACAAGCAGGAGCGTGTGGCCGCCATTGGGGCCGCCCGTGACGCGATCCTCGCGACGCTCAGCGATGACGAGCAGATCGACCCGAACCTCGGCTCGGCGATGAAGAAGCTCGAATCCAGCATCCTGCGCGGTGATGTGGTCAAGAATGGCCGCCGGATCGACGGGCGTGCCCTCGACACCGTGCGCCCCATTGTGGCCGAAGCGGGCCTTCTGCCCCGGACGCACGGCTCGGCGCTATTCACCCGTGGCGAGACGCAGGGTCTCGTGGTCACCACGCTGGGCACGGGCGATGACGAGCAGTTCATCGACGCGCTCCATGGCAACTTCAAATCCAACTTCCTGCTGCACTACAACTTCCCGCCCTACTCGGTCGGCGAAGTGGGTCGCTTCGGCCCTCCGGGACGGCGCGAGATCGGCCACGGCAAGCTGGCATGGCGCGCCCTGCAGGCGGTTCTGCCCGCGGCTACGGACTTTCCCTACACGATCCGCATCGTGTCGGAGATCACCGAATCCAACGGCTCCAGCTCCATGGCGTCGGTCTGCGGTGGCTCCCTGTCGATGATGGATGCGGGTGTTCCGCTGAAAGCCCCGGTAGCCGGTGTGGCCATGGGTCTGATCCTCGAGGATGACGGCTCCTACGCGGTTCTGACCGACATTCTCGGCGACGAGGATCACCTCGGCGACATGGACTTCAAAGTGGCGGGCACCGAAGAGGGCATCACTTCGCTGCAAATGGACATCAAGGTCGCAGGCATCACGCCCGAGATCATGGAAAAAGCGCTGGATCAGGCCAAGCAGGGCCGTTTGCACATCCTCGGCGAGATGGCACAGGCGCTGTCCGAAGGGCGTTCGGAATTCTCCGAGCACGCGCCCCGGATCGAGACCATGCAGATCCCGACCGACAAGATCCGCGAAGTCATCGGCTCCGGTGGCAAGGTCATCCGCGAGATCGTGGAGACTTCTGGCGCGAAAGTGGACATCAATGACGACGGCATCATCAAGATCGCCTCTGCCAATGGCGAAGCGATCAAGAAAGCCTACGAGATGATCCACTCCATCGTGGCCGAACCCGAAGAGGGCAAGGTTTACACCGGGACCGTGGTTAAGATCGTCGATTTCGGCGCCTTCGTGAACTTCTTCGGCAAGCGCGACGGTCTGGTGCATGTCTCCCAGATCGAGAACCGCCGCCTGAACCATCCGTCGGATGTGCTGAAGGAAGGCCAGGAAGTGAAGGTCAAGCTTCTGGGCTTTGACGATCGCGGCAAAGTCCGCCTCTCCATGAAAGTCGTGGATCAGGAGACCGGCGAAGAGATCAAGAAGGAAGCAGCCGCCGACTGATCGGCCGCTTTCTAAACGGTTTGAGCACCCCCGGTCCCGCGCCGGGGGTGTTTTCTTTTGCAGGCTTGGGCCTTGGCGACCCTGCGCAGTTGGTCCATGTTGCACATCCGGGATCGGCGCAGGCTGGCCCGCTCATTTCTGGTCCATCACTTGAGTGCCCCATGCCGATTTTCCCTGCCGCTGCGTCTGTGACACGCTTGGCCCCGATGCTCTGGGCGGCCCTTCTGGTCCTGACACTCGGCGCATTGTGCAGCCTTCAGGCCCATGCCCAGTCGACCTTTCCCATTCCGGGGGTCAGCACGGGAGGCAGTGCCGAGACCGAGGCCGCGCCCGAGCCCCCCGCGGAGGTCGATCCGACCCAGGCCCTGATTGATATCCTGCAGGATGATGCGGCGCGCGCGGCGTTTATCTCGCAACTGGAAACCGCTGCAACGGCGCCCTCGCCCCCAGATGAGACCAATGGCGGCGCGGGCCCACGCAGCGCCGTGCCGGAAAATGAGACCGCCCCTTCGCTTCAGAACGGCAATTTCTCCACCCGGCTGGTGCACCAGTTGCGGACCGAGGTCGCCTCGGATGTGCGGGATTTCCTGGCTCGGGTTCACCGGATCCCGACAACACTGACCCTGGCGCTGCGGGGGTTTGAGACCGAAATCATGCTGTCGGTTTTCCGCGACCTGCTTGAGGCGGTGCTGGTCAGCTACGGAGCGCTGATCGGGCTGCGCTTTCTGGCGCGACCAGCGCTGCGGGCGCTGGGAAAACGGGCCATCGAGGCAAACTGGTTCTACCGGTTTTTCCTGCGATTGGTGGGCGCGGGTATTATTACGCTCGCCATCCCCATCGCAGGTGTGATCGGGGTTGCGGCGGTCACTTTCCAGATGGAAACGGTCAATGGCAGTGCGCAGTTCAGCACAGCCCAAACCGCGTTCTTTGCGGCGTTTGTTCTGGTGGAGACACTGAAGATCCCGTCGCGTTTCGTGCTCACGCCGCGCTCCTCGGATCTGAGGCTTATTGCGGTCAGTGACAAAGCTGCCCGTCGGATACAACGGATATTGGCCTTTGCTATCGGGCTCGCGGCCTATGGCCAATTGGTGGTCGTGCCCGTTGTCACGGCCGAGACATCGGTCTTCATCGGGCGGGCGGTCGCGACCCTGCTGGGCGCGGTCGTGATCCTCTATCTGCTGCTCATCGTGCTACAGTGTCGCCGTGCTGTGGCCGCGTGGCTGACGCGCCACAATGACGAAGAGGCGACACTGGACGAGGTACTCGCCTATTTTGCCATGCGCTGGCACTGGCCGGTCGTGGTCTATCTCGGCTACCTGCTGACCATCGTGCTGACGAGGCCGGGCAATGTGCTGGGCCCGCTGGCCATCGACACGGTGAAAGTGCTGGCCATCCTCGCAGCCGGTGGCGCGGCCACCTCGCTCGCCCGCCGCGCGACCAAGCGCCGGGTCCGCCTGCCCCATGCGGTGGACAGCCGGCTTCCTCTGCTTGCAGGACGGCTCAACCGGCTCCTGCCCGCGACCCTGATCGTCCTGCGGGTCGGGATTGTCCTGCTCGTGGTCCTGAGCGTGCTCGATGTGCTGGGCGGCTTCGATCTGAGCGGATATCTCGCCTCGGCCGCGGGATCCAACATGATCAGCGCGATCTTTGGCGTCATGCTGGCAGGCATCCTCGTGGCGGTCGTCTATCTCGCGATCTCGTCCTGGGTGGACTACCAGCTCAACCCCTTTGTCGGGAGCGCCCCGACCCCGCGCATGGTCACCCTTCTGACGTTGTTGCGCAACGCGGTCACGATCGTTCTGGTGATCTTCGGCACCATGTTCACCCTGTCGGAACTGGGCCTCAATATCGGCCCGCTCCTGGCCTCTGCCGGGGTGCTGGGTCTTGCGATTTCCTTCGGGGCGCAGAAACTCGTGGAGGATATCATCACCGGTGTCTTCATCCAGTTCGAGAACGCCATGAATGTCGGCGATGTCGTGGATGTGGGCGGCGTGGTCGGCACGGTCGAGAAGCTCACCGTGCGCTCGGTCACCCTGCGCGACCTGCAGGGGGTGGTGCATATGATCCCGTTTTCCTCGGCCTCGATGATCTCGAACTATATGCGCGAATTCTCTTTTTATGTCTGCGATATGGGGGTGGCCTATCGCGAGGACATCGAGACCTCGAAACAAGCCATGTTCGACGCCTTCGAGGAACTGCGCGGTGACCCGGAACAGGGCAGCTTCATCCTCGGCGATCTGGAATGGTTCGGGCTGAACTCCTTCGGCGACAGCGCGATCGTGCTGCGCGCGCGGATCAAGACCCAGCCGGGCAAGCAATGGGGTGTGGGCCGGGCCTATAACCTCATCCTTAAGCGGATCTTCGACGAGCGCGGGATCGAGATCCCCTTCCCGCATCAGACGATCTATTTCGGCGAGGATCGCAAGGGCGAGGCCCCGCCCGTCCATGTGATGATGCAGACGAGCAGTCCCGAGGCCTCGCAAGCCCACCCTGTGGCAGAAGCGATCCCCGATGCGAGCGGCCCGCAGGTTCTGGACGTCCCCTCCAGCGATGGCGACGACCCCGGGCGCTGATCCGCGCCCGGCAGATCAGGTCGTCGTGAAGGTCTCGGCGAACTGATCGCGCAGCACGTTCTTCTGCACCTTGCCCATGGTGTTGCGCGGTAACGCCTCCATCACCACCAGCTTGCGTGGCTGCTTGAACCGGGCCAGCTCTCCGGTGATCTGATCGGCCACGGCGTCCAGGTCGATCTCGGTACCGCCCTTGGCTACGAGAACCCCGACGACGCTCTCGCCGAAGTCCGGATGTGGCACGCCGATCACGGCGGACTCGAGAACACCGGGCGCTTGGTCCAGAGCCAGCTCGACCTCCTTGGGATAGATGTTGTAGCCGCCTGAGATGATCAGGTCCTTGCCGCGCCCGACGATCTGCACATAGCCCTGATCATCGATCAGGCCGAGATCGCCGGTGATGAAAAACCCGTCCGCGCGCAGCTCAGCGGCAGTCTTCTCCGGCATTTGCCAGTAACCTTGAAAAACGTTCGGGCCGCGTACCTCGATCTGACCGATCTCACCCTGGGCGAGCTCCGCCCCGGTTTCAGGGTCCGTGATCTTGAGCTCGATCCCCGGCAGCGGATGGCCCACCGTCCCCGCCCGGCGCGCGCCGTCATAGGGGTTGGAGGTGTTCATATTGGTCTCAGTCATGCCGTAGCGCTCGAGAATGCGATGCCCTGTGCGCTCTTCGAACTCGCGATGGGTCTCTGCAAGGAGCGGCGCAGATCCGGATACGAAGAGCCGCATATGGGACACGAGATCCTTGTCGAACCGCGCATCGCCCAGAAGCCGCGTATAAAAGGTCGGCACGCCCATCATGGAGGTTGCGCGCGGCAAGGCGGCGATCATCGCATCCGTGTCGAACTTCGGCAGGAAGATCATCGACCCACCTGCCAGCAGGGTGATGTTCGTTGCCACGAACAGCCCATGGGTGTGGAAGATCGGCAGCGCGTGGAGGAGCGTGTCCTCCGCCGTGAAGCGCCAGAAATCGATCAGCACCTCGGCATTCGACAGCAGGTTCTCCTGGCTCAGCATCGCCCCTTTGGAGCGGCCCGTTGTGCCCGAGGTGTAGAGGAACGCCGCCAGGTCTTCGCGCGTGCGGGGCACGGTCTCGAATTCTGCGGGCGCTTGCACGGCGGCCTCGGCAAAACTGCCCTGCCCATCCGCGCCAAGGGTCAGGAGCGTAGCGCCCGCCTCCGCCGCCACGGGGGTCAGACCCGCCTCGGCCCGCGGGTCGCAGAGCACCAGCTTGGCACCGGAATTGCCCACGAAGTAGCTGACCTCCACCGGGGTATAGGCGGTGTTCAGCGGCAGGAACACGATCCCAGCCTGCACGCAGGCCGCATAGACCGCGAGCGCTTCAGGCGATTTCTCAACCTGCACGGCAAGCCGGTCCCCGGGGACCAACCCCTGCCCCGTCAGGGTCGCGGCGAACCGCGCGGCCAGCGCAACGAACGCCCCATGGCTCAGGCTGCTCCCATCGGGCAGATGGAGGAACGGCGCGTCACTGCCGGCATGGATCCCGAACAGGGCGTCATAGAGCGGATTGGTCATATCTCGGTCTTCTCTTTCAGGTCGGCGGCAGGCGCGCGCTTGGCAAGCGCGGCAACATCGCGGGTCATGGCAATCCGCGCATCGCTGGCATAGGCGGTGTGGTTTTCGGCGATCCGGTCGAGATCGTAAAGGTAGTTCACCATTACTCCGCCCGATTGGATCTGGCCATTCTCCGACAGGTCCGCCCCCGCATGGAGCGCATGGATCAGCGCGCCATTGCCCAGATGGAACCGGGCCACCGGATCGCGGGGAGCGTCCCCGCGCCCTTTGGCTTGGGTAAGGTAGTGGGCCGCCAGCGCGCACTGCGCCTCGGAAGCGTCGGGCCAGTTCAGCCCGGCCTCGGTTACCCAGCCCATCAGCCCCGGCAAGGGCGAGAGCGTCACAAAGTTCGAGATCTGCGGGAGGTCCCGTTGCAAGTCGGTCACCACCTGCTTGATCAGGAAATTGCCAAAAGAGATCCCCGCAAGCCCTGCCTGACAATTGGAGATCGAATAGAAGGCTGCCGTGCTGGCCTCCGCCGGGTGCATCTCGTCCCGTTCCGCCGCTAGCAGCGTCTGGATCGAACCGGGCACCCCGTCGAGCAGGGCCACCTCGACAAAGATCAACGGCTCATTGGGCATGGCCGGGTGAAAGAAGGCAAAGCAGCGGCGATCCTCCGGCTCCAACCGACGGCGCAGGTCGTCCCAGCTGTCGATGGCGTGGACGGCCTCATAGGCGATGATCTTCTCGAGGATATGGGCCGGGCTTTCCCAGGTGATGGGCCGCAGCACCAGAAAGCCGCGATTGAACCAGCTCTTGAAGAGATGCCGGAAATCGAGATCGACGCGGGCCAGCGCCGGTTCGTCCGCAAGCATGGTCAAAAGGTCTGCGCGCATGCCCACAAGCTGCGCCGTAGCCCCCTGCACCTGATTGAGACGCCGGGCCAACTCCTGTCGCGGCGGCTCGCTCAGGGCGGCGAACCGCTTGTAGGCCACTGCGTCCCGGTCCGCGCGGAAGGCGGATAGCGCGTCCTCAAGTGCGGCGAGGTCAAGATCCATCTCCTCGGCGAGATACCGGAACCAATCCAGCCGCTCGGCCCGATCCGCCACCGCATAGCGGTCGAGCAAGGCATGGGCCAGCGCCCCACCTGTCCCCTCGGCTCGGGTCTCCACAAGCGCGCGGCTGAGCGCGGGCAAGGACCGACCATCGGGCGCACCCGCCCGGTAGCGCCGCTCAAAGAGCGTGCCCAGAAGGTCGGCCATCACGCTCAAAAGCTGGGCCCCATCACCGCATCGGGCAGCCATGTGGCGATGCCCGGGAAGATACAGAGGATCAGGATCGCGATCACCATACAGGCCACGAAAGGCAGCGAGCCCATCAGGATGGTCTTGAGCTTGATATCCGGCGCGATGCCGTTGATCACATAGAGGTTCAGCCCCACGGGCGGCGAGATCAGCCCGATCTCCATATTGATCGTCAGGATCACCGCAAACCAGATCGGGTCGAACCCAGCCGTGGTGATGATTGGCAGGAGGACCGGCGCGGTCATCAGGATCACCGCCACGGGCGGCAGGAAGAAGCCTGCGACCAGAAGGAAGACGTTGATCGCCCCCATCAGCACCCATCGGTTGACCTCCAGCGTGCCGATCCACTCGGCAATGGCCTGGGTGATGAAGAGGCTCGAGAGCATGTAGGAAAAGACGCCCGCCGCCGCGATGATGAAGAGGATCATCACGCTTTCCTTGGTGCTGTCACGCAGCACCGTCCAGAGGGCCGAAGGCGCCCACAGCTTGTAGATGATCATCGCGATCAGCAGGCACAACAGTGCCCCCACCGCCGCCGTCTCGGAGGGTGTCGCGATGCCGCCATACATCGCGTAGAGCACCCCGATGATGATCCCGATGAAGGGCAGGACGCGCGGCAGGATCTCCAGCTTTTCCTTCCAGCTATAGACCGTGCGGGACATCACCGCCGTGTTCCCGGATTTCCACGTGGAATAGAGCGACCAGGCCATGAAGAGCCCGACCAGCAAGAGCCCCGGGAAGACCCCAGCGAGGAAGAGGCGACCAATCGAGGTCTCGGTCGCGATACCGTAGACGATCATCGTGACCGAGGGCGGGATCAGGATGCCCAGCGTGCCCCCGGCGGCGATGGAGCCTGCGGCGACGCCGTCCGGGTAGCCGCGCTTGCGCATCTCGGGGATGCCCATCTTGCCGATGGCAGCACAGGTGGCCGGGCTCGACCCGGACATGGCCGCAAAAAGCGCGCAGGCGCCGAGGTTGGAAATCACGAGCCCCCCGGGCACCCGGGTCAGCCAACGCTCCAGTGCTTCATAGAGGTCCGCGCCCGCCCGGGTCGAGGCGATGGACGCCCCCATGATGATGAACATCGGGATCGAGAGCAGGGCGAAATTGTCGAGCTTGCCGAAGAAAATTTCGGGCATCAGCTCCAGCGAGCGCATCCCGTCGAAGACAATCAGGAACCCAGCGGAGACGATCAACAACCCGATGGCCACAGAGACGCCGGAAAAGAGCACAATGATGGTGGCGAAGGCGACCAACGCGCCAAGCGTGAGCGGATCCATCAGCCCTTCTCCTCAAGTCCGAAAGGGGCGTCGATCCGCATGATCACGGCCACCAGATCCGCGATCAGTTGCAGCATCAAAAGGCCAAAGCCCAGTGGGATCGCGAGATAGGGGATCCACAGCTTCGGGCCCCAAACCGTGTCCGAGCGCCAGCCCCGGTCCCAGGCGAAATGCCAGTATTCGAACCCGTAAAACAGCATGATCCCGATGATCAGGATCGACATGCTCAGGGTAAAAATCGCCATGTTCCGGCGCAGACGCGGTCCCATCATCAGCGGGATCAGATCCACATTCACATGGCCGCGCAGGCGTTGGACATAAGGCAACCCGATCAGCGTGGCGGCCACCACAAGGTAGATCACCGCCTCGGTCTGCCACACGGTCGAACCGTTCAGGACGAAACGGATGAAGATCATCTGGCAGGTCAGACCCACCGCGATGACGATCATCGATGCCGAGAGCCAACCGGCGAGTGTCGAGAGAGCTGCCACAGCCTTCAGAAAGGGGTTGCCCCCCGTCCGGGCCACGGCAGCAGAGCTTTGCCCTGCCATGGACTGACCTCAGTTCTTGGAATTCCGGGGAAAGGGAGCGGCGACGGGCGCCGCCCCGGTCGTTTCAGAGGCGGATCACTCGACCGCGAGCGCCAGATCCAGCAGAGCCTGGCCGTCCGGCGTGTCCTCGACGAACTTGGCGTAGGAGGTTTCCTGCGCCAGCGCGCGCCAGGCGTCAAAGTCGGCCTGGCTCATGGAGGCGATCTCAACCCCGGCCTTCTCGAACACTTCGGCGGAGGCCGCGTCCTGCTTCTTTGCCTCTTCGAGATAGTAAGCCTCGGCCTTCGTCGCGCCCGCCATCAGAGCTGCCTGCTGCGCCTCGTTCAGCCCGTCAAAGGTGGATTTGTTCATCAGAAGCGGCTGATACATGAACCACAACGCGAAGTCCGACGCGGGCGTATAGCAGGCCACTTGCTCATAGATCCGGTAGGAGACAAATGAGCTCGACGAGGTGTTCGCAGCATTCAGAACGCCGGTCTGCATGGCGTTGTAGATCTCAGAGCTTGCCATGGAGGCGATAGAGGCCCCGGCGCCCGCGAGCATCTGCTCAAACGCCTTGCCCGCCGCGCGGGTCTGCATGCCCTGCACATCGCCGGGCGCGGTGATGCACTTGTCCTTGCCGACAAAGCCCCCCGCCAGATAACCATGGACCAGCACCATCACGTCATCATCGGCCATCTTGGCTTCGATGGCCTCCATGAACGCGCTCTCGTTAAGGCGCGCGGCATGATCATGGTTCTTCACCAGCCCCGGCATGAGAGTCAGGTTGAATGCCGGCTGCTGCCCGCCCGCATAGCTGAGCGGGAAGACGGTCATGTCGAGCTGCCCGCGCGACAGGGGCTTGTACTGCTCCCGCGCTTTGAAGAGTGATTGAGAGCCGAAAATCTTGATGTCGAGATCAACATCCGCGGCGGCCACTTCGTCGGCCACGATCTGCGCGACCTGATGACGGATGTCCTTGTTGGACCACTGGTGCGACAGGCGCAGCTCGGTCGCGCCCGCTGTGGTGGCCAATCCCAGAGCCGTTGCCGCAACCGCGGCCAGCAAAGATGATTTCATGTCGTTTCCTCCCTTATCCGCGCCACATCTCGCTCGGGCGCGCTGGCTCTAAGCTTAGGGAGGCACGGCCATCTGTCAATCATATTGTATACAATTTTTGCGCCATTGCATTCCATTCACGGGCGAGGCATCATGCCCGGATGGAGACGCGCCGCGCCGATACCATCGCCCTCGAGCTGGAGAACATGATCCTCACCGGCGCTTTCGCCGATGGTGACCGGTTGAACGAGATCAAACTTGCGGCGCATTTCAACGTTTCCCGCACCCCGATTCGTGAAGCATTTCATCAACTTGGGACCGCTGGTCTGGTCGAACAAATCCCCCGTCGCGGGGTTTTTGTCCGCCATCCAGGGCCAATGGAACTGGTCGCCCTGTTCGAATACATGGCCGAGCTTGAGGCCGCCTGTGGACGCCTCGCAGCACCACGGATCTCGGAGGCCGCGCTGGCCGAATTGCAAGCAGCAAATGCCACTTGTGCCGAGGCCGTGGCCGCCGGAGACAGCGATGGCTACTATGCCGAGAACGAGCGCTTTCACCGGATCATCTACGCGGAATGTGGCAATTCCTTTCTGCAAACCGACGTTGAACGCCTGCATAAGCGGCTCAAACCCTTTCGCCGGATGCAATTGCAACTGCGCGGGCGGCTGGCCCAGTCCATGGCGGAGCATGAACAGATCGTCGCCGCCCTGACCGCCGCGGACGGTGCTGCAGCTGCCGCAATTCTACGCGACCACGTGGCGGTTCAGGGCGAGAAATTCCACCACCTTTTGGCCGGTCTGAAGCAAGTCGCCGAGTAAACGCGCACTTTTCCACCAGCCCGATGTTTGAGATCAGCGACCTTTTGCGTTAAAGCTGCCCGTCGACCATCCCGCGGGTGGATTTCAGGACGAGTTTGTTAGGTACACAGGGATGACAGAGATTTTCACAGATCGCATGATCGCGTCGGTGCTGGAGCGTGTGGCCACAGCAGAGCGCGTGGATTACGAGCTGGCCCGCGCTTTGGCCGAGGAGTTCCCGGAGGCCAGTGGCCTTGGTCTCGTGTTTGCGATCACCTCAGCGGCCAGCGGGCTGGAAGACATCTCGGGCGACGCGCGGGTCCCTGCGCTCTATCGCCTGGCGGCAATGATCGCGGCAGATCTCTTTGCCTTCGAGGCCCGCAATGCGCCCCTGCCGGATGGCGCGGCGCTCCGTGCCCTCTGGTTGTCGGAGCTGCCCGCTCAGGACTGAGCTGCCTCCGCCGCTGCCCGGATGGCTGCGATATTTGCACCATAAGGGGCCGGATCCGCAACAGAGCCACCCTTGAACACGGCCGATCCGGCTACCAGCACATCTGCACCTGCCGCCGCCACGATTGGCGCGGTTTGGGGCGTCACGCCGCCGTCGATCTCGATGTGGATCGGGCGATCTCCAATCATTGCGCGAAGATCCCGGATCTTGGCGCTCAGATCGATGAATTTCTGCCCGCCAAAGCCGGGGTTGACGGTCATCACGCAGACCAGATCCACCATATCCAGCAGATGCGCCACATCCCCAAGCCCCGTCCCTGGGTTCAGCGCGAGCCCCGCCTTGGCCCCAGCCCCACGGATCGCCTGCAGCGTACGATGGATGTGAGGCCCGGCTTCCAGATGGGCGGTGATCACATCCGCGCCGGACTGGGCAAAGGCCTCGATATAGGGATCCACCGGCGCGATCATCAAGTGGACATCCATCACCCCCTTGATGTGGGGCCGGATCGCCGCACAGGTCGCGGGGCCAAAGGTGATATTCGGCACGAAATGCCCATCCATCACGTCCACATGCACCCAATCCGCGCTCTGGGCTTCCACTGCAGCGCATTCCGCGCCGAAATTGGCGAAATCGGCGGCCAGGATGGACGGGGCGATCTTGATGGAACGGTCAAAAGCCATGTGCGGTCTCCTTTGCGCGCTCCTTAACTTGGCAAAGGCCGGGGATCAATGAACCGCGCCCCCTCATTGTTCCGGAAATACTCCGGGGGGCGGCCCGGAACGGGCCGTGGGGGCAGAGCCCCCTGCATACCGCGCCTCATGCCCCTGCAGGCACGACCCGAAGCGATACGATTTCATAGGGTGTCAGATCCACGGTCGCCACCCGGTCCCGCAACGGCACGGGCCCAAGATCCGCCTCGAGGATGGTAACCTTGCGCACCTCGGAAACCTCGAAGCCAAACCGCAGATCCACCGGCCCGCGGGTCCGCTCATTCTCAAAGATCCGCACGATATAGCCGCGCCCATCCTCGGCCTGCTTGACTGTCTCGACCACGGTCGAGAAGCCCGACACGCCCACCATCTGCACCAGCGGCGCGGCCCCCTGCCCGCCTGCGACCGGACGGCATAGGACTGGATTGTTGAGCACATAACCACTCTCGGTCACATCCGAGCGCCAGTTTCCCTCATGGGGCAAGAGCGCATAGGTCATCTCGTGAAGGCCCTGATCCTGCTCCGGATCCGGCATGGTCGCGGACTTCAACAAGCTGAGCCGCATGACATTGTCGCGGATATCATAGCCGTACTTGCAATCATTGAGCAGGGCGACGCCGTAATTCCCCTCGCTCAGATCCGCCCATTTATGCCCCACGCTCTCGAACCGCGCCCAATCCCAGCTGGTGTTGGAATGGGTGGTCCGCTCGGTGTTGCCGAACTGGATGTCATAGGTCGCGCGCGGGCTGAAGATCGCCACAGGGAAGGCGCATTTCAGCAGGATGTGGGAGGCTTGCCAGTCCACCTCTGTCTTGAACTCGATCCGTTTGGAGTTGTGATGAAGACAGATCCTCTGGGTGATAGTGGAGCCGCGCCAGCGATGCTCGACCTCAAGGCTCGCGCGGAGCGGCCCGCGCTCGGTGATCTCGAAGCGGACTGGCGCGTCGATGACCTCGCAGCGATCCTCGTAAAAAATGTCAATGTCCCAGGCATCCCAGACCATGGGCCGGTCCTCGAAGGCCAGAAGCTGATTGCCAACGGCATCTTCGGCCAGCACTTCCCGCAGGGCGGTCTTGTCGAAAATCGAGACAAGCTGTCCGTTCGGGGCCACATGCATCCGGATCAGATCATTCTCAAGCACTGCGCCATCGGGGAACTCAGTAATCCTGAGGGAGGTGGACTCCGGAGCCTCCTCCGATCGGCCAAGCCCGAGCGCCGCGTAGCCCGGCAGAGCCGGCAGGTCGATCAGCGTGCCACCTTCCACGCCTTGGGTCCGCAAAACACGGCCCGAGCGCAGATCTGCAAGCCCCGAGACCGTCGTCCCGATCCAGCCGATGCGGTCCACGGAGAACCCTGTCGGGTTCACGGCCATGACCTCTGCTTCTGCGGGCATTTGCGGACCAAGCGCCGTCAATGCGGCCTCCCGCAGGGCGGTACCCGTCTCCATGACGGCGGCATAGTCCCGTTCCGCATCCGCGAAAACCTCGGTGATCGAGGTCCCCGGCAGAATATCGTGGAATTGGTTGAGCAGCACGAGCTTCCACGCCTCTTCCAGCGCAGCGGCCGGGTACTCCGCCCCCGTGGTCAACCCGGCCAGGCTCGCCAGAAACTCCACATCATGGAGCAAGATCTCGGCCTTACGGTTGGCCCGCTTGATCCGCGCCTGGCTCGTCAGGGTGCCGCGATGGAGCTCCAGATAGAACTCCCCGGACCATGTTGGCAGGTCATGGGCAATCTCGGCCTCCACCCGCTCGAAGAAGTCGCGCACCTTGCCCATCCGCACCCGCGGCGTCCCGGGCAGCGCGTCATAGGCCCGCGCCGCATCGATCAGCTCCCGCGTCGGACCGCCGCCGCCATCGCCATAGCCGAAACAGGTGATCAGCTCCTGATGGAGGTGTTTTTGACGGAAGTTCTCCCACGTGCCGAAGACTTCGCGCGCGGTCATCTCCGCCTTATAGGTCGTGGGATGGGGCAGGTATTGCACCGTTGAGGGCGTCGTCAGGAAATGGCTCAGCACGCGGGAGCCGTCGATCCCCTCCCACCAGAAGAGCTGGTTCGGCATCTGATTATACTGGTTCCAGTTCAGCTTGTTGGCCACGAACCACTTCATCCCGGCCTGCTTCATCAGCTGCGGCAGGGCGGCGGTGAAGCCGAACGTATCGGGCAGCCAGAGCACGGGCGTCTCCGCCCCCTCGCCGAACTGTTCCTCGTAGTAACGCCGCCCGTACATCAGTTGCCGCACAAGGCTCTCGCCCCCTGCCAGATTGCAATCGGGCTCGACCCACATGCCCCCCATCGGCTCCCACCGACCCTCGGCCACCCGCGACTTGATGCCCTCGAAGACCTGGGGATAGTCCTCGGCGGTCATCTCGTAGAGCACCGGCTGGGACTGGCTGAAATGGTAGTCCGGATATTCCTCCATCAGGGCCAGCACATTGGAGAAACTGCGCCCGCATTTGCGCCGGGTCTGGTCCACCTGCCAGAGATAGGCAATGTCGATATGGGCGTGACCGATGGCGAGGATGTCGACTTCCATTTCGCCGCGATACCCGGCGAGCGTGTCGCGAAACACCGCAAGAGCGCCAGGCACGCTATCGTAGAAGGCGTCCGAGCGGATCGGATCGCGCGTGTCGAGATCCTTGAAGCAGAGATCCAGCGCCCGCAGGATCCGGCCCCGTGCGGTGTTGCCCTCCTCCATATGCCCCGCCACGTCGAGGGCGCGGGTGACGAGCGCCACAAGCTCCCGCGCGGGCGTGTCGATCTCGACCACGGCGCAGGGCTTCATGAAGAGCTTCTGCTTGGAATTGCGATCCGGGGGCCAACCGCTCAGCCCCGTCCAGCCATGGAGCGCGAGCGTGTGCCGCGCCCCGTCGCAGAGCTCCGGGTCCAGATAAATCTCGTGGTGCTGCCGATCCGCCGAGGCGCAGCTCACCCCATCGATATAGGCGAGCCCCTCCGGGTGGCAGAAGATATCCCCCGCAACCCCTAGAGGCAGATGCAGCGCCACAGGGCCATGGGCGCCAAACCCTTCGGGCACCGTAAAGTCCGAGCGCAGGACGAAATCCTGGCTCCAATCGCCCCAATAACTGTCAAAGGGGATCTCATCCCAGCCGGAGGCGTCCACCTCCGCACCCACCGGCGCCTCGGCCAAGGGGCCGGGCAGCGGCAAATAGCGAAAGGGCGGAATCAGGGAGGCGCGGCGATGGACCAGCGGCGTGATCAGCGGCAAACGGCTGAGGATCTTTTGCTCGGTCCAGAAAATCTGGTGCTTCATGGGCTCCTGTCATGCCTTTCGGTCCCGGCCCCCTCAGGCCCTCCGCTCATAGCGCGGCGTGGGTTAAGAGAGAACAAATCCCGGCACCTCGCCGCGGATCACCGTCTCGGTGGAGCGGGCGATCTCGGCCAGACGGGCCGCATCCTCCGCCTCATCCGCATGGCCCCAGTCGCGCCCGAGATCCGGCCATGGGATCGCCTCGATCAGCATCTGGGTATAGGGGTGCTGTGGGTCGCCAATCACCTGTTTCGGCGGCCCCGCCTCAACCACATGGCCATGGTAGAGGACCATGACGTAGTCGCTCACATGATAGGCCGTGGCGAGGTCGTGGGTGATATAGAGGATCGAGATGCCGTACCGGTCCTTCAGGTCGTAGATGTTCTTGAGGATCGTCGCGCGCAGCGAGGCATCGACCATGGAGACCGGCTCGTCGGCGATGAGCAGCTTCGGCTCCAGCATCAGCGCGCGGGCCACGATAAGGCGTTGGCGCTGCCCCCCCGAGAGCTCATGGGGAAAGCGGCGCAGGATGAGCTGCCCATCGAGCCCCACCGCCTCGCAAGCCTCCAGCATTTTGGCGGCGACCTCCGCCTCGGATTGGGCGAGGCCGAAGCGCTTATAGGGAAACTTGAGCGCGTGATCGACCCGGTAGAACGGGTTGAAACAAGCATAGGGATCCTGGAACACTGCCTGCACCGATTTGCGGAATTCCAGCCGCTCTGCGGCGGAATGCTTCGCGATATCTTCGCCCTCAAAGAGGACCTGCCCCGCGCTCGGTGGATTGAAGCCCAGCATCAGACTGCCCATGGTGGACTTACCCGAGCCCGACTGCCCGACGATCGAGATGATCTTGGGCTTCTCGCCATCGAGCGCAAAGCTCATCGGGTGTAGCGCGGTGACGTCTCCGTAGATTTTCGAGACGGCTTTGAACTCCAGAAGCGGCACGCCTTCCTTGCCGCGTTTGACCGGGGCCGCGCCCACCTCGTCGTCAAGAAAGCTTTCCCCGCCCACTAGAGGTACTGAGGAAATCAACTGCTTGGTATAGGGATGCTCGGGCGCCTCGAGGATCTGCTGCACCGAGCCATGCTCGACCAGCACGCCGTCCTTCAGCACCGCGAGCTCATCCACGGATTGCGCCATCAGCCCCATATCGTGCCCGATCAGGATCAGGCCCGAGCCGATCCGCGCCTGCACGTCCTTGAGCGTCTGCATCACATGGCGCTGGGTCACCACGTCGAGCGCCGAGGTCGGCTCGTCCGCGATGATCAGCTCGGGGTTCAGGGAGACGCCCAGCGCGATGCAGACCCGCTGCTTCATCCCGCCCGAAAGCTCATGCGGGTAGAGCCGTCCGGTCCGCGCGGGCAGGCCCACGCTTTCCAGGCAGGCGTCGGAGCGGCGTTTCAGCTCCGCCGCGTCGGTCTTGCCCTCATGGGCGATGATCCCGTCCCAGATCTGGTTCTCGATCCGCATGATCGGGTTGAGGGAGTTCATGGCCCCTTGGGGGATGTAGCTGACGCGGCTGAGGCGGGTCAGGCGCATCTCCTCCTCGCTGAGCGCGAGCATATCCGTCTCGCCCAGCTGGATCGCGCCGCTGGCCACGCGCCCCGAGCCGCCGAGCATGCGCATCACCGAGAGCGCCGTGGTGGTCTTACCCGAGCCACTCTCGCCGATGAACCCGACCCGGATGCCCGGGCGGATTTTCAGGGACAGTTTGGTGACCGCATGGACCACCCCGCGCGCGGTGGGGAAGTCGATGGAAAGGTCTGTGAGTTCGAGGACGTGCTTGGTCATCGGCTGGCCTCAGATCTTGCGCAGGCGCGGATTGGAGACCTCATCGAGGCCGAGATTGATCAGCAGGAGCGCGATGAACATCGTCGCCAGCAGCATCGTGGGCAGGCCCCACCACCACCAGAGGTTCTGGATCAGCGCACCGGAATTGATCGCGTCATAGATCACCCGGCCCAGGGTCGGGATCCGCTGCGGCCCCAGACCCAACACTTCGAGCCCAACGGCAGTGACAATGGCGGTGGTCACATTGGCGATGAAGGACCCGAAAAGATAGGGGATCAGGTTCGGCAACATCTCCTTGAACATGATGTGGAAGGTCGAAGCCCCAGAGAGCTGCGCCATCTGCACATAGCCCGAGCGCTTCATGGACAGGACCTGCGCCCGGATGAGACGCGTGGGCGATTGCCACATGAACCCCGCGATCAGGAACGCCATCATCACGAGGCTCACATCTCCGAAGGCCGATTGGAACACCACGAGGATCAGGAGCGGCGGGATCGTGATCATCACGTCCGAGAGCACGCGGATGGTGTCATCGACACGGCCCCCGACGAACCCGGCGGAGAAGCCGAGGAAGATCCCGAGGCTCATCCCGATGATCGAGGCAATCGCTCCGATCATCAGGGTGTTGGGTGTGCCGATGATCAGCATCGCCAGCATGTCGCGCCCTGCCCCGTCGGTGCCGAGAGGGAACTCCGCGACCCCTTCCTGACGGCGCAGGTTCTCAAACCCGAGCGGCGGCAGTTTGAGCGGTGTGGAGCCGGTGAAGACCAGATCCGTATCCCAGACCATCCGCCCGATGATCCCACCGAGGATGATCACCAGCAAGATGCCAGCCCCCCAGAGGAGCTTGGGGTTGAACCACGGATTGTCAAACCGGTTGAAGCGCGAGACCGGAGCGGCATTCGCCTCCCCCGTTTGCGGGTTGTCGGTAGTGTCCGTCATGCCGCGGCCTCCTCGGACAGACGGATCCGCGGGTCGATCAGCGGATAGATCAGGTCGACGAGGAAAACCGAGAACGCGGTCATCAGGATAATGATGTAGCTGACCCCCTGGATGACGGCGAAATCCTGATCGAGGATCGCGTCATAGAGAAGCTTGCCCATCCCGTTGTAGCCAAAGATCCGCTCTACCAGGATCTGACCTGAGACCAGCAGCCCGATCTTGAGGGCAAATGCGGTGATCTGCGGAAGGATCGCGTTGCGCACCATGTATTTGTAGAGGACATAGCGGGGCTTCAGCCCCTTGGCCTTGGCGAGGTTGACGTAATCCTCCCCCTGCACCGAGATCATCAATCCGCGCATCCCCAACGTCCAGAACCCGAAGGTCACGACGATGATCGACAGCGCAGGCAGGGTTCCGTGCTCGATCACACTGGCGACAAAGGTCCAGTCCCAGCCCGGCTCCACCGTCAGCCCGTAGCTGCCCGTCAGCGGCAACCATCGGAGCGTGATCGAGAAGATATACATCAGGAGCAGCCCCGACAGGATCGGTGGGATCGAGGTGAAGATCATGAAGGTCGGGATCACCACCTTCCAGATGCGCGGGGTCCGCTCCCAGACCATGAAGGCACCCAGCGCATTGCCGATGAGGAAGGTGATCACCACCGACAGGATCATCAGGCCCAGGGTCCAGGGGAGCGCCTGCGCGATCAGCACCGAAACCGGGGTCGGGAAGGAGGCTGTGGAGATACCGAGATTGAAGGTCAGCAGGTTCCCCATGTATTTCAGGTATTGCACGATCAGCGGATCGTTCAGCCCGAAATCCGCGCGCAACTGGGCGAGGATCGCTTCGCTATCGGCCACCGCGCCGCCGCCGGCGGCCATGCGGCTGAGCATGATCTCCGCAGGATCCACGGGGGAAAAGCGTGGGATCAGCCAGATCAGCGTCGCCGCGATAAAAACCGTCAGCACAAAGGTGACCGCGCGGTTGATCAGATAGCTGCGTGGAATGCCCAACATGGCAGCCTTCCCCTTTCTTAGAGTGATGCAGGACGCCCCGAGGCATCCCGCAGTCGCTTAACCCCGCATGTCAGGCCGCCGCAGCGCTCGCCCGGCTCGCATGGTGGTTCCAGCCGCGCAGGACCATGCGCTCGTCAGGATGGGTGTTGCCCTCCACCACCCGGTCCTGACCGTCATACATCTGGACGAGCACGGTCTTGCGCGTGCGGTCCGACCGGTTCGGCATGGAGCCATGCAGGGTCAGGTAGTGAAAGAACAAGACGTCCCCGGCCTCAGCCTCAAGGATCTTGGCCTCCTCGATCGGGTAACGGTCGAGCGTCGCGTTGGACTGGCGCCCATCCGCGCCCTCGATCCGTCCCAGCTTGTGAGAGCCCGGGTAAACCCGCAGGCAACCCATCTCATCAGCCGCATCGCTCACATGGACGATGGCCGCGATCATCCGGTCCTGTTCGGTCGGAAAATAGGGCCAATCCTGATGCATCGGAAAGGGCGCCCCCGCCTCGGCCGGCTTCTGGAACAGCTTGGAATGGTGCAGCACGATGTCGGGGCCTAGGATCTCTTCGGCGACATCGAGAAACCCATCATCGAGAAAGGCGTTGAGCCAGGCGCGCGAGTATTTCTGCACGTTGTGCGTGTGCAGGATCTTGTCCCCTGCCCGGGCCAGACGGGCGGTCTCGTCGCCCTCCCATGTGGCATCCACCTGTTCGCCAGAGCGCAACAACTGCCCGACGATACGGTCAAAATCCGCCGCCAACGGCACCAACTGGCTTGCGCTCAGCAGGCCCTTTGCGTGGTAGTAGCCGTTTTCTTCAAAAAAGCGTCCGATCTCGGACATGGGTCTCTCGGACATGGGTCCTCTCCCTTGGCTACATCCCCGGGCGAACCATCCCGCCCGGGGCTTTCTCTCAAATCAGTTCGCCTTTTCGAGGTTGTGAATGATCTGATGCGTGTGGTTCCACCAGAAGAACGGGTGGTTGTAGTAGTTCTCGGAAGTCGGCCAGCCGGTCCAATAGGTGGTGTTCATCGGCAGAAGTTTCGCCGATTGCACCAGCGGGATGAACGGCATCTCGGCATCGAGATACTGATAGGCCTCCGCCACCAGCGTCGGGACCTCCGGATCCCCCAGCGGCTTGTCGGCGATCTTGTCGACCAGCGCGCTATAGGCCTCGGCCCCCGGGCTGGCCCAGCGCGAGGTGTTGTTGAAGCCCGGGCTCCGCTCGCCCACGGGCACGACATCCTTGACCGTGTACCGCCCCATGGAAGCCCATGGCTCGTTCACCGACCCGCAGGAGAGCCAGCTATAGGACATCTCGAACCCGCCAAAGGGCAGAACCTCGCCCCAGAACACACCGTTCTCCACGGGCACCGACTTGGCCTGAATGCCTGCGCGGGTCAGCTGCTCGGCCACCACATCAATGGTGCGGGTATACTCTGTTGAGGCGGAGTTTACGTGAATATCCACGCTCAGAACCTCGCCATCCTTCTCATAGAGCCCGTCGCCATTCTTGGCCCAGCCCTCGCCCTCGATCAGCGCGGCCGCCGCATCCAGATCCGGCGTATCAGACAGACCGAAGCCCGCCGCCTTTACCGCATCGATGAACGGCGCCATGGAGCCATACTGCGCGAACATCGTCTCTGACGCGACCGTCGCGCCCTCGGCGGCCACGTTCACGATCTGGTTGCGGTCGATGATCATCGCCACGGCCTTGCGCATATTGGCACTGTCCCAAGGCGCAATCGTCGTGTTGATCTCCAACTGGCGCGCGCAGGGATCGGCAGCCGCATAGGGATAATCCGGATACCAGGCAATCACTGCCGGGTTCTGGAACTTGATCGCCTCAAATGTGCCGACCGAGACGTTCTGCGCCGCATCAATCTGGTTGGTCGCCATGAGCTGCGCGCGGCTCTCTTCGCCGCCGGTTTCCAGCCAGATCAGGCGCTGGGGCTCGGGCAGATCCATGAAGCCGGACTTCGCGCCCCACCAATCGTCATTCCGGTCCCAGATCGCCCGGTTCGTGGCGCTGGAGGTATAGGTATAGGGCCCGGTCCCGATCGGCGGGAAGAACGCGAAGGTCGCCGGATCCTGCCCGTTCCAGACATGCTCCGGCATGATCAGGAAGGAGCCAAAGATCCGCACCCCGAAGTTTTCCACCAGAAAACGCGGGTTCGGCGCGTTCAGGGTGAACCGCACGGTCAGGTCATCGACCTTTTCGACCGCAGCCACCTGAGCCCGGATCGTCGCGGCCTCGCGCGAGGAAATCTCGCTATTCTCCAGAGCCATGGAGACGGTGAAGACCACGTCATCGGCGTTGAACACCTCACCATCGGACCATTCCACACCCTCGCGCAGCGAGATGGTGAAGACGTCATTGCTGTCATTGCCCTCGAACCCGCTGGCCAGCCACGGGTCCAGTTCGCCCGTGCCGTAGTTCAGGATGAAGAGCGGCTCCCACATGGCCTGATGCGCGCCATGCATGCGCTTGGTGCCTGGGGTGAACCAGTTGAAATTCTCTGGATCCTTGATGGTCCGGTCGAGATCGAAGATCACCGTGTCCTCGCGGGCGACATCCTGAGCCAGGGCGGCCCCGCTGGTGGCGGCCAGCGTCGCAATCGAGATCGAAAGCAAACTGCGTCTGAGGGTCATATCTGTTCTCCTGTTGTCGTGGTCCGGCTTGGATGCCGGTTGTTTTGAAATGGGCGGACGCTTGACAGAATGTCGCAGGCTCGCCGGGGATCAACCCCTACGCTCAGGCTTCGGGTCGCAAGTAGTCCATGACCAGCACCCGGGTGTTCGGGGTCAAGTCTTGTTGGGAAATCTGCGCATGGGCACCAAAGACGAAGTCCACCTGGGTATCGTCGAAATGGCTCAGGAAGCTTTCGATCCACATTGTATTACGGGGCCGATAGGTGAGCGTGCGGAAATGCATCGGGATGACCAACTTGGGCTTGGCCGCATGGATCATCTTCATCAGATCCGGCAGTTCGATCGTCAGATAGCCGCCCGCCAGAGCCAGCAACACATCCACATCCTCGAAAAACGCGATCTGATCCTCGGTGAGCGGGTTTCCCACATCCCCCATATGGGCGATCTGCATCCCGTCCATCTCGAACCGGTACATCCCGTTCTGGCCCGGCACGCCGCGCGGATGATGCTCCCACTCGGCGGCTTCCACGGCGCGGATCTCGCGTCCGGCCACCGTCTGCACCCCGCCATGGTCCAGCGCCACATTCAGCGCATTGCACACCGCCGGATCCCCTGGGATCAGGTCCGCCCGGCAATGGGCATCGTCATCATCGGACGAGATGATTACCAGATCAGCGCTTTCGGTGATGGGCGTATAGCCCACGCCCTCGGGCGTGTAGGGGTCCGTGATGACCGAGCCCGTGGCATCGCTCAACCGGAACGCCGCATGGCCAAACCATGTGATATTCATTGACGCCCTTCCCCTCCCAAAGTCGGTGCGCAAATTATTGCATAGGTATGCAAACACCGTGAATGAACCATAGCCCCCGTTTCAAAGCAAGCACCTTCGTCAGACCTAGTGCCCGGATCCGCAACGTGGTTCTCTACGGGCAAAGAGAAGGACACCCATCATGAGCATTACCTATTGGCTCGCTCTCGGGGCTGTGGCCCTGGGCGGCGCGGGCATCGCGACCCAGGCACCGATCAACGCAACTCTGGCGCGCAATGCGGGCGATCCGGTGGCCACGGCGGCGATCTCCTTCGGCGTCGGGTTTATCGTGCTCACCGTGATTACTCTGGCCCGTGGGACTGTGCCAAGCTGGGACGCACTGGCACCCCTGCCGTGGTGGGCCTGGTCCGGTGGAGCCCTGGGTGCAATCTATGTCTGCGCCGCCGCCTGGAGCGCGGACCGCATCGGGGTCGTCTCCCTCGTGGCGGCTCTGGTCTTCGGCCAGCTGGTCGCGGCCCTGATCCTCGACGCGATTGGGGCATTTGGCATGGCCGTGCGCGAGATCAGCCTCAGCCGCATCGCCGCGGTGGTGCTGGTCGCCGCCGGCCTGCTGCTCTCGCGGCTCTGAGCGTCTGTGGGCCGAGACGGATAGCTGCATCCCGCCCCAAGACAGGCCTCAGATCGTCCGCGCTAGCCTCCGACAACTGCGTTGATATCCATCGAACAGGAGAACCTGTTTCGATCGAACACGAACTCTTCAGGAGCAACGCATTTGTCGAGCACATAGGGTATGTTGCCCTCGCTTAGACGATAGGGGTCACCTGCAACCACGGCCGCCATGGTGCGTTGCGCCATAGCCAGGCTTTCGCACCTGAACTGACCGCCTGTCGTCCGCGTCACGGGATTGAAACTGTTCTCGGGGTGCCGCCAACACAGCGCTTGCTGACCCGCAACAACATCAAGCTTGTACGCTTCCGCAACAACATTCCGGTTTCCCGGATACCAAAGATAGGCACGACCATTTCCAGCAAAGAAATTGACCTGAAACCCATGTGCCAGCGAAAAACTCAAATACGTTCTATTTGGCTGAGGGTAATCTGGAAACGCATTTGGACGCGCGTTCATTTCTGCAATAGCTGTTTGAATGCTGGCATTCGGAAGATCGTTTTGTTCGCAGCCACTCAACAGGAGAACTGCGACACTAACCATCGATATCGAGAGAGACCTCATCACGAAATCAAGCGCTCTCCAAACAGGATTTGTACGCAGCGATCTGATCCTGAGAGGCACCGGTCGCACTTCTCAGTCCTTGGGCCTCAGCCGGGGTCATCCATTTATAAAGATCGCCAGACAATCCGGCAGATTTCCAACACCTCTCGATATCTTGCTTCGTCACTGAAGACTCTTCAGATTCTGCCACATAGGATGTTCCAGAAGAGGCGCATGCGGACAGAATAGCAACAGCTGCAAGAGCGGAGATTTTTTTCATAACGTGAGGCTTTCGCGGATTTCATTTCTGCGAGACCATCCCTAAACCCAGCTACGTTGACAATGCGAAATTCAACGCCGCGTCAATTGGCACAAGCAGGAATTGGGATGGGAACCTGAAATTAACCGAGTTTGATCATCACAATCTCAATAAACTTCGAACTCTTAGCAAGAGTGCGTTCGAAAATTTACGTCCTGCAAGAATAAAATAGACGTCGATTTACCGTCTTGTGATCAGTTGCCGCCCAGATTGCGGGGGCTGTTTTCCGGTGAGACATTGTTGCCGCGCGGTCTTGCGTGGTGCTGCCAGTACTCGGAAGGATCCGAGCCCCGGCAAATGATGGCCTCGATCCCGCTGGCCCAGACCGGGTCCGTCATGCGCACCTCCGGTGGGCAATAGCGGATCGTCAGGCCGCAGCGGCGCCGGTCGCTGAGATTGGGCGCCGAGCCATGGGCCAGCATATCCGCATGGACGGACATCTCGCCCGCGCGCAGGGCGTTGATCACCGGCGCGCCGAGGCTCTCGGTCTCGACCAGTTCCTTGTTGAGCACGCCACCTTCTGAGGCTTTCCAATCCAGCGCCCCTTTGTCATGGCTGCGCGGGATGAACTGCATGGCTGCGTTCTCCGCATCCGTGTCATCAATCGCGAGCCAGACCGTGGCCGTCCGGGCCGGGGCCAGATGCCAGAAGGCCGCGTCCTGGTGCCAGGGCACGTGCTTGGGATCGCCCGGGAGTTTGCAGAAGAAATGCGACGCCCAGCAAACAATGTCGGGGCCGACCAGATCCTCCACCACATCAAGGATCGCTGGTGCGGTGCAGAGATCCCAGATGATCTGGGACCGGGCTTGATAGCAGTTGATCGCATAGGCCCCATCCTGTCCGAGTCCGGCCAACAACCCGTCAAAGCTGAGGCGGTTGGACTCAGCCTGACTGGGGCAAAAGGCACGCAGACCCGTGAGGTACCCTTCGCGGTTGTAATGGTCGATCTGCTCCAGGGTGAGCGTTGCCGGGTCCGGATTTTGCACCGGCGCGAAGGAGAGGTCCGGAGATGTATCGAGCATGGGGGTTCCTTTCTCCCCCAGTCTTTCTCTGGTTTTGCGACAATTCCGGCTCTATGTTTCCCAAAACCTCCTCTGCGTTGATATTCTGCATGCCTCTCATCCTGCATCACCGGGACTACCTGAAAGACCACACGGCCTTTCACTTCGCCAGAGTGGCTCTTGGCGACGGACCGATCCCTGCACCCCATGGGCAGGATTTCCATGAGCTCTTCTTTGTCACCGAGGGCGTCGTTCAGCATCGGATCAACGGCACGCGAGAGCGTCTCGGAGCGCGCAGCTTGTGTTTCGTGCGGCCCAAAGACAGGCACGGATTGGGCGGGCCTGCGCGACTGGTGAATGTGCTGGTTGCGCCGGATAGCGTCACGCATCTGGTCGCGCGTTATCCCGAACTCGGCGGACGGACATTCTGGAGTGCGGCGGCGCAGCCCGTGACCCTGACCCTCGACGCGGATCAGGCCAGCATGATGACACAGGCACTGGCGCGGCTGGAGGCCGGGCCGCGGAGCCAGCTCGCCATCGAAGCGCTGCTGCTGGAGGTGCATACGCGGATCCTGCGCCCCTTGCCCTTACTGCCCGGCGGGATACCGGGATGGCTGACGCGGGTGCTGCGCGCCGCCGAAGACCCGGCGGTTTTTGCCCGCGGGCCGAGCGCGCTGGCCGAGATCGCGGGAAAATCCCCCGCCTATCTCGCGCGCAGTTTTCGGGCGCATCTGGGCGCAACACCGACCGAATGGGTCAATGCGCGACGGATGGCGCATGCCGCGCGGCTGATGACCGGCACGGATTTGAGCCTGACCCGTGTGGCGGAGGCCTGTGGGATCGACGCGCCCAGCCATTTCCACGCGCTTTTTAAAGCCCATCACGGAGTGCCTCCGGCAACATGGCGGCGGGCCCATCGGCGCAATGTGGTGCAACCCTCCGGGCCGGGTTCCTAGGGATTGGTGGCGCGGTCCACGAGCGGTCCGCGTGAACGCAGACCAGATGCACGCCGCAACTGGCGATGGCGGGCGGGCTCAAAACAACATCTCTGCGCGGGGCAAACGAGGCTCGTGTCACCCTATCCGCTCTTGGGACGTGGCGGCGTGCTTGCGCCCTTTCCCGCCCCGTGTCAGCCTTGGATCAAGCAGCAGGAGACCAAATCGTGAGCAGCACTCAACCCGGCCCCACCGCCACCGGCCAGCAGATCGACCTGCACCGGGCGCATTTGCCGGAAGCAAGTTTGCAGCGCAATCCCGGCATGGCGCTCGATCTCGATTGGGTGCGCACCGTTGCGATCAACACCTCCGCCGTGGAACGCCGGGCGGCCACCTTGCCCGGACGGCGCTCAGTCAAGACGACCTTCCAGGCCGCGTGGCTCCTGAAGGCGATCACTTTGATAGATCTGACCACACTCGCGGGCGATGACACGCCAGGTCGGGTGCAACGCCTATGCGCCAAGGCGCGCCAGCCTGTCGATCCGGACACCCTGAAAGCGCTCGGCATGGGGGCGATCACCACCGGCGCGGTATGCGTCTATCACGACATGGTGGAAACGGCCGTGGCGGCTCTCGAAGGTTCGGGCATCCCCGTGGCGGCCGTCTCCACAGGTTTTCCAGCTGGCCTGTCCCCCTTTCGCCTCCGCGTGGTCGAGATCGAGGAAAGCGTCGCGGCTGGAGCCAAAGAGATCGATATCGTGATCTCGCGGCGTCATGTGCTGACCGGCAACTGGCACGCACTCTATGACGAGATGCAGGCCTTTCGCCAGGCGTGCGGCGAGGCCCATGTGAAGGCGATCCTCGCCACCGGCGAGCTGGGCAGCTTGGGCAATGTGGCCAAGGCTAGTCTGGTTTGCATGATGGCCGGGGCGGATTTCATCAAAACCTCGACGGGCAAGGAAGGCGTCAACGCGACCCTACCGGTGAGCCTGACCATGATCCGCGCAATCCGCGACTACGAGGCCGCGACCGGCATCAAGGTAGGCTACAAGCCTGCGGGCGGGATCTCGAAGGCGAAGGATGCTCTGGTTTATCTGAGCCTGCTAAAGGAAGAACTTGGAGATCGCTGGCTGCAGCCGGATCTCTTCCGCTTCGGCGCCTCCTCGCTTCTGGGCGATATCGAGCGGCAGCTCGAGCACCACGTCACCGGGGCCTATTCCGCGGCCCACCGGCACGCGCTTGGCTGAGGGCGGGATATGAGTATTTGGGGAACAATGAAGGGGCCTGTGCAATGACGGTCAAGGAGATCTTCGAGACCATGGAGTATGGCCCAGCGCCCGAGGATGACGGCCCCGCCCAGGCCTGGCTGGATGCCCATGACAGGGTGTTTGGGTGTTTCATCGGTGGTGCGTTTCAGTCGCCGGGCGAGACCTTTGCCACCGCCAACCCCGCACGTGACGAAGCCCTCGCGGAGGTCACGCAGGCCAGCGAAAGCGATGTAGACGCTGCGGTGACGGCTGCCCGCAAGGCGCACCCCGGCTGGGCCAAGCTCGGCGGGTCTGGACGGGCCCGGGTGCTCTATGCGCTGGCCCGGCTCCTGCAGAAGCACGCGCGGCTTTTTGCCGTGTTCGAGACGCTCGACAATGGCAAGCCCATTCGCGAGAGCCGGGACATCGATATCCCGCTCGCTCAGCGGCATTTCTATTATCACGCGGGGATGGCCGCCCTGATGGAAGAGGAGTTGCCTGACCGTGCGCCACTGGGCGTCTGCGGGCAGATCGTGCCCTGGAACTTCCCGCTGCTGATGCTGGCCTGGAAAATTGCGCCGGCGCTGGCCATGGGCAACACGGTGGTGCTGAAACCTGCCGAGTGGACGCCGCTGACCGCCCTTCTGTTTGCCGAGATCTGTGGTGAGGCGGGCGTGCCCCCGGGCGTGGTCAACATCGTCACAGGGGATGGCACGACTGGCGCGGCATTGGTGGCGCATCCGGATGTGGACAAGATCGCCTTCACTGGCTCGACCGAGGTGGGCCGCGAGATCCGGCGCGCAACCGCGGGCACGGGCAAGGCCCTAACGCTCGAGCTTGGTGGGAAATCGCCGTATATCGTGTTTGAAGACGCAGATCTCGATTCCGCCATCGAGGGCCTTGTGGATGCGATCTGGTTCAATCAGGGACAGGTTTGCTGCGCAGGCTCGCGTCTACTGGTGCAAGAGGGGATCGCCGAGGCCTTCTATGCCAAACTGCGCACACGGATGGAGCGCCTGCGCATTGGCGATCCGCTCGACAAGTGCATTGATGTGGGCGCGATGGTGGACCCCGCCCATTGCGCGAAGGTCGCCACCATGGTGGCCGAAAGCGGCGGGGACCTGCATCAGCCGGGCGCAGTCCCGGCGCAGGGTGCCTATTTCCCACCAACCCTGATCACCGGGCTTTCGCCTGCGGACCCGCTTATGCGCGAAGAGATCTTTGGCCCGGTTCTGGTGGCCACGACATTCAGGACCCCGGCAGAGGCTGTGCAAGTGGCCAACGCCACGCGGTATGGGCTGGCCGCGACCCTTTGGTCCGAAGACATCAATCGCGCCCTGGATATCGCGCCGAAGCTCGCGGCTGGCGTGGTCTGGGTGAACGCGACAAACCTCTTTGACGCGGCGGCTGGCTTTGGCGGTGTCCGCGAAAGCGGCTTTGGGCGCGAGGGGGGCTGGGAAGGTCTGCGTGCTTACACACAGCCAAAAGGCGCGCGGACACCGCCAAAACAGATCGCGCCGATAGCCGCGCCCAAGACCCCCAAGACCGACGGTCTCGACCGTACGGCAAAGATGTATATCGGTGGCAAGCAGGCGCGGCCCGATAGCGGGTATTCCCGGGCGATCTGGTCAGCCAAGGGCGCGCTGCTCGGTCATGCGCCAGAGGGCAATCGCAAGGATATCCGCAATGCGGTCGAGGCCGCGACCGGCGCAGCCGGTTGGGCCCGGACGACCGGGCATTTGCGGGCGCAGATCCTCTACTACGTGGCCGAGAACCTTTCGGCGCGGGCCAGCGAATTCGCAGGACGGCTCAAAGAGATGACCGGTATGCGGGAGCCTGCCGCGCAGGCGGAGGTCGCGGCCTCGGTGGACCGGCTCTTTACCTATGCCGCCTGGGCGGACAAGTATGACGGGGCGGTCAAACCGGTGCCCTTGCGCGGCGTTGCCTTGGCTATGCCGGAGCCGGTCGGAGTGATCGGCGCCTTTGCGCCGGAGGAGGCGCCGCTTCTCGGGGCGGTATCGATCCTTGGGGCGACACTGGCGATGGGCAACCGGCTCGTGCTGGTTCCATCCTATCCCTTCCCGCTGGCGGCGACGGACCTCTATCAGGTGCTCGATACATCCGATGTGCCCGCCGGAGTTGTGAACATTGTCACGGGGGATCCGGAAGCGCTTGCAAAACCGCTGTCGAGCCATCTCGGAGTCGATGCCGTCTGGAGCTTCTCGCACGCAGAGATCGAGGCGGAGATCGAGGCGGAGGCCGCCGGGAACCTCAAGCGAACTTGGGTAACCCATGGGGCAGCGCGCGATTGGTCCAAGGCTGATGCGCGCAGTTTCCTCGCCGAAGCAACAGAGACGAAAACCATCTGGGTGCCCTACGGCGCCTGATGCAAAGCGCTCTCGCACGTCGCGAACACGCAGCCTCGCCCGGCTGCATCCGTTTCAAGCAAGCGCCCGCAACGGCCTGCCTCGCGCCTCAGCGCGCTTGGCGCCCCCGACCACACCCTTGTCAAGAACGGCCAGGCCCGTCAGGCCTTGCCGCGAACCTTGTCCCACCAGCGGCTGATGCGCCCCTTGGTCGCGTCGGCACGGTCATCGGCCCGGTGCATCGCGATCACCACGTCATCCACGATCGGCTCGATCCGCGCCTCATGGAAATTCGCCCACCAGCGCCAGATCCGTAGCGCGATCAGTGCGAGCCCGAGGAAAAAGGCAATGTTGAACCACGGAATGATCGTGGGGTCCGGCGAGTCCGTCACCTTCACAGCCACCGCATTCGGGAAGATCGAAAAGAAGTTCGACCGCCACCCGTAATGCCGCACGATCACCCAGGTCGGCGCATCTGCCTCGGACACCAGATCCTTGGCCCGTGCATTCACGTCACTGGAATCGAACTTGAAATAGAACGGCCAGCCCCAACCGGTATCCTCGTTGCGATAGACGATCTCGCGTCCATTGGGCCGTACCGCATCAATGAATCGGACATCCCGGCTATCAGCCATGGGTGCACCGCTATCGGGTTGTGCCCAGAACAATCGGTTGTTGTCCGTAAAATCCACGCGGCGTTCATAGGCGTCCACCATCCGCACCACGTCATGCTGGGGCAGCACGTAATGCAACAGCCCGCCAACCAGCACCAGAAGGATCAGTTTCAGCGTCCAACGCAGGTAGGTCCAAAACATCTCAATCCCAATTCGTCAAAAGCGCCAGCAGGCCGATCACCGCCACCGGAAACGCGTATACACCCCAGATTAACCTCTGCCGGAGCGACCGCTCCAGGGCCGCAAGGCCATCTTTCTCAAAGGCCTCCCATGTGCCGGGACGCCCCTCCGCCAGCCAGCGCTCTTCGAGCTCTGCTGACTTGCGTGACCGCTGTAGCATGGCGACAAGGATATGCGCCACTGCCAGCACCATAAAAACCAACAGCCCTACCCGCAGAACCGCCATGGAATGCTCCTTTTCCGCTGCCTCGCGCTCCTATGACTAGAAATGGGGCGCGAGGCGACAAACACAACGCCCAGGCCCGCTTGTGGCGCCTCGCGCAGCGGCCTAGGCTTAATCCATGCAGACTGCCGCCCCCGTATACAAGGTGATTGCCCCGCGCGGCGATGCACTCCTCCGCAGGCAAACGGGCCTCGTCTCGCTCCCGTCTCAGAACCCTCCGGGAGGTCGGTATCACCAGACCTGCACGATGCCCAAAGCCTTTTTCGCAGCCCGGAGTTTCGCCCGTAAACCGGCGCGCGCCACCACGGCCGCTGCCGGTACGCACGCCCGTGAGCCTGAGCTCCTCGTCCAGGGGTTTCATGCGGCGACAGCCATCAAGAATTTGATCAATATCGCGCAGGCGACAGCCCTGCCCACCGCCAATCCGCTGCTGGAGCACCGACATGACCTACGACCCCGGCTTTCCACCCTTTGAGATCCTGATCGGCGGGGTCTGGGGGCCTTGCGCCAGCGGCGAGACGGTGGCTCTGATTGACCCATCTGATGGCAGCCATCTGGCCGAGATCGCGCGCGGTGGCCCGGTCGATATCGACCGGGCGGTCACAGCCGCACAAGACGCGCTTGAGGGCGACTGGGGGCGCCATAGCGCGACGGAAAGGGGCCGGTTGCTCAGCCGCCTCGGCGCACTCGTCCTGCGAGAAGCGGATCGCCTTGCCGAGATGGAGGCGCGCGATGTGGGTAAACCTCTGAGCCAGGCCCGCGCGGACGCGCTGGCCCTTGCGAGGTATCTGGAATTCTACGGAGGAGCTGCAGACAAGATCATGGGGGAGACTATCCCCTATATGGATGGCTATACGGTCTATACCCTGCGCGAGCCCCACGGCGTCACGGGCCATATCGTGCCCTGGAATTATCCGATGCAAATCATCGGACGCTCGGTTGGCGCGGCGTTGACCATGGGCAATGCCTGCGTGCTGAAACCGGCGGAAGAGGCTTGCCTGACAGCTCTGGCCTTTGCCCGGCTCGCCGACGAGGCCGGCCTACCGCCAGGCGCGCTGAATGTGGTGCCCGGCCTCGGAGCCGAGGCAGGCGCGGCGCTGAGCGCTCATCCCGGGGTCGACCATATGAGCTTCACCGGCTCCGTACCCGTGGGCAGCGCAGTTCAGGCCGCCGCGGCAACCCAGATCACCCCTGTGACCCTGGAGCTGGGTGGCAAGTCCCCGCAACTTGTCTTCGCGGATGCAGATCTCGATGCCGCCCTGCCCTTTCTCGTAAATGCCGGCATCCAAAATGCCGGACAGACATGCTCTGCCGCCTCCCGGATCCTGATCGAGGCTGCGATCTTTGATGAGGTCGCGAGCCGAATGGCGGAAGCCTATGATACGCTCACCGTGGGCCCGGCTCGCGAGGACCCGCATGTTGGCCCTCTGATTTCCGCACGTCAGAAGACGCGGGTGAGCGAAATGCTGGCACTGGCGGACCCGGAACATATCCGCGCCACTGGACAGCTCAGCCCAGACGCCCCGGACGCGGGCGCATATGTGGTTCCACATCTTCTATCCGGTATGGGTCCAGACCACCCGCTCGCCCAGCAGGAGATTTTCGGCCCTGTTCAGATCCTCCTCCCGTTCGAGACCGAGAACGAGGCCGTGGCGATTGCCAATGGTACCGAGTTCGGCCTCGTCGCCGCGGTCTGGAGCCGGGATGGCGGCCGCCAGATGCGGCTCGCAAAACGCCTCCACGCGGGCCAGGTCTTTCTCAACACCTACGGCGCGGGCGGCGGGGTGGAACTCCCCTTCGGGGGCGTCGGAAAGTCTGGTCATGGGCGGGAAAAAGGGTTCGAGGCGCTCTACGGGTTCTCGCAACTCAAGACCGTGGCGGCGCGGCACGGTTAGGGATCTGAGTATTTGGGGAACAATGAAACCCAGATCTTGATCATCTTAAGTCTATAAATATCCCCGCCGGAGGCCCCCGCCCCGGAACGGGGCGGAAAGCATCATGCGCGCCGCAGGCGCTCCTTTTTGCTCGGACCTAGAGAAGGCCTTCGGAGACAAAGCGCGCGCGCACATCCGTCTTGGGGCGTGCACCGAAATGACTGATAACTTCGGCGGCCGCGATCACGCCCATGCGCCCGCAAGTCTCCAGCGTCTGACCCGTCGCCAGACCATAAAGGAACCCGGCCGCAAACTGATCCCCCGCGCCAGTCGCGTCCACGGGCACAACGCGCGTAACTGGCACCTGGACCCGTTCGGCCCCGCGAATGGCCACCACCGGATCGCCGGAGCGGGTACATACCACCAGCTCACAGACCGACGCCGCCTGGGCCAGCGCCCTGTCCAGATCTTCGGTCTCGTAGAGCGCCTTGTACTCATGCTCATTGCCGATCACAAAAGTCAGCTCATCAGCTACCAGCCGCTGGAAATCCGCGCGGTGACGATCAACGCAAAACGGGTCCGACAGGGTGATCCCTGCCTGCCCGCCTCCCGTGCGGGCATAGCGCGCGGCGGCCTCGAAGGCGGCTTTCCCGGGCACCTTGTCGAAGAGATATCCTTCAAGGAACAGGAGCCCGACCTGATCGAATACCCCCTCGGCCACGTCCTCGGGTCCGAGATCCGCGCCCGCGCCGAGATAGGTGTTCATCGACCGCTCCCCATCCGGGGTGACAAAGATCATCGACCGCGAGGTGGGTGCCTCCACATCCGCTTGGGGCGGGTTGGGGAAAGCCGTACCTTCGGCCTCCATCCCTTGCGCATAGAAACGGCCCAACGCGTCATCTTTCACGCGCCCGACAAAAGCGCAGCGCAAGCCCAGCTCGCCAAGCCCCGCCAGCGTGTTGGCCACCGAGCCACCGGGGGCCTGCACCCGGTCGGACATGGCAGCATAGAGCATTTCGGCCCGTGACCGCTCAACCAGCTGCATGATCCCCTTCTCGATCCCCATATGGTCGAGAAAACTGTCATCGGTCTGGGCGAGTACATCGACGATGGCATTGCCGATGCCGACAACCTGAAACGGGTGAGTCATGGGGCGGGGTCCTTTGCGACAGCATCAAGTTCGGTTTCCACCAGCCAGGCGGGATCAATGAAGCGGCTCACCTCCACGAAGGTGCAGGCCGGACGGATTGCGCCGAAAACCTCGCCATGGGCGCGGGCGGCCTCCTGCCATGTCTCGGCATCGACCAGAAGGATCCGGCTGCGTAGCACATCATCGGGGCGCAGGCCGGCCTCGGCGAGCGCGCTCAGCCCGATCTCAAGGCAGCGCTTGGTCTGGCCATAAACATCGCCCGGGCAAGCGGTCCCACCGCCCACGGCAATCGGCGCAGTACCAGCAACGGCAGCGATATCTCCGATCCGCACCGCGCGCGAGAATCCGATGACCGGTTCCATGGGCGATCCAGAGGCAACGTTGATCCGGGTCACTGGGTCTTCTCCTCGAACCTGCACAAATCTTCGATCAGGCACGCGCCGCAAGCCGGTTTGCGCGCCTTGCAGATGTAACGGCCATGCAGGATCAGCCAGTGATGGGCATGGTGCTGGAAATCGACGGGGATATGGTCCTCGATGGCACGTTCCACGGCGACCACGTCCTTACCGGGGCAGATGCCGGTTCGGTTGCCCACGCGAAAAATATGGGTGTCCACGGCCTGGCTCGGATGACCCCACCACATGTTCAGCACCACATTGGCGGTTTTCCGGCCCACACCGGGCAGGCTTTCCAATGCCGCGCGGGAATTCGGCACTTCGCCGCCATAGTCCTCCACGAGGATCCGGCTGAGCTTGATGACGTTCTTGGCCTTGTTGCGATAAAGCCCGATTGTCTTGATATGCGCGATCACGCCCTCTTCGCCGAGCGCCAGCATCTTGTCGGGCGTATCCGCGATCTTGAAGAGCGCTTCAGTCGCCTTATTCACCCCGGCATCAGTCGCCTGTGCCGACAGGGCCACAGCCACCACCAGCGTATAGGCGTTCACATGGTTGAGCTCGCCCTTCGGCTCCGCCTCAGCGGTCTGGAAGCGGGTGAAGATCTCGCGGATCGTGTGATAATCGAGTTGCTTGGCCATCCGCGCCCATATGCCCAATGCGCGGCCTCGGGGCAAGCGGCGCAAATGCGCAAAATTCGGGTCGCGAGGCGCGGTGGAGGGGGCTAGCTTGAGCCCAACAGGAGGCTTTCGATGACCGATCCCGCCAAGACCACCCCCCGATCCGACGACCGCTACCACTATGGCGTGATCCGCCGCGCCATCGACGAAATAGATGCGGCCGGGGGCGCGCCGCTGCCGCTGGAGGATCTGGCCACCCGGATCGGGCTCAGCCCGGCCCATCTACAGCGAACGTTTTCCGCCTGGGTCGGAGTTTCGCCCAAGCGCTACCAGCAGTACCTGACGCTGGATCACGCCAAATCCTTGTTGGCCGAGCGGTTCACCACGCTGGAAGCTGCGGATGAGCTGGGGCTCTCGGGGTCGGGGCGGCTCCATGATCTCTTTGTGACCTGGGAGGCCATGAGCCCCGGGGAGTTTGCCCGCAAGGGCGCGTGCCTGACCATCCGCTGGGGCTGGTTCGACAGCCCGTTCGGGCTGGCGCTGGTCATGGGGACCGACAAGGGGATCTGCGGCATTGCTTTTGCCTCGGAGACCGGGACTGAACCCGCAATGGAGGATATGGTCGCGCGCTGGCCAAAAGCACAGTTTGTCGAGGACCCGATGGGTCTGCGCCCCTGGGCGCTGGCCGCTTTCGGGGCCGAAGATGGCGATCTCGCCAAGGCACCGCTCTATCTGATCGGGGCACCGTTCCAGATCAAGGTTTGGGAGGCGCTCCTACGCATCCCTTCGGGCCATGTCACGACCTATTCCGAGATTGCCCAAGCCATTGGATCACCCAAAGCCGTGCGCGCCGTGGGGACCGCCGTGGGGCGCAACCCGGTGAGCTGGCTCATTCCCTGCCATCGGGCACTGCGCAAATCGGGCGGGCTGGGCGGATACCATTGGGGTCTTCCGGTGAAGCGCGCCATGCTCGCACAAGAGGCAGCCCAGCTCGCTGAAGCCAGTTGAGGCCACCCAGAGCGATTTGTCCGGCAAATCCGCGCCAAATCTCGGAGGTTTGAGGGCTTGGCTATTGAATAACACGCCCAACTGGCCCGATATGCTGGGAAACAAACGCTTGAGGACGAGTACACATGCTCCTACGCACCCCCCTGATCCTGATCACCACCGGCGCCCTGACCCTGTCCGCCTGCACCGTGAGCGAGGACAACAGTAACCTCGCAACCGGCGCCGCCATTGGCGGTCTGATCGGCGCGGCCATCGGCGCGGGCGAAAGCCGCGACAAAGCGCTTGTGGGCGCGGTGCTTGGTGCTGGCGTGGGCGCGGCTATTGGCGACGCGCTGGATCGGCAGGCCCGGGCGCTTGAGGAGGATCTGAACAACGACGCGGTGAAGATCGTCAACACCGGCTCCGAGCTGATCGTGACCCTGCCCCAGGACATCCTCTTTGCCGTGGACAGCACCGTGGTGCAGCCGACCCTGCAGGCGGATCTGACGGCGCTTGCAGGTAACCTTCTGGAATACCCCGAGACGACCGTGCAGGTGATCGGCCACACCGACAACACCGGCTCTGCGGCTTATAATCAGGACCTTTCCCAGCGGCGCGCAAACGCGGTGTCGACAATCCTCTTGCAGAACGGGGTTCCCGCCTCGCGCGTGGTGTCCTTAGGGCGCGGTGAAGACCAGCCCGTGGCCTCGAACCTCGATGCCGCCGGCCGCGCTCTGAACCGCCGCGTGGATATCGTCATCACGCCCCGGTAAGCCTGCGGTAAAGATACTGGCCCGCACGGGTTGCAGCGCGCCTCCAGTGGTCATATCTTTTGACCAATCAGGGGGCGCATTATGCCATTTCAACGCATCCAGTCCGAGAAGCTCTCGCATTCCGTGGTACGCCAGATCGAGAAGCTGATCCTGCGCGGCATCCTGCGCCCAGGGGAGCGTTTGCCCTCGGAGCGGGAGCTGTCGGAGAAGCTGGGCGTATCCCGCCCCTCCCTGCGCGAGGCGCTGGCCGAGTTGCAGGAGCGGGGCCTATTGGAAACCCGAGCCGGGGCCGGGGTCTATGTGGCTGAAGTGCTGGGATCGGCCTTTTCAGAGGCACTGATCCAGCTCTTTGCACAGCATGACGAGGCGGTCTTCGACTACCTCGCGTTCCGCCGCGACCTTGAGGGGTTGGCCGCAGATCGCGCCGCCCGGCTCGGGTCCGAGACAGATCTGCGGGTGGTCGAAACGATCTTTCGCAAGATGGAAGCGGCCCATTCCAAGCGGAACCCGGATGAAGAGTCAGCGCTCGATGCGGAGTTTCATCTGGCGATCATCGAGGCCAGCCACAACGTGATCATGCTGCATATGATGCGGTCCATGTTCGACCTGCTGCGCGAGGGCGTGTTTTATAATCGCAAGATCATGTTCAAACAACGCGCGACGCGAGACCAACTTCTGGAACAACACAGAGCGATCAACGCAGCCGTGCAGGCGCGGGACCCGCTGGCCGCACGGGAAGCCGTGCAGACCCATCTGGATTTCGTAGAAGGCTCCCTCGCCGATTGGCGGCAGATGGAAAAGAATGAAGCCATCGCCCGGCAACGCTTCGAGCACGAGCAGCAGCGCTAGGGACAGTGGCGCTTCCGCATGTGGAATGCGTGGACCCACTGGCCAGCACGGGGCATCCCCATGTCCAAACGACCGGCCAAAGCATGTCCGCGCGGCCAACATGTGTACCGCACCCCCTCAACGAAGAAACCCGGCACTGGGCCGGGTTCCTAGAAATCGTTCTGAGATCGTCGCTCAGTGCAGTTTAGCTTGCACTTCCTGGATTGCAGCGGCGTTCATCGCCTCCAGCTCGGACTTGCCCAGCTTGGCTTCGATCACCTCGGCTGCTGCGGCAACTGCCACGGTCACGGCCTTGTCCTTGACCTCTTTCACAGCCGAAGCCTGCGCTGAGGCGAGCTGCTCTTCTGCGGCCGCCAAGCGACGCGCAATCGAGGTTTCCAGGTCAATCTTGGCCTGAGCGGCTGCGGCTTCTGCGTCTTCTTTGGCCGTAGCCACGATCGCATCTGCCTGCCCCTGCACCTCGCGCTGCTTGCGCTCGTAGGAGGCCAGGATGGTCTGCGCCTCTTCGCGCAGCGCCTTGGCTTCGTCCAACTCGGCCTTGATGCCCTCGGCCCGCTTGTCGAGCATGCCACCCAGCATCTGCGGCACCTTGAAGTACAGCACCACGCCGATGAAACACAGGAACGAGATCAACACGATGAAATCCGTGTTGGCCAGCGAGAAGAACGGCCCCTTGGCGGCCAGCGCCGGTGTCGCCACCAGCGAGATCATCGCGGGAAGGATCAGTTTGGTCATGTCCTTACCCCTTCACGCGCTGCGAAACAGCCGACGAGACATCCACATCCGTGGCGTTCGGCAGCAGCGCAGAGACCAGTGCGGCAGCGGTCTCGGTCGCGACCTCGGTCACGCTCTCCATCGCATTGGCCCGGATCTCGGCAATCGCCTTCTCCGACTCCGCAGCTTTCGCGGCGATTTCGGCATCGGCCTTCTCGGTGGCCGCGTCCAGATCCGCCTGGATCTCGGCCTTGGCTTCGGCAACGATCTTTTGTGCTTCGGCACGGGCATCGGCCAGCGCCTGGTTATAGGCTTTCTCAGCCTCCACAGCCGCGAGCTTCAGCTCTTCGGCGGCGGCCAAATCGTTGGTGATCGTCCCACTGCGCTCGGCCAGAACCGACGCGATGCGCGGCAGGGCCACTTTGGTCAGGATCAGATAGATCGCTGCCAGCGTGATGATCAGCCAGAAAATCTGGTTGGGAAAGGTCGCGAAATCCAGCTGGGGCATGCCCGGCGCGGATTCAACGGCCCCTTGTGCGTCAGTTGCCATGCGTCCCTCCTTGGCCCTCTTTCACATCGGATCAGCCCGTTTCAGGCTGACCCGACCGTAAGGATGGCGTTGGAAAGCTTAGACGGCAAACATCAGCAGCAGAGCGACGAGGAATGCGAAGATCCCCAGAGCTTCTGCGAACGCGATGCCGATGAAGAGGGTCGCGGTCTGGCCAGCAGCAGCGGAGGGGTTCCGCAGCGCGCCTGCCAGGAAGTTGCCTGCCACGTGGCCCACACCGATTGCGGCTGCGCCGGAACCGATTGCTGCCAGGCCTGCGCCGATATGTGCGAGTTCACCTTCCATGATGTGTCTCCTTACGATGGAATGAGTTCGATGAGTTGGGACGCAGCGACCCGCCGCGCCCGTTTTCGTTAGTGATGCGGGTGCAGTGCGTCCTTGAGGTACACGCAAGTCAGAATGGTGAAGACGTAGGCCTGAATGGCCGACACGAGAACCTCGAGCCCGTAGATCGCCATGACCCCGATGATCGCGATGGGGGCGACGGCAGTCACCTGGGCGAAGCCGGCGAACACCTTCAGAACGGCGTGACCGGCCATCATGTTACCTGCCAGACGAATGGAGTGGCTGACCGGACGCACGAAGTAGGAAATCACCTCGATCACCGCCAGCACAGGGCGCAGCGGCAGGGGCGCAGAGGAGACCCAGAAGAGGCTCAGAAAGCCTGCGCCGTTCTTCACAAAGCCGATCACCGTCACGGTGATAAACACGGCAAAGGCAAGGATCGCGGTCACTGCGATATGCGAGGTGGTGGTAAAGCTCATCGGAATCAGGCCGAGGAAGTTCGACAGGATGATGAACATGAAGAGCGTGAAGATGTAGGGGAAGTATTTCAGACCGTCCTTGCCGGTCACATCCTCCACCATCTTATAGACAAAGCCATAGGCGAGCTCGGCGATGGACTGCGCTTTGGTCGGCACCACAGCACGCCCGCGGGTCCCGGTCACCAGAAGCAGCGTCAGCGCCGCCACGGCAATCGCCATCCACAGGGTCACATTCGTCGGTGTGTAGAAATGCACCGGGCCGTCCCCGAACAGGGGCGACACGATGAACTGGTCCATGGGATGGAATGAGAGTCCGCCGCCGTCTTCGCTTGCCACAGTCTAGTCCCCTTCACGCTCGGCGGATGCCTCCGCCTTCAGTCTTTCCGCCTGGATCTCGCGCGAGGACCGGATCATGGTCTGGATCCCCGCCGCAAATCCCAGCAATGTAAAAAGCACCAGGAGGAACGGCGTTGTGCCGAACAGGCTATCCAGCCCGTATCCGATGCCAAAGCCGATCCCGAGACCAGCCACTAGTTCCACCACCATCCGCCAGGCATGCTGGGCAAGAGAGTAGTGCTCATCCTTCTTCGGAGCCGGGGCTTGCGCCTGCTTGGCGGCGTCGATCCGGTCCTCCAGCGCTTTGAGGCGCTCTTTGTGAGGGTCGTCGATCATGCCACACGTCTCCGCGTTGTTGCGGGCAAGCTAGGCCGGAGGGTGGGGCAGAGTCAACGCGCCGCGGCGCGGCGTGAGCGGCGCGTAACACTATGTAAATAATGCGATTTTCAAAACTGCGACAAGCTGGCCCGTGCGCCGTTAGCGCCATCATGCCTCTTTCGCTTATTCAACCAATCGGTTGATTTTAGCGCAGGATCCTTCGGAGCATGCCGCAGGGCATAGCCCGACGATCCACGAGGAACTGACGGATTCGCAAACTTGGAACGCCCCTCTGCCGGGCAACCGCGCGCCTGTAACTGGACGGCTTCCCGGCTCGCGACGGGTCAAGCCCAGGCCCTTTTGCATCTGCGCGCCGCAAGAAAGGACCTTCACGAAAAAGGCGGGCGGGCTGCGGTACTGGCCCCAGCAAAGGTATCGACGGTCCAAGTCCACCGGCCGTCACCGCCGCATCCCTTCACCTACCTCAGCTGCCCGCATCAGATGGCGAAAGAGCTCAAAGCAGAGCCGAAGAGCAGCGATGCGGAGGACCTGCCACCTCTCCACCCACCCGACCAACAGCCCCGCCAAACCTCTTTGCGCCCCTGCTCCGAGGCTTGACGGCCTGTGTCGCGTGCAAGAGCCTCGGCTCCATTCAAGGCCCGGATGGGCACAGCACGGAGAACGCGCATGGAGAAGGTAACAGGCGGCTGCCTTTGCGGGCGGGTTCAGTTCGAAGCCATAGGCATGCCCTTGCGCGTGGGCATCTGCCATTGCCTCGCCTGTCGAAAGCATCACGGCGCTCTGTTTTACGCCGCCGCGATCTATCCCGAAACGCGGGTGACCGTCACGGGCGAGACCCGCGCCCATAAAGGACGGCATTTCTGTCCAACCTGCGGCAGCTCGGTCTTCGCCGAAAGCGACGGTGAGCGGGAGCTGCATCTTGGTGCGCTCGACCATCCCAGCCAATTCGCCCCGGATTATGAGCTTTGGACCGACCGGCGGGAGCGCTGGTTGCCCGACTTTCCCGACACAACCTGTCACGCGCGAAACCGCGACTAGCGCGACCGAGTTCCGCCGGAAATTTGCGGCTTCCGCCCGTTGCTCCGCAGGGGAACAGCTGGGGTTTCTTCCTTACACCATGTATTCATCGCCCCCCCGCGTCCGGGGCGTTGAACTCACAGAGCTCCGAGTACAACCATAACCCCGTCGAGATCGATCTGGGACCATTCTGTCACCTTCCGGATGTTGTTCAACATGCCGCTCCCGCCCATCACAGAGGGCCTGAGCTCCGGCGACCCAAAGACTATGCCTAACTTGCAGCATCCTAATTGCGCGTTCCCTGATCCATTGCGCCGCGCCCCATGACCGGGGCGGGCTGGCACGGAGCTGGTGCTCTCCGCCCCACTGGCGCTGCTCAAAGCCCACCGCGGGGTGACCGATTTGCAATGTCGGAACGCCCGCGCGGCCTGAGCCGTGCCACAGGGTGCCGCGCCACGGCGCTCTACCCTTGGGCGCGGCTCCGTGATAGCCCTGCGGCCATGACCCCTCGCCTCGACACTGTCTTTGCGGCGCTTGCCGATCCCACCCGCCGGGCCATCCTGACCATGCTTCTGGAGGATGACATGGCGGTCACGGATGTGGCCGAGCCCTTCGAGATGTCACTGGCCGCGATCTCGAAACACCTGACGATCCTGACACGTGCGGGCTTGATCAGTCAGGAAAAACGCGGCCGAGTGAAATGGTGCAAGCTGGAGCCCGACGCCCTGCGCGATGCGTCGATCTGGATGCAGAGCTTCGGACAGTTCGAGGCGGTCAATCTCGACGCGTTCGAGCGCTTTCTTGAGACGGAGCTGCCCCAGCGTTCTGATCCCGAAGGATCTTGCGAATGACCTTGGCCGCAGACCGGTAGTGGCTCGCACCTGAGGCCTCGGCCCAGCGTCCGAGCGTCCAGTCGTTCATCCAGGGCATGAGATGGGGGGTATAAAGGCTCTCATCACTCTCCCCCCCGAGAAACGCCACGAGGCGTTCATGACCCTCTGCGAGGTCCGCTTGCACAGTCGGCCAGCTTAGCCCGGCCTGAGCCTCGCGCAGTTGCGCGTTATAGGCCTTCAGCTCGGACCATTTATAGCCCGGCGCGGGCGTTTGAACCTTGGCACCAGCGCGCCCCTCGGCAACCCAGCCGAGATAGAGCCCGATCCAATGGGCCCGATGCCCAACCGTATCCTTGATCGACACGCTTTCGGGTCCTGGCGCGGTGGCCTCCGCCTCTGAGAGCGGGGCGATCAGGCGCGAGAGCTTGGCATATTCCTTGGCACAGATGGCAATGAGATCGGCTTTGTTGGTTGCAGCGGGCATCGCGGGCCTCCTTTCGGCCGCGAGTCTGCCCGCATAGCCCACCCCTGTCCTTGCGCCGGGTCAAAGATCTGCATCGGGTACTCAGCTTTGCGGCATTTCTTCTTTCAATAGCAGCACCAGCGCCACGCAGGTCAGGGCCACCCCGATCAGGATCATCGGGTTCGGCACCGGCTGGCCCAGCCCGATCTGCCACAGGATCACCCAGCTTGGCGTCAGATAGGTATAGGCCATGACTTTCGCCGACGGCAGCCGCAAGGTCGCAGCCTGCAGCAGGACAAAGGTCGCGGCACTGGCCCCGACCGAGAGATAGCCCATGGCGATCCAGACCAGCGGGCGCAGCTCGGACCATTGGGTCGCCCGCACATCGCGCCAACCATAGGCAAAGAGCAACGCGCAACCTGCGATCAGCATGCCAAAGGTGAAGCCCGCCGCGCTCTCGCCCCGGTTCAGGAGCCGCGCCATGGGGGCATAGGCCGCGTGCGAGATGCAGCCGATGAAAAAGATCGCCTCTCCCCGTCCGATATCGAAAGCCAGCAGCGCCGCGAAAGACGCGTCGAAAATCACCCAGAGCGCGCCCGCCGCCCCCACCGCCAGTGCCAAAGCCATGCGCGGTGTCGTGACCTGCCGCATCAGGATCCAGCCAAAGACGCCCGACATGATCGGTGTCAGGGTAAAGACAGCGGCGGCCGAGACCGGGTCTGCGGTCTTCAGCCCTTCAAACATCAGCACGAAGTAGATCCCGAAGAGCCCGCCCAGCACCAGAAACCGCCAGGGCGCCCGCAGGAGATCCCGGCTCAGTCCGCCGCTGGCCCAGGCCGCAAGGCCAACGACCCCGCCTGCAATCCCGAAGCGTACCGCGTTCAAGGCCGCAGGTGCGATCTCATTGGCGATTTGTCCGCCCAGGGCGAAGGAGCCTGCGACCAGCGCCGAGAAGGCGAGCATCGCCAGATGGCCCTGGGCCGGGCGCGACGAGGCGCGCACCCGCGCCACCGGGCTCAGCGCCATGGGCTGATCCCGCCGCACCGGCATGCTTGCGCGGTCATGGCCAGTCCTTGGCCGCTGCCTTGAGGAAATTGGTGAAGCTCTGCACCTTTGCCGTGCGGTGCAGATCCACATGGGTGATCAGCCAGACCCGGCTCGACCAGTCATCGATTGGGTCGCAGAGCGGCACGAGGTTAGGGCATTGCGCCGCCCACCAAGTGGGCAGGAAGCCCGCCCCGATCCCTGCCACCACCGCATCACCGCCGGCACGGATGTCCGAGGCACGATAGATGATGCGATCCGCGGGCATGTTCTCCTTCATCCAGATGTTGAAGGGCGCGCGCGGTTCCTCAATCGTGCTGCCGACGATCCGGTGTCCAGCATAATCGCTGCCCATGACAATCGGCCCATGGGTGTCGAGATACTCCTGCGTGCCGTAGAAGGTCATCCGCTGGGTATAGAGCGGCTGCACGATGTTGTCGGGATCATCGGGCTTGCGCCCGGCCCGGATCGCTACATGGGCCTCGCCATATTCCAAACGGAAAACGCGGGTGTCGGTGATGAACTTGACCGCCAGGTCCTCATGATCCGCCTGAAACTGCGCCAGCACCGGCGCGATCAGGGGCGAAAACACCTCGAGCGAGGTGATGATCAACTCGCCTGTCACCTTGGCCCCATGGCCATGGAGCCGTCCGGAAAGCTGATCGAACTGATCCGCTGTGACCTGCGCGACCTGCAGCAGGTCATTGCCCGCATCCGTGGCCGTATAGCCCCGGGCGTGGCGCTGAAAGAGCTTCACCCCAAGCCGCCCTTCAAGGCTGTCGATATGGCGGATCACCGTGGCGTGGTGCACACCCAGCACCTCCGCCGCGCCGCTGACCGTTCCCAAGCGCGCCACCTGAAAGGCGGTGCGAATTTCATCCCAGTTTTCAATCGGCATGTCGTCTCAATCACAAAAAGTATTGTCGAGCATAAAATGTGCGCTCACTCACATTTCCTGTTCAATATGTGGAATTGTGTTCGCTCACGCAACGACTAATTCTTGCTCCAGACGACGCACGCAACTTCCCGCTCATGGCCCGAGCCTCCGTGGATCGGACCGGCACATTCCCGAGGCCGCGCAGCCTCAGACATCACAGGACCAGATCCATGACCCATGTACTCCGCATTGACAGCTCCCCTCGCAGTGACGCCTCGGTCTCCCGCGCCCTCGCGGATCGGATCGTGGCACGCATGGCCCCGACTGAAACCACGGCCCGCGACGTCAGCCCGGGCCTTCCCGTCATCGACGCGGACTGGATCGGCGCGAATTTCACCCCGGCAGCGGATCGCGGCGACGAACAGGTCGAAATCCTTGCCCTATCCGGCACGCTGGTAGCTGAATTGCAGGACGCGGACGTGGTGGTCATTTCGCTACCAATCTGGAACTTCGGCATACCCGCCAGCCTGAAAGCCTGGATTGATCTGATCGCCCGGGCCGGTCTGACCTTCCAATACACGGCCGAGGGCCCCAAGGGCTTGCTGGAAGGCAAGCGCGCGATCCTCGCCATCGCCTCCGGCGGCACAGAGGTCGGCAGCCAGATCGACTTCGCCACGGATTACCTCACCCATGTGCTGGGGTTCATCGGCATCGATGAGGTCGAAGTTGTTGCAGCCGACCGCCTGATGGTCGATGCGGATGCCAGTCACGCCAAGGCCGATGCCGCGATCGAGGCGCTCGCCGCCTGATCTCCGCCCACTTGTTCCTCTCCCACCTGCCCCGTCGCACCTCCCTGCGGCGGGGCTTTTTGCTATCCCTTAAGTCACCAAATATCCCCGCCGGAGGCCCCTGCGCCCGCCCCGGACCCGGGGCAAAGGCGCAGCCAGACTAGAAACGCGCCGAAGGCGCTCAATTTAACAAGCATCGCAGGGGCTCCGTCGCCCCATGCACCGCTTGACAGATCCCCCGCAACCGTCCATACGCCCCGCAACTCCCGGAGAGCCTGTGCCCTCCGGTCCCTATGCCATTGGGCAGGGATCGCCACCCGTCAGCGCGTTGCGCCCACGGGTGCGTTTCCGGTTGGGGCTTCAGGACGGCGCAGGAGATCCTGCACCAGACGACGACACCGCGGGGCGGACGCGCTCCGAGAGGACCAAAAGGAAGACCTGATGTTCGAAAATCTGTCCGATCGCCTTTCCGGTGTCTTTGACCGCCTGACCAAGCAGGGTGCGCTCAGCGAGGCCGACGTCTCCACCGCCCTGCGCGAGGTTCGTGTCGCCCTGCTGGAGGCGGATGTGTCGCTTCCCGTGGCCCGCGACTTCGTCAAGGCGGTGCAGGCCAAGGCGACCGGTCAGGCAGTGACCAAATCGGTCACCCCGGGTCAGCAGGTGGTCAAAATCGTCCATGACGAGCTGGTCCATGTCCTCAAGGGTGACGAGGATCCCGGTGCCCTGAAGATCGACAACCCGCCCGCGCCGATCCTGATGGTCGGGCTGCAGGGCTCGGGTAAAACCACCACCACCGCCAAGCTTGCCAAGCGCATGACCGAGCGCGACGGCAAACGCGTGCTCATGGCCTCGCTCGACGTAAACCGCCCCGCCGCCATGGAGCAGCTCGCCATTCTCGGCGTGCAGATCGGTGTCGACACCCTGCCCATCGTCAAGGGCGAGGACCCGGTCGCCATCGCCAAGCGCGCCAAGACCCAGGCCTCCCTAGGCGGCTATGACGTCTATATGCTCGACACCGCCGGGCGTCTTTCGATCGACGAGGAGCTCATGGCTCAGGTCGAAGCGGTCCGCGATGTCGCAAACCCGCGCGAGACCCTGCTGGTGGTCGATGGACTGACTGGCCAGGACGCGGTGAACACGGCCGAGAACTTCGACGAGCGGATCGGCATCTCGGGCGTTGTCCTGACCCGGATGGATGGCGACGGACGCGGTGGCGCGGCCCTCTCCATGCGCGCAGTCACCGGTCGCCCGATCCGCTTTGTCGGCCTCGGCGAAAAGATGGACGCGCTGGAGACCTTCGAGCCCGACCGCGTCGCCGGCCGCATTCTCGGCATGGGCGATATCGTCGCCCTGGTCGAGAAAGCACAGGAAACCATTGAGGCCGAGCAGGCCGAGCGCATGATGAAGCGCTTCCAGAAGGGCCAGTTCAACATGAACGACCTGCGGGGCCAGCTCGAACAGATGGAGAAAATGGGTGGCGTCGAGGGGCTCATGGGCATGATGCCCGGCATGAACAAGATGAAGGGTAAGCTCGACGAAGCCGGGTTCGACGACAAGGTCATCCGCCGTCAGATCGCCCTGATCCAGTCCATGACCAAACGCGAGCGCGCCAATCCCCAGCTCCTTCAGGCCTCCCGCAAGAAGCGGATCGCCAAGGGCGCGGGGATGGAGGTCTCGGATCTCAACAAGCTCCTCAAAATGCACCGTCAGATGGCCGACGCCATGAAGAAGATGGGCAAAATGGGCAAGAAAGGCATGATGAAGAACCTGGGCAGCCTCTTGGGCGGCAAGGGCGGCATGCCTGCCGGAATGCCCGGCGATCTTGCGGGCATGAATCCAGCCGATCTGGAAAAAGCGGCCAAGGCCATGGGTAAGATGCCCGGTGGCGGCCTGCCCGGTCTGGGCGGCGGTGCCCTGCCTCCAGGCCTCTCTGGCTTCGGCAAGAAGAAGTAATGCACACCGCCACCGCGCATATTCCGGTGATCGAGACCGATCGCCTGACCCTCCGGGCGCCAGAGATGGCGGACTGGCCGGGATATTGCGCGCTGCTGGCGAGCCCGCGCAGTATCTATATCGGCGGACCCTATGACACCGCGGATGCCTGGGGCTGGTTCGCCTCCGATCTCGCCCATTGGACCTTGTTCGGCCATGGCACGCTTTGGATCGAGGATCGCGCCAGAGGCAAGACTGTGGGCCAGACTTACATCCTGAACCCGCCCCATTGGCCGCAGGAAGAGCTTGGTTTCATGCTGCTCGAGGGCCATGAGGGGAACGGCTATGCGACCGAAGCCGCCGTAGCCTTGCGGCGCTGGTACTACGCGAGCCACCCGACCCCGGTACAACTGGTCAGCTATGTGGCCCCCGAAAACAGCGGCTCGGTTGCGATCATGGCCCGGCTGGAGGCGACACGAACCGAGGGGCGCCCCAGCCCGCTGGATGGTTATGACGTCTTTGTTCACCCCGCGCCGGACCGTCTGCAATGACCGGCGTGACCCTGCATATCCCGACGCTCACGACCGAGCGCCTGAGCCTGCGCGCACCACGCCCCGAGGATGCTGCCGCCTATGGCGCGTTCCTCGAGAGCCCGCGCTCGGCGGGCGTGGGGGGCCCGTTCAAGGCCTCGGATGCGTTTGACCGGATGTGCAACACCGTGGGGCATTGGCACTTGCGCGGCTATGGGCGCTGGATCATCGCGGATCGCGAGACCGATGCCGCACTCGGCATCTGCGGCCCCTATTGTCCGGAAACATGGCCCGAGCCCGAGATCGCCTGGACCGTCTTCGGCGGTGCCGAAGGCCGAGGCATCGCGTTCGAAGCCGTCAGCGTAGCGCGCCGCTGGGCCTATGAAACACTGGGCTGGGATCGCCCGATCAGCCTGATCATCGACGGCAACACCCGCTCCTTTGCACTGGCCGAACGGCTTGGCTGCCGTCAGGACGGGATCTATGAAAGCCCCCTCTACGGCGCCATGCAGGTCTGGCGCCATCCCGCTCGGGCGGAGGTGCTCGTATGATGACCCTGACGACCGAGCGTCTGACCCTGCGCCCGCCCAGTCCGGCGGATGTGCCCGCACTGACCGAGTTCTATCGCTCAGAACGGTCGCAATATGCGGGCGGAAACGTGCCCCACAGCAAAGCTTGGAGCAATGCGGTGGCCATGCTCGGCCATTGGCAGGTGCGGGGCTACGGGCTCTGGGCTGTGACCGAAACCGGTGACGACACCGCGTTAGGCCTTGTCGGCCCCTACTTTCCCGATGGCCGTCCGGAGACCGAACTCGGCTGGGTTCTGTTCGCGGTGGCCGAAGGCCGCGGCATCGCACAAGAGGCCGCCCTGGCGGCCCGCGCAGATGCCCGTTCCCGTCTCGGCTGGACCGAGATCGTCAGCTATATCGACGCGCGCAATACCCGCTCCATCGCGCTGGCAGAACGCTTGGGCGCAGTGGCGGACGCAGACGCCGCACAGCCCAAACCGGATGATCCCTGCCTGATCTTCCGCCACCCGGCTGACGCAGGAGGGACCGCATGACCCTCCTGACCACGGATCGCCTGATCTTGCGCCCGCCCGCAGCTCAGGATTTCGACGGCTACCGCGATTTCTACCTGTCGGACCGCTCCCGCTTTGCCCATGGCCCCCTGAGCGAGACCGAAGCGTGGTACGCCTTCTGTGTCGAAATGGCCCATTGGCCCATGCGCAGCTATGGCATGTTCACCGTGCTGGCCCAAACCGATCCGGACACACCGATCGGCCTCATCGGCCCGTGGCATCCCGCCGACTGGCCCGAGCGCGAGATCGGCTGGCTTCTCTGGGACGGTCATGAGGGCAAGGGTTATGCCGATGAAGCCGCCCGCGCCTGCCTGATCCACGCCTTCGGGCATCTCGGCTGGGACAGCGCCGTCAGCTACATCCACCCCGAGAACACGGCCTCCGCCAATCTGGCCGAGCGTCTCGGGGCGGAGATCGACCCTGAGGCCACCCCCGCCAAACCCAACCTGACCGTCTGGCGCCACAGCCGGACCTATTGGGTTGGCGAAGGCGCTGAACCAGGGGGGGCAGCGTAATGGGCCATCGCGACATCCCCATGCTGGAAACCCAGCGCCTCTCCCTGCGTGGCCCGGACCCGCAGGACTACCCGAATTTCAAGGCGACCTTCGCCTCCTACCGCTCGCGCTTCATGGGCGGTCCGCTGAACCCCTACGAGACCTGGATGCTCTACGCTGCCGAGATCGGCCACTGGGAAATCCGCGGCTTCGGCATGTGGATGATCCACGACAAAGCTACCGACGAGACCTATGGCATGGCCGGCGGCTGGCAGCCCGCGAAATGGCCTGAGCGCGAAATCGCCTGGATCATCTGGCCCGAGAAATCCGGAAAGGGCTTTGCGCTAGAGGCCACCCATGCCTGCCGTACCTACTTCTATGCGCAAGGCTGGGACGGCGCGGTCAGCTATCTCGACCCCATGGATCTCGACAGCATCCGGCTGGCCGAGCGCCTCGGCGCGGTCAAGGACAAAACGGCCGCCACCGTGGCCGGGGACGACGTGGTTTACCGCCACCCCAGCCCGGACGCCCTGCGCGACAGCCAGCTCGCCCATGGCATCGAGATGGAGATCGGCCACTACGCCGATCCGCTCTTCAAACCGAAAGGATACGCGCTTGACTGACGCCGTGACCCGCGCCGCAGCCGTGCTCGCCGAGCACCGCGACAGCATCGATCGCCTCGATGCCATCCTCGTCTTCACCCTGGCCGAGCGCTTTGCTCATACCCAGGCCGTGGGCAAGCTGAAGGCCGAGCATGACCTGCCGCCCTCGGATCCTGCCCGCGAGGAGAAACAGATCGCACGCCTGTCAGAGCTGGCCAAAATGGCCGATCTCGACCCCGACTTCGCCAAGAAGTTCCTGAATTTCATCATTCAGGAAGTCATCCAACACCACAAACAACACCAATCCTGAACTCCGGTTCAGACAGAAGAAACTCTAGGAGAACAACACCATGGCAATGAAAATCCGGCTCGCCCGCGGCGGTTCCAAAAAGCGTCCCTTCTACCGCATCGTGGCCTCCGACAGCCGCATGCCCCGCGACGGCCGCTTCATTGAGAAGCTCGGCACCTATAACCCGCTCCTGCCCAAGGATAGCGAAGAGCGCGTGAAGATGGACATGGAGCGCGTGCAGTACTGGCTGGGCGAAGGCGCCAAGCCGACCGACCGGATCGCCCGCATGCTCGAAGCCGCAGGCACCCTGCCCAAGACCGAGCGCTCGAACCCCAAGAAAGCCGTGCCGGGCAAGAAAGCTCAGGAACGCGCCGAAGAGAAAGCCGCCAAGGCCGCAGAAGCTGCCGAAGCCGCAACTGAAGAAGCCGCAGCCGAATAATCGGCACGGCCCTTCGCCCGTGACCGCGCGCAGCTTCACGCCCGAGTTCCGGGCGGAACTGACCGAGTTGATGCGTTGGCGGCGCGATGTGCGCCGCTTTCGCACCGATCCGGTGCCCGAGCCTCTGCTCGCGCGCTGCCTCGATGCGCTGCGACTGGCCCCCTCAGTGGGCCTGTCCGAGCCGTGGCGCGTACTGCGGGTGAACAGTCCCGAGGCCCGCGCGGCGGCGGCGGCGAATTTTGCCAAGGCCAATGCCGCAGCGCTTGAGGGTCAAGACGGGGACCGGGCAGCACGCTATGCGGCGCTCAAGCTTTCGGGGATGGATGCAGCCCCCGTGCAGCTTGCGGTCTATTGCGACACGAACCCGCCCAAAGGGGCGGGTCTCGGCGCGGCCAGCATGCCGCAAATGCGCCAATACTCCGTGGTGGCAGGGGTTACCATGATGTGGCTCACTGCCCGGGCCGAGGGGCTGGGACTGGGCTGGGTCTCAATCCTCGATGCGGACCGGCTGGCGCGGGACCTCGACGTCCCAACAACATGGGATCTGATCGGCTATTTCTGCCTCGGCTGGCCCGAGCAGGAAGCTGACAGCCCGGAATTGGAACGCGCGGGGTGGGAAACACGCGCCAACACTTTGGATTTGGAGGTCCGCTGAGATGGCACGGTATTGGATTGGATTGGCCGAGCGCGACAGCGTGCATGCGGCGGTGGCAAATGGCGTCTGCGTCTTTTCCGGGGGCAAAGTTTCGCCCGTTCGCAAGCTCGAGCCTGGCGATGGCATTCTCTATTACTCGCCCCATGAAAGCGCAGGCGGTGCCGCGCTGGAATGCTTCACCGCCGTGGGCGAGGTGGTTGATGACACACCCTGGACCCAGAACTGGACGCAGATCTGTGCCGGGGGGCCCTATTGGACTCAGGGGGCTGCCCGCGACAGTGGCCTGACCTGGGTGCGGCGCTGCGACTATGACGCGGTGGGCGAGGTCTCCGTTCGCCCGCTCCTCTCGGCTCTGCGTTTCGTGGCGCAACCGCGCCACTGGGGCCGAACGTTCCATCGCGGCCAGATGGAGATCGGGGCCGAAGATTTCTTTCGTATCGCCGACCGCCTGCGGGCGGTTGCCTGAGGCGGCGGGGTGACCAAGACCGTGATCCTTCTGGTGTTCGGCGCGAGCATCTATATCGGCATGCAGTTCGAACAACGCCTCGCTTCCGATCGCTGCGTGGCCGCTGGCGGCGCTCCCGATGCGCGCGGCGTCTGCACCGGAGTACCGGCGCAATGAAGAAACGCAAGGATCTGACCTGCGTCGGCGCGATTGCCGGAGCGTTCGGTGTGCGCGGTGAGGTCCGCCTCAAGAGCTTCTGCGCCGTGCCCGAGGATATCGCCGACTACACACCGCTCAGCTTCGAGGATGGCCGCGAAGTGACCCTGCGCCTCACGGGGCAGATCAAGAACGGCCTGTCCGCACGGCTCTCTGGCGTGGGCAATAAGGAGGCAGCGGATGCCCTGCGCGGCACACGACTGTACGTCCCGCGCGACCGGCTGCCCCACCTGCCCGACGACGAATACTATCATACGGACCTGATCGGTCTGGCGGTCCATGACACGGGCGGCACCCATTTGGGCAAGGTCACGGCGGTGCATAACCATGGCGCGGGCGACCTGCTGGAGGTCAAGGGTCCCCTAGCCAAAGGTCCGGTGCTGATCCCCTTTACCCTGGCTATCGTGCCGACTGTGGACCTGCGGGCCGGGCGCATCGTCGCCGACCCGCCCGAGGGGCTCTTCTAGTCCAACCCGCTCTGCAGTACCCGTATCACAGCGCACGTCCGCGCGGTCCTGACTGGGACCGTGCCGCAGAAAACGCTATCCTGCCGCAAGACAGGTCGCAGCCCTCTGCAGCTGCACCAAACGCTCCTGCTGGAAGGCACTGCGTTTGCCGCCCGTCGAGGGCAACGCCGCCCAATCCTGCAGAACGCGGCAACGACAGAGAAACAATAGACAGGGATCCGCAGCCAGATCCGCGCCATACCCCTCAGAGAGCGCCGCGAGATCCTCTGGCGGCACCCCGGATCTCGAATCCAAAGTCCGTTCTCCGGCGAAGCGCGCGCCCAGATCCACGATCAGCCGGGCGAGGTCGTAAACTGTTGGCGCCTCCTTATCATGCATGAAGTCAATCAGCGTGGCGCGGTTTGCCGACAGGATCATGTTGCGGGCGTGCAGATCCCCATGCTGGGCCGCGAGCGTCACCACGCCCCCTTTCGCCGCCGACGCGGCCTCGGGCAGGCTGTCGACCAGAACCGCAAAGAGATCCGGATCCACGATCGCCAGCTGCCCGGCCAGCGCCTTGCGGGCGAGCCGTTCCATGTAGTCGACCATCCGCGCCGGGTTGAACGGCTTCTCCCCCACCGCCGTCGCATCGTAATAGGCTCGCAGGGCTGCACCTGCCCGGCTAAGCAGCGCCCCCCGCTGATCCGCCTTGTCGTACTTCAGCAAGAGGTGATCCTGAAGGGTCCGCCCGATCACATAGTCCTGAATGGTCGACAAACTGCTGGCATCCTCGGCTAGAATGGCCGCTGGTGCATGGACCTTGTCCCCACGCAACGCCCGCACCGCGCGGCGCTGACCCGCCAGCCCCTCGGCCCAGCGTGCCGGATCTGCCGGCGCGAAAATCCGCTTGAAGACAAGGTTGCGCCCGTCCGGCCCGGTCATGCGCATCACGATCCGGACCCGTCCCGAATCCTCGCGCCGCCAAAGCTCCTCCCCGCTGAAAGCCGTGGGATCGAGCCCAGCAAAGGGCGCGAGTTGCTGCCAACTGCCCAGGGCCGATGCCATCATGCGGTCGTCTCGGGTCATGCCTGTCTCCGGTTCGCGGCGCCCACCATACGGGCCCTTGCGCGCAAAATGCCTTGCAGGTTGCTAAACATTGATTAAACCGCCCGAACATGACCAATCCACCCACCACGCCGCCCAGCCGCTCCCATGGCACCAAAAGCATTTCGCTCTCGGCGCAACCGACCGACCTGATGGCCCCGCGCCAGCGCAAGCCCGGGGCCTGGACGGCCAAGGTGATCACGCTCTTTCCCAAAGCCTTTCCCGGCGTGCTCGGCGAGAGCCTGACCGGAAAGGCGCTGGACGAGGGCCTCTGGGCGCTGGCAACCCTCGACCTGCGCAGTTTCGGCGTCGGCAAGCACCGGAATGTGGATGATACACCCGCCGGTGGCGGCGCGGGCATGGTCCTGCGCCCGGATGTGCTGGGCCGCGCACTCGGTTCCGCAGCGTCTGGCACGCCAGAGGACCGGCAGAAATGGCCGGTAGTTTATCTCAGCCCCCGTGGCGCGCCCTTCACCCAAGCGCGCGCCCAGAGCTGGGCCAACGCCGAAGGGATCACCCTGCTCTGCGGTCGGTTCGAGGGCGTGGACGAGCGCGTGATCGAGGAATTCGGTATAGAAGAGGTCTCGCTCGGGGACTTTGTTCTCACCGGCGGCGAGATTGCAGCACAAGCCTTGATTGACGCCACAGTCCGACTTATACCGCGCGTGCTTGGGAATCAGGCGTCCACGGAGGAGGAGTCCTTCTCCAACGGCCTCCTGGAACACCCGCAATACACACGACCCGCTGTCTGGAAGGGACGCGAGATACCCGGGATTCTCCTTTCGGGCCATCACGCGAAGATCACTGACTGGCGCCGGGACATGGCCGAAAGGCTGACCAAAGAACGCCGCCCTGACCTCTGGCGGGCATATTGTGAAGCCCACGATATGGACCCGGACGGAGACCAAGAGCTCTAGGGGCAGCCCCACGTCGCGGAACAACCGCGCTTATATAGGAGTCAGGGCCAATGAACCTGATTGCACAGCTTGAAGCCGAGCAGATCGAAGCGCTCGGCAAGGACATTCCGGATTTCAAGGCCGGTGACACGGTCCGCGTCGGTTACAAGGTGACCGAAGGCACCCGTAGCCGCGTCCAAAACTACGAAGGCGTCTGCATCGCCCGCAAAGGCGGCGATGGCATTGCAGCCTCGTTCACCGTCCGCAAGATCAGCTTCGGCGAAGGTGTGGAGCGTGTGTTCCCCCTGCATTCGACCAATATCGACAGCATCACCGTGGTGCGTCGCGGCAAGGTCCGTCGCGCCAAGCTCTACTACCTGCGCGCCCGTCGCGGGAAGTCTGCGCGTATCGCAGAGCAGACCAACTACAAGCCGAAATCGAACTGAGGGCCGTAGAGATGAAAAAAGACACCCATCCCGAGTACCACATCATCGACGTCAAGATGACCGACGGCACCGTGGTGCAGATGCGCTCCACCTGGGGCAACGAGGGCGACCAGCTGGCTCTGGACATCGATCCCTCCGTGCACCCGGCCTGGACCGGCGGCACCTCGCGCCTGCTGGATACCGGCGGCCGCGTATCGAAGTTCAAGAAGAAATACGAAGGCCTCGGCTTCTAAACCCTGCCCCTTCGACAAGCTTCAAGGCGCGCCCCATGGCGCGCCTTTTTCGTTTCGACCTCTGTTCGCGTGATGCTGGAGGAACGCGTGAGACCGGGTGTGAGGCCTTTCCGATCCGAGGCGCTCAGTAAGAGTGTCGGTGAGCATAGGGCAACCACCGGGCAGGCCCCCGGATGATGCTCCGCTCTTCGAAAGCTACGCAGAATCGCAGTCTGTGGACCCCTATTGCCATTCTTGCGCCCCTGCAGGTGCCGCGATTTCAACGATCCGCGCCATGGTTAACCAAAAAGCAAAGAGCGCCATGGCATGACTTTGGCCAATGACGCCGCAGTTGGCGGATTGTCGCCGTTTTGGGATTCCAAACCGGGAAGTAGCTGAATACTGTGCGCGCTATCCGGCGGCGCACAGGCACGTCGAGAAGAAGGGTCGCGCAGTGGCACATATCATCGTCTTCGGCAACGAAAAGGGCGGCTCGGGCAAGTCGAGCACTTGCATGCATGTGGCCACCGCGCTCGCGCGCATGGGGCACCGGGTCGGCGGGGTTGATCTGGACTTGCGCCAACGCAGCTTTGGCCGCTATCTGGAAAACCGCGCCGCGACCTGCGCCCGCGAGGAGGTTGTGCTGCCGCTGCCGACGCTGATCGAGCTGCCGCAGATCGATCAGGCCAGCCTGCCCGAGGGCGAGAACATCTGGGACTACCGGCTGAGCGCGGCCGTCTCTTCTCTGGAAGAAGAGTGCGATTTTGTCGTGATTGACTGCCCGGGCTCCCATACGCGCCTGAGCCAAGTGGCGCATTCGTTGGCCGATACGCTGATCACGCCGCTGAACGATTCCTATGTGGATTTCGACATGCTGGCCCGGATCGATCCAACCACGAACAAGGTTCTGGGACCGTCTGTCTATTCCGAGATGGTCTGGAGCGCGCGGCAGCTACGCGCCCGTGCCGGTCTGCCGCCGATCGACTGGATTGTGCTGCGCAACCGTCTCGGCACGCAATACATGCATAACAAGAAGAAGATCGGCGACGCTCTACAGGATCTGAGCAAGCGGATCGGGTGCCGCGTGGCGCCGGGCTTCTCCGAGCGGGTTATCTTTCGCGAGCTGTTTCCGCGGGGGCTGACCCTGCTGGATTTGCGCGACATTGGCATCGCCCAGCTCAACATGTCTAATGTGGCCGCCCGTCAGGAGTTGCGCGATCTCATCACCGCGCTGAACCTGCCTGGGGTCGAGGTGGATTTCTGAGCGTCGCGCCTTTGTCGCGCGCGCCCGGCCCATTCCTGGGACTAGACGTTAGGACGCCCCGTGGACGCCCTCGTCGGAGGCGCAGTTCCCTAGCCGCAGGACAGATTGGTTACATCATTCCACGGGTCGATCTGAATGTTCAGTCGATCCGGGCGGAAATCCATGGTCACAGGACCGAAATAGATGATCCGCACACTGTCGGCACCTCGGGGCACCAGCGTGGAATTCGGATCGATCGGCTGTCCGATCAGGCCTTCATTGTCCCATGCTCCGCAGGTATCGGCCTCACGCGGTGTCGTCACGCCCCAGGTCTCGGGATCAGGCTGGAGCGCTTTGCGGATCCAGAAACGCTCCCCCTCGCGGCGCAGACGACCCTGCTCCTTGGGGTCAAGCTCGTCGCCATAGACCGCGTTGCGCCCCTCGAACGCGTCCATGAGAGCACGCAGCGCCGGCGGAAGCGGCTCCGCCTCCAGCGCCGAGGTGCTGACCGGCCCCAGTTTGAGGTAGCGGCCCAAACCCGTCAGCCCGCGCTCGGTCGCAGGCCCCACGACCCCATCCACAGGCCCCGGAATGAACCCGTAGAAATGGAGCGCTGTCTGAATGTCGAACACATCCTCGCGCAGGTTGGACTGCGCCTGCGCGCTCCCTGGCGGCACGATAACCAGCAAACTCACCCATAGCCCGACCACTATTGCCCGCAGCATTCCACAGCTCCTTCTGTCTCTCCGCCCCACCCTAGCCGCAGCGCAGCACCGGGGTCCATCCTGTAACAAAGCCAGTCATCGCACGATCCCCTGTTACAGTTTCCCGCGCTTTTGCAATGAAAGCCCCCGCCCCGATCACCCCGGATCAAGCGGGCGTGATCTCCCTAACGGAGCCGCGCATTCGGGCGCAAATCATGGGACAACAGACCCATAGCCAAAGGAACCCCGGGATGTCGTCCATGGAAGAAAACCGCAAATCCGCTCTGCCCCGCTGGGTCCCCCTGGCCGGCATTGCAGCCATCGCCGCGATCGGGGCCTTCACTCTCAAGGACACGCTGAGCTTTCAAGCGCTGGCCGACAATCGCGAGGCGCTGATTGCCTTTCGCGACGCCAATCTGATCCTGACCATCGCAGCCTATATGGCGATCTACATCGCTGTCGTCGCCTTCTCGCTGCCCGGGGCCACCATCGCCACACTGGCGGGCGGCTTTCTGTTCGGGCTGACCACGGGCACGGTCCTGACCGTGGCCTCCGCTACAATCGGTGCCACGCTGATCTTTCTGGCCGCGCGCTGGGGCCTCGGCGAGAAGCTGGCCGCCAAGATGGACGGGTCCGAAGGCAAGGTGAAACAGCTCAAGGAAGGTCTCGCCGAGAATGAGATCAGCGTGCTCTTCCTGATGCGCCTTGTCCCGGCCATCCCGTTCTTTGTCGCGAACCTGCTGCCGGCCCTGGTCGGGGTCAGCCTGCGCAACTTCGTCTTCACCACCTTCTTCGGGATCATCCCCGGAACCGCCGTCTACACTTGGGTCGGCGCAGGTCTGGGCGAGGTCTTTGCCCGCGGCGAGACCCCGAATCTCGGCATCATCTTCGAGCCCCATATCCTCGGCCCCATCCTTGGTCTCTCGGCGCTCGCCCTCCTCCCCATCATCCTCAAGCAATTCCGCAAGACCAAAGGCGCCTGATCCATGACCCACCGTATTGAAACCGATATCTGCGTGATCGGCGCAGGCTCTGGCGGGCTGTCCGTCGCAGCGGGCGCGGTCCAGATGGGCGCAAAGGTCGTCCTGATCGAAGGCCACCTGATGGGCGGCGACTGCCTCAACTTCGGCTGTGTCCCCTCCAAGGCGCTGATCGCCGCCGGAAAACAGGCCCATATCGTCCGCAAGGGCGGCTTCGGGGTCGCCCCCGCCGAGCCCGAGATCGACTACGCCGCCGCCAAGGACCATGTGCGCAGCGTGATCGACACCATCGCCCCTGTGGACAGCCAGGAGCGGTTCGAGGGCCTCGGCTGCACCGTGATCCGCGAATATGCCAAGTTCATCTCGGAAACCGAGGTGCAGGCGGGCGACACGGTCATCAAGGCCCGGCGCTTTGTCATCGCCACGGGCTCGCGCCCCTTCGTGCCGCCCATCCCTGGTGTCGAGGACGTGCCCTATTTCACCAATGAGACGATCTTCGATCTGCGCGACAAGCCGGACCACCTGATCGTCATCGGTGGCGGCCCGATCGGCATGGAGATGGCCCAGGCCCACGTGAGGCTCGGCTGCAAGGTCACCGTGCTCGAAGGGGCCAAGGCCCTTGGCAAGGACGACCCGGAGCTTGCCGCCATCGCGCTGGAGCGTCTGCGCGGCGAAGGCATCGAGATCCTCGAAGGCGCACAAGCCTCCAAGATCTCGGGCGGCGACGGAGCTATCACCGTCGAGACCGCCGATGGCAACTCGGTGACCGGCACGCATCTTTTGATGGCTGTCGGCAGGACACCGAACCTCGACAAACTGAACCTCGAGGCCGCGAAGGTCGAGTACGACCGCCGCGGACTGACGGTCGATGCCTCCCTGCGGACCACGAACAAGCGCGTCTATGGCGCGGGCGACGTGGCCGGGCCGCTGCAGTTTACCCATGTGGCCGGTTACCATGCAGGCGTGCTCATCCGGCAGATCGTGCTGGGCCTGCCCGCCAAGACCCGCGACGACCACGTGCCTTGGGCCACCTATACGGATCCGGAGATCGCGCAGGTCGGCCTGACCGAGGCGCAGGCCCGCGAGAAACACGGCGACGCGCTGGAGGTCGCCCGGTTCGAGTATGACGAGAATGACCGCGCGATTGCGTCGGGCAAGACCATCGGTCTGATCAAGGTCATGGTCGTCAAGGGCCGCCCCGTGGGGGCCTCAATTGTAGGTGCCGAAGCGGGCGAGCTGATCGGGCTCTGGGCCTATGCCATCGCCAACAAGCACAAGATGGGGGCCGTGGCGAACATGATCGCGCCTTATCCGACGCTGGGCGAGATCAACAAGCGCGCCGCCGGGGCCTATTTCAGCCCGCGCCTGTTCGAAAGTGATCTGATCAAACGCATCGTGCGCATTGTCCAGAAGTTCTGACAGGCTTATGTCGGGATCGAGAGAGGAGCGACTGACTTGAATTCGCTATCTGGACGCTTTCTGATCCTGACCGTCATCTTCGTGATGCTGGCCGAGGTGCTCATCTTTGTGCCCTCGGTCGCGCGGTTTCGCGAGGACTACCTGCTGGACCGGCTGGAGCGGGCACAGATCGCTTCGCTCGCTCTGCTAGCCACGCCTGATGACATGGTCGCGCCCGAGCTCGAGGCAGAATTGCTGGAGAATGCCGAGGTTCTGAACGTCGTGTTGCGGCGGGATGAGGTACGACAGCTGATTCTCTCGGTCCCGATGCCGGGCGAGATCTACGGCACCTATGATCTGCGGGATCCTTCGGCCTTTGAGCTGATCAAGGACGCCATGTGGAACCTCACCATGACAGAGGAGCAGGTGATCCGCGTGATTGGCACCCCGGTACGCGGGGCGGGCGAGGTCATTGAGGTGACCATGCCCACCGGGCCCTTGCGGGCAGCGCTCATTGATTACGGCGTGCGGATCCTAATCCTCTCGGCTGTGATCTCGATCTTCACGGCTGCACTCCTGTTCCTCGCGGTGCGCCGCTTCCTCGTCAAACCCATGCGCCGGGTGGTCAATCACATGACCGCCTATGCGGAGGCGCCCGAGGATGCGCGTCGGATCATCGCGCCCGATGCGGGCGTGACCGAGCTCCGCGACGCCGAGGTTGCCCTGAACTCCCTGCAGACCCAGCTGACCACGGCCCTAAAGCAGAAGGATCGCCTGGCGCAGTTGGGTGGCGCGGTGGCCAAGATCAGCCATGATCTGCGAAATATCCTCACGGTGGCACAGCTGCTGGCGGACCGGATGGAGCGTTCCGAAGATCCCACCGTGCAGCGCGCCGCGCCCAAGCTGGTGAATGCGATCAGCCGGGCGGTCAATCTTTGCGAGGGAACGCTGGCCTTTGGCAAGGCCGAAGAGCTGCCGCCGACCCTCTCGCGGTTCAATCTGGGCCCGCTCATCGATGATGTGATCGACAGTGAGACCTTGGCCTGCACCGGGGACAACGTATCCCTGACCTCAGATGTCCCCCCGGCCCTCGCGATCCGCGCCGATAGCGAGCAGCTCTACCGCGTGATCTCGAACCTCGTGCGCAATGCCCGTCAGGCGATCGAGGCCACGGGCGTGCCCGGTCAGATCTGCGTGGCGGCACGCGAGGAGGATGCCGAATGGATCATCTGCATCCGGGACACCGGGCCGGGCCTGCCGCCCCGGGCACGGGAGAACCTGTTCACGGCCTTTCAGGGCGGTGTGCGCAAGGGGGGCACTGGTCTCGGTCTGGTCATCGCGGCTGAACTGGTGCGCGGCCATGGCGGGGCGCTCGAGCTTGTGCAGACCGATGCGGAGGGCACTGAATTTGCCCTGCGTCTGCCGCGAAACTCCGCCATTCTCGACGCGGCTGCAGAATAACGAAAAACCCGCTTGCAATGACCGGGGACGGGCGTTAGTCACCGCCCTCACGGACCGATAGCTCAGCTGGATAGAGTACCTGACTACGAATCAGGGGGTCGGGGGTTCGAATCCTCCTCGGTCCGCCACTCCCTCTCAAGGCGCTGTGTGACACAGCCTGACGGGGCGGGGGAAACGCCGCAAACGCGTTGACTCAAACGGCCCGTGCGCCTAAACGACGGGCTCTGTAGATTTTCTGACACGTGCGCCATCCGGGCGGCGGGTCAACCGAAGGAGAAAAGCGATGAAGCGCACGTACCAACCGTCGAACCTGGTTCGCAAGCGGCGTCACGGGTTTCGCGCGCGCATGGCCACCAAGGCCGGCCGCAAGATCCTGAATGCCCGTCGTGCTCGCGGCCGAAAGTCGCTGAGCGCCTGAGCCCTACCGCTGGCCTCCGGGCTATGACGACAGAGCGCTCGCCATCCGAGCCCGGTGCCGCCAAGGCACCCGCACCGCCGCCCGCGATCTCGCCGGCGGCGCTTGTTGTTATGACCAAGCGCGCGGATTTTCTGGCCGCCGCGCGTGCCCGGCGGCAAGCAGCCCCCGCCTTTCTGTTGCAGGCGCGGCGGCGCGCCGAGGATATGTCCTCAGCGCAGACGCGTATCGGGTTTACCTGTTCCAAGAAAGTGGGCAACGCGGTCGCCCGCAACCGCGCCAAGCGCCGCCTGCGCGAGATTGCGCGGCTTGAGCTGCCACACCATGGGAAGCCGGGTTGGGATTATGTCTTGATCGGGCGCAAAGACGTCACTGCAACCCGTGACTTCGCGGCCTTGCGCGCCGATCTCATAGCAGCGCTTGCCCGAATCCACGCGCCCGGCAAGCCCAAAGGGTCCCGCCCGCAATCCAGCGGCGCGCGCAGATGAGCCCCCTCGCCTTCGTCTTTTCCCTGCCCGTTCGGGCCTATCGCGCGGTGTTTTCGCCTTGGGTCGGACACAACTGCCGCTATGATCCCACTTGCTCCGCCTACGCAATGGAAGCCTTGCGCAAGCATGGCGGGATCAAGGGCGGCTGGCTCGCCCTGCGTCGGATCCTGCGCTGCCACCCCTGGGGCGGCATGGGCGTGGATGATGTTCCAGACAAGACCCCGGACCAGGATCAGCTCCTGCGCCGCAAAACCTCCCGGCCCAAGCGCTAGAGCCTTTCGAAGGTGATGATCACATCCCCCACATAGACCCCGGCCCGGGTCATGTAGGCGCGGTTCAGCAACCGGTCCTCCGAGAGCAGCCACATCCAGTCGTCGAAGGAGAACCGCGTCGTCGTTCCGTCGCCCAGGGGGAGATCGATCGTGTAGACCCAGTTGAACATATCGCCTTGCTCAATGCCGCTGGCCGTCCCGATCACCCCCGGCGCGGAGCCTTCCCAACTGTCCGGACCGGTTTTGGTCAGGGTCCAGATCCGCTGCTCAGTGCTTGCATCTTCATAGACGAAATCTTCGACCAGACGCAGGGTTTCCCCGTCCCAGGTGCCTGTGATCTCCACCTCGAAGCGGCGGCGCACAGTCCCCAGCACGTCCTGAAACTGGCCATAGGCCACAAGATCACCCGCAAAGAACTCCTCAAGATTGAGCTGCCGATCGCTGAGAACCGGATCTTCGAGCGCCGGTTTTCCCGTGCAGGCGGTCAGGAGCAGAACCGCCCCGATCAGAAATGCGCGCATGTGATCCCCCTTTCGTCCAGAGCTAACCCGCACCAGAGATCGGGCAAGCGATTGACGCCAAGGGGTGCGCTCGCCTATGCCCTGCGGGACCCCTGAAGGATGCCAGACATGCTCGACGAAACCGAGATCCATCCGCTGTTTCACGGCGCGCCCAGCACCACCGAGTTCAAGAAGCTGCGCAAGCGGATCATTCGCAATACGCGCGAAGCGATTGACATGTATGGAATGATTGCGCCGACCGCGCGAGACGGCTCCAAGCCGCGCTGGCTGGTCTGCCTGTCCGGCGGCAAGGACAGCTACACTCTGCTAGCAGCACTCTATGAGCTGCAATGGCGTGGACTGCTGCCGGTGGAGATCCTTGCCTGCAACCTCGATCAGGGTCAGCCGGGGTTTCCAGCGACTGTGTTGCCCGCTTTCCTGGAGCGGATGGGCGTGCCCCATCGGATCGAGTATCAGGACACCTATTCCATCGTGATGGACAAAGTGCCTGAGGGTCGGACCTTTTGCGCGCTGTGTTCCCGGTTGCGACGCGGTAATCTTTATCGCATTGCGCGCGAGGAAGGCTGCTCTGCCGTGGTACTGGGGCACCACCGAGACGACATTCTTGAGACATTTTTCATGAATCTTTTTCATGGCGGTCGTCTGGCCACCATGCCCCCGAAACTACGCAACGAAGAGGGCGATCTTTTCGTCTATCGCCCGCTCGCGCATGTGGCGGAGGCCGATTGCGAGAAATTCGCCCGTGCCATGGCCTATCCCATTATTCCCTGTGATCTTTGTGGCAGTCAGGACGGGCTGCAACGGCAGCAGGTCAAAGCCATTTTGGACGGCTGGGAGGCGAACAGTCCCGGGCGTCGGCAGGTCATGTTCAAGGCCCTGACAAATGTCCGTCCGTCTCACATGCTGGACCCGAAACTATTCGATTTCGCCAATCTGTCCCTCGACCCCGAGGCGTTTTCAGAAAATTCGAAACAGATGGAAACCGGGCCTTAACGGCTTGGCCATGGACGGCCCATAGCCTCACTCGCAGCGACCGGCACAAGGCCGTCCGCGCAGAATGAGGCATGTGTTTTGGTTTCGCGTCTATTGGACAGTTTGAAGAACACTGGTCGGCAGCTCCTCCGCGATCCGGCCTTACTTGTTGGGTTTATTCCTCTTTTTGTGGCGATCTCCTATTCTACGCGGGATATTCGCTGGCTCGTGGGCGCGAGCACGCTCATCCCGTTCATCGTTCTGGCCTTCCGCGCGATGGATGTTGTTAACTCACCCAAAGGCGGGCATGATGCGCTGACGGGACTTCCCAGTCGGGCAGCGCTGCTGGATGTGGTGGACCGGTATTTCGCAACGCCCGGGGCAAGCACGCGAACGGCGGCCTGCCTTGTTATCGACATTGATGAGTTCCATTCGTTCAACGAACGGTGGGGACGGGATGCGGGTGACGAAGTCCTGCGCCAAACCGCCCAGCGCTTGCGCAGCGCAGTGCGCGAGGATGATCTGGTGGTTCGGCTCGATGCAGATGCCTATGCGCTCTACCTCGCGCCCTCTCAGGGCATGACTCTCGATTCGATCCTATCCATCGGCGACCGAATTCAGCGCGCGCTGAGCGAGCCCGTGGTGGTTCACGGCACCACGGCCTATGTCAGCGCATCCGTCGGCATAGCCCTTGCCAGCAAATCGCCGGAGCCGACGGCTGCCAGCCTGCTGGTCGCCGCTGAGCGCGCGATGGTCGAAGCGCGGTCCCACGGTGCGGGGGCCTTGCGGCTCTTCTCCTCGGAAATGCAGACCGAGATTCGGGCTAGCCATGAACTCGCCGAAGATCTGGCCAAAGCCCTGGAGAATGGCGAGATTGTCGCTTGGTTCCAACCACAGGTTTCGACCGAGACCGGACAAGTCACCGGATTCGAAGCCCTCGCGCGGTGGGAGCATCCGACGCGCGGAACCGTATCGCCCGCAGAGTTCCTGCCTGCGATCGAGGCCACCGGGCGGACCGAACGGCTGAGCGAGGTCATGCTCTATCAGGGGCTTAAGGCACTCGTGGCCTGGGAGCGTGGCGGCTTTGCCATTCCGAATATCGGCGTAAACTTTGCCGGTATGGAATTGCGCAACCCGCACCTGATCGACAAGGTGAAATGGGAACTGGACCGGTTTGGCCTGACCGCAGACCGGCTGTCAGTAGAAATCCTCGAATCCGTAATCTCACAGACCGAAGATGACATTATTCTGCGCAATATCAGCGCTCTGGGGGAGCTTGGCTGCGGCATCGACCTGGATGATTTTGGAACCGGTCATGCCTCGATCAGCTCGATTAAGCAGTTCCGGATCAACCGGATCAAGATCGACCGTTCCTTTGTGACCCATGTGGACAAGGACGGCGAGCAGCAGCGCATGGTCGCGGCGATCCTCACCATGGCACAGCAGCTTGGCCTGGATGCGCTCGCGGAAGGTGTGGAAACCATCGGCGAGCATTCCCTGCTGGGACAGTTGGGGTGTCACCATGTGCAAGGCTACGGCATCGCCCGTCCCATGCCGTTCGAGGACACGTTTGCATGGCTCGAGGCACATAACGCCAAGCTCGCACCGCCGCCGCGGATCGAACGTCAACAAGGCCACTAGGCCCCGCACAGCACCGAGACCGCTTGCGTGGCAATGCCACGGCTGCGGTCACATTCGGGAAAATGACTTGACCTTCTTCTGCCTTCTCGGTTGAACCCACCTATTCCAAAGTCAACAGGTGTGGGTCCCAGATGGACGATCAGAATAAGAACCTCATTCTTGCCACGGCTCTCAGCTTTCTGGTGATCCTTGTCTGGTTCCTCGTCTTTCCACCGGAAGAACCCGTCTCTGACCCGAACGCGCCTCAGCAGATTTCCGAGCAGGCGGCTGGTGACGTCGCTCCGACACCGCCAGCCGCCATAACTGAGGCGGCACCCGGAGCCGCCCCGCAGGTCGCCACCCAAGAGGGCAGCGACGCTCCGCGCCTCCCCATCGAGACCCCGGCGGTCGAGGGCTCTATTTCGCTCCTCGGCGGGCGGATCGATGACCTCAGCCTCAAAGACTACAACGAGACGCTGGAGCCCAACTCGCCCATCGTGCGCCTTCTGTCGCCAGTCGATCAGCCGGGAGCGTACTATGCCCTTTATGGCTGGGCGCCTGCAGGCGCGCTGTCTTTTGATGACGTGCCAGGCGCAAACACCCTTTGGTCTGTTGAGAGTGGGGACACCCTGTCCGTCGACAGCCCGGTGACCCTGCGCTGGGACAGCCCTACAGGTCTCATCTTCCGCAGAGCCATATCGATCGATGAGGATTTCATGTTCTCGATCGCCCAAAGCGTCGAGAACCCGACCGAGACGAGCCAACGGATGCAGCCCTACGGCATCATCGCGCGCCATGGCGAGCCGGAGACCGTCAACTTCTTCGTTCTGCATGAAGGCGTCGTCGCCATGGCCGATGGTGGTCTGATCGAGAGCGATTACAGCGACATGCCCGACTATGACTTCGTCGAGCGCGAGGGCGCGCGGGCCGAAGTCACGCAGATTGAAGAAAACGGCTGGATCGGTTTCACCGACAAGAACTGGATGACCACGCTCATCCCGACCCCCGGGCAGCCCTTCACATCCGTCGCGAAATACGTCGGCAGCGCGGATATTTATCAGACAGAGACACGGCTCGCGACTCAGAGCGTCGCCGCAGGCCAGACTATCAGCGTCGAGTCGCATCTCTTCGCCGGGGCCAAGGAGTGGGAAGCCATTCGCGGCTATGAGAAGGATCTCGGCATTGTCGGCTTCATCGACAGCATCGACTGGGGCTGGTTCTACTTCCTGACCAAGCCGATCTTCTTCGTGCTGCACGAGCTGAACCTGCTGATTGGCAACATGGGTGTGGCAATTATTGTCCTGACCCTGCTGATCAAGGCGCTTCTCCTGCCGCTGGCCTGGAAATCCTACGTCTCCATGGCGCGGATGAAGGAGCTCCAGCCGCAGATGGAGAAGCTCAAGGAAAAGGCAGGCGACGACCGTCAGAAGCTCCAGACCGCGATGATGGAGCTCTACAAAAAGGAGAAGGTGAACCCGGCTGCGGGCTGTCTGCCCATCCTGTTGCAGATCCCCATCTTCTTCTCGCTCTACAAGGTGATCTTCGTCACGATCGAGCTGCGTCATGCGCCTTTCTTTGGCCCGTTCCGGGATCTCTCGGCGCCCGACCCCACTTCGATCATGAACCTCTTCGGTCTCCTGCCAAACGCGGCACCTGAGCCCGGCTCGATCCTCGCGCTGGTCTTCATTGGGATCCTGCCCCTGCTGCTCGGCATTTCCATGTGGCTGCAGCAGAAACTTAACCCGGCGCCCACGGACCCGACGCAGGCGATGATCTTTGCATGGCTGCCCTGGGTGTTCATGTTCATGCTCGGCACCTTTGCAAGCGGGCTGATCGTCTACTGGATCGCCAACAACGTCATCACCTTCAGCCAGCAATACTTCATCATGCGGCGCCACGGGTATAAACCGGACGTCTTCGGCAACATCACGGCGAGCTTCAAGAAAAAGAAGCCGACGGAGGACAAGTGACCGGCACCATCGCCGAAATCTGGCGCCATCCGATCAAGTCCCACGGGGTCGAGGCACTGACACAAGCCGGGCTTGAAGTCGGCAAGACCCTGGCCGGGGACCGGCTCTGGGCGGTCCATCACGAGGCCGCCAAGCTGAGCGGGCCAGGCTGGGCAGCTTGCGCGAACTTCTCCCGCGTGGCCAAGGCCCCTGCCCTTGCCGCGCTGCGCGCCACCTTGCATGAGGATCTGGCGACCGTCACCCTGACCCATCCGGACCGTCCGGATTTGACCTTCAAGCCGGATCAAGACGTCGCGCAATTCCTCGACTGGGTAAGCCCACTCTGCCCCGCGAACCGGGCGCAACCTACGGGCATCCTGCGCAATGATGCGCGGGGGTACACGGATTCGCCTGAACCGACGATCAGCATCTGCAACCACGCGTCCCACCGCGCCGTCGCCCAGAAGCTCGGGCAGGAGATCTCGCCCCTGCGCTGGCGCGGCAACATCTGGCTCGACGGCCTCGGCCCGTGGCAGGAGTTCGAGTGGATTGGCCGCACCCTGCGCATCGGCACTGCCGAACTTGAGGTCACCGAACGGATTGAACGTTGCACTGCGACCATGGCCAACCCGGAGACCGGGCAGCGCGACTCAGACACACTTGGCGCCCTGCGCGAAGGCTGGGGCCATCAGGATTTTGCGATCTACGCCGTGGTCAAGACACCGGGCGAGATCAGTGTCGGCGCGACCTGCGAGGTTATCGCGTGACCACCCTCCCCTTTCCGTTGACACCGGAGCCCGATGACGTGCGCCTGGAGGCCGGGCGCAAACTCTTCGCGGGCGACGTCACCTTTCTAAAGGGCGTGGTAGCAATGAACGGGCTGCCACCCGCGGACCGACTCGAAGTCTGCTTCGCCGGGCGTTCGAATGTCGGCAAGTCCTCCCTGATCAACGCCCTGACCGGGCGCAAGGCTTTGGCCCGAACCTCAAACACTCCCGGACGCACCCAAGAGATCAACTATTTCAGCCTTGGCACCGACCGCTACCTCGTGGACGTGCCCGGCTACGGCTTCGCCGAGGCCCCCGTCGCCGTGGTCGCGAAATGGCAGGCCCTGCTGAAGGCCTATCTGACCGGGCGACAAACCCTGCGCCGCGCTTTTGTGCTGATCGACGCGCGCCATGGGGTCAAGGCGGTCGATCATGAGATCATGTCGCTCCTCGACACGGCAGCGGTCACCTTCCAGGTGGTGCTGACCAAGGCCGACAAGATCAAGGTGAGCGAACAGGACCGTGTCCTGGATCAGGTCCGCAAAGCCCTCGCGAAACACCCCGCCGCCTTCCCGGAACTGTTGCTGACCAGTTCCGCGAAGGGTGATGGCATCGCCACGCTCCGCGCCCTAATCGCCGGTCTGGTCTGACTTAAGTCCCGAAATATCCCGGGGGTTTGGGGGCTGGCCCCCAAGACGTTAGACATGTTGTCCGCCATTGACCTCAATCTCCGTGCCCGAGATGTAACTGCCCGGCTCCGAGCACAGGAAGTAAATCGCCGCAGCCACTTCCGAGGGCTGGCCCAAACGGCGCAGAGGCAGCGTCTCGACGATCTTCTCCGTCCCCGGTGACAGGATCGAGGTCTCAACCTCCCCCGGTGCAATCGCGTTCACCCGGACCCCAAGTGGGCCGAAATCATGGGCCATTTCTCGGGTCAGGGCAGCAAGCGCCGCCTTTGAGGTCGCGTAGGCAGCACCCGCGAAAGGATGCACTCTGGTCCCGGCAATCGACGTCACGTTGACCACCGCGCCCCCAGCCGCCGTCAGCTCCGATTGCAGGCCGCGCGCCAGCACGACAGAGGCAAAGAAATTGACATGGAACACCTGCCCCCAGGTCCGCAAATCGGTCTCCAGCGTGTTCAGCCGCGCGCCGCCCTCACCCTTGGGCGAGATCCCCGCATTGTTCACGAGCGCGTCGAGCTTGCCGTCGAGCTTTCCACGGATCGTTTCGATCGCATCAATCGTGTTCTTGGGATCTGCGAGATCAATCTGGATATGGTTGTCTTCCCCACCTGGCCACGGGCAGCGGGCGTCAAAGGGCTGTCGCGAGCAGGTCAGCACGCGCCACCCCTCGGCGGAGAACGCCTTGACCGTGGCATGCCCGATACCGCGACTGGCACCGGTGAGAACAAGTGTGCGTTGGCGACTCATGGACCTGGACCTTTCCCGGTAACCCTACGCCTTGGCAGCCGAGCGTGAAACAGGTAACAGGCAGCACCACCAAGACAGAGCCAAGATGAAAACGAGATCGATGAAAAGCGACTGGATCGCCACCGCGCGCACCCTCTCCGAAGCTGTGCCGTTCCTGCGGCGCTATGACGATGCCATCGTCGTGGTGAAGTTCGGCGGACATGCCATGGGGGACGCCGAGGCGCTGGCGAGCTTTGCCCGCGACATCGTTCTGATGCGGCAGGTCGGGGTGAACCCGGTGATCGTCCATGGTGGCGGCCCGATGATCAACGACATGCTGGCCAAGCTCGATATCAAATCTGAGTTCGTCAAAGGCAAGCGCGTGACCGATGCAGCCACAGTCGAAGTGGTCGAGATGGTGCTCTCTGGTCTCGTGAACAAGCGATTGGTGCAGGCCATCAATGGCGAGGGCGGCCGCGCCATCGGTTTGAGCGGCAAGGATGCCAACCTGATCGTCTGCGATCCGGCGGACCCCGCGCTCGGCTTTGTGGGCGACCCGGTAGAGGTGACCCCAGACACGCTGTTGCAGCTTGTGCGCTCCGAGATCATCCCGGTTATCGCGCCCATTGGCACGGGCCGCGAGGGCGAGACGTACAACATCAATGGCGACACAGCAGCAGGTGCAATTGCAGCAGCGCTGAAAGCGGACCGGCTGCTGTTGCTGACGGATGTGGCAGGCGTGAAGGACGGCGATGGCAAGGTTGTGACCGAGCTGACCGTCGAGCATATCGCCGAGATGACCGAGAGCGGCGTGATCGCCGGGGGCATGATCCCCAAAACCGAAACCTGCGTAGCGGCGGTCAAGGGCGGGGTCCGCGCGGCGGTGATCCTCGATGGGCGCGCGCCCAATGCCTGCCTGCTGGAGCTTTTCACCGAACATGGTGCGGGCTCGATGATCCGAAGTGGCTGACACGCCCACTTATGCCGCGCTGGAGGCCGCCGCCACCACGCGGCAACTTGCGATCTTTGGTGCCTGGCATCCTGAGGAGGATCCGGATGTGCCCGATGGCACGCAGACGATGCTGCTCCTCGGTCCGGGCGAGCCCGGCTTCTGGGCGCATGTGCAAGCCACAGCAGAATTCACCGATGGCGCGCACGATCCGCTGGATCGCTGGTCCCGCCGGGTGATCGGGCAATGGGCTTGTGATCTGGGGGACAAGACCAAGGCGCTCTTCCCCTTTGGCGGCCCGCCTTGGCGCCCGTTCATCCGCTGGGCCCAAGACAGCAGACGCGCCCATGTCTCGCCGGTTGGGCTGCTGGTGCATGACGCCGCCGGGCTGATGATCAGCTACCGTGGGGCGCTGGCCCTGCGCGCACGGATCGACCTGCCCCCGCCCCCGTCCAACCCTTGTGAGCGCTGCACACACCAGCCCTGCCGCATCGCTTGCCCGGTCTCGGCCCTGGCGCCCACCGCCTATGACGTACCGCTCTGCAAATCCTTTCTGGACACATCGGCCGGTCTGGATTGTCATGGACGGGGCTGCGCGGTACGCCGTGCCTGCCCGAACAGCAAAACCTATGGCCGCGCCGAGGCGCAATCGGCCTTTCACATGAACAGCTTTCACAGGCGCCCATGAAAACACTGCTTCTTCTCCGCCACGCCAAATCGAGCTGGGCCGAACCCGGGCGCGACGATCACAGCCGCCCCCTGAATGGACGCGGACGCCGGGGCGCCGAAGCGCTGGGGCGCTGGATTGCTTCCGAAGATCTTGTGCCAGACGAGGTATTCTGCTCGGACGCTGCCCGCACGCAAGAAACCTGGCGCAGGTTGGATCTGGCGGGCGACGCCACCTTGTCTCCCATGCTCTACCATGCGGGCCCTGCGATGCTTATGCAGGCGGTGCAGGGGGCCTCGGGCGCGCGGGTGCTCGTGGTCGCACACAATCCGGGGATCGCGGAGTTCGCCGATCAGATGGCCGCGACGGCGCCGGAGCATCACCGCTTTGCCCAGTACCCTACCGGAGCACTGACAGTGCTCAACTTCGAAATCGAGGAGTGGGCCGAGCTCACCCCTGGAACGGGCGCTGTCCGTGCCTTTGTCATCCCAGCGGATCTGGGCGTCACCCGGACATGATAAAGCCCCGGGAATTCCCGGGGCCCCGCCGCAATTTCAGATCGATCAGTGACCGAGGATCTGGCTGAGGAACAGCTTGGTCCGGTCGCTTTGCGGGTTCGAGAAGAACTCCTCCGGCTCGTTCTGTTCCACGATCTGGCCCGCATCCATGAAGATCACCCGGTTCGCCACCTGACGGGCAAAGCCCATCTCGTGGGTCACGCAGAGCATGGTCATCCCCTCTTCGGCGAGTTCGATCATGGTGTCGAGCACCTCCTTGATCATCTCCGGGTCGAGGGCCGAGGTCGGCTCGTCAAAGAGCATGATCCGCGGCTTCATGCAGAGCGAGCGGGCAATTGCCACGCGCTGCTGCTGCCCCCCCGAGAGCTGGCCCGGGTATTTGTTGGCCTGATCCGGGATCTTGACCTTTTCCAGGAAGTGCATGGCCGTTTCCTCGGCCTCCTTCTTGGGGGTCTTGCGGACCCACATCGGGGCCAGCGTGCAGTTCTCGAGGATCGTCAAATGCGGGAAGAGGTTGAAGTGCTGAAAGCACATGCCCACCTCGGACCGGATGGTGTCGATATTCTTGAGATCCGAGGACAGCAAGGTGCCGTCCACGGTGATCGAACCTGCCTGATGCTCCTCCAGCGCATTGATGCACCGGATCAGCGTGGATTTGCCCGAGCCAGAAGGCCCGCAGATCACGATCCGCTCGCCCCGGTACACGGTCAGGTCGATGTCGCGCAGCACGTGGAATTGCCCGTACCACTTGTTCATCTTGTCGATTTCAATCGCCACCTCCGAAGAGACGGTCATTGTCGGGGCTTGGTCAGTCATAGCCATTTTGGTGCCCTTTCCTTAACGATGTCCGGTCTGAAGCTGACGCTCCAACCATTGCGAGTATTGCGAGATGCCGTAGCAAAAGATGAAGAACAGAACGGCAGCAAAGCCGAGCAGTTCCCAATAGACGCCGAACCATTCCGTGGTGGACAGGATCGGACCCTGGATCATCCCCAGCATGTCGAACATCGAGATGATCGAGACGAGGGTTGTATCCTTGAAGAGGCCAATCGCGATGTTCACGATGGAGGGGATCGAGATCTTCAGCGCTTGCGGCAGGATGATCAGACGCATGGATTGCCAGTAGTCCAGGCCGAGACTGTCGCCCGCCTCATACTGCCCACGCGGCAGGGCCGCGAGACCGCCCCGGATCGCCTCGGCGATATAGGCGGCGGCAAAGAGCGTGATCATGATGATCACCCGCAGCACCAGGTCGAAATTCGTGCCCGGAGGCAGGAAATACGCCAGCATGACCGAGGCCACGAACAGGAGCGTGATCAGCGGCACCCCCCGGATGAACTCGATGAAGACCACGCAGATGCCCTTGATGATCGGCAGGTTCGACTGCCGCCCGAGGGCGAGCGCGATTCCAAGTGGCAGCGACAGAACGATGCCCGAGGTTCCGAGGATGAAGTTGATCATGAACCCGCCGATAAAGCGGCTCTCGACCGGTGTAAGCTCCAGCCCCACAACCGACGCGAAGCCGCTACTCAGCAGCGGCGCAACGAGGATCCAGAAGGCCACCGTCGCAACAAGCGACGCGACGATCCCACCGAAGAAGGAGGCCTGCTCAATCCCGCGGAACACGAAGTACCCCACGACGACCCCGACCAGCGCAAAGACCGACACCCAGAGCGAACCGCCCCAGATCAGCCAGTAGGCGATGAAGGGAAACAGTGCAGTGAACCACAGAAGCTGTCGGGGCAGTTTGATGAACAGCACCGGAGCCAGCGCGATAAAGAGCCCGATAAAGGCCAGCACCGCGCGCCAGTATTCATCCGCCGGATAGTTACCAAAGATCAACTGAGGCCAGCGCTCGGTGATGACCGCAAAGCAGCCGCCCACCTTGCCCTGCAACTGCTCGCGGCAATCCCGGATCGAATCCGCATCCCAGATGCCGTTAAAGAGCCATGGCAGGATGATCGAGGATAACCAGTAGATGAACAGGACCGTCAGCACCGTCAGGATCGAGGACGGGATCGAGTAGAACAGATTGCTGCGCAGCCATCCCACGACACCCACTTCGGTGGCGGGGGGCGGGCTCGGCTGGATCTGCGACTTGCGGACGAAGGCGATGCTTGAATTCGCGTTTGCTTTGCTCATCTCAACGCTCCTTCAGCTTCACGGCATTGTTGTAGACGTTCATCAGGGCTGAAATGCTTAGAGAGATCAGCAGATAGAACAGCATCAGCAACAACACGCACTCAAAGGATCGCCCGGTCTGGTTCAGGGTCACGCCCCCGAGGGTCCCGGTCAGGTCCATGTAACCAATGGCCGCCGCAAGCGACGAGTTCTTGGTCAGGTTGAGATATTGCGAGATCAGCGGCGGAATGATGACCCGCAGGGCCTGGGGGAGCACGATCAGGTTCATAATCCGACCTGGGCGCATGCCCAGCGCCGCTGCGGCCTCTGTCTGGCCCTTGGAGACGGCCAGGATGCCCGCGCGGACGTTCTCAGCGATGAAGGCTCCCGTATAGAGCGCCAGCCCGAACCACAGCGCGATCAGCGTGCCCTTGATGTTGATCCCGCCTCGGAAGTTGAACCCGCCAAGTTCGGGGTAATCCAACCCGATGGGACGCCCCATGAGGAAGAATATCAGAAGCGCCGGGACAAACAGGATCGCCAGCGAGATCCGCCCGGTGGGCAGCAACTGACCCGTGTTAAAGAGCAGGTTGCGCGCGTAGCGCCGGAACGCAAAGACACCGACAATCGACAGCAGGAACACCGCGACCACAATGCCCGACCCGTCATTCCAGACCGGTGCCGGGACATAGACACCCCGGTTGGTGAAGGCGACGCTGTCCCATAGGATCATGGAGGCTTCGGCATTCTCGCCGCGGAAATCCCGCGGCTGCGGCAGCGCCTGGCTCATAACCGCAGAGACGATCACGATCCAGATCAGAACAGGGATATTCCGGAAGATCTCAACATAGAACGACATCACCTTCGCCACGAGCCAGTTCTGCGACAGGCGCAGAACGCCAACCACCACGCCCAGGATGGTGGCGGTGATACAGCCGAGGAAAGCCACTAGGAGCGTGTTGAACAAGCCTACGAAGGCCGCGCGCATATGCGTATCGGTGGAGGTATAAGCGATCAGCTTCTGGTCAATCTCATAGCTGGCCGCCTGACCGAGAAAGTCGAAATTGATGTCCTGACCGAGGTCCGCGAGGTTCTGGATCGCGTTGCTCACCAGCCAGCCGATGCCGAGGATCAGCGCACACATCGCTATGAACTGGAACGTATACCCTCGGTACCGGGTATCATTGAGCAGCATGCCCAGTTGGAAAGACTGGCCAGGTGGTCCGCTGGAAGGTGGCGGATCGCTATAAGTCGTCATCTGAGGCCCCTGGAGTGTCGCAAGGTTCTGTTATGCGCATCATTTTGTGCGCTGCCTTGCTGTTATGATTGCCTAAAAGAAAAAGGGCGCAGGAAAACCTGCGCCCGATCTTTACGAGTGTTTACCGGAAGGGCGGCGCGTAGAGCAGGCCACCTTCGGTCCACTGGGCGTTCAGCCCGCGGGCCAGACCGATCGGTGTGTTCTCACCGATATGCGTCTCGAAGATCTCGCCATAGTTGCCACCGGCCATGATCACATTCTTCGCCCAATCAGCGGAGAGGCCGAGCTGCTCGCCCAGGTTGCCCTCGGTGCCCAGCAGACGGTTGATCTCGGGGTTGTCTGTGCCCGCAGCCAGTTCAGCCACGTTGGCCGAGGTCACGCCGAGTTCTTCGGCGGCGATCAACGCGTTGAGAGACCAGCGCACGATGTCTCCCCACTCATTGTCGCCGTGGCGCACGAGCGGGCCGAGCGGCTCCTTGGAGATGATCTCGGGCAGAACCACGTGGTCGCCCGGGTTCTCAAAGGCAGCGCGGGTCGCGGCCAGACCGGACGCGTCCGTGGTGTAGACGTCACAGGCCCCTGCGAGATACTGCTGCTGCGCTTCGGAGGCGGTCGAGATCGGCACCGGCTCGAAGGCGATGTTGTTGGCACGGAAGAAGTCCGCGAGGTTCAGCTCGGTCGTGGTGCCTTTCTGGATGCACACGGTCGCGCCGTCGAGTTCGGTCGCCGAGGACACGCCCAGCTCCTTGGGCACCATGAAGCCCTGACCGTCATAGTAGTTGATGCCGCTGAACTCGAGCTTCAGGTCGACGTCACGGGAGAAGGTCCATGTGGTGTTCCGGGCCAACATGTCGATCTCACCGGAGTTAAGCACCTCAAAGCGCACCTGGTTGGTGACCGGGTTGAAGTTAACGGCAGTCGGGTCGCCAAAGACAGCAGCAGCAACAGCGCGGCACACAGCCACGTCAAAGCCTTGCCAGTCGCCATTCGCATCCTGCGACGCGAAGCCGACGAGACCTGTGCTGATACCGCAATTGACGGCACCGCGTGCCTTGACCTCTCCGAGCGTATCCGCTGCGGCGCCGTTCGCCGCGAAGCCCGCGACAGCCAAAGCGCTAAAGAGTACGGTTTTTTTCATTTTTTCCTCATCCTGATGGAGCGCCATGCATTGGCGGCGCGTTCGGCCAGTTTCGGCCGGTCTTAACGTTTTGAGAGGGAGCACCCCTCCCACCAGCGCCATAAATTGGGCATGTACCCAAAATAACGTCAAGAGTGGGCAGGAACATTCCCCTGAGCCCTATGCTAGGGCGTTTCTGCGGCGGGGAAATGCCCAGAAAATACGCGGCTGCACTCAAAAGAGCCGCATCCTATGGACAAATGGCCAAAAAAAAGAGGCTTTTTGGTCGGGTTTAGCGGCCGCACCCGGTGCTTTGCGTCCCCCTCTGCGGGGAGTTCCCGGCATAATCTGCAATCAGGCGTCAGGTTGACGTTGCGACAGGTCGAAAATTTCTTTGGCGCGCAGGTAGTCTGTTCGCTTCAGAGAAACAAGCGCGGCCTCTTCCTCGTCCTCGCCCCATTGCTCAATCTGCCAGTTCTCATCGATTCGGGACAGGTCGAACCCTTCCTCGGCGGCGATCCGGCCCTGTGCCACCGCCAGCCCCAGGACCAGAGACCCGGAGATCGCGATCAGGTCATGAAGCCCTGTCAGCGCAAAGGGATCATGGGCATGCACCGCCGCGGAGAGCTTGGCGAGATCCTCGGCATTCTGGTCCACCGGCACGATTCCCGCCGTCACCTGCAGCCGCGCGCCAAAGGTCTCGGCGGCCCAATCCAGCAGAGGGTCCCAGGCCTCGGCCTGCCGCGCGCGCAAGCCCTCGGGATCCGTCGCCCGGTAGCACAGCAGATCCGTCCCGCCATAAGCGCTCAGCATATCCGCGACTTCGACACGTTGCTGCGTGACCTTGTCGAGGGCCGCGTTAGCCGCGCGGGTGAATGGCATCGACTTGGGATCGATCAAATCCTCCTGCGCCTGCCATTCGACAGCGATCTTCTTGGCGAAGGCTTCGGTCGGCACCACGAGCCGGGTTTTGAGCGGCGTCTTCACGCTGCGCCCATCGAGCTGCACCTCATATCCCGCACCGCAGGCGACCACCTCGGCGGCGGTCCAGAACCGTTTCGGAGCCCAGCTGCTCATGACATTCTCCAGATCGTGTTGAGCGCAGGCAAAAGCGCACCGAATTCCGGCAGCACCTCCACCGCGCCATGGTCGCGCAAGGCTTGCGCTGGGTGGTAGCCCCAGCTGACGCCCAGGGACGACAGGCCCGCCGCGCGCCCCATTTCCATATCGAAACTCGTATCGCCCAGCATAACGCCCGCCTCCGCCGCGACGCCGGTCTCGGACAGAACCTGCCAGAGCATCGACGGATGCGGCTTCGAGGGATGATCATCCGCCACTTGGGTCGAGATGAAAAAGCTGCGCAGGTCGTGCGCGTCGAGCAGATGCTCCAACCCGCGCCGGGACTTGCCCGTGGCCACAGCCAGCAGCACATCCTCGTCGGCCACCAGCGCCTCCAGCGCCGTACGGGCCCCGGGATAGAGGGGGGAGGCTGCCTCCGCCCCGCCCTGAGTGCGGCGGGTGAAATAGGCCTCCTTATAGGCCGTCACGAGACGCGCCTGCATGTCCTCGGAGGCGTCGGGCGCCAGCACCGCTATGGCCTGCGGCAGGGACAGACCGATGATGCCCCGCACCGCCGCCCGGTCCGGCGCGGTCAGGCCGAGGGCAGCAAAGGCATCCTCCATCGCCTGATGGATCTGGCCCTGGCTATCCACCAGCGTGCCGTCCACGTCGAACACGACCAGTCGCAGGCTCATTCGAGCTCCTCGAACGGATCGACGGGCACATCGCGGGGGTCCCAGCCCAAAGCCTCCCATGTGCGGGTCATATGGGGCGAGAGCGGCGCGGTCAGGGACAGGCGCGCGCCGGTGACCGGATGGGTCAGATCCAGGTGCCGCGCATGGAGGTGCAGCTTTTTGGACATCTCACCACCCAGCTGCGCGCCCCAGCCATCGCCGAGGTTCTCCTGGCCCGAACCACCATATTTGCCGTCGCCGATGATCGGATGCCCAAGCTCGGCCATATGCGCCCTGAGCTGATGGGTCCGTCCGGTGACGGGCACCAGCGCACACCAGGAGACCCGCCGCCCCAGCGCCGAGAGGACCGCGTAATCAGTCGTCGCACGCTTTGCGTCCGGATGAGCAGTCATCTGGCGCGGATCGATGCAAAGCATCTTCTCACCCTCGCCGTGTCGCCCATGCCCCGGGGCCTTGACCAGCGCGTAGCGGATCGTGCCCATCTGCGGATGGGGCACACCAGCCACAGCGGCCCAATAGATCTTGCGAGTCTCCCGCGCCCGGAAGGCCGCCGTCAGGGCCGCAGCACTGCGCCGGGTTCTTGCCATGAGCAGCACGCCGGACGTGTCCTTGTCGAGCCGGTGGACAAGCCGGGGCGGGTCTTCGAACCCGAAGCGCAGCGCCTCAGACATGCCATCCAGATGCCGGTCCTGCCCAGAGCCACCCTGCACAGGCAAACCGGCGGGTTTGTTGAGCGCGAGGATGTGGTCATCGCGATAGAGAACAGCTTTTTGCAGCATCTCCACATCGGCATCCGAGATCCGTGGCCGCGCGGGGCGGGCGGTGATCTCCCCGGGCTCTGGCAGGGGCGGGATGCGCACGGATTGGCCGGTCTGGACCCGGGTCGCAGGCTTCACCCGCCCGCCATCCACGCGCAGCTCACCCTTGCGGCACATCTTTTCGATCCGGCCCTGCCCCACATGGGGAAAACGCCGCCGCAGCCAGCGATCAAGGCGTTGATCGCCCTCATCGGGCTCCACCACCAGAGTTTGCACACCACTCATGTCAGCACCGCCCGGGCCAGACTCAGCCCCGCAAAAAGCCCGCCCACCGAGAGGCACACCGAAGCCGTCACATAGAACGCCGCGTGGCCCATTTGCCCGCGCTCGATCAACGTGACTGTCTCGAGCGAAAAGGCCGAGAAGGTCGTGAACCCGCCGAGGAGGCCCGTCATCACAAGGGGCGACAGGTGTGTCAGGCCCCGGTGGGCCGCCAAGACCACGAAAACGCCCATGATGAAGGAGCCGACGATATTGGCGGTCATCACGGCCACGGGGATCGCGGTCGGCCCTGTCATCCGCAGGATCCACACCCCGAGCAGCCAGCGGCAACTGGCCCCGACCGCGCCTCCGAGGGCGACCTGTGCAAGCGTTGGTATCATGGGCGTTCTGTCCGCGCTGTGGCTGCGGATGTCAACTCTGCCTCTTGGCGCGGAGCTTGTTGAAATAGGCCATGCGCTTGGCCAGATCCCGCTCGAAGCCTCGCTCCACCGGCGTAAAGATCGCAGGCCGCTCCATCCCATCCGGAAAGTAGTTCTGGCCGGAGAAGCCGTCCTCGGCATCATGGTCATAGGCATAGTCCGCGCCGTAACCCTCGGCCTTCATCAGGGCCGTGGGTGCGTTGAGAATATGCTTGGGCGGCGGAGCGGAGCCACTGGATTTGGCGAGCTTCATCGCGGCCATGTAGGCGGTATAGGAGGCATTCGATTTCGGAGCCAACGCGAGATAGAGTACCGCCTGGGCAATCGCCAGCTCGCCCTCGGGACTGCCCAGCCTCTCGTAAGTTTGCCAGGCGTCGAGGCAGAGCCGCTGCGCCTGGGGATCCGCGAGGCCGATATCCTCGACACTCATCCGCGTGATCCGCCGCATGAGAAAGCGCGGGTCCTCCCCCGCCGTCAGCATCCGTGCCAGCCAATAGAGCGCAGCCTCCGGGTCCGAGCCCCGCACGGACTTATGCAGGGCGGAAATGAGGTTGTAGTGCCCGTCCCCGGACTTGTCATATTGCGCTGCGCGCTGGCTGAGCCGCTGCCCCAGCGCCTTGGCATCCAGCGCTGCCTCAGGCGTCCAGCGGGCAATCTGCTCGATCAGGTTCAATAGCGCGCGCCCATCCCCGTCGGCCATCTCCAGAAGCGCCGCGCGCCCCCCGGAATCCAACGGTAAGGTCGCGCCCAGCAGGCTCTCGGCGCGGGCGGCGAGCTTCTCCAGCGCCGCAAGATCCAGCCGGTGCAAGACCAGCACCTGCGACCGGCTGAGCACAGCCGCATTCAGCTCAAAGGACGGATTTTCCGTGGTCGCCCCCACCAACAGGATTGTGCCATCCTCCATATGGGGCAGAAAGCCGTCCTGCTGAGCCTTGTTGAAACGGTGGATCTCATCGACGAAAAGCAGCGTCCCCTGCCCCGAACGGCGACGCAAACGCGCGGTATCGAAGACTTTTCGCAGCTCTGGCACCCCGGTGAAGATCGCGCTGATCTGCACAAATTCCAACTCGGTTTCATGGGCCAGAAGCCGGGCGATGGTGGTCTTACCGACACCGGGCGGGCCCCAGAAGATCACCGAGCCAAGCGCGCCCGAAGCCAGCATCGTGCCCAGAGGCGCGTCAGGCCCGAGCAGATGGTCCTGCCCGATGACCTCGGATAGCTGCGCCGGGCGCAACCGGTCTGCGAGCGGGCGCGGCGCCGTCTCCTCCGCATCATCGGTATCAAAGAGATCAGCCATGTCAGCGCTCCCTTAGGACCCTACGCAACAGGGCGCAGGGCATTCGGAAGGTCGGAGGGCGCGGGGAGCAGACACATGGCAGCATGTTCCCAGCATATGCGCCCTCCGGGGGTCTTACACAAGCATCGCGCGGATTAGTGCAGCTTGCGGGTCAGGTCGATTGAGACGCATTGGTTGTCGACGCCGTCGATCTCCATGATGCGGCCCGCGGGTTCGATTTCGAGGCCCAGCCGATCCGCAAAACGAGTCCAGACCGCTGGCACGAGACCGATCACCTTGGAGGCCCCGTTATCCCGCGCGGCCTTGGTCATTTCGCCGATCAGATAGGCGTGCACCCGGCGGCGGATCTTTTGCGGCGTGTTGTGCGAGACAAAAACGCGGCTGGATTCCCAGACGCGCTCATCGACCGGTGCCGGCCCATAGAGCAGGTCCTGTGGGATCGAATCCAAGAGGCCCATCTGGGCATCCCGGATCATGTAGGTATAGATCCCGCAGCGCGCCGTGGTGGGCGTCAAACGGATGCCGGCATAGACCTCGCCGAACTCGTGCACGGCCACCCAGCGGCTGGCTGGCGTGTCGTATTGATCATACTCCATGCCCATGGCCTCCGGCAGGTCCCATTTGTTTTGAACGATGAACGACTGTCGTCTAGCGCGAAAAAGATTCGCAAATAACTCGCCATGGTTGTGCAGATTTTCGAACGAAAGAGTGGTGGTTTGCATGGGTCAGTCTCCAGTTTGTGGTGGGTCGATAGTCAGTCGACCGAAACGACGCCCGTCAGAGCAACCGGTAATCCTTTGCCCGCTGAATGGCTTCGGCTGTGGTACGTGCCATCAGCTTCTGTCTCGCCGCGGTCAGGCGAGCTTTCAACGCACTTTCAGAAATACCCAGCTTGGCAGCAGCTGCGGTGTGACGGTCGCCGGCCGCAATATGGCCGAGCGCTTCGATCTGTGCCTTGGTCAGGCTGTCCGGCGGCGTCGTGGTGTCGTGAAGCCGCAGAACAATCGCTTGGATGGCCGAGATTTCGTCATCCGTAAATTCGCGGTCCGGCCGGGCAGCTCCGGCAATGGTCCGCGATTTGATCTCGCCGCAAGAGACGGCGACACCGTAGTTGAGACCGAACCGAGCGGCATCTTCGAGGATGCCAAACGGATCGGGTATTCCGATCTCGCTCCACCGCGTGGCCCCGGTCATCCCGAAGCCCCATGCGAGTAGGGGGTCGCGCAGGGCATAGGCCTGCTCGGTGTAGCGGTCTTTCCATTCCTGTGGATAGGTCTGGTAGTCCATGAGGGGGGCCGCGAACCGGATATGCAGGCCAATATAGTAGCCCGCTGGGGAAAGAAGCCCCAGTTGATGTAATTCCAGATCGATGCCGAGTTTCGTGGACATGTCTTTTTAGACAAGTTGCGAGAATCCACGTCAAGCTTCAAAACTATTCTACCGAAGGTTGTAACGAGGTATCGAATGCCCGCAAAAATAAGTCCGGGCCTGTTTGCGCGCGTCATGGCATTGCCCGACGCCGCCCGGGAAGATTTGCTTGAATTTATGGGCGGTTCGCCTGTGGATGACACATGTCTCGAGGCCCTCATCGATGACATTTCGGAGCGTATTGAAGCCGAACGTTCGCAGCGAAAAGCCAAGGTTTCCGAGCCGAATTAACGGATCTGACCACACGTCACAAAAAACCCCGCCTCTGGCGGGGTTTTTTACGTCTTCAAGCCATTTGGGCTGAATTAGAGGGCGTCTTCTTCCGCCTCGACGCGGGCCTTATCGGCAGCGCCCTTTGCATCCACATCGCGGTCGACAAACTCGATGATTGCCATAGGTGCCATATCACCATAGCGGAAGCCGGCTTTCATGATGCGGATATACCCGCCCTGCCGCTCGGCATAACGCGGGCCCAGCACATCAAACAGTTTTGCCACATAGGCATCCTGCTTGAGCTGAGCCGCCGCCTGACGGCGCGCATGGAGGTCACCGCGCTTCGCCAGGGTGATCAGTTTTTCAACGATCGGGCGCAGTTCTTTTGCTTTCGGCAAAGTCGTCTTGATCTGTTCGTGTTCGATGAGCGACCCGGCCATGTTCGAGAACAGGGCCTTGCGGTGCTCATGGGTGCGGTTCAGGCGGCGATAGCCTCTCGCGTGACGCATTTTCTTACTCCGTAGCTTTGTTTTGCTTTGTCCGGCAGCCGATGCGTGTCAGCCGCTCTCCTTGGGGCGGGATGCCCGGGGGTGGGCCGGCGGGTCTCCCCGCCGATCCAATCAGAACTGATCTTCGAATTTCTTCGCCAGATCCTCGATGTTCTCAGGCGGCCAGTCGAGGATATCCATCCCCAGATGCAGGCCCATGCCCGAGAGCACTTCCTTGATTTCGTTGAGCGACTTGCGGCCGAAATTCGGCGTGCGCAGCATCTCGGCTTCGGTTTTCTGGATGAGATCCCCGATATAGACGATGTTGTCGTTCTTCAGGCAGTTCGCAGAGCGCACCGACAGCTCGAGCTCGTCGACCTTCTTGAGCAGGAGCGGGTTGAATTCCAGATCGTCTTCTTCGGTCTGGCTGCGCGCCGCTTCGGGCTCGTCGAAGTTCACAAAGACCGACAGCTGGTCCTGCAGGATCCGCGCGGCGTAGGCCACGGCATCATCTGGGCTGACGGAGCCGTCTGTTTCCAGCTTGAGGGTCAGCTTGTCATAATCGAGCACCTGGCCCTCGCGGGTCGGCTGCACGTCATAGGAGACCTTCTTGACCGGCGAATAGATCGCGTCGATCGGGATGAGACCGATGGGCGCGTCCTCGGGGCGGTTCTTGTCTGCTGAGACATAGCCCTTGCCGGTGTTGACGATCAGTTCCATGAACAGATCCGCCCCGTCATCCAGGTGACAGATCACGTGCTCGCGGTTCAGAACCTCGATGCCCGCGCTCTCGGAAATGTCGCCTGCGGTCACAACCCGCGGCCCTTTGGCCGAGATCGAAACGCGCTTGGGACCTTCGACTTCCATACGCATGGACACCTGCTTGAGGTTCAGCACGATATCCGTGACATCCTCGCGCACGCCCGCAACGCTGGAAAACTCGTGCAGGACGTTGTCGATCTGCACGCTGGTGATGGCCGCGCCTTGCAGCGACGACATCAGCACCCGGCGCAGGGCGTTGCCCAGCGTCAGGCCAAACCCGCGCTCGAGCGGCTCTGCCACAACCGTGGCCTGCCGCGCCGGCTCATTGCCCGGCTTGACCTCAAGCTGGGTCGGTTTGATCAGTTCTTGCCAGTTCTTATGGATCATAGGTGTCGCCTCCATGCCTGTCTCCAGCGGTGATCCGTTGCCAGAGACGCCCGAGGTAAAATTGACACCAAGGGCCACGGGACATGCCGCGGCCCTCGGGTAGATAGTCTGTGCCTTAGACGCGGCGGCGCTTCGGCGGGCGGCAGCCGTTATGGGCAATCGGGGTCACGTCACGGATCGCCGTGATGTTGAAGCCGACCGCGGCCAGAGCACGCAGCGCGCTCTCACGACCAGAGCCGGGACCCTGCACCTGAACCTCAAGCGTTTTCACGCCATGTTCCTGTGCTTTCTTGCCCGCGTCTTCGGCGGCCATCTGGGCAGCGTAGGGGGTGGACTTACGCGAGCCCTTGAAGCCCATCGTCCCTGCCGAGGACCACGAAATCGCGTTGCCCTGCACATCGGAGATGAGGATCTTGGTGTTGTTGAACGAGCTGTTCACATGCGCCACGCCTGCGGCGATGTTCTTGCGTTCCTTGCGCTTGGTGCGCTGCTTGTCACGTGCCATATCTGCGCCCTCCCCTTACTTCTTCTTGCCGGCAATGGCCTTTGCGGGGCCTTTGCGGGTGCGAGCGTTGGTGTGGGTGCGCTGACCGCGCACAGGCAGATTACGGCGATGACGCAGACCGCGGTAGCAGCCCAGGTCCATCAGACGCTTGATGTTCATCTGGGTTTCGCGACGCAAGTCACCTTCGACGGTGTAGTTCGCGTCGATATGCTCGCGGATCGCAAGGATCTCACCATCAGAGAGCTCGTTGAGACGGCGGGTCTCGTCGATACCAACCGCTTCGCAGATCGCTTTCGCGGAGCTGGGGCCGATCCCGGTGATATAGGTGAGGGCGATGGGTGCGCGCTTGCCCGTGGGCAGGTTCACGCCAGCGATACGTGCCAAATCGTCTTTCCTTTTCGTTGCGGTTCCGTGGTTCCAGAACCTTTTTTCACAACCAAAAGCCCGTGGAGGCTCCACGGGCCCGGACCGGGACATACGGACGAGGAATCGCCCATCCCGGGATGCGTTGACCTAGGCCCGTTCAGACCGGAGGTCAACCCAATTCAAATGCTGTCAAGAGTTTTCTTGATCTCGCCTGCAACCGCATCAATTTCGGCCAGGCCATCCACCGAGCGAAGCGCCTTGTGGGCATGGTAATAGCCGAGCAGCGGCGAGGTTTTCTTGTAGTACTCGATCAGCCGTTTCTTGAGGCTTTCCTCATTGTCATCGGCCCGCACAGGTTGACCGGCGGCGGCGGCTTCTTTGGCGCGGTTGACGATCCGATCCACGAGGACCTCGTCATTGACCGCAAGCTCGACAACGCAATCGAGGCTCTGCCCCATCTTGTCGAGCAGTGCGCCAAGGGCATCCGCCTGGCCCAGTGTGCGCGGGAAGCCATCAAAGATAAAGCCGTTGCCCTCGGAAGACGCCAGCTTCTCTTCGATCAGGCCGATCACGATCTCATCGGTGACCAGCCCTCCGGAATCCATGATCGCGGCGACCTTCTGGCCCATCTCTGTGCCGGAGGCGCGCGCCTCCCGCAGCATGTCACCCGTGGAGAGCTGGACCATGCCGCGCTCGCTCACAAGCCGCGCGGCCTGTGTTCCTTTACCGGCCCCCGGAGGCCCAAGCAGAATAATGTTCATCGACGTGCCGGGCTCCTCTTCCCTTTGCCGCGTTTTTTGCCGCGCAGCTGGGACTTTTCAATAAGCCCTTCGTATTGGTGCGCCAGCAGATGGGACTGGATTTGTTGGACAGTGTCCATCCCCACCGACACGATAATCAGGATAGAGGTACCGCCAAAATACGCGGTAATGGCCAATTCCGTGCGCACCATCTCGGGAATAAGACAGACCAGCGCCAGGTAGCCCGAGCCCACCACAAGGATGCGGCTGACCACATAGTCGAGATATTCTTCGGTCTTCTTGCCCGGTCGAATGCCCGGAATGAAGCCATTCTGGTTCTTCAGGTTGTCCGCCACATCCTCGGTCTTGAAGGAGACATTGGCCGTGTAGAAATACGTGAAGAAAATGATCATGCCCGCGAAGAACAGCAGGTAGAGCGGCTGCCCCGGCCCGAAATAAGCCAGAATCGTCGACATGATCGGGCCTGTCTGGCCACCTGAGAAGGTGCTGATCGTGGTCGGCAGCAGCAGGAGCGAGCTGGCAAAGATCGCCGGGATCACGCCTGCGGGGTTGATCTTAACCGGCAGGTGCGAGGACCCGCCATCATACATCTTCATGCCCACCTGACGGCGCGGATACTGGATGTGGATTTTGCGGAGCGCCCGCTCCATGAAGACCACGAAGACCAGCGTGCCGAGCAGCATGGCCACCACGCCCAGGATCACCGGGGTCGACAGAGCACCGGAACGGCCCGAGGCAAAGAACTGTGCCAAAGCGGCGGGAAGTTCGGCGATGATGCCCACGAAGATGATCAGCGAGATGCCGTTGCCGATGCCGCGCTGGGTGATCTGCTCGCCCAGCCACATCAGGAACATGGTGCCGCCCACGAGGGTGATCACGCAGGCTGCGCGGAAATACCAACCCGGATCGGTGACAAGCCCGCCGGATTCAAGGCTCACCGCCAGCCCGTAGGCCTGGAACGTGGCCAGGAACACGGTGCCATAGCGGGTGTATTGGTTGATCTTCTTGCGACCCTGCTCGCCTTCTTTCTTAAGCTGCTCAAGCTGCGGCACCATGGCCGTCAGGAGCTGCACGATGATCGAGGCCGAGATATAGGGCATGATCCCCAGCGCGAAGATCCCCATCCGGGAGATCGCACCGCCGGTGAACATGTTCAGAACGCCACCCAGACCAGCAGCGGCCTGATCCATGAATTCGCGCAGCTGCGCCCCGTCGATCCCCGGAACCGGGATATAGGTCCCCAGCCGGTAAACGATCAAAAGACCCAAGGTAAAGAAGATCCGCTGTCTGAGCTCGGTCGCCTTTCCCAAGGCGCTCCAGCTCATATTGGCGGCCATTTGCTCTGCTGCTGATGCCATATCTCGTTCCTCGGGGCCGTATGATGGGCGTCTAATGAACAACGCCGCCGAACCGTTTCCCGGTCAGGCGGCGCTGGAAAACTGATATCAGATGTAAGGGCCGCTCCGGCCGCTCACAACCGGTTACGCAGCCGCCTGCGCAGATGTGACCGAAAGGGAGCCACCGGCCTTCTCAACCGCGTCCACAGCGGATTTGGAGGCGCCGGTCACGGTCAGCTCGACCTTGGAGGTCAGCTCACCCTTGGCCAGAACGCGCACGCCGTCGAGCTTGCGACGGATCAGACCGGAGGCCAGCAGCGTGTCCTCGGTGATCGGTGCGGAGGCGTCGAGCTTGCCCGCTTCGATGAACTTCTGGATCAGGCCCAGGTTCACGACGGCGTAGCTCTTCTTGTTGCGGCTGTTGAAGCCACGCTTCGGCAGGCGCTGGTAGAGCGGCATCTGGCCACCCTCGTAACCCTTGATCGCCACACCCGAGCGGGACTTTTGACCCTTGATACCACGGCCACCGGTCTTACCAGTGCCGGAGCCGGGACCACGGCCGATGCGCTTGCGGGGTTTGGTTGCGCCGGGATTGTCGCGCAGTTCATTGAGTTTCATATCGCTTCTCCTTGCCGGATGCGGGGATCGAAGCGAAAGCCCCCGACCTCGGCGTTTCTTGGTTGTTTTTAGACTCGGGTCCTGAGACCACCGGGGGCGTATACGCGGGCGCGGGCCATGGATCAAGCCCTTCCGGTTCTGCCGCACGCAGTTGCCTCCGCGTCCGCACGCCGCTTTGACAGCCGGGGCCGCGCACGGGTTCACTGGGGTTCTTTTTTGGGAGGATACCACCATGCACATTCACCAGCTTTTCACCAAGGCAGCCCCGGCACTTGCGCCCCTGCTCGCGCTCGCGCTGCTCGGCGCGCCCTCCGGCGCTCATGAGCCTGGTGCGGGCCATGCCCACGCGACACTCCACAAAGCCCAGACCGTTGTCCCAGAGGCTGAGCAGGCCCGCGCGCAGGCCCTTCTGGCGACGGGTCCGACCGAGACAAGCGGCATCCGCTCGGTCGCGTTGCTGGACACTGTGTCCCTGGACGGTGAGTTCGACAGCTCGGACGGCTTGATGATGCGCGTGCGTGAGCTGGTGATCGAACCCGGAGGCATTGTCGCCGTGCATCAGCACACGAACCGCCCTGGCGCGGCCTATATCATCGAAGGTGAGATGACCGAGCACCGCTCCTCCGAGGAAGGCGCTCTGGTCAAGAGCGCAGGGGACACGGCCATGGAGCGTTCGGGAGTCATCCACTGGTGGGAAAACACCGGCGACACCGCAGCCCGGGCTCTCGTGGTGGATATCGTCAAGGCCGAGTGACCCCCTCCATGCGGCAGTGCAGCGGGAAAAACCCTTGTGGCAAAGGGGGCTAGCGTGCCACGCTGTGCCCCTATCGAAGACGGAGAATAGCCAATGAAGTATTTCCTAGCCACCATTGCAACTGCTTGCGTCCTCAGCGCTTGTGCCCCCACGGAAGAGATGTCCATGGCCACTGCTGTCGACCCGTTCATCGGCAAGAGCCTTGTTGCCGCCGATGGCACCACCTTCAAGTTCATGGCCGATGGCTCGGTCGGCGGCGTGTTGGGTGGCGAAGAGATTATCGGAACCTATTCGGTGGATGGCGCCGAAATCTGCAGCACCTATAGCTCGCCCGAGCGGCTCACTGGACGCGAGTTCTGCTCGGTCCCGGATATTGATGGCGAAAGCGTCGTCTTTAACCGGCGCGATGGTAGCCAGTCGGCGCTCTACAATATCGAGGGGTAAACCGCTCCGTTGCGGTGGCCGCGTGCCGCCCACAGGAAAACGCCCCGGATCTCCGGGGCGTTGTCTTTTTGGGTCTCTTGCGGCGCTGCCCTAGGCCCGGCGCTGGCTGCCGCGCAGTAACCCCAGCGCTCCGACGCCCAGCAGCGCCAAAGGCAAGGACGCTGGGAGCGGAATTGGCGCCACATGGAGATCAAAGCTCCGGACCTGGTGCAGGTTGCTCGCGCCCCCCGTAGAGGCGGTGAAGCCGACAAACGCTTCAGGCCCCACAATGTCGAAGAGATCGAGATTGGCAGACACGAGGCTCGCACCCGGCTTCACATCGTTGGTCGAGGCGAAGACATCGAGTGTTGTTCCGTCATACTCGACCCAGGCGAAGAGGGAGTCTGTCGTTTCAATGGTGAAACCCGGCGTGCCCGTGGCAATCGACGTGACGCTGCCATTCAGGTTGATCCCCACATGATTGCCGTTCGGGTCCGAGAATTGCGTGTTCTGCCAGGTATCGAACTCCACCGCCACGCTGTCCGTGATGCCCTCATATCCAATCCCGCCCCCGTTGAACCCAAGGGCAGACGCCCCTGCGGGCGCGCTCTGAACTACGAAAACGATCCCATCGGCGCCTCCGCCTCTGGGGCTTGAAAAGTTCAACTCAAACGCGGAGGAAATGGCCGTGGTCTCGGTGATCGCCACGGGAGAGGACAGAAAGGCCGAGCCGTTCTGGTAGTCAGCGGATTCGGTCAGGGTCAGCGTGTCCTGAGCAGCGTTGAGCGACGCCGTGCCGTTCAGTTGCAGATCGTTGAAATCGACGGGGGCCGCCTGAGCGGCACCGGCCGCGAGAAAAAAAAGCGCTCCACTTAGGAAGGAAAATCTGAGCATGGTACAATCCAATCAATGAAAAAGTGCCGTCGAGTTGGGCATGGAATGCCCTATCAGTCAACAATTGCCCCGATCTGACGAGATCGTCGCCGGACCCTGCGCCAGAATGCAAAAAAGGCCCCGCAGCATCTGCGGGGCCTTTTGTTCGGTGCCTCAAGGCATGGGTCAGGCGGGTGCCTTAGCCCTTTTCCTCGAGGATCTCGACCATGTGCGGGATCTTGTTGATCATGCCGCGGACAGCAGGCGTGTCCTCCAGCTCGCGCACACGGTGCATTTTGTTGAGGCCCAGGCCGATCAGCGTCTGGCGCTGCTTTTCCGGGCGGCGGATCGGGGAGCCGATCTGCTTAATGACGATGGTTTTTGCCATGTCCCGTTCTCCTTAGGCTTCGGCCGGCTCGGCGGCCGCCTCGGTTTCCGGCTTCTTGAGGATGTCAGACACCTTCTTGCCGCGACGCTGCGCGACCATGCGGGGGCTGGTTTCCTTCGTCAGGCCGTTCAGCGTGGCGCGGATCATGTTGTAGGGGTTCTGGGAGCCGATGGACTTCGCCACCACGTCCTGAACACCCAGCATTTCGAACACAGCACGCATCGGACCACCGGCGATGATTCCGGTACCTTGCGGAGCGGTCCGCATCATGACCTTGCCGGCGCCGTGGCGCCCTTCCATGTCATGGTGCAGGGTCCGCCCCTCACGCAGGGGCACACGGATCATCTGACGCTTGGCCTGCTCGGTGGCCTTACGGATCGCCTCGGGCACCTCCTTGGCCTTGCCCTTGCCGAAGCCGACACGGCCCCGCTGGTCACCAACGACAACAAGCGCGGCAAAGCCAAAACGCTTACCGCCTTTAACGGTCTTGGACACACGGTTGATCGCGACCAGGCGGTCTGCGAATTCCGGGGTCTCATCGCGGTCTTCGCGACGTCCCCGACGGTTTTCACGCTCTGCCATAGAGGCCTCCTTGAGCAAATACTGTCTCGATCCCAGTGACGGGCGGATGCCTGCCCCGGATCATCGAGGGCGCCCCGCCGGAGCGCCCTGCAAGTCTTAGAACTTCAGACCACCTTCGCGGGCAGCGTCGGCCAGAGCCTTAACCTTCCCGTGAAAGAGGAAGCCGCCACGGTCGAAGTAGCACTCTTCGACACCGGCCTTCTTGGCCCGCTCGGCAATCGCCGCACCCACCTTGGCGGAGGCTTCGACATTGTTCTTGCCGACGACGCCAAGATCCTTCTCGAGGGTCGAGGCGGAGGCCAGAGTGCGCCCTTCCAGATCGTCGATCAGCTGAACGCTGATGTTCTTGCCGGAGCGGTGCACGGACAGGCGCGGACGCCCATCTGCCATTTTCTTCAGTTTGTTCCGAACGCGCAGGCGGCGCTTCAAGAACAGGTCTCGTTTGCTGTTTGCCATTTTTCGCGTCCTTACTTCTTCTTGCCTTCCTTACGGAAGATGAACTCGCTCTTGTAGCGGATCCCTTTGCCCTTGTAGGGCTCGGGCTTACGCCAGTCGCGGATATTGGCCGCGACCTGACCGACGAGTTGCTCATCCGTGCCCTCGATCACGATCTCGGTGACCTTCGGGCAGGTGACGGTGACGCCCGCGGGGACGTCATAGTTCACCTCATGGGAGAGGCCGAGGTTCAGCTTCAGGGTGTTGCCCTGCATCTGCGCCCGGTAGCCCACACCCTGGATTTCCAGCTCTTTCTTGAAGCCTTCGGTGGAGCCCTTCACCAGGTTTGCAACCATGGTGCGGGACATCCCCCACTGCTGGCGTGCACGCTTGGACTTGCCGCGCGGCTCAACGGTGACAACGTTATCTTCGACCTTGAGGGTCACGTCGTCGGTGGCGGTGAAGCTGCGGGTGGCCTTGGGCCCCTTCACTTCGATGGTCTGGCCGGACACGGAGGCGGAAACGCCTGCGGGCAGCTCGACCGGTTTCTTACCAATACGGGACATCGCAGGACCTCCTTAGAAGACCGTGCAAAGCACTTCGCCGCCAACATTGGCAGAACGTGCATTTGCATCCGACATGACACCGCGCGGCGTGGAGACGATGGAAACACCCAGGCCCTGACGGACCGAGGGGATCTCTTTCGAACCCATATACACGCGACGGCCAGGCTTGGAGACGCGCTTGAGCTCACGGATCACCGGAACGCCTTCGTAGTACTTCAGGCTGATTTCCAGTTCCGGGTGCTGGCTGTCCTCGACCTTGTCATAGCCACGGATGTAGCCTTCGTCGGTCAAAACATCGAGCACCCAAGCGCGCAGTTTGGACGCCGGAGTGCGGACGGTGGACTTGCCACGCATCTGCGCATTCCGGATACGGGTCAGCATATCGCCGAGAGGATCGTTCATCATGGTCTAACCCTCCTTACCAGCTGGACTTCACGAGGCCAGGGATCTGACCTGCGGAGCCGAGGTCGCGCAGGGCGATCCGGCTGATTTTCAGCTTGCGATAATAAGCGTGCGGACGACCGGTGAGCTGGCAGCGGTTGTGCAGCCGGGTCGCCGAGCTGTTGCGCGGCAGTTCAGCAAGCTTCAGGCGCGCCTTGAAGCGCTCTTCCATAGGCTTGCTCTCGTCATTCGCGATCTCTTTGAGCGCGGCCCGCTTGGCAGCGTATTTCGCCACCAGCTTCTCGCGCTTCTTTTCGCGTTCGATCATTGCTTTTTTAGCCATATCAGTCTCTCCCGCGCGTCACGAGTTGAAGGGCATGTTGAAATGCTTCAACAGCGCTTTCGCTTCCGCGTCGTTTGCCGCGGTGGTGCAGATAATGATGTCCAGACCCCAGACCTCATCAACTTTGTCGAAGTTGATCTCGGGGAAAACGATGTGCTCCTTCATGCCCATGGCGTAGTTGCCACGGCCATCGAACGCTGTGCCTTTGACGCCGCGGAAGTCGCGGATCCGGGGCATGGCGATCGTGATCAGACGATCGAGGAATTCGTACATCCGGTCCCCCCGCAGGGTCACCTTGGCACCGAGAGGCATGTCTTCACGCACCCGGAAGCCCGCGATGGACTTCTTGGCTTTCGTGACCATGGCCTTTTGACCGGCGATCGCGGTCAGGTCTTCCTGAGCCGATTTCGCCTTCTTGCTGTCTTTGACAGCTTCGGCACCGCAGCCAATGTTGAGAACAATCTTCTCAAGGCGCGGGATCATCATGTCGTTCTTGTAACCGAACTCTTCCTTCATGGCGGCGCGAATGGAATCCGCATAGGCCGTCTTCAGGCGCGGTGTATAGGTTGCAGCGTCCAGCATCAGACAGCCTCCCCGGTGGTCTTGGCGAAGCGAACCTTCTTGCCGTCTTCCTCACGGAAGCCAACACGGGTCGGTTTGCCGTTGCTGTCCAGAAGCGCCAGATTGCTCAGGTCGATCGGCATCGCCTGGGGCAAACGTCCGCCTTGAGAGTTCTGGGACTGCTTGGCATGGCGAATGGCGATGTTCAGCCCATCCACGACAGCCTTGCCGGTCTTCGGGGACACGGAGGAAATCTCACCCTCTTTGCCCTTGTCCTTGCCGGCGAGCAAGACGACCTTGTCGCCTTTTTTCAGTTTCGCAGCCATCTCAGAGCACCTCCGGCGCCAGCGAGATGATCTTCATGAAGCTCTTGCCGCGCAACTCGCGCACAACCGGCCCGAAGATACGGGTGCCGACCGGCTCGTTGTTGTTGTTGAGAATCACGGCCGCATTGCGGTCGAAACGAATGGCGGTACCGTCTTCGCGACGGACCTCCTTGGCGGTGCGCACGACGACGGCCTTGCGGACATCGCCCTTTTTCACGCGGCCGCGTGGGATGGCTTCCTTCACCGAGACGACAATGATGTCGCCCACGGAGGCGTATTTACGCTTGGACCCACCCAGAACCTTGATGCACTGAACTCGGCGTGCGCCGGAGTTGTCAGCAACATCCAGATTGGTTTGCATCTGGATCATGTGGTGTCTCCCGACCTTTGGGGACACCGATGCATGGTGCCCCAGGGTTTCGAATCTGGGAGAAGAGGTCGCTTATCCGACGACCACTTCCCAACGTTTCGTTTTCGACATCGGCGCGCATTCCTGGATGCGGACTTTGTCACCGACTTTGAAAGCGTTCTCGGCATCGTGAGCCCGGTACTTCTTGGACTTACGGATGGTCTTTTTCAGAACCGGATGCGTGAAGCGACGCTCCACGGACACGGTCACGGTCTGAGCATTGGCGGCGCTCGTCACAACGCCATTCAGAATACGCTTGGGCATGTGAGGAGGTCCTTATTCCGCAGAGGCCGCAGCAGCGGCTTTTTCGTTGAGCACAGTGGCCACGCGGGCCACGTCCCGGCGCACGGAGCGCATGCGGGCGGTGTTCTCAAGCTGGCCTGTGGCCTGCTGGAAACGCAGGTTGAAGGCTTCTTTTTTCAGAGAGGCAAGCTGGTCACGCAGCTCGTCCGGCGTCTTGTCACGCAGTTCTTGGGCGTTCATCGCCATTTTCCTTTTTTCAACGTCACTGGCAGGCCCCTTACGGGTCACCCTGATTCCAGTGGAGGTCAGATGAAGGGGCCGTATAGGCCCGTTGCGATGCTGTGGCAAGCCTTGTTTTCAAAGGCTGCGACGGTTCTGCCCGACTGCCTCTCGCCCATCCCGAGTTTCCACGCTAAGACGAGCCCATGGCTACCATCTCTTCGCTCTTTGTGACCCGTCTTTATCGCGCCCCGTTGGGGGAGTTCAAACCCGCCGTGGATGCCAGCGAGCTGGAGCAATCCTGCCTCGTGATCGCCGAGGATGACGAGGCCGGGCAGGAATGGTGCGAGGAGAACGGCTATCCGGGCTACACCTCCTATGCGTCGCTGACCGACCTGCCCTGGCGGTTTCCGATCTTTGCCGATCTGGTCAAGGCGCTGGACGCCCATGTGGTCGCCTTTGCCGAGGATCTGGCCTTTGATCTCGACGGTCGCGCGCTCAAGCTGGAGGATCTCTGGATCAACATCCTGCCCGAGGGCGGGATGCATGCGAGCCACATCCATCCCCATTCGGTGATCTCCGGCACCACCTATGTGGCCATGCCTGAGGGCACCTCGGCCCTCAAGCTCGAAGACCCGCGCTCCGCTCGGATGATGGCCTCCCCGGCCCGCCGCAAGGACGCCCCCGAAGAGCTGCGCCAGTTCGTCTATGTGGCGCCCAAGGTCGGTGATGTCCTGTTATGGGAAAGCTGGCTGCGCCACGAAGTGCCGATGAACATGGCCGAGGAAGAACGGATCTCCGTCAGCTTCAACTACGCCTGGGCCTGATCATGCCGCGGGAGATCTCTCCCACCGAGGCGCGGGCACGGCTCGCCACCGCCCAGCGAGTGCTGGTCTTCGGCGTCTCGGGCGGCGGCAAGTCCACGCTCTCGGCCTCGATCGAGCGCGCATACGGCCTGCCTCATACCTCCATCGACCGGGATATCCGCTGGCTGCCGGGTTGGCAGCTGCGCGACCGGGCGGAGCAGCGCAAGCTGACCGAAGGCTTCGTGGCCCAGGATCGCTGGGTCATCGACGGCACGACCGTCTCGACCTTTGATCTCCGGGTGCCCCGGGCGGACCTGGCGATCTGGGTGCGCGTCTCCCGGGCGCGGGCGCTCTGGCAGCTGACCAAACGCGTCTGGGGCAGCTACGGCCAAGTGCGCCCGGATATGGCCGAAGGCTGTCCGGAGCAGCTCCCGGACCGAGAGTTCCTGCACTGGATCTGGACCTTTGAAGCGAAGCAAGGTCCGAGAATCCAGGCGGCCCTGGAACGCTACGGACCCGAGCTGTCCCTGGTTACTCTGCGCGCACCGTCAGAGTTCCGGGAACTCATGGACGACCGCGCGCCCTAGACGGTCTGTGTGCAAGGCGATCCCTCCGGCGCGCAAAGGGCATTTACGCGCGGGCCGCGCCACCTATCTGTCCTTGATCCCTGACCGGAGGATGACATGACAGAAATCGCACTCTTGCTCTCGGCCACCCTTCTGGGCGGCATGGTTTTTTACAGCTTTGGCTTTGCACCGGTGCTCTTTGCCCAACTCCCAATGGACAGGGTCCGCCCGCTGCTCCGCGGGACATTCCCTTACTACTATCTGGCTGTGATCGGGCTCTCGGCGCTGACAGCTGGGGCGACCTACTTCGTCTCCCCTCTCGCGGCGACCCTCTTTGCCCTGATCGCCCTGAGCACTGTCTATGCCCGTCAGATCCTGATGGCACAGATCAACGCGGCGACAGATCGCGGAGACAAGAAAGCCTTCGGTCGTCTGCATGGCCTTTCGGTGGTGATCCAGCTCATCCAGATCGGTCTCGCGGGTTGGGCGGTGGTGCTCGTCGCCTGAACCTCCGGCCCGGCCACGAGCGCGACCTTGGTATCATTGACGACACTTGAACAGTTGTTTTATTGTTTGCGTATGATGCGTGATTTATCACTCGATCAGACTACCGAGCTTGCCCAAACCTTTGGTCTTCTGGCGGACCCTACCCGTCTGTCCATCGTGATCTCTTGTATGGATCAGGAACGGTCGGTCGGGGACATCGCCGAGACCTTGGGGCTGTCGACGTCTCTGACAAGCCACCACCTCAGGCTGCTGCGCTCCGCGCGTATCCTGAGGTCAGAGCGTCGCGGCAAGCAGGTGTTCTACGCCATGGCCGATGCCTGCGTGGAAAGCGTTCTGAATACGATGATTGATCACGTCTTCACACATGACCACACCTAACTGAGGAGAAGACCGGATGCCTACAGTCACGCAACAGAAATGCGCCTGCGACGATTGCGTTTGCATTGTCGAAATCAAGGACGCGGTGACAAAAGACGGCCGCAATTATTGCAGCTCTGCTTGTGCAACCGGGCATCCCGACGGCTCCGGATGTGGCCATAGCGGTTGCGCCTGCGACGGATAAAGCCCGGCGCGTCCCATCACTCACGCAACCAGAAAGCCCCTGCTGATCCAGCGGGGGCTTTTTAAGGTCATAGGGTAGGATTCCGTTTACCAGTCTTCGCGGAACCCGGTCCAGGTGATGACAGGCGGCACGCCTGCCTTAACACTGCCTTCCGTCAAATCACCTGCGATCAGAGCTGCGTTTCAATCTGATTGAAGACGAGGTTTCCTTCTGACCGACCCGTGATTTCGATCAACACGGCGGATCATTCGGTGCGCTGATATTCCACAAGACGCGCGTCGGAAATCCACTCCGCGCAAGTCGCCGAAAACAGGCTTAATCCATTTTCTCCGCGCTGGTCACCAAATGCGGTCAGTCCGGCAGAGCAGGCGTCAGACACAAGTTTACGAACTTCCCCCGAGGTAAATCCGGCCACATTGAAAGACCCTGTCATCACGCCCTCTGAAACCCTACCAAGAAAGAAGTCAGGGTTTGAAAGCGACATGCTTGCGCCTGAAGACCCCCCGCATGCGGCCAATATCGAAAGAATAGCTGCTTTAGAAAGCGCACGCAAAACAGACTGAGTTTGCACAGAAAATCTCCTGGTTTCGTTGGTCAATGGGCAGAGACCCGTCCACACCCCATTCAGTTTTCCAGGCCCCAATTGCACGTTGTTCAGCGTGGTGCTCCGCCACAGGGTAAACACTCCCAGAACGCAAAAAACCCCCACCAGAACGGCAGGGGTTGTTTTTGTTTTGGTCGATCCCGCGAAGGACTGAGCCTATCGCTGCAATCGTTTCGGAGAACCGCTAACCGGTTATCCGGTCACCAGTCTTCGCGCACCACGGTGCGGGTCTTGATCGGCAGCTTCATCGCAGCGAGGCGCAGGGCTTCGCGGGCGACGGTCTCGGACACGCCGTCGATCTCGAACATGATCCGGCCGGGCTTGACCTTGCAGGCCCAGAAATCGACGGAGCCTTTACCCTTACCCATACGCACTTCGACGGGCTTGGAGGTCACCGGCAGATCAGGGAAGATCCGGATCCAGACGCGGCCCTGACGCTTCATGTGACGCGTCATGGCCCGACGGGCGGCTTCGATCTGGCGCGCGGTGATACGCTCCGGCTGGGTCGCTTTCAGACCGTAGGTGCCGAAAGTCAGGTCAGACCCGCCCTTGGCTTCGCCCCGGATGCGGCCCTTATGCTGCTTGCGGAATTTGGTACGCTTTGGCTGTAGCATCTTTCTCTACTCCTCAGCGGTCGCGGCGCGGACGACCGCCACCTTGCGGACGTGGGCCACCACCTTCTTGCAGTTCCGCGTGACGACGGTCACGGGCCTGCGGGTCGTGTTCCATGATCTCGCCTTTGAAGATCCAAACCTTGATCCCGATGATCCCGTAGGCCGTCATCGCCTCGGAATGCGCGTAATCAATGTCAGCGCGCAGGGTGTGCAGGGGCACACGGCCTTCGCGATACCACTCGGTCCGGGCGATCTCGGCACCGCCGAGGCGGCCTGCGAGGTTCACACGGATACCTTGCGCACCCATGCGCATGGCGTTCTGAACCGAGCGCTTCATGGCGCGGCGGAAGGACACCCGACGCTCAAGCTGCTGGGCGATGGACTCGCCGACCAGAGCCGCGTCGAGTTCCGGCTTGCGGACCTCGACGATGTTCAGGTGCAACTCACTGTCGGTCATCGAGGCCAGCTTCTTGCGCAGACCTTCGATGTCTGCACCTTTCTTGCCGATGATGACGCCCGGGCGTGCTGTGTGGATCGTGACGCGGCACTTCTTGTGCGGACGCTCGATGATCACACGGCTAATGCCGGCCTGCTTGCACTCTTCCTTGATGAACTCGCGGATCTTGAGATCTTCGAGCAGCAGGTCACCGTAGTCCTTGGTGTCTGCATACCAACGGCTGTCCCAGGTCCGGTTGACCTGAAGCCGCATGCCGATGGGATTAACCTTGTTACCCATTATGCCTGCTCCTCAACTTGACGGACCTTGATGGTGATTTCCGCAAAGGGCTTGATGATCTTGCCGAACCGGCCACGGGCCCGGGGACGCCCGCGCTTCATGGTCAGGTTCTTGCCAACCCAGGCTTCCGCGACGATGAGCTCGTCCACGTCCAACCCGTGGTTGTTCTCGGCATTGGCGATCGCGGACTGAAGGCATTTCTTCACGTCCACAGCAATGCGCTTGTGCGAGAAGGTCAGATCGGCGAGCGCCTTGTCGACCTTCTTGCCGCGGATCATCTGGGCGACGAGGTTCAGCTTCTGCGGCGAGGTGCGCAGCATGCGGGTCTTCGCCATGGCCTCGTTCTCAGCCACGCGGCGGGGATTCTTGTCCTTACCCATGACTTACTTCCTCTTCGCTTTCTTGTCCGCCGCGTGACCGTAATAGGTCCGGGTCGGAGAGTACTCGCCAAATTTCTGGCCGATCATATCCTCGGTGACGTTGACCGGGATGTGCTTATGGCCGTTGTAGACCCCGAAGGTGAGGCCCACGAACTGGGGCAGGATCGTCGAACGGCGCGACCAGATCTTGATCACTTCGTTGCGGCCCGACTCGCGGGACTTTTCCGCCTTCTTCAACACATAGCTGTCGACGAAGGGGCCTTTCCAAACAGAACGCGACATAGATTAGCGCCCCTTCTTCTTGGCGTGACGCGAGCGCAGGATCAGCTTCTGCGACGCCTTGTTCTTATCGCGGGTCCGCGCGCCCTTGGTGGGCTTGCCCCAGGGCGTCACCGGATGACGGCCACCGGAGGTCCGGCCCTCACCACCGCCATGGGGGTGGTCGATCGGGTTCATGACGACGCCGCGCACTGCAGGGCGCTTGCCCTGGTGGCGGGTACGTCCCGCCTTGCCGAAGTTCTGGTTCGAGTTGTCGGGGTTCGACACGGCGCCAATCGTCGCCATGCATTCCTGGCGCACGAGGCGCAACTCGCCCGAGGACAGGCGGATCTGGGCATAGCCGCCGTCACGGCCGACGAACTGGGCATAAGTGCCCGCCGCGCGCGCGATCTGGCCGCCCTTGCCGGGCTTCATCTCGATGTTGTGGACGATGGTCCCGATGGGCATGCCCTGGAACGGCATCGCGTTGCCGGGCTTCACATCGACCTTGGTGCCGGAGACAACCCTGTCCCCAACGGCCAGGCGCTGCGGCGCCAGGATGTACGCCTGCTCGCCGTCTTCGTAGCGAAGGAGCGCGATAAAGGCCGTCCGGTTGGGATCGTACTCGATCCGCTCGACCGTGGCCGCAACGTCGTGCTTGCGACGCTTGAAATCGACGATCCGGTAGAGACGCTTCGCGCCACCGCCACGGCGGCGTGCAGTAATCCGTCCGGTGTTGTTCCGGCCGCCCTTCTTCGTCAGACCCTCTGTGAGGCTCTTGACTGGACGTCCTTTCCAAAGCTCCGAACGGTCGATCAGCACCAGCCCGCGCTGGCCCGGCGTCGTCGGCTTATACGACTTGAGTGCCATGCTTTCTGTCTTCCGTTTGCTTTGCGGGGGTTGGCCCCCTGCTATGTTTCGTGTCTCGGACACGGCAGATCCCATAAAGCGCCGCGCGATATCCGATAAGAAAAGCCCCGAGCGATGCCGGGGCAGTTCCGATGCGCGTCGTTACGGAGTCCGGCCAGCGACGTCAAGCCACTGTGAACGGATTCCCCGCCGAGATCTGGGCCGGTGAACCCGCAGAGTTGTACGGGAGGCAAGTTGACCTAGTTTTGCGGTCACGCAACCGGCTCGCGGGCTGGCAGCCAGTTTTCCCCCCATTGAGTGCGAACGTAAGGAGACGCGACATGACGCTCATGGAGACTGCCGAAACGACCGCTCGACGCCTTCCGACCATCCGTAGCGCGGATTGGTTTCTGCGGATCCCGCTCGCTGCCATCATTATCGAACAGGCGATGTTCAAGCTGCCCGACTTTACCGCGCAAGCAGAGTCCTACGGCCTACCGGTTGTCGTTTTCGCGCTCGCATTCCTCGCGGAGTTTGCTGGCGGCGCCGCCATCCTCGTCGGCGGGCTGATGCGCAACAATTGGATGACAGATATCGTGACCCGGCTTGGAGGTTTGGCAATCTCCATCGTGGTCGCCGGGGTGATCGTCATGATCTACTTCGGTCCGTTTTCAGGATGGCAGCTTCAGGGCATGCTGCTCGCTGGCGGTGTCTTCTTCGTGATGCGCGGCAATGGCGATGTCAGCGGCCGTGACCTGATTTGAGACGGCGACAGACCGGACGGATCAACGATACAAGGTCCGGTGGATCTCGTCAGGCTCTGCGCGCAAAGGGAGGCACCTCGGGCTTGGCCCGATGACCGCATGGACCGTGTGCGCCACCTCCACGGTGACACCTTCCCTGTTTGCAAAAAGGCGCTCCGGCCGCCCTTCGGTCTCCGACCTCACCAAGCCGGAGACCGCTTTGCTCACAGCCGCACCGTCCTCTAGCGCCCTGTTCGCCGCGTCGGGCTGCCTTTTGGATGGTTCGTTTCTCCGTCCTTGGTTTGGCTTCGGCCCTTCAGCGCGCACGCTGTGGGGGCCATGGCGCCTACTCCTCCAGCAAGTGCTCGTAGCGGGCATCTGTCAGGGTTTTGAGGAAGGCGACCAAGGCGTCGATGCGTTGATCGTCGAGCGCCGGGCCGTGGGTCAGCTCTTCCATGGACAGGGTTTCGGGCACCGGGGCCGGGCCGAAGCGCTCGCCAGTTTCGGGGTTGATCAGGCGCGCGTCGGAGCGGGTGTTGTAGAGGTTGTAGAACAGCACGACGGTGCGCAGATCCTCGAACACGCCGTTATGCATGTAGGGCCCGGTAACGGCCACGTTTCGCAGCGTCGGCGTGCGGAACTTGCCGCGTTGGGCGGGGTCGCCGCCGACCTCCGGATTGCTGGCCAGACCCTCGTCTATCGTGCCAAGGGCAACGCCATTCAGCTCGCGCAGCGCCACGTTTTCGGGGGTTCCGACATTGTGATACTCGTGATTGGTGAAGACCTCGCGGGGGTTGAGCGCGCTTGTCGACACCTGATGGCACTGATCGCAATTGGTGAATTGCTGCGAGAAGAACAACAGGCGGCCGAGCTCTTCCTCGCGCGTCAGCTCCACCTCGCCGCGCAGAAAGCGGTCATACTTCGAATCGAACGGGCTGAACTCGGGCGTGCGCTCATAGGTGGCGATCGCCTGGGTCATGGCGCTGTACCCCGCCATGGAATCGTCGAGGGTGCCGCGGCCGAAGAGCTCATCGAAGGCCGCCACGTAGGTCGGGTTTTCCTTCAGCCGCGCGACGACCGCGGCCTCGTCGGCCATGGCCATTTCGCCGGGGTTCAGCGGCGGCCCGCCCGCCTGATCCTCCAGCCGCGAAGCACGGCCGTCGCGGAACTGGCCGCCCACCCAGGCGCCCTCCTCATTGCGGTGAAACGGGGGAACGAAAGCCGCATACGACGCAGTCGGGGCGTTACGGTCTCCCAGCGAAACACCGTCGTCGCCCATCGATGCCATGCCCCGTGGATCCGAGAAGGCGAGGCCGGGATCGTGGCAGGTGGCGCAGGACTGTGTGCGGTTGGCCGACAGGTTCACATCGAAGAACAGCGCCTCTCCCAGCGCCTCCACCGTCGGATATGGCGCGTCGCGCAATGGGGCGCTCACCTGTGTATACGCCCCGAGGCCCGCAGCCGTCAGCGCCCCAACTCCAAGCAGCATCCACAGAAATTGCACGGCACACCTCCCTTTTCCGATAGAAGAACTCAGGTTTCGGGTGTCCGCTTTGACGTGGGTCAATCCGCCTTCCCGCCGGGGCCCGCGCCCAAAGCGGGCGACACGGCCGATTGCGGCGTGCCTCCGGGCCGAAGGGCGCGCTGCTCTTTCTGCGCGAAAGGTCAGGGCCGCACACGAAAAAGCCCCGCCGTCGCCGGCGGGGCCTTCCTCAACCGATGGGATTGGGCGTCAGAGCCCGGTCGTCACGTCGATCGTGTTGCCCTCTTCGAGGGTCACATAGGCCTTCTTGACGTCCTTCCGGGTGCCCTTGATGCCCCGGAAGCGCTTGTTCTTGCCCTTGGTGACGACCGTGTTCACGGCCTTCACCTTGACGCCGAACAGCGCCTCAACGGCTTCCTTGATCTGCGGCTTGCTGGAATCGATGGCCACCTCGAAGACAACAGCGTTGTTCTCCGACGCCATCGTCGCCTTTTCGGTGATCACCGGCTGGCGGATGATGTCGTAGTGCTTTGGTTCCGCGCTCATTTCAGTCGAGCCTCCAGAGCTTCGACACCCGCCTTCGTGAGCACGAGCGTGTCACGCTTGAGGATGTCCATCACGTTGGCGCCCATCGAGGGCAGCACATCAAGGCCGGTGATGTTGGCCGCGGCGCGCGAGAAGTTCTCGTTCACCTCGGCCCCGTCGATCACCAGCGCGCGCTTCCAGCCGAGGTTCTTGACCTGCTTGGCGAGGTCTCCCGTCTTCGGCGCGTCCAGCGCGGCACTGTCCAGCACAACGATCTTGCCCTCGGCCGCCTTGGCCGACAGCGCGTGCTTCAGGCCGAGCTTGCGGATCTTCTTGGGAAGACCATGGGCATGGCTGCGCGGCGTCGGGCCCTTGTAGATCCCGCCCTTGCGGAAGATCGGCGCGTTCCGGTCGCCGTGGCGTGCGCCGCCGGTGCCCTTCTGGCGATAGATCTTCTTGGTGGAATAGCTGGTCTCCGACCGGGTCTTGACCTTGTGCGTCCCGGCCTGCGCCTTGTTGCGCTGCCAGCGGACAACGCGGTGCAGGATGTCCGAGCGGGGCTCCAGGCCGAAGATCTCGTCCGAAAGCTCCACGCTGTCGGCGCTGCCGCCGTCCAGTTTAATGACGTCGAGTTTCATTCCTCGGTCTCCTTCACCTCGGGCTCGGCGGGCGCCTCTGCGGCGGCCGGAGCGGCGGTGGACTTGAGCGCGGCAGGCAGCGGCAGGTTCTCGGGCGCGGCCTTCTTCACCGCGTCCTTGATCGTCACCCAGCCCCCCTTGGAGCCCGGCACCGCGCCCTTGACCATGATCAGGCCCCGGTCGGCATCCGTGCGGACCACTTGCAGGTTCTGCGTGGTCACACGGGCGGCACCCATATGGCCGGCCATTTTCTTGCCCTTGAACACCTTGCCCGGGTCCTGACACTGACCGGTCGAGCCGTGCGAGCGGTGGCTGATCGACACGCCGTGCGAGGCGCGCAGGCCGCCGAAATTGTGCCGCTTCATGGCACCGGCAAAGCCCTTACCGATCGACGTGCCGGACACGTCGACGAACTGGCCCTCGGCGTAGTGGTCGGCCGAGATCTCGGCGCCCACGTCGATCAGGTTCTCCGGCGCCACGCGGAACTCCGCGATCTTGCGCTTCGGCGCCACTTTCGCGGCGGCGAAATGGCCGCGCATGGCCTGGCTCGTGCGCTTGGCCTTCGCGGTGCCCGCGCCAAGCTGAACGGCGGAATAGCCATCCTTCTCGGCGGTTCGCTGTGCGACGACCTGCAACTCGTCGA
>JBCDKN010000012.1:0-100422 GCA_038746545.1 Pseudomonadota bacterium
ATCCTCGATGGTTGCGTCATTGGGCATGTTGATCGTCTTAGAGATCGCGCCCGAGATGAAGGACTGGGCCGCCGCCATCATGCGGATGTGGCTGTCCACTCTGAGGAAGCGCTTGCCGGTCTTGCCGCAGGGATTGGCGCAGTCAAAGACCTTGTAGTGCTCGGTCTTCAGGAAGGGCGCGCCCTCCAGCGTCATGGTCCCGCAGACATGGTTGTTGGCTGCGTCGATATCCGCCTTGGGGAAGCCCAGATGGCGCAGCAGGTCGAAGGTCGGGTCATTCAGCTTCTCGGCGGGGATGCCGAGGGACTGGGTGCAGAACTCTTCGCCGAGCGTCCACTGGTTGAAGACGAAGCGAATGTCGAAGGCCGACGGCAGGGCCGCTTCGATCTTCTCGATCTGCTCTGCCCCGAAACCGTGGCCGATCAGTGCTGTGTGGTTCACACCGGGCGCATTGCCGAGGGTGCCGTGGCCCACCGCATAGGCGATGATCTCTTCGATCTGAGCCGAGCTGTAGCCGAGCGTCTCGAGCGCTGAGGGCACAGAGCGGTTGATGATCTTGAAGTAGCCGCCACCGGCGAGCTTCTTGAACTTCACCAGCGCAAAGTCCGGCTCGATCCCAGTCGTGTCGCAATCCATCACGAGACCAATGGTCCCGGTCGGCGCGATCACCGTGGCCTGCGCATTGCGGTAGCCGTGCTGCTCGCCCAGTTCCAACGCCTCGTCCCACGCGGATTTCGCAAGCTCGATCAGGGTTTGATCCGGGCAGCTCGCATGATCGAGGGCCACCGGCTTGGTCGCCAGCGCATCATACCCATCAGTGTTGCCATAGGCCGCGGTGCGGTGATTGCGGATCACGCGAAGCATGTGGTCGGCGTTCTTGGAGTAACCCGGGAAGGTCCCGACCTCGGAGGCAATCTCGGCGGAGGTGGCATAGCTCACCCCGGTCATGATCGCAGTGAGAGCCCCGCAGAGCGCCCGCCCCTCATCGCTGTCATAACCGTAGCCCATGTTCATCAGCAGGCCACCGATATTGGCATAGCCGAGGCCCAGGGTCCGGAAGTCGTAGGAACGCTGGGCAATCTCCTTGGAGGGGAACTGCGCCATCAGAACCGAGATCTCCAGCGTCAGCGTCCAGAGACGCGCGGCATGCATGTAGCCCTCGGCGTCGAACTTGCCGTTCTTGTAGAAGGTCAGCAGGTTCATGGAGGCCAGATTACAGGCCGTATCGTCCAGGAACATGTATTCCGAGCACGGGTTGGAGCCCCGGATCGCGCCGTCTTCGGGGCAGGTGTGCCAGTCATTCACGGTGTCGTGGAACTGGATGCCGGGATCGGCGCAGGCCCAGGCCGCGTGGCCGATCTTCTCCCACAGCTCGCGCGCCTTGATCGTCTTGGCAACCTTGCCGTCGGTGCGGCGCAGCAGTTCCCAATCCGCGTCATCCTCGACCGCCTTCAGGAAGGCGTCGGTCACCCGCACGGAGTTGTTGGAGTTCTGACCGGAAACCGAGTTATAGGCCTCGCTGTCCCAATCCGTGTCATAGGTCGGGAATTCAATCGCGGCATAGCCCTGCTTGGCATAGTCCAGAACGCGCTTGATATAGGTCTCGGGGATCGACACCTTCTTGGCGCCCCGGATCGCGGTCTTGAGCGCCGCGTTCTTGGTCGGATCTACCGCATCTTCGCCCAGACCGTCCCATTCGCCGATGGCCGCGAAGATCTCGTTCAGCTTGGCCTCGTGCATCTTGGAGCCGGCGACAATGGAGGCAACCTTCTGCTCTTCCTTCACCTTCCAGTTCACGAATTCTTCGATATCCGGGTGGTCCGCGTCGCAGATCACCATCTTGGCCGCGCGGCGCGTGGTGCCGCCCGACTTGATCGCGCCCGCAGCCCGATCGCCAATTTTGAGGAAGCCCATCAGGCCCGACGACTTGCCGCCGCCTGACAGGGCTTCCCCCTCGGCACGGAGGGAGGAGAAGTTGGTGCCCGTGCCGGAACCGTATTTGAAAAGCCGCGCCTCGCGGACCCAGAGGTCCATGATGCCGCCTTCGTTCACCAAATCGTCCGCGACGGACTGGATGAAGCAGGCATGAGGCTGCGGGTGCTCGTAAGACGAGGTGGATTTGGTCAGCTTGCCGGTCGCGTGGTCCACATAGTGGTGGCCCTGGGCCGGACCATCGATGCCATACGCCCAATGCAGGCCCGTGTTGAACCACTGGGGCGAGTTCGGCGCGGCCATCTGCTTGGCCAGCATCAACTGCATCTCATCGAAATAGGCGCGGGCATCGGCCTCGGAGGTGAAGTAGCCCCCCTTCCAGCCCCAATAGGCCCAGGCACCGGCCAGACGGCGGAACACCTGCTTGGCCGAAGTCTCGCCGCCATAGCGCTTGTCTTCGGGCATCTTCGCCAGCGCCTTGTCGTCCGCCACGGAGCGCCACAGGAAGGACGGGACGCCCTTCTCGCGCACCGGCTTCAGAGCCGCTGGAACACCCGCTTTGCGGAAGTATTTCTGGGCGATGACGTCGGAGGCCACCTGGCTCCAGGCGCTTGGCACTTCGACTTCGTCGAGCCGGAAGACGACCGTGCCGTCGGGATTGCGGATTTCCGATGCTGTGATCGCAAAGTCGATCCCTGCGTAAGCGTCTTGTGCGTCTGTGGTGAAATGGCGTTCGATTTTCATGTCTGCCCCATGCTGGCCATTTGAGTGTCGGCCATGCGGTTGTTCCGCCGTGCCGGTGATGTGTTCGTGCGAAGGAGGTCCAAGCAAACCTGTCTCTTGCCTCGGAACCGCGCTGCGCCCCGGGGTCGTGTCTTGGATCTTTGGTCTGTCTTGAAGGTGACACCAAATGTGGTGTTCGCCTCCTCCGCATACACAAACTGACGTAGGTGGGAGGGGCCGGTCAACTACATTTTGTGACGTTTCCACGACAAAACACTATTGACGGTGGATTAACCTAGATTCGTTTGGGGGTGTCCGTGAGAGCGTTAAAATCGTTAACCGGAACACAGGGAGAATATTCATACATTCTTTATAAAGGTTAACCGGAAGGCCTGATTTATCCACAGTTTTCATGCGAATCCTTGGGCCTCTTCGCTCCTCCGTCGATTCGTCGGCAACCGCACAGCTGGGTCTCAAAGGCCGGACATCCTGCGTTAACCATGCGCGCACGCAATTTGCCCAAAAAAAACGCAACGTCACCGGAGTTGTGTGAACTAGTACCTTAAAAAAAACACAAAGTTTTACTAAATCCGTCTGTAGAGCGCTGTGTCTTGGTTCTCACGGCCTCTGTTTTGTAACGAGTGAGACTGTTTGATGACTCTTAACCCAATCCGCCCATTGGCGGTCATGGCGATGTGCGCCCTGGCCAGCCCGGGCTCTGCTGCGGTGATCGCTTATGACGCCCAGGGAGCCTATCTTGCGGTGACCAGGGATGCGTATGTGGGGGGCAAGTTCAACTTCCCCGTCGCAGCGCGGGCCCCTGCCCCGGTACCGGTGACAGCCCCGCTGCCCGCCGCGCCGGCAGTGCCCGCCATTGATCCTCTGGTTGTCGCCGTGCTCGCAGGTATCCTGCTGGCCATCCTCGTGCTCGATGGGGGCGATGATGACAGCACCCCCGTGTCAGACACGATCCTGCCCGAGCCACCGGACCCGACCCCGGAGCCGCCCTTCACCCCTCCATTCGAGGCACCGCCCCTGCCTCCGAGCCAGGAAGAACGCCCGACGCCTGAGCCGCCCGCGATTCCGCTGCCGCCTGCTCTATTGCTGCTGTTCTCCGCGATTGGTGGTTTGGCCTTCACAAAGCGCCGCGCCACCTGAACGATCAGCTTTTGCAGGCCAAGGCCGCGCGCGCCGACCGTGTGTCCCGAAACATGTCTCTGCTGGGACAGGCCGGATGTGATCTCTGAATGGATGGTCGGGACGGCAAGATTCGAACTTGCGACCTACGGTACCCAAAACCATGCCGATTCATTGATCTGACAGGTGCATCCTGTAAATTTGGCACTACTTGGCGACTTGCGGCATCAAAGACTTACTGGATGTTTGTAAAAGCTCTTTTGTACCCCGGTCAGGTTGCAACCGACGCGAGCTTGCTCCCCCCGCACAGTGAGCGCTGAAGCTACAGTATTCGGAAGAGCGGCTCCGGTAGTTTGCTACAAGAGACGAATCAAGACCAGTGTATGCTTTCTCCCGGGATGCCGGGCCAAAGCATCGCAGGGTCCTTTTCGTGCACCCGGTTGAAGGGCAAGCCACTTGTTTTCCGGCATAGCTCCAGCGCCTCCGCGTGCGTTGACGCGAACGCGTACCCCCACTTAGAGGGAAACTCTATCTCAGATCGATTAGCCTGAAGCTTCCATACGCGCATAAAGCAACCCTAGCGGGCAGTAGTGAAGGAATGGTAAGCACGAAAGGCCTTCGTTGCTCTTCGCCGTTCAAATACCCCCTACTCCAGCTTCTTGGGTCTGCGGCTGCGGCAAACCGGACTTTGGCTAAGGCTGACAGATGCTAAAGGTGCAGCCCACAAAACCGCCGTTCGCGGTTGCTTCTTCCCGGAACGACAAGTCCGTTCTCAAACAGTCTACGTCCCAACCCGTGCGGTCTTGAGCCTGGAAAACAAGGGGTTGAAAAAAATGGCGAACCTGAGAGAACTGCGCATTTATTTCAATATCATGCACTTACGTGAATAGTTCCAACGATCTCCTACCATAGAGACCAATGCCTGACTTCGGGCTGTTCCAACGCTTTGCCCCCCCTCCGCAGCTCCCGCCCGTTCCGTGAACAGGCGATGCAAGCGGCTGAGCGCAATTTAATCCGTTTAAAGGCGGATGACCCATTCCCAACCCTATGCAAAACGCTGCGACACGCTAATAGTTCAGACGATACTCCAAGCTGACTCGCCGCTTGTCAGCACCGATGTTTTGAATGTCAGGGGTGGAAAACCCAGCTGGGGGCCGGGACGCGGGAAACGTCACGTCCGGCACTAGCGGGCTCTCGAAGACAAACTCGACCGCATGCCCCGTCACCGTTTCGAATTCATAATCGACGGACACACTCTCCCCATGGCGCACAACGGCAGGTTCGGTTTCCACCACCTGTTCCGTCTCAAGCTCCGCGTAGATTTCCGCCTCTGCCGTGGCGGTCCACCTTGCCCAAAGCGGCGCTGGCACGGACCCCGTGATCGGAATTGTAAAGCTGTCGCCGAACGGAGAGAACACGATCGGACGCGTCGATTGATGGTTGCAGCCGGACCGGACAGGCGCGCGCGCGCGCATCTCCTCGGCTGGAATAAAGCATCGTGTATCCCGACGCTCACGCGCTCCGCGCCTCAGTAAATTAAAGCCTTCATTTTCCGGTATGCCCGTCTGCGAACGCAGTTTACCTGCGGCACCAGCACTCCCAACATCAATACCAAATTGTTTGGAGCGCACGCCGCACACCGCTGAAAACGACCAGCCATCAGAGAACCAAGAGTGAGACAGTGGGAGATATCGTCCATTGGGCAGTCGGCGATGCGCCGCAAATACGGCATCACACGTGGCGCTGACAGACTCGCGGACCCAACGCTGTTCTCCGGGTCGAGGACGCGCCCCAGTGGACGGATTGGGCACGGTCCCCACGAAGTCAAAGGCCTCTCTGCGCTCCCTCGTGGCATCGAAATCGACTTGAGTGTGCGGCACCCAGCCATAGTCCGGCTCTGTGACCACGGCCTTCAGCGTGCCGATCACCTTGGGCAGAACCGCCATCTCCACCCGCACATCCGGCGTCACATCGACCAGATCCCGCCGAGGCCACCATCGCTCCGTGGTGCGTGTGATGCGTACGGTCACGGGTACCACCTTCAATTCCGTCTCGGTGCGGTAGCGGTCCAGCAGGCTTTCCGGGATCACGAATGCCACATCCGTCCGCACGTCTCGTGTGACGGGCACAACGTCGAGGCGCGATCCGTCCACAAAGATATCGAATTCCAGACGCGTGTCCTGGCTCGGGCTGCCAAAGTCAGGCCCGCGCAAAACCAGCTTGTGCCCCAGCGCCGTGCTCTCAGGGGGCACCACAAGCCCCTCAACACGGTGGACATAAAGCGAGTTCGCCGCGAACGGGTTGGCCTCATCGAGTATACGTTCCAGAGAAATCACCAGCATATCGGCAAGCGCCACCCCCTCATCGAGCCCGGCCTCCACGCGACGCTGCATGACTTGCATCATGCCGACGAGCCGCTGGGCCTCTGCGGAGAGTTGTCCGATGGCGTCGTCCATTTCCCCCCCGAGCGCATGGGCGGCGGTGAGAGACGTCATGCGCATTTGGTTGCCGGCTTGCACCATCAACAAATTGCCTTCTGACGCGCCCGACGCGATCAAACGGTCTGCAGTCAGATTGAAATCGTCGAAAAACCGGTCCAGCTGGCGGGTCATCAAACCGTCCAGCGACCCGCCGTTGCCAAACCCGAGTATGCCCAGCAAATCGGCCCGGGCGGGCGGCGCTACGGTCACGAGGCCCAGACAGCCAAACACCGCCAGAAGGCGCACAAACTTTAAGGCAAAGACGGACATGGCGGTCCCCATGATGAATAGCCGACATTCCCCAAGTAGAACGCTGACGTCCCTATGTTGCGGCCACCTTTCGCACTGATCAAGCTTCTTGGGCCCGCTGTTCGGTGGTTCTGGCGTGTGGCGCGCGAACTGAGCGTGTTTTCTCGCCTCGTCGGCCGGGTTGATCCGGTTTTTGTACGGACCGGCTCCCCATTGGGCAGACCAGTCGAGCCGGTTTCGTTTGGGTTTTGACGTTGACACCGTCATGTTGGAACCGGTGGCGCACGTAGCCGCTGGATGGCCGCGAGGAAATGACTAAACAGAGCGCCGCTAACGGCAACCTCGGCCAGTTGGAAGATGATGGCGCGGGCGTGGCGGACAACCCGCGCACCGATTTTGATCAGCCGGGTTTGCAGGCTGATCAACGACCAGTCGGCCATCTCCTCGGGAAGGTCTGTGCCTTGCAGGAAGACGCCGAGATTGTAGGCCAGCACATGAAGCTGAAGCCGCACCTCGTTCTGCGCGATGCCCTTGCAAGACAGGCGCGTCCAGTTGATCGCCCGCTTGCCTTCTTTGATGTGCTGCTCGGTGGTGCCACGCTGATTGTAGAAATGGACGAGCTTGTAGAGTGGATTGGACAGTTGGACACCACTGGCACAGCCTAGTTCGGATCCTTATTGAGTCGACGCTCGCATGTCTTTGAACAAGGACAGGTACAGCGGGTTGTGACCGATCTCTCTGACGCACTTTCCAAGGTTTATAGCATCCCCACCGTCGTAGCGAACTTTCAAAAGAGAGTGGGATTGACGCATCAAAAACACAGGGAGATCTTTCTCTCTATTGCGTGGGTTAGAGAATTCGTCCAGAAGATACTTCTCCACATAGTCGAAACCCTCTTCGTATGAAGCATCGCTTAGGTCTGACAAGCGTGTCCCGCCCTCGGAAAGCGCCATTAATGCTTCTTCTTGTGTTTTGTCTTTAGGAATAGTTATTCCTGAAATGATTCCTCCAAAAATATTTCTGATCTTGATAAAGTTTTGGTCACGAAGGAACCACAGCCTGTCACTGACGCCGGTATAAGCTGAAAATTCTTCGTGCATATCTATATTATGATTTTTGACATAATCAGCGCTGTTTTGGAAAAATGAGTGCAGCACGTCGTTTGCGCCAAGCTTAGTGAACATCCTGCTCATTGCCCAAAGCCGATCCAAAGCGCGAAAGCAATTACTATACTTTTGGATTTCATAGTCTCGGATCCGGTCATCAACAAATAAAACCGGACCAAATTTCTGACTTGAAAGACTTTCAAACAGCATTTGGCGACCTTTGTTAAGTTCAATAATTTCGAGTGCGCGACGAATGTTCTCAAAGCTGTCAATACCGGTCATTGCACCGTAGTATCGCTGATCAGAAAAATCTATGATGCCATTCATCGTAGCAAAACCGCCTCCCGTGCCGACCCCATGAGGTGTCACAGTCAGATGATCCACTAAGTGGATTGATTTACCACTGACTTCATCCCAAGTGACTCGGACTCTCAACCTTAGATTCATGAAGGAGATTTCTTGTCTACTGCTACCTTCAGCAATTTCAATCAATGGATATCCATACCGTTGGTCGGCTTTCACAACCTGAAAATGCAAATTAGTACTCATAGACCCAACTCGCCGTAGCACATTTTCTGCAATACCTAAGTCATAAGAAGCAATATGGTCGCGGCACGTGATTGTGTTGCGCTCTTTAAGTTTGTCTAGAATGACTTGCATCTCACCGAGTCCCAGTTGCGGAGGGTCGTCAAAGTCATTAACTTCAATATAGAAGTGGTAAGTGCTGACACAATCACGGTCTTCGCGAGTCCCCGCGAATTCTTTAGACTCAATGCCTCCCGATAAAACCATACCATTAAGCCTGAATAACTGTTCAATTCTTCTATCGGGAATTCTCAAGAAGAACGATTTCCCACTCGGTGGATCCATGACGGATTTCCTTGGGATATCAGGAATTCGATCACCAACAATTTCACCCGCCCGGCTTGATGAAGAAAAAGTGAAAGACAAGCACAGAAAAATGGTTAGTGAAATGAAAAATGATCGCCAAAGAGCCTTTAGACTTTTAGAATTGCAGATCATTGCAACAACTTCCTCAAATAGTAAATACAGCGCACACTAGGAGGGGCTGGTTGTGGAGCTCACATGATCCTTGAAACGGCTTTATACCACAGAACAAGCGCCCGCGGTGCCCCTCAAGCAACCACGAACTTGCTCCCAGTCCACCCAAGACAAGGTCTACCAGAAACAGTTATTCTTAATGGTAAATCCCTTGTTTCCGGCAAAGCAAGAATAACTTCAAATGATGATCTAAGAGCAAAGCGAGATGACAAAAATCCGTTTGCAGAACGATACCTCATGGCTAATCTTTAGGCGAGTAAAGCAAGAGATAACCGGGCTCGACCGCAACGCGAAAGCCCTGGAGGCTTTTCCCGGAAGGAACCACTTGACGCAGAGCATCAAAGCTGTGCAGACCGCGCTCAAACATGCTCACCACCAGAGACGTCGAACATCGTTGTTAGGAGTTCCGCTTACGCAAGCGCCCCCACTTTAGAGCGACTCAGATCATACGCGAAGTTGTACCCGAGGTCGGGGCAACGAAAAAGCCCGCAGCGCCAAGTTCAATAGAGGGAAGTGCCACACGGCACCCCCAAAATCGTCAACAAATAAATCAATAGGTTAGGCAAGAGGTGCCACACGAATTTCTGGCGCTCATGGCATTGAGAGACCAAGCCAACCTTGCATCTTGCCAGGTTGTAAAGCCCTGCAGTTCAACCGTTGCGCCGCTATATGCGCGGACAAGCTCCGAGGCCCGCAGTGTGGACTTTTCCGACTTTGGCTGCGGCTGCGCCAATGGCAGCTCTGGATGGTGAGCTGTGTCATAAACAGTCCTTTGCGCCCCCGTCAAAATCCCGGGCCAAACCTTGATAAAATCTAGACTGAAACGCGCAGAAAGTGAATTCTCGCGAATGAACAAGGTGGTTTTCGTAGATTTTGGCTCGTCAGTGTTCTTCGAGGCCAAAATTGCAAACTCGCTTATTTTAGGTGATGTGCGCAGTCACCATGATATCCACCGGCATCCATACAATCGTGGTAAGCACCGGAACCTTTGGCGATGATGTCATAGGCTCGAACGGCGGCCTCAACCGAGGATCCCGAGATGCTTCCCTCCGGGCAGTTTGGGTAGTCGGAGGCAGGACAAATCTTCAAAGATGGTCGATTTGTGAAAGTGTCCGCTTGGCTCGCCGCGGAACCCTGGATCAGAGTCGCGGGAGCATCGATACGTTGGCCGCAGATTGGCGAAATCGAATTTGAAACAATGCAAACAGTCTCCGCTCCTGCGTGCGTCGCTACTATGAGGAAGGGTGTCAGAAGCAGATGCGTGAATTTCATAGGAGTACCTCATTGGAATTTATGCTCTATGATATTGGCGTCTTCTCACGTATGAAGCAATGGGCTTCGTTTATCAGAAATGCGAACCTTCAACCGTGCTCAGGGTAACTGAATCCTCAGTTATCAAAAACGGTCGTTATCGCTGACGACAGAAACGGTTGAGTTTTGACGGCCACTAAAGGCCTTATGACTTGGCTGACCCTCTTGCTTTCGTGGATTGCGTGCCTGAGACTAAGAAGACCTTGTTAGGAGCGTGAGGCGGGGAATGTTTGGCGAGATACTCAAGTCTGCTGACCTTCTGATGAAGTGGAACAGCAACAAAAGGAAGAAGGACAAGTACGTTTACGAGTACGTTTTAGAGATCGCAAACCAGGCAGACGAACTCGCTCTGTTATGGACCGAGCTCCTTTCGGAGTTCATCGAAAACAATGAAATCGATCTAACCGCTCATCCCCTGGCAGCACGTTTCGTAAATAAACCACAGGGTTGGGAGTACCGCAACGATTTCACATACACTCGGATCGAGGAATTTTATAATCGTTTGCATGTAGTTCTTGGGGACTTTGATATGAAAAAGGCTGATTTGCTACTGGAGAAGCTTGCCAGGCTTATGGAGGCGCGGAACCTTTCTCGATCAGAGCTGTCAAAGACGATGGGATTTGAAGCCCTAGACCGCGATAAAATTATCGAGTTGATCCATTTGATCAACAAGCAGGCAGCCGAAATTCGTGGCTTCGCCTTTGAGTTGCGCGCACGGGGGAGATGACAAATCCCTCTCGCCAAACCCTATGTTAAAAAACGGTCGTTTCTGTCACTCGTCGCGACATAACCGAAATCGTTGAAAGATCATGTGCTGCAAACCCATGGCAAAACCGCACTTGATTATGTCACGTTTTTGGCCTTCTTCCTTACGGCAGACACTTGCGCGCACTGCAGCAACCGTAAAGATGGGCTCGAAGCTGACGTCGGAGGTTGTGCAGCATCACCGTTATCGAAGTTTCCCTACGCTGAACGAGCGGCACATAGCTGCCATTCAAGTGAGTGTCGCGACGCTGCTGCGGCGCCCGTCAGACCGATCTTTAGCCGCATTACCGAAATCTTGACCGACTCGAACTCTCACATCGCGAACAACGCGCCAACTCGCTGCAGTTGCTCGAATGCCCGCGTTAAGGTGGTGGCGGATGCCAAAAAAGTCGTTCTCGTCATTAACAAAAGAGTATGGGTTCTGTCCATACTCGTTGCTATCAGGAGGTCAGCTGGTCATGGCTGAAGAAAGTCTCGAAACTGGTCAAAAGGAATTCTTGTGAGACCATAGTAAGCGAGCACCGCGAACCCCCCAATGATTACCCCCTTTAGAACATCATAACCAATAGACTTAACGAAGTCTCCTTTGGCGTTGCTTTCAATGATTCCACGAATCTCAGAAAGATCGTTTTGGATTTTATCAATTGCCCGTGAATCCTGCGCTCCACTCAACATCACGAGTTTTTCGCGCCGGTCATGAATGCTAGTCAAGAACAAATTTAGTCTGTTCAGCAAGTGCGAGCGATGAAACGGCTTCGTGATGTATTCCATTTCGACGATGTTTCCAGAAACAAGTCGGTAGGCTTTGTTCTTGCTCTCTTCATCGTCTGCGCCAGTTAGAAAAATGACTGCAATCGGTGCCGGATAGATCTCTCCCAACCGCCGGTAGACCTCAAACCCATTGATATCAGGTAAACCGAGGTCGAGTAATACAACATAGTACTTCGGACCGTGCAACTTCGCAAGGTCTGTAGCTTCCTCACCGAGGTCGGTAAAAGTGACATCCTTGAACCCAGCATTGTCTAATACTAGCTCAAGGGATTTTGCTGTTGTTGGGTCGTCTTCAACAACCAGAATGGGTCTAAAACTCTTCTCCTGAACCAGCAATGACATTTCAAAACCCCCACCGCGCTAGCTTTCTAGCATAGTTACCATTGCTCAATGCTCAATGCTCAATGCTCAAACGGAAATCAAATGACGAAAGTGAAGGCAAGAAAGCCCCTGCTAGAACCTATGAAGCAAAAACAGTCGATCTTGTCCCTGGCGGCAATGTACCAACTAACACTCAGAATGTCTCGTACCATAAACCCTTTGCGAAACTCAATTTGATTCCGTCGCGTTTTTGCCGCCAGCAAGGAGAGCGGTCATTGATGCACCGTGCAGCGTCCAGTACCTTGGACACGAGCCAGACCTCAGAGGCCGGGCAGCTTACAAGAGCAGGCGTCCTCCGCACCCGATCGAACTGCATGACCTGCCTAGGAACTAAAACTTAAGCCTCCGGCTTAGCTCGCTGCACCAAGACTGGAAATGCTCGCGCTTGCGGATTGCCGGGGAAAGAAGCGAAAACAACTCGCTTATCCAGCTCAGGGCTGTTCGGGCCAAAAACACTATCCTTATGTAGCATAGTGGAGCCTCCATTGTCGTTTTCTATGAAGAAAACTTTGGCATAATTCGGATGTCGGCTGCTAATAATTCCTCCGAAACGCGGGCTAGAGAAAACGCATAGCTCGGACAGTTCTTGTGACAGAGTATCTGCGCTGGGGCGACTCGACGGGTTGGGGTCGAGACATCGCTCAATAAGGGTTTGCAAAGCCTCCGCAACAGGCTGAAATTGAGCGTTAGAGGTCATGAATTTGCTCCAAGGCAGTCGCTCTCCGGTACCAATAGCCAACACCGCATCCATACCAACTCCGAAAGGATGTCGCCCTGTACAAGCGTAGAACATTATACATCCCAGAGACCAAATATCTGCAGGGGAATCAATATGCTGTCCTGGTTTTCTGAACAACATTTCGGGAGACATGAAAGGGATAGCCCCCTTAACCGTTCCGGAAGTCGACTTGGTAATGTCGACATTTTCTTCAATCTCTTGGTCTACAATCTCCTTCGCTAAAGTTGCGATACCGAAGTCAGTTATTTTCACGGCATCAAGAGAAAGACCTCCCGTCACCATTATATTTGAAGGCTTGAGGTCTCGATGCACGACACCAACGTGGTGTGATGCCCTAATACCCTTCGCCAACTTTCCGAACAAAATTGCTGCGAGCGGTGGGTCAACGTAGCCTGCAAATTCAATAATGGCTTTGTCGAGCGTTTCGCCTTCAACAAATTCCTCAACCAAAAAAGGCCGATCATTCTCCTCGAAATAATCAAGCGTCTTCGCTATGCCATGATTATTGACCCTTGCCGCCAGGATAGCACTCTGCTTGAAGCGCCGATGTGTCTGCCCTTCTAGAGGGGTCTTAACGGCAACTTGTCTATCAACAACGCGGTCTGTCGCTTTAAACACCTCTTGCATACCGCCTTGTCCAATTCGGCTGGCGATTTCATAGCGACCTGAAACAACATCTCCGGCATTCATCAGACCAAGACCTCTGGTTGGTTAACATTGAAGGTCGCGTAGTACGGCACAGTTGAATTCAAGCGTGGAAACGCTAACACACATGAAGGCATCAGCTTCGCTCCGGCAGCAATCAGCATATTATTTGCGAGTACGTTGCCAACATTCTCTATGACGATGAAGTCATCGCCATCGTAGTGAATTTGCAATCCACTGACAATTTGCCCTGTAGCCGTCACTTCAACCTTGGGGAAGCCATAGCGCCGGTCCTTATCAATGTTGCTAACCATTCCACCCAAGACCAATTGAGCGGTGTGTTTGTCTTTCAATAGAACTCTAGCCAATTCGGCCGACACTCTTTCCATGGTTGGTCTAGCATTCGGCTCATCCGCCAAACAACTTTGAAGTAGATGTGACACAGATTCAGGAAACTCAGGCGCATGGATAGAGACGGCATTATCAGGAATAATTCTAAATAGCTGTTTCGTCGACGCGGGTGGTGACCTTTTGAGCAGAGTTAACGCGGTTACTCCGAAGGCAAAAACATCTGCTGCGGTCGTAAAGTCGATAGTTTTATCAACAAGCATTTCAGGCGCGATATACAGCGGCGTTCCGATAGCGCCTTTTGTTTGATTGTTGACACCCTGCTGTCGCGCCAGACCAAAGTCAAAAATCTTAGCAACACCTTCTTGGTCTATCCGTATATTTCCGGGTTTAATGTCACGATGAATAACCGTAGCTCCATGAATTTGGGAAAGGCCCGACGCAACTTGCCACAGCTTTTGCAGGTAATCTTGGTTATAGTCCATACTGAATTCTTCGAGATCATTTCCATCGATATATTCGATGACTAGAAATGTACGGTCGACGCCATCAATATTTTCGCGAACGACATCCAACAGCTGAACGACATGTTTAGAAACGACCTCTTGAAGCGCAACTTGCTCATCTATAATACGCTGCTGTTCCTGAAAAGGTTGCAAGCATTTGAGAACTATATCTCTATCCAAATGAAGGTCTTTACCCTTGTAGACTTCGCTCATCCCTCCCCGGAAAGGGGCTGCGTCAGCGAGTTCGTATCGCGAATTAATAATCATTCTCTATCCAAAATCACCGAAAGAATCCCTGCGCTCCTTCTTATTTCCTTTAATTTTTCGATTGGCTTCCCGACCCCTATTGTCTCGGCCACCTTGCAGATCTAGTCCATCGCCTTCTATCAACTGTATATCCGCCTCATTGCCGTCTGATTCTGAAGAATGCGCGTCAAGGTTTTTACTCTCGGAAGGTAGGCTTTTATCTTCGCGGTCTGCCCATACTATCTGTATCTCAGAGCTGTTGTTCCAAACCGCTATTTCTGGTCCATCCCGTCTCAGTCTAAGGGCTTCAATAATCGAACTTGAAATTCCAATAACCGAGGCATTATCTTGTCCGCCCGTCCAAATAGCAGTGGATACAAGTCGATTGCAGAGCTCAGTGGTCGAAAGAGAGTATTGCACAAGTCTATCAAACACCTTTTCCTCCAAAGAATGTACCCCATCCGACGTCAGGAAAATTATCTCAAAATCATCTTCGAGGATGTTGATGTGAGGCCGCAATCCTTCTCCCATACCGATATACTGCAAAAGTCGCTCGTCCTCGCCTCCGGCAAATTCTTTCAAGTTATCGTCTTTAGTATGGCGAACAACACTTCCGTCGCTTGACTTAGAGTATATTCGGCTATCCCCAGCGTTTAGGGAGAACACGGCAGTGTCTGTGATTAAGATCGCGGATAGAGTTGTGCCAGCTCCATCGCTTCGCTTTACGGCGCCGTTCGCGGCTAATGCCGAGCTCTGAAGCCTCTCTTCTGGCGGAGCATTTCGGGACACTATTAGTGTCTCAATGAACTTACTTACCGCTATAGACGCAGCAATTGATCCACCCTTCATCCCGCCCATTCCGTCGCAAAGGACGAAACAATAAAAGGATTGATTCTGGTTGCCACCCGAGTTCACATACACGGCAGCCGTTCGATCTTGATTATCCGCGCGCTTCAAACCGACATCTGACTTCAAGCAAAAAAGATCTAACGATGAGTCTTCCTTTGAAAAATGGGCGTCTTTAGGAGGCGCTCCAAACCAGTTTTCAAGTCTTTCCGCTAGCATTCCATTTTTCTTCGTTAATTTTGTTTCAGGCATGCACTCGAAAACGGGTAGAGTACAGGTTCAAGCAACCGTCGGATGAGCTTACTGTGTACATCAACATCGTCGTCACCTTCCGGCCAGCCACAAGGCTCTGAAGCATCAAGTAACAACTATCACCCTAAATCATCCAACATTGATATACATGTTATCCCATTTCGGGCAAAGTCGGGACACCTTTTGAGCGCTTTGTCAAAAATAAATTTCAGCGAGTCCGAAGTACTACTACTTTAGCGACGGTCTGCTCCCCGGCCAACAGGCTAGTATCCTAAAAGCCGCAGCCAAGACCAGCTTTCATCCGATTACGCGAGCTTCCCAAGCTTAAGTTACGGGTTCGATTCCCGTTACCCGCTCCATCGCTTTTCTCGATTTTATCCAATAAATGCAAATACCTGGATGCACCCTCGGGCGGCGCTCCGCGCATCACTCAAGTGCATAGGGTGGGAAAAATCCGGAACAATCGGGTATCTGCGGGAATATGACTCCCGCAGAATCTCCCGCAGCTCTGGACAGGGGTTGATCGCTCTGGCCAAGAAGGGGGAGCGACTGAAAACCCAATGCCGCGCGGACCTTTCCATGATCGATGAAGAATTCACACCCGAGCGCATCGCCCTCGCCAGGATCCAGGAAGCGCTGCAAGCCGTCGATTTTCTGGGGGAGGAGCGCGCAAAATATGAGCCGTTGATCGAGGCCCTGCAGGCTGCAATGGTCGAAGCTGAAAAAGTGAGGCAGCTATGAGTTTCGCAGACACCTTCGAAATACTTCTGAACCGCATTGCAGCTCAGGTGTCAGAGGAAACAGGGGGCGAAACGCCACCCGAGGATTGCCATGAAGAAGCCGAGCGACGCATCAACCAGATGTCGCATATGGAGCTTCTGACATGGCTGGCCGCCTGCGATCCGGCAGACGATCCAGAATAGAAGCGCCGTCGATAAGCGCGACTAGGTATTCATTGGGCGGGGCCAGAGCCCCGCCTCATTCGGGTTACGACTGGCGCAGAACCAACGCCACATAGTGGCTGTTTGCACTGCCCAGATCGGTCACGCTGACCACGCCTTCATTCCCGCTTTCAACGATCCCCGCCGAGAAACTGGTCTTGGTGGTCCCCGTGTCGCCATGGGCCGATAGATCGATCTGGGTGTCCGAACTGTAGACGTGCTGCGCGTTCGCGTCATTCGAGGAATGTGCACCGCCCAGGACCATGTCGCCGACTTGGCATGTGGGCGACTGCCCGCCCTCCACGACCGCCCAGCCGGGCTTGACGATAGCCAGCATCACACGATGATAGGAGGCAGTGGTATCCGTCTCCATCTCGAAAGCTCCGGTCATGGCCGGATCAAAAAGAATGTTCGACACTGCAACGCGCACTGACGTGCTGGACGGGTTGATCGTCTCAATCGTCATCGCGTTCCCGTCCATGCGGAAATCCGGTGCATCCCCGTCGCGCGAAATCGAAACAACCCGCAGCGTATCGCCCGGCTGCGCCAAGGACAGATCGAAGTTGTGCGCAAACAGATCGATATCAGCGCCGACGAAATACTCGGCGACCTGCACCGAGCCACGGATCCCCTCAATCGGCGGCGCTGGTTCGGCCCAGTCGTTCACCCCGAAGCTTTCGTCACTGAAGACACAGAATGTGTCGATCTCGGCGCTGTCAAAGTCGTCATAGCGGACAAGATCCTGGACAATCGCCGCGCCCCGATTGTTCGGATCACATATCGGACGGGCCAGAAACTTGCTGCTGGTGGCCACAGTGATCGAGGACCAAGCCCCCGCCTTTGTCCAATATTTGACCTCACTGCCGCTGGTGTTCTCCACCGTCCAGAGCAAAGTGCCGTCCAGATTGGCAATGCATCCCCCAGCCACATAGTTGGACGGGGTAAAGAAGCTCTGGTCGGTGCCTCCAACGATCTCTTCGGACCACTCGGCGCTATCGGTCCAGGATCCGTTGCCCGACCAGCGCAGCACCTTGTAGATCTGCCCCGCTTCATTTCCGACCTCAAAGTCGCAGATCAGAATCGCCGAGCTGTCCCGCGCGAAGTCCAGAACCCGCGCAGACCGGCCCGTCGCCGGGGTGTAGGCCTGCGAAAGCAACGTGATGTCCTGGGTCGGATCGCCCGGCGTAAATTCGTGCAGATAGACAATCCCGCGCCGCCCCTCGCCCGAGGTGGTCGGATGGTCCCAGCAGACCGCGCGCACGGTGGACCCCACGGATTCCATATTCGCATAAGTCTGGTTGTCCGAGGTGATGGGATCGGCGAGCGTGGTCCAGGCCCCCGGCCCATCGCGGCGGAACATGGCCCAATTGCGGGTCCCGTCGCGCGCAGCGACATAGAGCACACCGCCCACCTCGACAAACTGCACATAAGTGCAATTAGAATTCGGGGTCAGGATGGTTGGCGCGCCCAGGCTGTCCGGTGTCGTGTCCGCACTTTCGAAGATATAGATCTCATTGGTGGTGCCGTGGCCCGTGGCCCCCACAATCAGCTTGCCCTCGAAATAGTAGAGCGCACCAGCATTGTGATCGTCGGGCTGGTAAGCCGTCACCAGGTTGTCATTGTAGACGACCTGCCGCTCTTGCACCCACTCGGCGCTCCGCACGTTGATCGCCTGGGCGCCGGTCACCATGCTTTGCGTGCTGACATAGACCGAGCCCGTCACCGGGTCTTTGACGATCAGATCCTTGATATGCCAGGAATAAGCGTCATCCACGACACGGCGTTGATACAGCTCGGGGCGCGCAATGGTCTGCGCCGCAAAAGGCGGGACCACGGTCAGCGCGTCAATCGCGGCGATTTCGACAGCATTGTCGGGGATCCAACCGGGCACGGTATGGGGCAGGTTTTGCTCGATAACCTCCAGCCCGCCGCCAGAGGTGCGATAGACAATAATGGCCATTAGGCAGCCTCCACAGTTACAGAGCCATCGGGGTTGCGCGAGAACACACCCGAGTTTTGTTGCGCCGAGACGACCAGAACCGCATCGCCGGATTGCCGCACGGCGACAGTGACACCGCCGCGCAGATAGTCACCGCCAGGGCTCGGCCGCAGAGCTTCGAGGATATCGGGCATCAGGTTGTCACCGAGGCGGTCACGTTCGCGCCTGCTTTGAGGAACACGGTTTCAGCGCCCGGGCTCCATACGATGGTGTCCCCGGGTTTCAGCTTGTGGCCGTCAACGGCATTCAACTCGGCCGCGCTGGCCCCGGCCGCCTGCACTTGCCAGTGTCCCGACGCCCCACCGTCGAAGCTGAACGCCAGACGGCCGGTGCCGATGGCGACCCATGCGCCGGTCATAGAGATTTTGGTGCTTGCCATGAGAGGCCTCCTATTCGGCGCAGCCGAAGGTTTCGCAGTTCTTGTTGGTCTCGGCGATCCACGCGGCCAGGGGCCGCTCTTCGCGGATCAGGAAATCGACGCTTGCGGGCGCCACGGGCGGCGGCGCGCGCTGGATGTCGGAAAACAGCGCCTCAGTCTGCAGGCTCATCTGGCAGGCGCTGAGGGATAGCATCGCGCAGAGCGCCATCATCGAGCGTTTCCACATTGTCCCTATTCTCCCGTGCTGTTGTGATGTGCTCTTGGCGCGCGATCGCGTTGCGCTCTGCGATCTCGGCCTTGTAGTCAGACACCGCGTCGTGGCGCTGATAGAGGGTCCAGGCGACCAGAAGGCCGAGCACGGCCCCGGCACCCGCCAGAAGGCCCACAGGGCGTGACAGGGCGATCATGTGTTCCGCACCAGCTTGCGCCACAGGAGCGCCGCCCCGGCCGCCAGCAAGAGCGCTACAGCGCCCAGTGCCAGGAGGTTGTAGGCATCCTCGGGCAGCACGCGCTGCACCCCGGCCACAGCCCCTGCCCCGGTCCCAATTACGGCGCTGACACCCGTCGCTTTCTCGGCGAGCTGATCTAGCCGCGTAGGTTTCGACAGCGGAGCGGCGTCATAGCGGGCTTCGAGCGCCGCCCAGGTCTTGGCCCCGACCACGCCATCAGGCACCAGTCCCAGCATCTCCTGCCGGTCGATCACGGCTTGCTCGGTCAGACGACCGAAAACCCCATCGGCATTCACACCGATTGTTTGCTGCAGGCGCTTGACGGCCGGTCCACGATCCCCAAGGCGCAAGACCTGCGCGCTCGCGCGGCCAGAGTGTCGCCGATAGGCGGCTTCCATAAGACCCGCATAGCGCTCGGCCTGCCCCGGGCCGTTGTAGCGCCGGGCGAGGGTCCGCCAGTCCCGGGATCGCAAAGAAGGCTGCAACCCCCAGCTTTGGATGAGCTTGACGAACCCGCGCATATGCTCGTTTTCGTCGGCCGCCATCCGCTCGATCATGTCCTCAACAGAGCTGTAGCCTGCCGCCTCGGCGTTGAAACCCATGATCTGGGACCCGGCCCAGCTCGTAGCGAGCAAGGCGGCTATCGGGTTCTTCGCATAGGCGGCGGCGAACTTCTTCTCGCGGGTTTGAAAGGCGAGTTTCCAGCTATCTTTCCAGTTGGTGGTCGCGGCGGGCATATGGTGTGGCTCAAAGCGCCGGGTCAGGCTGCCGTCTTTGCGGAAACCGCGCCCGGCGCTTTCGACCTCCCACACGGCTTTGATCACCGCCAGCTCGCACCCGAGCTGGTCGGCCGCTTCCGTGAAGGCATGGGGCGACATGGGCGCTGCCGCGCCTTTCCATAGGGTCATGGTGTTCTCCAGATTTAAGGGTCAGGGCGCCCGTGAAGGCGTGGGCAGGCTCACGTCGAGGGGCAGCCAGGGTGTGTGACGCGGCAGGGGCTCATTGATCCCCGGGCAGCTTTCAAAGGTCATGGCCACGCGCCAGGCATGGGTGCCCGGCGGAACATGACCCGGCACCTTGAGGGGCACCTCGAAGGCGACGGGGATCGGGCCGAGATCAATCGGATCCACCACCCGAAACCCGATGCGATAGGTCTGCCCCGTTGCCGTGCGAATGAAGGGGACCGCCGTCGCCGTTTCGCCGCATTGCAGACCGTAAGGCGTCAGGTGCCCGGTCAGCACGTAGTCGCAGGCCAAACGCGTGCACAGCCCCGCTTGCCGGGATGCTGGTTCATTCCACTCGGCCACCCGCGGGGCGGGCATGTAGGTCTCAAGCTGTTCGATCCGGTGGATGATCAGCGGGATCCCGATGAAATCGCGGATCGCCTCGCGCACCCCGTCGCCGACAAACTGCGCCCAGGCAGAGGCGGCAAGGCCGAGGATGAACACGATGGCAGCCAGATAGCGCGCCCAGGTAACGATCGCCTCAAGGGCGCCGTGGATGGTGTTAGGGGCCTTCTCCGTCATGGTCATGCCGCGAAGCTGCGCGGGGCGATCAGCCCTGTATTCGTGCCCAGATCCTCGATCCCGTTATCGGCCGCGTTAGCCGAGATCACGGTCGAATAGAAAAGCCGGTTATCCGTGGCCCCGGGCTCGATCAGGATCGGCCGCGCAAAGCCGCGCGGGTCATAGACTTTCAAATTGTGGATGTCATTGCGGAGCGCCGTGCCCGTGATGTCCACCACATGGTCAACCGTGGCCGCGTCCGGATGCTTGGAGATGTACCCGCTCATGATCTCCAGACCCTCGCCTTTGAGTGTGATCGCATCCTGACGATACACATTGTTGCCCCGCACACAGAGGACGGTGCCGCCCTTGCTGGTGGTCTCCTGCAGGATCAGCCCGGCGATGTTGTCACCGATGATCGTGCCCACAACCGCCCGCGGATCCGAGCCCGAGAATTGCACGGCAAACCCGCCGACCCCGGTGGCAGGATCGCCCGCCGTGCCCCGCGCATAGATCGCGTGGATGTAACCGAAACCCGCAGGCCCTTGCGGAATGTCCGAGCCGCTTTTGAGCCCGTCCGTGCGGAACCGCATGCCCCGGCCCGCATTGGGCACATCACATTCCAGAAAGCGCCCATAGACCGCGCCCCGCACATCGAAGGCCACCTTATCGGGCTCCCGGTCGCCATAGGCGCTGCACCGAATGTGGTCGAAAAACACCGGGTCATTCATGAAGCTGGTGTTCTTGAAATCCACCGCATCCATCCCGACATCGACAACCTCAAGGAAGCCGATTTGAATATCCCGATTGATGCCGCGCTGCACCCCCAGCCCGTAGCTTTGGCAGTGCTGGATCAGCACATGATCCAGATGGAGCATGGACGCCCCGGCGGAGCGGATCCCGTGACCGTTCTCACGGATGGCGCGCTGACCGTCGATGACCAGGCCATAGAGATCGATCTTTGCGTCGCCATCCTCTTCGGTGTTGATAACGCTTGAGTTGGTCGCAGGCCCCAGCAAAAGGCGCGGTCGGTCGAGCGGGTTGCCCTCAAGCCGCAAGCCCTGCGCGCTGCCGATCAGGATCTGGTCGGTCAGGTAGGTGCCGCCCGACCCCATATCGACCCGCTGGCCTGTAGTGCTCGTGAACTCCTTGATTGCGTTGAACGTGGCGGTGTTATCCTGGACCCCATCCCCGTGGCGCTGCCAGTGCCAGATGGCGGGCTTGCTCAAGGCGCGCGCGGGCACAAAGCCCGGCATGTCCGGGAATGTCATTGCGCCGGTTGCGCGTTCAAACCCGGCATCCCCCACGGTTGTCAGCGCGCCATTCGGCAGGTTCGCATAGTCCGCCAGGAGCGCGGCGCGGCTGGCATAGTATCCGATTGTCTCCGGGCGCAGTGCCGCCAGCTTGGCGCGCTCGGCCGCCGTGAGCCGCATGAAAGACGCGGTGTCGGGAACGTTGTTGAGGTTGATGATCTCTTCGAGCGCGTCGCGGAACTTTGCCACAGTGACCCGCCTCAGGGCACCGCTTGCATCAGCCTGTTTTACGCCGAGGGTGTCGATCAAGGCCAACGGCCCCGCAACGGGCGCCTCGCCGATGGCAGCCGAAACCGTGATTTCGTTCGTGACCTGGGCGCCGCCCTGGATCCCGTCGAGCTTGGCTTTCAGAGCATCCGTGAACGGGTTGCGCCCATCTGCGGCCTCATAGAGATCCCGGATCCTGTTGACCATGCCGGGATCCAGCAGAGCGAACACCGTGTTCAACGTTGAGACGTCCGTAGGCTGAGCCCCGAAAAGCACGCCGAGGAAGGCCCGAACCTGCGCCGCGGTCAGATCCTCGACAGTGCCCTCCCCCGCAGAGACCCGACCCTTGATCCGGCCCGAGGGGATCCGCGCGAGCTGGGTGTTTGTCGTCGCCCCGGGCTGTGTGGCGGCCTTGGCGGCGGCGACATCCTGGATAAGAAAATCATATGCTAGCGAATCAATGTTCACATTCCAGCTCGGCACAGAGGGCACGGGGTTATTGAGCAAATCGGCCAAGCTCTGGCTGGCGGGGGCAGATGCAATCTGAATGTTACCCAAAGGATGGCGCGTGATCCGCATGGTCTGCAGATCCGTGACATGCAGTTTCACGGTGTAGTAGGTGCCGCGCAGCCCCGCCTCATTTGCCCAGAGCGTGAAGCCCGCGGGCAGCGCCCCGTCCACCAGCTCCACCGTGACCGGTTCAGGCGCCACGATATTGGTGGCGTCCGTATCAAAGCCCGACAAGGTGAACTCAAGAAAAGCACTTGCTGGGACCGTATCCCCAGGCAGCGGGCAAACGCCGCTCACAACAACGGTTTGGATCGCCATATCCAGCACCCTTTCCGGCCCCCATGGGGCAATTCAGATTTTGCGATAGTGTCGGTCTGTGCCCGCTTGCGGGCGCTCAGACAGCGATGGTGGCGGCCTGCCGAAACAGATCGTCAACTTGCGTGGGAGACAGATCCAGAATGTCTGCCACTTCGATGATGGTCGGGCTCATCCGGGTGAACCGATCCTGATCGGTCCAGGCCATGCGCTGGCGGCTACTCAGGGTTTGCACCGCCGCCTCGGCGCTGGCGAGCAAGCCCGCCTCCTCTAGCACAACCTTGGCCTGAAACCGGCTGCAGCTCATGGCGGCGCGCTCCGCGTCAAGCGCTTCCTCCGGCGTCGGGTCCGGTGGCTCGTAGGCCGCGATTTCGAGCCCCTCCACAGTCTGGCGACGCTGAAGCTCCAGCAACAGCTCTGCCGTTGTGACCGCCTCGTCATTCGGATCCGCCGTGAACCAAACCCACCGCCCTTGCCAAAGAAACTCGACATCAACAGAGCCGCCCGCATTGTAGCGGGCGTTTCGGATGGTCTGTCTCATAGGAAGCGGAACCAGAGCGTGGCGCCCTTAAGCCGGACACCGCTGCCACTCAATCCAAAGAAATCCTGCTCATTGAAGTATCCCATGCAACGCCATGTACCGGTGAGCACGTCTCCGCTGCCAAGCGTTGCAGTGCTATCCCAGGATGCGCCGTTATCATCGACAAAGACGCGGCGGGCGGCTCCAGTGGGCCTCAGTTCTGACCCCGGAACGGCGTCCCCCGGGGCGACCGTCTCACCGTTCTCGCGGTAGGCTAAAACATAGCTCCCGAGCGCGCCCATCTCGGTACGCGCGGCAATACCCACCAAGAGGTTCGGCGCGCCCGGCGCCCCCTCGGCGATGGCGGACATATTGTCTCGAAGCTGTCGCAGAAGCTGGACGGTCACACCTTTCCCGTGGGCGATCACCGTGTCGTTGACCGCTGCGGCGTCATAAACTGTCATGATCAGCTCCTAGAAAAAGACATAAGGCTCGGACCCATCGGGCATCTCGCCGATAGTGTCATCGACCATGAAACACCCCTCGGCGCGCTCTTGCTCGGAGGCGTCCGCATATTCCGGCATCGGATCATCGCGGAGGTAGCCGAACCGACCGCGGAGGCGGTATTGCTCGGCCTTGAACTTGATGCGATCCCCCGCAACTTCCTCGCTATGGCGGATCTGGGTCAGCTCAGGCGGGCCAGGTCGCAACGGGGTTTGGAACAAACGCGACGTGATCACCGTCAGGCTCGCCAGCTCGACCGCCGCGCGGCTTTTGGTGTCCACCTCCCCCTCGATCAAAAAGGGCGGCTCTTGATACCGCGCCATGAGCCGGTCCACGATCACGCTTGCCGTGGCTTCATTCCCCTCGCGGCCAAACCAGCGCATATACATCCAGCGGATGGCAAGCTGACTGTAGGGATCATCCGCAACGAAGGATGTGGAAAGCTTGGTAAAGTTCTTGAGGCTGGTGACCGCCTCAGTCCAATCGATGACCCCATGCGCGAGGTTGATCGGCGTCGCGCGCAGGTCCTCGCCCCGCGTCACGCGCAGGGTGCCCTCGCGAATATCCGTGTCTTCATCGAGATACTGGAACACCTCGCCCACCTTGAGCGGTGCGCTCATGCGGAACTTGATGTCTCCAGCCCGCACATCGGGGAACACCATTGCCCCGATCTGGCACAGCTCACCGATCAGCACTGGCACGGGCGTTGGTTTCGGAATGACCGTGCGCGATGTCAGAAGACCCGCGAACCAGGCATCATATTCCGCCTTCCAATCCGCAAGCGGGATCATGGTGTCGGGGACATTGCCAAACCGGATCAAGAGATCTGCGATCACATCGCTGGGCCGCGCGGGATCATAGACCAGAGCTTCCTGCACCTGGTCATTCGCCTGGTGATCAGACACCTCGCTGCCTTCGGCCCCGCGTTCGGTGAAGGTCAACACATCCCCCACGCGCTCAAAGGCGATGATCTCGCGTCCGATTGTGACAAGGCCCGCCTCGGCATAGGTCTCGCCAATCCCGGCCGGCACCAGGATCGCCGTTGCTGCGATGCTCGGGACATCAAAGGCGAGCTTGCCTTGGGATGTTTTCGGGGCGAGCGCCTTGTCCTTATTCGCGAGATCCAGCACGTCTTTGTATTTGACGGTGACCCGCCCATCGAGATCCGGGCCGGTGATCTTGGTAATCACGTAGTGCTCGGTCGTCATCTCGGCGGGCGCTTGCCCCACATAGCCGCGCAGCACCCGGCACGGCAGACCCTCATAGTAGGGCTGGGTGGCAATCAGTTTGCCCCAATGGCTGCCAAACTCCTCCGGTAGATAGCCCTGCCCGTCCCATTGGGCTGCACCGCTGCGGCGCTCGGCGGCATAAGGATCGGTGAAACTGCCATTGTCATCCGCATCCGCCAGAACGGCGGTGCCTCTGGCGCGCACGCCCAGCGGGTTCGAGTTGGGATCAAATCCGCTTGTGTTGATCTCCACGGGCCGAGTGGACACCGATCTGAGCATCGGGAAATAGCCCGGCTCTTTCGGCAAGCCGTCGATGCTTTCCACATAGCGATGGGTGATCATCTCGGGCAAATAGGCGGCGAGCGCCTGACAGGTGAAGCGGCTCTTCTTGCACTTGTCCCGGCGCCCCTCGACATTGGCCAGAGACGCGGTGCAGGCCCCCTCCCCATAACTGCGGGTGCAGCGCGGGAAGTCGATTTCAAAGATCACGTAAGGGCGGCGTTCAACGGTCATAGTAAACCCTCGCGTCGATGGTGAAGTCCTGGAAAGTGAGCGTGCCCATATTGGACGGATGGATTACCGATCCGTCGCGCCAGCAATAATGCACGTCCTCGGGGTGCTCGCTCGGCAGCCAGGCCGCAAAGAAGCCTCGCCCCCGGTTGAACGCCTCAATGAAGGGCAGCAGGTGCCCCCGCACAAACTCGGCCTTGATCAGGTCGAAGGGCAGCGAGATCCGCGCCCCTTGGGACTGGGTGCTGGCCCCCATAAGATGGCCGCCCACCGAGACATTCGAATTGAGGGCTACGATGTTCGGCGCGATCACCGGGGCATAGCCGCTATAGATCCGCTGGGGCATGATCAGCTCGCGCCCGAGCATCACCACCCCCACCGCCGGACTATCGGCCGGGTCCACCGTGTTGATCACCAGTCGCCAATAGCGCGCCGTGGTCGGGTTGAACCGCCAGAGGAGCGGGGCATTGTCCGCGGGCGTATGAGCAGGCCCCACGCTCTGCCAGGACGTATTGTCGTCGCTCGCATCGATCCGCGCGGTTAGCCCGAACTCGGCGAGGTTATGGGCCTCGATGGCGGCGCAGGTCAGCGTGACCGGCGCGCCCATATCGAAGTTCAACACCCCGTTGGGCTGGACCGGGTTCGGGATCCAGAAATCCGCCGTGGTCCCGTTCACCGCATTGAAGCGATCCCCGCCCGCAAGGATTGAGGACCCAAAGAGATCCGCGCCCGCCCCGAGATTGTCCCAGAAGAGAAAGGGATGGTGCAGCAGATCGGCCTGGTCGAGCGCCATCAGCCTGTCAGATGTTGTGATGATCATGCCAACTGCCGGGTGAAATCGATGCCGCGATCTCCCGCCTCCTCGCTGAGCATGCCCAACAGCGACCCCAGATCCGAGACGCGCAGGAACTCCCCATCCCCAACGGTGTTCAGGCTCACGGCAAGGGGGCGAGACCGCGCTGGTGCGGCTTGCGCGCCCGAGCTGGAGCTGCCCCCACCACCGCCGCCAGAGCTGCCCGCACTGCCCGGCCGCGCGCCCCGGATGGCCTTCACCGCCCCCATGCCCGTGGCGAAGGTCTTGAGATACGCGGGAATACCCTGGGGCCAGCCGATCTTGAGCGCTTCGGTCGCGGCAAGGGCTGTGTTGACCAAGCCCTGCGCGAGGGCGAATTTCTTGGACTCGTTGAAGAGCGTGCCCAGGCTGCCGAGCACGCTATTGACCGAGTTTTTCATCTCGTTCGTGGCATTGCCCGACAAGATGGACAGGGCCGAGCTGACCATGCCCGTCGAATCCTGGATCCCCATTGCCAGACCCGCGCCGATCTGCTGACCGATCTCGGCAAAGACCCGGGAGGGCGACCGGATGTCGAGCTTTTCCTTGACGAAGTTCGGCAGGAAATCGACCAGCTCAAAAAGGGTTTCCTTAAGCGCTTCCCATTGCTCCAGGATCCCGAGGCGCAAGCCTTCGACGATGTTGCGCCCGAACTCCGCCATGCGCTCGGGGATCGACCCGATATAGGTCAGCGCACCCTCAAAGCTCGCTTGCACCGTATCGAGCGCGCGCTGGACCGCTGCGGTAATCTCATCGCCCCAGAGCTGCCATGCCGTGTAGGCGCCCACCGCTGCGGCCACGAAAAGCCCAATCGGGCCGGTGGCGGCGATGATCCCGGCAAAGGCCTTGCCCATGGTCCCCAGCGCCAGAAGGATCGGACCACCCGCCCCCAGCGCAGCCGCCACGACCCCCACCCCGTCCTGCACGGGGCCGGGCAGGTTCCCGAACCATTCGATCAGGTGGCCGACCTTTTCAGCGAAGCCCGCAAGCGCCGGGATCACTTTGTCCTGGATCGCGGGCAGCAACGTGCCCGTGAGCACCGGCAGCAGAGCCGAGCCAATTTCGACGCGGAGCGCCTGCATTTGGCGCTGCATTTCGTCCATCTTGTCCGTGTAGGACGCAGAGGCAGAAACCGCGTCATTGGACATCACGATCCCCAGCTCGTGGGCGCGCGCACGCAGCCCTTCGATGTCGCCCCCGGCCTCGCGCAGGATCGGGCCAAGGCGCGCGGCCTCTTCGCCCAGCAACCTGCCCGCCATCGCCGCGGCCTTCTGCGGGGTCTCCGCATCCTGCAGCGCCCCGATCATGCGGCTGATCGCCTCCTCGGTGGTGATCGACCCGCTTTCGATCTCGGCCTGACTGATCCCAATGGCCCCAAACGCCTCGACCATGCTCTTGCTGCCATCGGCAGCCTGACCGAGCCGGGTCGTCATTTGCCGGATGGCGGCTGAAAACTGCCCGTCCGTGACGTCGCTGACCTGACCGATGGCAAAGGTCAGCTCCTGCAATTCCTCGGCCGTCAGGCCCAAGGCCTTGGCTTGCTTGTCGATCACATTGCCCGCATCCGCCGTCGAGTTGGCGAAGGCCATGGCGGCCCCCGTGATCGCGCCCAAAGCGCCAGCGCCCACCGTGGCGTATTTGCCCACGCCCTGCAGCTTCTCCGAAAAGACAGCCATGCGGCGGGCACCGGCCTGGAGACTGTCATCGAGATCATCCAGGCCCTCGGCCGTCTTGCGAATGACCCGCGCCGCACCCGTCTCGGTAGCGACAATGCGGATGTCGATATCTTCGCTCATTCAATGTCCTCGGATTACTTGCCCATCTCAGCGCAAAGCGCATCGACATCTGCCTTGCTCAGGGACCCGGCGAGACTGGGATCGTTTTCGTGGTAATCGAGCCAAGCCAGCTCGGTGATGAACTCAACCAGGGTCATCGCCCAGAACTCGGACGGGGAGAGTTTGAGCTTGTACCGGCCGAGCATCAGCATCCCCGGCCAGTCAAACTCGGGGATTAGCTGCGCGCCTTCTGCTTGGCCCGCCGCTTCTTGCCCGCCCCCTTGGCCGTGCCCCGGGCCACCGGCTTTCCCGGCAGCGCGCTACTCATGGGCACGATGGTTGCGATCACGGTTTTCATGATCGTCACAACCTTGTCTTGAGGCATCCGCTCCAGAACCGAATTGACCTCATCCTCGCTGACATTCTCAGCGCCCGCGGATTGCAGGTAACGGGAGAGAACATAGGCAAAGATGAAGGTTTGCGGCTGGCCGGAGGCGAAGCCACTCGCCAAACCGGCCAAGGACACACCGCCCATTTCGATCTGGCGCAGCAGGGCGTTGGACGGGGTGACGACATAGGTCTCACCCTGCCAATCGATTTCGATCTGACGGGTCAGGCTCATGTGGCCTCCACAAAGGAAGCGTTGCCAGAGGACATGAAACCGGCAGAAAACGTCCGCTCCGCGTTCCCGTGCCCGGATCCGAGCTCGAACTTGTTGATGAAGAAATTGGCTTGCAGCTCGCCGATGTTGGGAGAGAAGAAGCCGATCTTGTGCAGCGCCTTGTCTTCCCCTTGCTCGCGAAAGCGCTTGTAGAGGACGTCATCTTCGAGAACACCCTCGCAGGAGATGTCATAAACAAGCGTGCCAGTGTCATCCGCCAGAACGCGCGCCTTGCCGCTTTGCTTGGACGAGATGTCAATCGGCTCGGCGGTGCCGCTCAGGCCCTCCGTGCGCGCACCCCCGATTTTGACGAATGGTGCATCGTACCCATCCGGGTAATATCGAACTTCTGTGTTGCGTCCTGCATACATTGGTTTTCCTTTCGGGTGTCGCGCGGCTCAGGCGCGGGCAGTGATAGCGGTGCAGGTGAAGGAGACGGCGACCTGACCTATGGTCTCGCCGCCTTCGCCGGTCATTTCGGGGCGGATGCGGGTTGCCTGCGCATCAAGGATGTCGAGCGCGCCAAGAGCCTCGGCCATGACGCGCTCGATCAACTCCGCGTCGTCGTCGAGGACGTCATCCAGATCCTCGCCGCCTGCGCGTTTCAAAATGACCGTGACCTCGGATGTCCGACGCTCCAGGTGCTTGGCCGTGGAGCTGATGTCTTCATCCGGCGTCAGGACGGTCCAGGCGGGCAGATCCGAGCTGGAAACACCCCGAACCCAGACCCGCTTGAAGGCGTATCCCGCGAACTCGGGGGCCGCGTCGAAGGCGTCCCGCACCGCCTTTCGGTAGGTTTTCCGAAGGCTCATGCGACCAGCTCCAACGCGAAAATGTGAAACCGATCCGCACCCGGGCTGCCGGACGTGATCCGGCTCACCACCCGGTAGGTCTTGCCGTCCCAGGGCTCGATCAGATCCTCGGGCTTGATCCCCGCGGCGCGATCCTCAGGGACCCGCCAGGTCGGTTGCGAGATGAGGACCGGGCCACCATCGGCGCCCAGAACCTCAATCGGATCCGTGCGGAATACGGATTGAATGTCGGCGGGATCCCCGCCGACAGGGCGGTGCCGAACCAACGCGCCGAGACTATCGGCCAGCAGTCCCGCCACGCCGTCGAAGAGGCGCGTCACCGGATGGTGCCGTCCAGAAGTGCGAATCCCGTTGGCGACGGGTCGGGGGCTGGAACCGAGACGGCCCCGACGAGCTGGTTGCCGGTGGCCACGGTCGTCAGGCGGCTATTGCCGTCATCCCAATACACGCGCTGACCTACGGTCCATGCCTGCGCCTCAAGCTTGGGAAGCTCGAACACGCCGCAGCGGTGCAGCTCGTACTCTTCGCCGATGGCCGCGCTGGTGGCTGCGACGCCAAACATGCGACCGACAAGCACCCCCTGCCCGCTGGTGACCGCTGCAGCGGCGATCACCGTGAGCGTCGAGCCCGGTTGAATGTAGTTTTTCATCGTCTGTCCTTTCAAACTGGCGTTCTGGAATCACGAAGGGCAGCGCGATGGCTGCCCTTTCGTGAACGTCTGGTTGTGGGGATGCTTAGGAGCCCGGGTTTTTGAAGCCGCCAACGGAATCCGCGGCGCCCATCCCGAAATCCTCCTCGACTGTCATGGCCATGCCTTGGCTGCCAAAGGGTTCATCCATGCGCACCCGCGGCCCCGTCGCCCCTTCAAGGTAGCCCCAGACCCAAGGCGAGCCCGCGCGGCCCGGACCGCAAAGCAGATACCACTCGGTGCCCGTGATCTCAGGGGTTGTTTCAACGGTCAGCGTTCCGCGATTGAACGTGTTAACCTGACCCGCTTCGGTCGGCTGAATAGGAGAAACGATTTGCTCCGCCTGTGTCTCGCGCTCTGGACCAACCAGCAAGATTGACGGTCGCAGGCCAAGCTTCCGACCGTCAACTCCCGTCTGCTTCCGAATGGCCGCGCGAGCCTCCGTCAAACCGTCGACGGTGATGTCCCCGCCCACTGCCGCAAGGTTCTTGTGATCCGCGTGAAACACCTCTTTTCCATCTGCCAGTTTGGCAGACAGAGCGAATTCCCAGAAGGTCGCCTCTTCAAAGGCCGGGATCATCTCGCCATAGGAGGACAGCACTTCATCAATGGCACCAAGGTCGTCATTGATCAGCATCTGGCGGGAGATTTTGATACCCCGGGCATAGGCGATCAGAGCAGCGGTCTCTTTGCTTTCGCCAAACGTACCGAACTTGATTTCACCATTTTCATTGACCTTCTGCAGCATCGGGAAATCCCCGGTGCGGATCAGCGGCGTGGGCCGGAAATCCCGGAAGTCGCGACGGCGCGCGATCCGGCGATAGACAGGATCGGCCGTCTCGTAGCGATCCAGAAGGATCTTGTTCGCGGCATTCTCGAAAATGGCCGGGAAGTCGCTTGTGGAATGACCTGCCGCCATGAACACGTCAATGCGATCCTGCGACGAGCGCGTGGGGCCGGTATAGCCGCAGGCCTGCGCGGCCATCTCGACCAAGGTCAGATCCATGAAGCGGCGGGCATTGCCATCCACCTCGCCGACGCCACCGATCTGGTACATGAGCGCGGCGGTCATACCCGCGCGGCGGGTTTCGCGATCTTCGCGGCCGACACGGGCGCGGGGTGCAGTCATCGTAGGGGTCTCCTGTTGCAAGGCGGCTGTCATCTCCGTGGATGCGGCCTCCAGTGTCAGGTCACGCGCGATGTAATCGCGGGCCTGTTCCATGGTCCCACCCGTCGCCATCACCAGATCCATGATCAGGGCAGCGGGCGGCGTGGATGCGGTTTGAGAGGCGGCGGCATCATCGGACATCTCTTCATCCTCATCCGTCGCCATCTCTTCATCATCGGGGGCCGCGGCTTCCGCCTCGGTCGCAGGCGTTGCCGCCTCTTCCTCATCCCCGTTTTCGGTGGTGGTGGTCTGATCTTCTTCTTCGTCCATAACCCGTTCCTTTTTCAGTCGCGGCGCCGAAACGCCCATCATTGTGGCCATGACGGCCGCCCGGCTCGACCGGCCCGGCTGTGCCGGGGGACGGTCGCGCAGTTCGCGCGGTGCTTTCGCATACATCGCGTAGTCAAAGATCGCGGCCTCTGCGGCCTCGCTGTCCGCGTCCACCTCGGTCGCGAAACCCGCCTCCAGCGCAGCGTCGCCATCGAGCCAGGTTTCGGCCTTCATGATCTCGCGGGCCGCGTCATTGGAGATGCCGGCCGTCTTGGCATAGACCTTGGCAAAGGCGTTCGCTGTCACGCTCAGGCTTTTGGCTGTGCGCAGATGATCGGCCTCGGTGCCGCGACCCTCAGTGAACCACTGTGCCGGGTCGTGGATCATCATCTGGCTGCCGAGCGGCATGCGGATCACATCACCCGCCATTGCGATCAGGCTGGCAGCCGAGGCGGCGATCCCGTCGATCACCACGGTCACCTCGCGCTGGGATTCCTGCAGGAGCGTGTAGATCGCTTGGCCTTCGGCCGCCAATCCGCCCCCGGAGTTGATCCGCACGGTCACCGGCCCCTCTTCCATCTCGGCGAGCTGATCGCCCACGTCGCTGGCCGTGAAATGCGCCTCATCCCAGAAGGTGGCGCCAACCGTGCCGTAAAGCCGGATTTCATTCATCGTCAGTCTCCTTTGGTAGAACCGACCCCGCGGGCCGCGCTTGCGTCACGCCGGTATTGCTGACCTTGCTCGCATCGCTATCGAACACGAGCTTGTGTGTCTCGGCCTCGGCCTGCTCTTCGATTTGCTCCTGCAGGATCCGCTCGGGATCGATCCCGAAACAGCGCTGGACACCCCGGCGTGTCTGGAACCCGGAGCGCACCGCTTCTTTGAGCGCAGGGATCTCCCGCGCCGGATCCACGATGATCCGGTGCGGGGGCGTCCATTCGATCCGCAGGGCGTTGATCTCGCGCGCCCGGGCCGGGTTCTGGAGCGCCCAGGCCATCTTGATCCATTCGCCAATGCGCTGAAGCATCTGCGGGATCATCACCAGGCGCTGCCACGCGCTGATATTGCGGTCCATGTCCATCCGGCCCATGCGCGCCGAGGAAAAGTTTACCTGGGCGAGATCCCCGGTCAGGCTTTCATAGGTAATCCCCATGCCCACCGCGATGGAGCGCAGCACCGTGCGCGTGAACTCATCAAGACCGCTGGTCTCTGGCGGAGACCCGAAAGAGATTTCTTCATCGGGGGCGAGATCCAAAATCGCACCCGGCGACAGCTTTTTGACCGGATCTTTGTTCTCCGGCAGCGGGTCGGCCCGCTTACGGAACGCCGTGAAGCAGGCGGCGATTTTCTGGCGCAGGATCTGCGCATCCTGATAGTCGGCGAGATCCTGCATGGACAGGACCACCGGGGCGAACCAGCTCACGCCGCGCTGCTGCCCGGGCCGATCCTGCCGAAAGAGATGGATCACAAACTTGGCGTCGTAGCGTTTGGATGTCAGGGACCAGCGTCCCTTTTTCGGCGCTGCCGTGCCCGGGTGTTCGTCATAGAGCCAATACGCCACCCGGTTGCCCTCGGTGTCGTATTCGATCCCGTCGAAGATCGTATTGCCGGAATTGCCCTGCAGGAAACCCTGCCGCGTCGTGTCGAGATAATCGGCTTCCAGCACCCGAAGCTTGAGCGGAAACTCACCCTTACGCGCGGCGAGCTGCGAAAAGCTCGGCACGATCAGGCATTCGCCATCGCTCACCATCGCGCCCGCAGCGAGCCCCTGCATGCCAAAGAGGTTTTGGCGGCCGTCCGGGTCGAGGTTCACCGTCTCCAGATGGGTCTCCAGCAGGCTTTGCCATTCGGCGCGCAAGGCATCGGACCCGCCGACCAGCTTCGGGACAATGCCATCGCCGACCACATGGCTCGAAATCGTCGCCTTGGCCCGGGTAGCCCAGGGATTGTTGCGCAGCATGTCCCGCGAGACATAGGCGATCCGCGCGCGCCGCCCGGACGCCGCATCCGCATCCGCCGAGCTGGCGCGCAGGGAGGATGACCGGCGGCCAGACGTGGCCGCGTCATAGTGCATCTCGCGCAGGTGGGTCTGTGCCGCACGGATCGCGAGACGCGCCTGGAGACGCCGCGCCCCGACCCGGGGTGCGACGGTGCAAATGGCCTTGTCGAGGGCGTTCATCAGGTGCCTTTCGAATACTCGGGGTAACTCGCTCCGAGGGTGCGGCTTGCGCTTAGCTGTCCCTCAATGTCGCGAATGATTTCGCGCATCTCGGACAAAGACCGAAACCGAACCCGCTCGCCGTTGAGGGTCAGCTCGGACACGCCTTTCGCGTAGTGCTTTTTCAGCTCGGCCAGGTCGCTTTGCGAATAGCTCAAAGGAAGTCCTCCCCCACATCCGGGATAAAGTCGTCACGCCCTGCAGGCGCAGATTGCGTTTGCTCGGGCACCGGCTCCGGCGCGTGGGCTTTCGGGTCCTCCCCTTGCGGGATCACCTCGCAATGGGGATTGGCCGCGCCGAGCTGCGCCCAGACCGGCGGGTGTGCAGCATCGATCCGCATCAACCCGCGATGCTCAACCACCGCGCGCCCCATAACCGAAAGATCGAAGCTTTCATTGCGGCTCTGGCCCGGGCGTTTGACCCAGCCCTTATCGGTCCGCTCTTCGGCGGTGAACTCTTCGACCTGCGCATCCTGCGCCTCGACCTGCCATTGACCGATCATCATGGCGCCGGGCGCGCCATCCGCCTTGGACAGCGAGGCTGACACCGTGTCTTTGACCCGATCCGTGGCCACATTCAGGAGCATGATGCTCCGGGCTTTCTTGCCCTTGGATCCACGCTCCGGGGCCTCGTACCAAACCCGGCGCCCATGCTTGAAACCGCCATGGCCGCGATAGAGAAACCAGCGCCGCCCCAAGGCGGTCTTGCGGCGGGCTCGCCAGAACAATTCGGCATTGTCCGACACGCCCGGCTCGCCCTGAAAGTCCACCACCAGAGCCATGGCCCGCAGCCGAAAGCCGGTGCTTTCGACCTCATAGGTCCGTGTCTCCAGATCGGTCAGCACGTCCCAATCATCCGAGTAACGCCCGGGATCAAGCGCCCGCGTGTCCTGCCCCTCGATCACGTTCGGCGCGCCTGCCGGCGGCGTGATCAGATCAAAGCGGTCGAGGATCTGCGATGACCCATCGAGCCCCCAGCCCATGACCTGGACCGGGAAGCGGGTTTTCTGGACATCCGCTGTGATCGTCACAAACCGGACCCAGCTCGGGGCCACACCGCGCGGGGTATCCTGGGCGTGATCACGCAAAAACTGCGGGCCGAGCTGGTCGTTTTCCTTGAGCATCCCGCGTTTGAACGGGACCCCGATTTCCGTGTAATGGATCTGCGCCAGATCCGTTTCGTCATCGAGCTGCCGCGCCTTGGCCTTGGCCTTCTCCAGGTTCGCCACGATCTCGGCCCAGGTCGAGAAGGCTGCCGCCGCCCCGTTGAGAGCATAGGACACCACATCAGTCTCGCGCATGGCCTTGTCGCCAAGCTGGCAGAGCGCGCCGTCTTTGCCCTCATGCAACCAGCCCCCATGCCCCTTGAGGATCCGTCGGTTCAACTCGACTTTGTGCCGGTGCGCCGTCAGTGAGCCACAATGCGGGCATTGCATCTCGGCCGCGGCCCCGGCCTCGCCTGGGGGCAAGCTGTCATCATAGTGCAGCCGGTCGATCCGGGGCTCATAGAGCCCGCCGCAATCCATGCATTCCCAATAGAGCCGCGCCCGCGTCCCTTCATTGTAGATCAGCACGATCCCCGCCGTGGTGGGCGGCATCATATGGGGCGCCTCCGGTGTCGGGTGCCAGCTCGGATCCGCCCAGGGAAAGGCGGGCGAGCTTTCCACCAGCACCGCGCCGCGGCTCTGATAGGTCCGCACCCGCTGGCGGGACATCCCGACCGGCGTCCCTTCGGGCGCATCCGCAGGCCCGAGAACCTGTTTCATGTGGTCAAAGTCCGTCAGCGCCACCAGACCGTAGGTCGCCGAGGACAACATGGTCGGGGTCGGATAGCCCAAGGTCAGAAGCGCCCCAGGGAAGCGCTTGCGGCTCAGGGTGCTATCGTCCCGCCCCTTGCCGAGCGTATCCCGCAAGATCGGGCTTTGCTGTATCATGGGATCGAGCTTTTGCTCGACCCATTTGTTGCGGTCCTGCGCCGTCATGTGGACGATCAGCACCGGCATGGGATCGCAGGTGATCCGATGCACCGCCGTGGTCTGCAGCACCATGGTCTTGCCCGATTGGGACGGGCCGATCAGCGCGGTCACCCGGTAGAGCCGCGATGTGGTCACATCCGCGGGCTCGACCATGTAGGGCGTCAACTCCCGGTCGAAGTTCTGCCAGCGCCCCGCCACCGGAACCCGCACATAGGCCTCGGCCGCCTCGGTCACACTCAGGTTCTTGCGCGCTCCGAGGATCGGCAAAGCATTGGCCAGTAACTCCCGAGGATGGGGATGCGGCCGCAGCGGCTTGAACGCGACCGGCGCCCCGATGGCCTGGTCCGGGATCTCCAGCACCTAGCGCACGCCTTCGGCCGCAAGGCTGACGACCGAACCCGAGGCGTTCACGATTTCCGCCTCTATGGTGGCGCGGCTGGTCGCGATGGTCTCGCGCGCCCACGCTTCCAAAGTCGCCACCTGGGCCGGGGTCAGCGCGAACTCGCGCTCGGCGAAGTCCGGCAGCGTCACCAGCGCGTTCTGAAACCCAATCAGCAGATCCTCCAGGAGCGCCTGCATCGGCTGAACCCGAACCAGCGCCCCGCGCTTTTCGTCGGCCGCCATCTGCGCCATCGCGGCCTCGGACTCGGCCTTGATGTCTTTGGCGCTCTTGAACGGGCGGCCATCCGCCTCGGTCTCGCCCCGAAAGAACATGGACCATTGCGCCGCCGCCGCCTCGCTGGCTTTGCGGCGTGCGTCCTCCTGACCCTCATCCCAGAGCCGCCACGCGTAGCAGTGGCTCAGGCGGAACTCGTAGGCCTGACCGTTGGTACCATGCTGGAGAACCGGCAGGCCCTTCTTCAGCCATTTGCTGATCGTGTTCTCGGACACGTCCATCGCAGTGGCCAGCTCGGTGCGGTTGACCACCGCGTCCGGCAGGGCCTCAGGCAAAGGATGCGCGGCAAGGGCCTGGTCGAGATCAAACGGGGCATCAGCGACATCGACCACAACAACAACCCCTTTCCCGCCTCTGCGATTTTTTGTCAGAACCAAAAGCAACGGGGTGCGAATAACCCGCGTGCGATCCGAGCCCAGGAAGGACCCATCAAGGCCCTTTGCGCAGGACCTCAGTCAGTCGTTTTCGAAAATGGTCGGCGTATCGCCGTGCCACCACGTCCTCCACCACCTCGAAAGGTGTGAAGCGCTCGTTGTACCGGGCCGACCGTTTGCTGAAGTGCAAGAGCTTGGTCAGCTCGCCCGTACGCTCGCGCCGGTAGACACCGGGCGACAGCGCACCATTCGGAGGGGCCACGAAGTAGCCCACCCCTTTCTTCTTTGGGGATGCACCCGCCCCCGCAGGAGAAGCGCTTGCCTGCGCGGCGAGCCCTTTGAACACCTGATTTCTCTGGCCTCGGGTCCAGTTCCCGAAGCGATCTTTCTTGGCCCCCGCTGCCGGGGTGACCGTGCGGATCTGGCTGCCGCCCTGCCCGCTCGACTTCAAGGCCCGTTCGAACCCTGTCATGGGGCGGGATCCGCCCTTGGCCTGCACTTCCAGATAGTGGCGCTTTGCCTGCATGGTCTTGCGCTTAATCTCAGCCGTCAGCGTCCGCTTGTTCGCGTACCAGATAAAGAACGCGTTGCGGGTGAACCGCGTGGGCTGATCGAACACATCGTCCATGTGCTCCTGGATCTCGGGCAATGCGTCCTTGGCGGCGTCGTTCAACGCCAGAGCCGTCACATATGGCAGGTCAGAGCTAACCAGCCTCTGGAGCTTCTGGGCAATCGCACCTGCATTCGAGGACATGCCGAGCTTCATGGCCGCTCCTCCCCAGAACGAAAAAGCGCCCGGCAGGTTTCCCTGCGGGCGCAATGCGGTCGAGTGCAAGATGTCAATCGGGCTAGGCTTTGTCAACGTTCCTGCCACGGCGTCATCGCTGGCATGGCATCAGACACCCGCCAAGAGGTGAGCAAGTTTGGTGTCTTCAGGCTGTCTCGGAGAAGGCTCAAGGCCCCATACCAGCGCAAGTATTGCCGCCGTGCTGACGCGATCTCGCGGGCCGTGTCGCGATAGACGACCGGGCACCAACGGACCGGTGCTCGCCTGATCCCGCGTGGCGTCTTGATCTCGATTTCACGAAAGACTTCCGATTTTCCATATCGCCCGTAGCGGTTGGTATGCCACTCGCGCGGCTCGCATCGCGGTCGGGCATCCTGCATCCATCCCTCGGAGCGCTCAGCTCGAGCCAATTCTCCAACGCGCAAGGCCATCCGCCGTCCACCATGAGATACTGGCATGGACGCCACCAAGGACGCGACCATATCAGCGTCATGGTGAGAAGCAGAGCGACCGCCGCCATCGATCCGCATACCGCCGAGCTCGCCGCGCTGGAGCAACACATACTCCATTCCGAAGCTTGCAGGCTGGGCATCGGCCATCGCGTCCTCGAAATCCACCTGAGCGTATTCGATGGCAAAGGCCCAATGCAGCAGCCCTTGGATCGAGATTTCCCGCACGGGCTGCGCCGCGGAACGCACCGGCTGCACCATCCCCATCAGGCTGCCCTCGCCCGCTCACCATCGGCGATCAAAGCCTCGACCCGCTGGCGATCCGCCACATAGGCCTCCGCCCATGCCAGTTCGTCCTCGATTGCGCGTCCCACGCGGTGGTTCTCGGCGATGGTTTGCAGTTGCGAGCGGTTTGTTGCAGCCCGCTCTTTCATCTTTCGAAGATCATAAGGACCAGGCGGTCGACCGTGTTGCCTAAGGAAACGAAACAGCTCTACCGCATAGCCCGCGGCCTTGGCTCTGGGCCCTTCAACCGAGCGCAGCCAGGAGGTTACGATCCGCGCCTCAGTCGCGGGTTTTGCCTGCAGGGAACGCGCCATTTGACGAATAACCAATTCTGCGGGCAAGCGCCGCTTTGGATCGCTGGCGATCTGATCGAGCAGCAGCTCAACCAAGGTCTCCAAGTTCTCCGACGACATGTAAAAAAGATCTTCGACCAGCCGTTTGTAGAACGCGTCCATGTCGGACACCTTCATGGCTTTTGGCCTTTCGGCGCCTGCCTCCTGTAGCCTCAGGACAAACAGCGTTCTCACAAGCTCTTTGCCATCCTCAGGTCGTTCGTCTGCCATCTCGCGCCTCTTCTATGCAAAAACCCGATCCGACATCGGGCGGTAGGTTTGGGGTGAAGTGCGGATTTCTTTTCTTTTTCTCTGTCCTTATCCCTATCGTGGAGGACAGTTTGGAAATTTCCTAGACTGTCTCAGACTGTCCGGTGGACAGTTCAAGACAGTCTCAGGACAGTTTGGAATTAGCCGGGTCGGGGACGACGCTGGTCGAGTTGGTGGTTCGACCAAGCGGCAATCGCCCGCTCAATCCACCGAGCGCTCCGATAGCCAACGCTCTTTTCTTCTAGCCACTGATCCATCCAGAGGATGGCCGCGTCGTTCTTTCCGAGGTCGAGGTTAAATCCGGCGACGGCGCTCCGCAAGCGTTGCTTGCGCTTGACCGCATTGGCCGCCTCGTTGCGGGCGCGGTTGTCATGCTTCCGCGAGATCGCATCCTGCAGCATCAGCAGAACGCGCTCGTTCATCAGCCGAACTTCCCCATCACACAAACATGGCTCCCAATTGTGAAGCGGTCCGTACCTGCCCTCACAGAGCCGTTTCAGATGGCTGGTGTCAGCGTGAGCCAGCTTGGCTATCACTTCGATATCGTTGGGCAGCGTACCGACCGGGCTTTGGTCCATGGAGGCGCAAACCAGATCAAAGAAGTAGGCCCGGCATTCAGGTGAGCCCTTCATACGCACATTGCTGTTGAGCCATTCCCTGTGCTTCCACACCACGAAATAATGGCTTTCGAGCGTGTCCTCAGGGCCGAGCGGATACTCGACCAGATCAGAGGCAGAAGTGAGTTTGACAAGAGGCTCGAACAAGACCGATCACCGCTCTACTGCAGGGCTTCGCGGTAGAAGTCCATGACCGCCTGTTCTTCGGCCAATTCATCGGGATCCCTCTTCCGCTCAGCGATCAATTTGCGGATGCACTTCGCGGCGTATCCCCGCGATTTGGCCTCGCCGAAAACCTCCTTGATCGCCTCCGCGAGCTCTGCCTTGTCAGCCTCCAGGCTCTCGATCCGTTCGACAAACTGGCGCAGCTCTGCAGCCGCCACACGGTACGTCTTTTCGCGGACACGGATATCGGCCTCCGTCTCCTTCACGGGTGTGTCGTCTTTCGGCATGCCTGCCCCCTGCCCTTGCTCCCAATCCCGACGCGTTCGGCAACGCGGCGGCTATGACGGTCCATCATGCGCCCAGCGACGCCCCCAACCTTCGCAATCCGCCGCGCTCCACCGTCCGTGAACTTCGCGCCGAAACTTCTCGCAGGCTCCCGGCACGACGATCCCCTCCTCACTTGAGGTGAAGTGCTGGCAAACGCCGCAGACCCGGCGCAGCGCCATCTTGCACTGCGGATTGGTCGGCACCTCCGTCGGTTCGCGCAAACGGTAGTTGGTTGGATTGACGGCAAGTCCGTAGGTCATCTGGCAACTCCCATTTCACGCCCGAGAGCCTGACGGCCCCGGAAAAAGGAGGCGACGCAGAGTTTGCGCCGCCTCAGGTTTCCGCAGGAGGAATTCGGAGCGCTATCGCGCTGACCAGCGCGCTCCCGAGACTGGCCAAGCACAAGGCTCGATCGCATACAGCGCGAATTCGGTGCTGGGCGGCTCATTCCGCCCGCTCCTTGACCTGCTGGAAAAAGTTTTCCGCCTTTTTTTGAAAGCGAGCGGCGAGGCGATGGGCCCACTGGCTCCAGCCGTAAAACCGCACGGCGGCGCGCGCGGCTTTCCGCGAAAGCTCCTGATAAAGCCGCCCGCGGATGTGGAGACGCACGCTCATGTGTCGTCACCAAAGACCAAACGGAAAATCAGTTCGGCCCCCAGCAGCGCCGCCAGAGCGGGCAGATACTTGATATGCGGGAGGTGGTCACCGTTCAGCCAGTTGCGGCAGGTCTTCCAGTTAACATCCACTTCCTGCGAGATAATCGCAGCGATCCAGCGCGCCTTTTCATCAATGCTGTGCTGGTTCGGTGTGGCCTTCCGAAGCTGATCCGCCAGGACCGTTCGCATGTTTTCTTGGGTCGGCCTGCATTTTGTCCAAACTTTTTCCATGGGGGCTCCGGTACTGTGAACTCGTGCAAGAGAGTTCTCAGTTGAAGCAACGAAAGGAGCAAAAGAGCCCCCGACAGCGCCCCCACGCTGCCGGGGGTTTTTGCTGCCCGCCACGCGCGCCGGTGTTCCCTTTCCGGGCGCTCGGGGCAGATAGGATTCCGCCGCACTCATGCCGCGTCTTCCTGGGGAGTGTCTGTCACGCAGTAGGATCCCGGCAAAAGCCTGTTGATTGCCTTAGTGACACGAGCCGCAGACTTGTAGTTTGGGAAAACAGCACCGGCGCGCCAGCGCATCCAGGTAGTCTGAGCGATTGCGCCTTCCCGATAGAGCAACGCAAGCGGGATTTTCGCCTCTTCGAGCCGAGCTTCCACACCTTCGATATCATCGGGTGTGAACAATGTAGGGTTCGGTTTCACAGTCTGCATGAGGCGAATGTGCATGAATGCATCACCTTGTCAATGCATTCATGCAGCATGACGGTGCATTTCAATGCCGCCATGCTGCTCCAATGAGTAAGCCCTGGGAAAAAAGATACATCGAACACGTGATGAACGTGACCGGGAAAACCCTCTCTGCAATCGCGAGGGATGCAAAGATATCGAGCACCACACTAACGCGCCCGATGAACGACCCGGACCACAAATTCACGCTCAAGATGACCACCCTGCACAGGGTGGCGGAGTCGACCGGCATCCCTCTAGCTGGCTTCCAGCCAACCGGCACTCCTGAGGACGAGACAAGCGGCTTTAATGAGGGGAAGTCGCCGCAGATTGACATGTCGCACATTCCCCCTGCAAATCCTGAGCTTATGGAGCATGTCGAAGCGCCCAAGAACACCCTTGATCAAAAGGTTAACGCCCTGCAGTGCGCTCTAGTGGGGGACTATGTGCAGGTGGCAGGCACCTACGACGTTGACGGCATTGATGAGCTGATCGAAACCTTGGAGTTCGCCCGCAAGCGGCTGCGCAGGCGGCGCGACGACAGCGCAGGAAAGTAGTTTTCTCAATCTCTGCCGGCATCACCCGCGCGCCCCAATCCAACCGCCGGCACCGAAGATGTTTCCTTAAAATAGAATCATCGCTTTTTCTGGAGGTTGGGCGCTTTCGCATAGAGCGCTGAACCAAACCAGGGACACAGGTCATCCCGCAGAGTATGCATTAATGCATTGACCAAAGCGATGCATTAATGCATTTTGCCTCCAGTTTCACCTTGGAGGCACCAATGACAGACACGTCCAACATCGCCCCGACCGACACCTGGTTGCGCAACTGGGTCCCGCATAATCCCACCGGGCGGCCTCTTTGCGCGTGGGAGATGACGAACCTCAGTCAGAGGCTGCCCGCCTTCTTTGGCGAGTTGCTGGCCTTCCGCCGCGCCGATCCGGGTCTTATCAACAGCGACGTCTCCGGGTGCCCCGAAAAGGTCGACACCGAGACCCTGCGCTGGTGGGCGGATTGCTACGCGGTCAATCCAGACTACGCCTACACCGACGAAGACACCCAAACCCTCGCGCTCATCGCTCCAGAAGCGGCCAAGGAGCTGCTGGCCTACCGCCTGCTAGTCACCAAACCAAAGCTGAAAGCCAGCCGCCGCCTGCGCGGCAACCTCACCCGCTATGCTCGCTTTACCAAAAAGCACGAGGCCGCAGCATGACCGCCGCCCTGTGCTTGGTCGAGACCACCAGATCCGCCGATGCCTGCTGGAACGGCTTACGCCTCACTGTGCAAGCACGCCTCCGGGAACTCTGCGTGATCGAACAGCGCTATGCGATCTTGCGCTTTCACGCCACACGCGCAGGCGGACAGGGCTTCGTGACAGAGCCCGACATGACCGGCGACCTCGCGGGCAGTCACCAATTCGAGATGCGCGCCCTCGGACTGTCAGCAACAGGCGCCAGCAAGTCCGAGCTGGTCACAAACTTCATGCGCGTCCTCAGCAACGCCACCAAATCACCCTGACACCGGCCCGGAGGGCGCGAGGCGCAAGCCTCTTCCGGTCACGTGCCATCACTCACACCCACCGTGCGCGTCCCACGGTGGCCCTTGCAACAAGGAGCTGCGATGCTTGGCTACAGCCCCAGATCCTCGCGCAAAAGCGTGTTGATGCGTTCGCCAATATTGACCCCCCTGCTTTTCAACGCCGCGTGCACATCGTGGTCCAACATTAAGCTAACTCGCTGCTTGCTGGGGCCATCTAGAGACAGTGGGTTCCCAACACGCGCGTGTTCGAGGTCTTGCTCCTCCAACTCGCGGACTTGGCCATCCGCCCTTATCAGTGGCTTGGGCTCGCTCATCAGCTCTCCTTTCACGCGCTATGCTCACGTCCGCAGATGCCTGTATGCCTTCTTTTGCCAGGCAAGGGCTCGATGATGCCCAGAACACTTGTCACCATTGCGCGGATCGAGCGCGTTTTGAAGGCGGTGCAGCGCGTCGCTCCTGATCGGTCAGTCAAAGTGACCACCGAGGGCGATATCTATATCGTACCACTTCAGCCAGACACGGATACAGGGGATGTAGATCAATGGTTCGCGGCAAATGGTGAGAGTGACGTTGCGGGGCGTTCATAGGGTCAAGTCTGGCAAGAAGGCTTATCACTACGCTTACCGGGGTGGCCCATGCTTCTGGCGCTCGGATAAAGGGCCGGGACTTGAGGGATCGGCCGAGTACTTGGCCGCGTTGGCAGCCTGCGCGCCAGGACCCGACGTACACGCAGGCAAGTTTGCTCAGCTTGTCGCTTGGTTCGTCGGATCTGGCGACTTCAAGGCGTTGAGTCCTCGCACGCAGAAGGACATGCAGACGTCCATTCATCACCCTAGGAACGGTATCCTAGCCAAATGGGGTAGCGCCCCACAGACTCTGTTCAATGATGCTCGGGTACGCCCTGCTGCGATCCGCTGGCGGGACAATATAGGTGGAAAGGTCGGGCATGATCGGATGGCTCACCTTCGCAGGATCGTAGGTTGGGCCTATGACACGGGTCACCTTCGCGAGCACCGCTTATTGAATATCAAGGCCACCTACAAAGCGGATCGCGCAGAAATCGTGTGGTCCGACGAAGAAATTGAAGCCTTTGTGAAAGGCGCGCCGGAGCACGTGAGCCGCATCGTCATCGCCGCGACAGAAACCGGATTTCGGCCGGGCGACCTTCACATCCTGTCAGCCTTCCATGTTCAAAAAACCAGTGAAGGACGGCGCATTGTTATCCGTACCAGCAAACGAAAACGGATTGCAGCCGTGCCGGTAACTGATCGGATGGCAGAGCTCTTGGACGCGCAGAAGGCGGAACGAATTCTGACAACGTCACAAGGTCAGCCATGGGGCAACAAGAACTATCTCGGCGATGCGGTGTCTACCTGGCGCGACCGTCTAGAGCTGCGCACTGAACTGCGACTACAGGACTGCCGAGGGACTGCAGCGACCCGCTGGCTCAATCACGGCCTGGAATTGAGAGAGATCGCCACCATTATGGGCTGGTCTATCAAGCACGCGTCAGAGGTCATCGAGCGCTATGTGGCCCTGCATCCAAGCATGACCGATGGGGTGCTCCGAAGGATTCGGGAGAACGACGCAGCAACAAAAGCTGTAAAAAGTGCTGTAAAAACACCTACACTCCACAAGGGTAAGTAGTGGTCGGGACGGCAAGATTCGAACTTGCGACCTACGGTACCCAAAACCGTCGCGCTACCAGGCTGCGCTACGCCCCGACGAGGCCGTGCTTAGCTCTGTTGATCGGGATTGAAAAGCGCGATTTCGCAGAGATGCGGTCGGATCAGTCGTCGCAGGGCCAGGCGGCCATGGTTTGATCGAAGGCCGGATGCTGCAGAAGCGTGCCCGCCGCGATACCGTATTGCAGCGCGAGCCCGCCATTAATCTCGAGCACGGCCAGAATGCTGTCCCCGCCGAAGATCGGCGTTTCATCGAGCGGCACGGCGTTCGAGTAGACATGACGCACGATCCCGGTCTCATCGACAAAGATCATATCCAGCGGGATCAGCGTGTTCCGCATCCAGAAAGAGACAGATTGAGGTCGGTCATAGACAAAGAGCATCCCCGCTCGCTGCGGCAGGCTTTCGCGAAACATCAGACCCCGGCCACGTTCCGCGTCATCGTCGGCAAGTTCGATCGTGAATTGCGCCTGCCCCCAAGGTCCCTGCAGCGCCACCCTATCCGGGGCGCATGACGCTTGGGCCACGCCCGCGAGACAGGTCCCTACGATCAGAGCGTACAGAAAAATCCGCGTCGCGGTTTCGGGCATCGCGATCCCCGTTTTCAGAACAATCATTCGGATTGCGCGGCGTCCCAGCTCAGCACTTCCAGCGCGAGGCTTCCGCGCTCGCTTTCGCCAATGCGCACGGCAACGGCCTCGCCTGCCTGCAGATCCGAGAACCCGCAGCGGCGCAGCACATCCATGTGGACAAAGATATCCTCATCGCCGCCAAAGACATTGAGGAACCCAAATCCTTTGACTTTGTCGAACCATTTCACACGTCCCGGCACCATGGGCACGTCTTCGAAGTTCTGTGGCGCGCCCAATGGGCCCGCAAGCTCTTCGTCGAGTTCCGGCGGTGTGATGGCCACGACTTCAACCGCCTGTACGCCGCGCGGCGTCTCCTGAACACGAATTTGGATCTGCGCTCCATCGGCAACCGAGCTTTGCCCGAAATTCCGCAACACATTGGCATGCAGCAAAATATCGGGACCATCGGCTTCGCCAACCACAAAGCCAAAGCCCTTTTTGGGGTCAAACCATTTGACGGTCCCGTATACTACTGGACTGCTGGTCATAGGTTTCTGCACGGCAGTGATCCGGGTTACGCATGGTTAAGTCAGGGAGTGGTCCTGATTTGTTAATGGTCACATGTGTTAACGGTGCGTGCAAGAAAAACTTTGTCTTTTAAAGGGTTAGGCATGGGTTGCGCGGCCGGATCACGGGTTCAAGCGATTGATTTTCCAAGTTTTTTCATCTTTCGCGCGGACCCACCGAAAACGATCATGCAATCGAAAATCGCCGTCGGCCCAAAACTCCATTTCCACCGGTCGCAGACGATAGCCGCCCCAGAAGGGAGGACGTTCCGGCGAAAGCCCCTTTTCCAGACCGATTTTCGCGACTTTTGCCATGAGATGCGTGCGGCTCTCCAGCGGCTGGGATTGCACCGAAGCCCAGGCCCCGATGCGGCTCTGCAGCGAGCGACTATTATAATAGGCATCCGCCTGGGGCCCATCCTCGCGGCTGATCTCGCCCCGCACCCGGATTTGCCGGTGGAGAGACTTCCAGTGGAGCACAAACGCCGCCTGCCCGGCGCTGTCGAGTTCCTGCGCCTTGGCCGATCCGTAGTTTGTATAGAAGACGAAAGCGTCCGCCTCGATTTCTTTCAGAAGCACCATGCGCACATTCGGCAAGCCAGAGGCATCCACGGTCGCAAGGGCGATGGCGTTTGGGTCATTAGGCTCGGACGCCTCGGCTTCGGTCAGCCAGGCGCGCGCCAATGCAAACGGATCATCCCCTGCAAATATCCCCGTGCGTTCCGCCATAACCGCCCCTGTTGCAATGCTGCGCTCTTCTGCCGGTATGTGGCACAGCGTTCCCTTGAAGCAAAGAACTTGATCGCCTAAACGGTGCCGAATTGCATGCGGCGGACAAGGGACGACAGATGTCAACGGGATTGATGCACGGAAAACGCGGCCTGATCATGGGGCTCGCCAACGACAAGTCGATCGCCTGGGGTATCGCCAAGGCGCTGGCGGAACAGGGCGCGGAAATGGCCTTCACCTATCAGGGCGAGGCGTTTCGGAAGCGGGCTGAACCTCTGGCAGCAGAGCTGGGCGTGACTGAGCTCTTTGATTGCGATGTGAGCGATCCGGCCTCTCTGGATGCAGTGTTTGACGGGTTGGCCGAACGTTGGGGTAAGCTCGATTTCGTGGTCCACGCGATTGGTTTTTCGGACAAGTCCGAACTGCGCGGGCGCTACGTGGACACAAGCGCCGACAATTTCCGTATGACCATGGATATCTCGGTCTATTCCTTCACCGCTGTCTGCCAGCGGGCGGAGAAACTGATGACCGAGGGCGGCTCGCTCCTGACGCTGACCTATTACGGCGCCGAGAAGGTCATGCCACACTATAATGTCATGGGGATCGCGAAGTCGGCGCTGGAGACCAGTGTGCAATATCTGGCCGAGGATCTCGGCAAGCAGAATATCCGCGTCAACGCCATTAGCGCGGGCACGATCAAGACGCTGGCCGCCTCGGGTATCGGCGATTTCCGCTACATCATGAAGTGGAACGAGTTGAACGCCCCCCTGCGGCGCACAGTGACCCAGGATGAAGTCGGCAAGTCCGCGCTCTATTTTCTGTCAGATCTGTCGAGTGCTGTGACGGGCGAGGTCCATCACGTGGATGCGGGTTATCACGTGGTCGGTATGAAGGCCGTGGACGCCCCGGATATCGACGCTGTCACCGGGCGGAAGTAACCGCGCCGCCCCGCGTCGCGTCCGGGGGTGCTGAAGGGTGAAGGAGGCACGCGATGGAGCTTAGCCAGGTTTTGGCCTTCAACGCCGCACTTCTGGTGGCAATGGCGAGCCCAGGTCCGGCCTTGCTGGTTCTGACCCAGACGGCGCTCTCGGCGGGCCGGGTGCGGGCGATCTGGACAGGGGTGGGGCTGGCCTTGGTGGCTTCGCTTTGGACGGTGTCGGCCTTGCTGGGGCTTGATGCCGTGTTCACTCATTTCCCCGCCGCCTACACAATCGCAAAGACCGTGGGCCCGCTGTACCTCATCTATATCGCCTGGACCACATGGCGCTCCGCACGCGGATCCTTGGTCGAGATGCCCCGGACTGCGCCCGGGGCGGCGTTCCGGCGCGGAGCGATGATCAATCTGCTGAACCCCAAAGCAGTGTTGTTCGTTGCGGGCGTTCTGGTGGTGATGTTCCCTCCGGGCCTATCCGCTGGGCAGATCACATTCGTGGCTTTGAACCACCTGTTTGTGGAAGTCACCATCTACAGCCTGCTGGCCGTCGCGCTAAGCCGTCCGGGCGCGCGGGCGGGATATCTTGCCGCGAAGACCTGGCTGGACCGCATGTGTTCGGTCGTGCTCGGCGGCCTTGGCGTGCGGCTTTTGCTGGACCGCACCCCATGACACTGGCGGCCTTCATATCCATCGCGCTGATCCACCTGATGGCCGCGATCAGCCCCGGTCCTTCCTTCGTGGTCATCACTCGGGCGGCGGCAGCCGAAGGGCTCCGCCCTGCCCTGGTTCTCGCGCTGGCCTTCGGGGCCGGTGCCGCCATCTGGGCGGGAACCGCGCTCTTTGGGTTGGCGCTGGTGTTTCAGGTGATGCCCGTCCTGCTCACGGTGCTGAAATTCGCCGGAGCCGCCTTCCTGCTCTTTGTGGCAGTCATGATGTGGCGCCACGCGCCCGACCCACTGCCCGAAGTGGCGGGCCGGCGCCCGCGATCCCTTTGGTCGATTTTTCGCTTCGGGCTCATCACACAGCTTTCAAACCCCAAAGTGCCCGTCTTCTTCGGCGCAGTTTTTATCGGGATCCTGCCCGCCGAGGCCACAGGGCTTGAAATGGCAATCGTGCTCGTCTCGGTCTTCGTGGTCGAGAGCGGCTGGTATGTGATCGTGGCGCGGCTCTTTTCCTTGCCTGCGCCCCGCGCGCTCTATCTGCGGATGAAATGCGTGTCGGACCGGGTGCTGAGCGTGGCTCTGGCCGGGGTCGGGGCACGCATCGCGCTGACCTGAAGCCAGCGCCCGCCATGAGCGGTGGCAACTTCACACAAGCTGTCATAGAGACAGGACAAGATCATTGGGGACGGAGAGCGATATGACTGACCAACTGCCGCATGAAAAAGGGTTTCACGTCAGCTGGGACCAGATCCATCGGGACAGCCGGGCACTGGCCTGGCGGCTCGACAAGCGCGGCCCCGGCCCCGAGGGCGCGTGGCGGATGATCCTTGCCATCACCCGGGGCGGCATGGCGCCTGCCATGATCGTGGCCCGCGAGCTGGACATCCGGCAGGTCGGCACGATCTCGGTGCAGTCCTATCACCACCAGACCCAAGGCCAGACGACGATACTCAACCAACCGGACCCCGAGCTGATGGGCGATGGCACCGGTGTGCTGGTGATCGACGATCTCGTGGATAGCGGGCGCACCCTCGAAGTCGTGCGCGGTCTCTACCCCAAGGCGCATTTCGCCACAGTCTACGCCAAGCCCAAGGGCGAACCCATGGTGGACACCTTCATCACAGGCGTCAGTCAGGATACCTGGATTTTCTTCCCATGGGATATGGCTTTGCAGTACGTTGAGCCCTACCGCAACGGTTAGACTGCACCTAGACAGACGAGGCTCCGGACGCCATGCCCCCCTATTCCCGACGACAGATGCTCCAGACCGCAACCGCTGCAACGCTCGCAGGACCCGCCATGGGGGCAGAGGCTGAGTATCCCGATTGTAGCGATCTCTACGTGATCTCCACCTGGCTGCACCCGGAGCTGCCCGCGAACACGCCCGAGACGATTGCAGAGTTTTCCGTCAAAGGGGACAAAGATGACGCGGATATCCTGCGCAACACCCGCCTCGCGGTATACTCCTTGCGCCGGGACAGCGTCTCCAAAGCTTTCCTGGTTGATGGACGTCGCCCGAACGCCGAGATCACAAACGGAACGCTCACCTATGAATTTGCACCAGATGCCACGACGCCGGACCGGATGGTAATCAACTGGCCGTTTGCAAACTCCGATGAGATGTCCGAAAAACGCGCCGCGCTCGACGGGAAGGTCCCGATGACGCTGAGAATTGACGGCGGACCCGCTCAGCAGATTGAGGTCTGGGTGCGCCATGGGCGCAGCGGCGTCGCTCTACCCCGCGCGGGTTCGCACTTTATCGGCGGCAAAACCATGGAGCTGCAGATCGCCGTCGACGCGTTCGAGATGCGCGCCGTCTTCGATATCCGCCATCTGACACCGACCATCCCCATCGCACGCCAAAAGGCGACCGAGCGCGCTGCCGAGGCCATGGCGGCGGGCGGCTGCAAACCTCTTTGCGTCATGACCTCCGCGGCAGTCGATCTGCTGGGACGTCCCGACGATTGCTTTGAGTTGTCTCAGATGCGCCGCCTGCGGGCGCGGTTTCCGGAGCGCTCCGACGTGGTGGAGGCCTATATCCACGCCTCGAACGATCTTCTCGCGCGGGGTCAGAGCCTGGCCTTGCGCAGCGCGATTCTGATCTTCTACGCCCTGATCGTCTGGCCCACTGCCCTTCTCGTGGCCATGGGTATCTATCGCGGCGCCGGGCTCTATTACCTCGCTGGCTTCAATCTGCTCTGCCGCCTCTTCCGGGTCCCGCCGCCTCTGCGCCCGCACCCCTTGCGCGACACAGCGATCCGATGAGTCCGCTCCACCTCGCCCCGACCATGACTGCCACACAATCGCCCCCGGTAATGGAGGCGCGTCGTTGGCTCGCGGCGGCCACCCTGCCCGAAGGGCGCGCGCTGCTCAATGTCAGTCAAGCCGCCCCCGTGGCCCCGCCCCCGCCGCCCCTGCGCGCCGCTATGATCGCCGCGATCGAAGAGGATGATGGCAGTCATCTTTACGGCCCTGTGCTGGGTCTGCCCGCGCTGCGCGACACTCTCGCGCAGGCCATGACCAAACGCTACGAGGGAGATGTCACGGCGGACCAGATCGGCATTACCTCCGGATGCAATCAGGCCTTCGCCGCCGTGATCGCAACCCTGGCCGCACCCGGCGACAATGTGATCTTGCCTGTGCCGTGGTACTTCAACCATCAGATGTGGCTGCAGATGACCGGGGTCGAACCACGCCCCCTCGACACCGGGCCCACGCTCTTGCCGGACCCGGACGCCGCTGCGGGCCTGATCGACGCACGGACCCGCGCCATCGTGCTGGTCAGCCCGAACAACCCCTGCGGAGTCGAATACCCCGAGACGCTGCTCGCGGCCTTCCGCGATCTCGCCCGCGCCCGCGGTCTCGCTCTGATCGTGGATGAAACCTACCGGGATTTTGGCAGCAGGACCGGCGCGCCCCATGGCCTGCTTCAGGATCCGGATTGGGACGACACGGTTGTCTCGCTCTACTCGTTTTCCAAGGCTTACCGGCTTACCGGCCACCGCGTCGGCGCGATTGCCACTACTCCCGCCCGTCTCGCCCAGGTCGAGAAGTTCCTCGACACGGTGCAGATCTGCGCCCCGCAACTGGGCCAACGTGCGGCGCTCTGGGGGCTGGAGAACCTGGATGACTGGCTTGCCCGGGAACGGCTCGAGATCCTCGCCCGCCGCCGCGCCATGGACGCGGCCTTCCAGCGCCTCCCTGGCTGGGAGCTTCTGGGCTGCGGCGCTTACTTCGGATATGCCCGCCACAGCCTTGGCATCCCCTCGGACCAGCTCGCCGAGCGCATGGTCTCCGAGATCGGTGTGCTCGCCCTGCCCGGCACCATGTTCGCCCCCGAAACATCCGCTCGTGGCGGCGGGGAAATGCGCTTTGCTTTTGCAAACATAGACACAAGCGGCATCGAGGCCCTCGCTGACCGGCTCGCAGACTACGCCCCGGCTTAAGTCCGGAAATATCCCGGGGGTTTGGGGGCTGGCCCCCAATCCGACCGACCTTGATGCGCCGCGCGGGGTTTTGAGCGTCCCGGCCCGCCATCCGCTTGCCGCCATCGGCGCAACCCCCTAAACACATCCCACCAAGATATCTGCGCCGAAACCCACCGGATCCGCTCGAGGAGAGATCATCGCCATGAAGGGCAAAACCTCCAACATCTTCATGTTCATTCTGATGGGCCTTTTGATCCTCGGCCTTGCGGGTTTCGGCGTCTCCAGCTTCGGCGGCTCAAACTCTCAAGTGGCCAGTGTGGGGGATGCGGAAATCACGGTCACCGACTATGGCCGCGCCCTGCAGAACCAGCTGCGCACGGCAGCCCAACAATCGGGCCGCGCTGTGCCCATGGCCGAGGCACGCCAGATCGGACTCGACCGGCAGGTCCTCGCCCAGCTCGTGAACACCGCAGCCATCGACAATGAGGCCGCATCGATGGGCCTTTCGGTCGGCGATGAACGGGTGGCCGAACAGATCCGACAAATCCCCGCCTTTGCCGGGCTGAACGGCGCCTTTGATCGCGAGGCCTATACCTTCACCCTGCAATCCAGCGGCCTGACACCCGAGCAGTTCGAAGATCGGGTCCGCAAGGAAGCCGCGCGCAACCTGCTGCAAGGGGCCGTGATCGGCGGTCTGCGCGTGCCCGAAGGCTACACGGACACGCTTTTTTCCTTTATCGGCGCGCGCCGGGATTTCACATGGGCCGTGCTGAGCGCGGGCGATATCACGCTGGACATCCCCGCGCCCAGCGACACCGACCTGCAAGCCCATCACGAGGCCAATGCGGCCGCCTTCACCCTGCCGGAAACCCGCGAGATCACCTATGTGCTACTTAGCCCCGAGATGATGCTCGACGAGGTCGCCCCCAACGACGAGGACCTGCGTCAGGCCTATGACGCTGCCGCCAGCATCTATCAGCGCCCCGAGCGGCGCCTCCTCGACCGTCTCGTCTTCAGTTCCAACGGGGAGGCTGAGGCCGCCCTCGCCCAGATCACCAGCGGCGCAACCACTTTCGACGCCCTGCTTGAGGCACGCGGCCTGACCCTCGAAGATGTGGATCAAGGCGAGGTGACCCGGGACGATCTCGATGCGGAGGTTGCCCAAGGCGTCTTTGCCTTTCCGCAGACCGGCGTTGTCGGCCCCCTGCCCTCGCCGCTCGGCCCGGCGCTCTACCGGGTGAACGCTCTGCTGGCCGCACAGGTCACCAGCTTTGAGGACGCCCGCGAAGAGCTGACCGCGGCACTCGCCGGGGATGCAGCGCGCCGTGCCGTGGCCGACGAAATCGAAGCGCTCGATGACCTGCTCGCCGGGGGCGCAACGCTCGAAGAGCTGGCCGCCGACACACCTGCCGAGCTTGGCACGCTCTCGCTCGCCGCAGGCAGCACCGACGGCATCGCCGCCTATCCGGAGGTGCAGGAGGCTGTGCGCACCCTGCGCGATGGCGATTTCCCGGAAATCTCGATCCTCGACGATGGGGGCGTCTTCGCCCTACGCCTCGATGGCATCACCGCTCCGCGCCTGCAGCCACTGGAGGAGATCCGCGATGCGGTGGCCGAACATTGGCGGGCCACACAGATCGACACCGCGCTGATGACCGAGGCAGAGGCAGTTGCCGAGCGTCTGCGCAGTGGCGAGAGCTTTGCCGCAGTGGGCCTTTCCCCCCGTGTGGAGGACGCGCTGACCCGCGAGGCCTTCATCGATGGCACGCCGCCGAGCCTTGTGACAGACGTCTTCTCGCTCGACGCGGATGGGGACGTGACCCTCGTGCCCGGCAATGGCGAGGTCTACATCGCCCAGCTCGACGGCATCCTGCCCCCCGATAGCGAAGATCCAGATGCGGAGTTCCTGCAAGGTGTGCTGAGCCAGACCATCAGCCAGGGCCTCGCCGAGGACATTTTCACTGCCTATGCCACAGCTCTGCAGCTTGAGGCTGGCATCACCATCAATCAAAGCGCCATCGAAGCGGTTCAGGCCCAGTTCCCCTGATCCCGACCGGCGGGCCTGCCCGCTGACCGCCCGAGACCCAGCCAGAACGAGACCGCGCCATGGCCCTGATCCCTGACTACGATGCCTTCGAGGCAGCCTATGCGGAAGGCCGCAATCAGGTTGTCTATACCCGGCTTGCGGCTGATCTCGACACGCCCGTTTCGCTGATGCTCAAGCTTGCCGGAGCGCGCAAGGACAGCTTCATGCTGGAATCCGTGACCGGTGGCGAAGTGCGCGGGCGCTACTCGGTGGTCGGGTTGAAGCCCGATGTGATCTGGGAATGCCGGGGCGAGACGGCGCGGATCAACCGCTCGGCCCGGTTTGACGCAGACGCCTTCGAGACATTGGCGGAGGACCCGCTGACAGCCCTGCGGAGCCTGATCGCCGAGAGCCGGATCGAGATGCCCGATGACCTGCCGCCGATTGCTGCAGGGCTCTTTGGCTATCTCGGCTATGACATGATCCGGCTGGTGGAGCATCTGCCCAACGTGAATCCCGACCCGCTCGGCCTGCCGGATGCGGTGCTTGTTCGTCCATCGGTGGTCGCGGTGCTCGACGGTGTGAAGGGCGAGGTCACGGTCGTCTCTCCAGTCTGGGCCAGCTCCGGCCAATCGGCCCGCGCCGCCTATGCCCAGGCGGCCGAGCGTGTAATGGATGCAGTCCGCGATCTCGAACGCGCGGCCAGCAGCGAGAGCCGCGATTTTGGCGAGACCACCGAGCTTGGCACGCCCGTGTCGAACTTCACGCATCAGGCCTATCTGGACGCCGTGGAACAGGCCAAGGAATACATCCGCGCCGGCGACATCTTTCAGGTCGTGCCCTCCCAGCGCTGGACCCAGGACTTTCCGCTGCCGCCCTTCGCGCTCTATCGCAGCCTCCGGCGCACGAACCCGTCGCCCTTCCTTTTCTTCTTCAACTTTGGCGGGTTTCAGATTGTCGGCGCCTCGCCCGAGATCCTCGTCCGGGTCTTTGGGCGCGAGGTCACGATCCGGCCCATCGCGGGCACCCGTCCGCGCGGCAAGACGCAAGCAGAGGATAAGGCCCTCGAAGAGGATCTGCTGGCCGATGCCAAGGAGTTGGCCGAGCATCTGATGCTGCTCGATCTGGGGCGCAACGATACGGGCCGGGTCAGCAAGATCGGCACCGTGCGCCCGACCGAGGAATTCATCATCGAGCGCTATTCTCACGTGATGCATATCGTCTCCAACGTGGTGGGCGAGCTGAGCGAGGATCATGACGCGCTCTCGGCGCTGCTGGCCGGTCTGCCCGCCGGGACCGTCTCCGGTGCGCCCAAGGTCCGCGCGATGGAGATCATCGATGAGCTGGAACCCGAAAAGCGCGGTGTCTATGGCGGCGGCTGCGGGTATTTCGCGGCCAATGGCGACATGGATATGTGTATCGCCCTGCGCACGGCGGTGGTGAAGGACGAGAAGCTCTATATTCAAGCCGGGGGTGGCGTCGTCTTTGATAGCGATCCCGAGGCCGAGTTCCAAGAAACCGTCAACAAATCCAAGGCAATCCGCACAGCGGCTGAGCAAGCAGGTCTCTTTGCCGGCGGATCACGCGGAAATGGTTGAGGCGCTTCAGGGCGCGCTGCGCTGCAAATAGGCTGAGACCGGGGCGACGGCGACATCCGTCTGAGGGAGTGTGCTACTCCACCCGGACAACACTTCCAAAAGCTCAGGCGCAAACGTGGCTTGCACCAACCCGCCCTGTCCGGTCCGGGCGCGCAGGGCAACCCGGTCCAGCGTGCGCCGCAAGAGCAACGGGTCCTGCGCTGAAACCCAAGCAGAGCTAGCCGCAGCGGGCACGCCCGCCCGGCGCGCCTCTTGCAGCGCTGCATCCAGCCCATCCCCTGGGGCGACCAGCCCGTGTCCGGTCTCGGACAGGACTTCCGACAGGTGCCGCAAAAGCAGACGATCCTGCAGCACGGGACTGCCCGCAGGCAGCCAGACCCCGACCGCCTCTGGCAGACGCGCGATATGAGCGCCGAGGGCGATGTCGATGTCGCGCGGCTCAGGCTCACCGGGCAAACCCGTGAGTGTGATGAGCACGTCGTGTCCCGCCCCGCGCAGATCAGATGCAAGGCTTGCCGCGTCGGGCAGACTGGGATCGATCGCGATGGAGAGCGGCAAGCGGGACGCTGCGAGACGCTCGGTTTCAACGCCGCTCGAACCCGGAGCCTCCACAAGGATCGAAATCACAGACGCCGAGTCCGGCACCGCGAATTGCTGACCATTGCGGGTCAACGCCCCTACGGGGGCACCCGTCTCCGCACGCGGCGTCTCGACGGGCGGCGGCACAGGGTCCCCGATCCGGGGGATGCGCCCCGAGATCCCCGGCCCGGCCATGGCGAACCGCTCGGCCCCATCCAGCAAGAGCCGACGCGGCAAATTACGCGCGGCGGCGGGGGGTGTTTCCTGTTGCGGCGCGATGGCAACGGGTAGAGCGGCTGGATCTGTTGGCGGGGCTTCAGAGGCGTCGCGCGGGAATGGCGCCGGAGGCAGCGGGGTCGCAATAGCGCGTGGCGCCACGGGCGGTAAGGGCAGATCACCGGGAGCAAGGCTCGGCGCCGGGGGCGTGGCTTGCGTCACGCGCGGCGGCGTTGCCTCGGACGGCTCGGCTAGGCGCGGTGTCTCGGGCGCGCTGCCAATCTCCGGCACAGCGCGCGGCGGAACCTCAGGCGCGCGCGGCGCGGCACTGTCCTCGGGCGGGGCCGCCATGGTATCCGGGCGCAGGATCCCGGATCCTTGATCCGACATCGCGGGCAGCCGCAGCTCCGTTTTGCGATCCCCATCCATGGTTGCAGCGGCCGCGGGTGCCTCGGCCCGCAGCACGGGCTGGCTTGCCGACAGCGGAGGCAATGCCACAGGCAGGTCGTCTCCATCCGCCGCAGGCACAGGAAGTGCGGGCGTCCCCCCGTCCGGCGCACCGGTGATCGCAACTGTCGGAATCCCAGCAATATCCGGAGCCTCCGACGAAGGCGCCAACGGCTCCGGTGCCTCGGGCGAAGCGCTGATCACGGCCAAGGGCGTATCGCTCTCGGGACTTGCTGGCAGCGCTGCGAGCGCCTCGGGCGCAACATCCTCGAGATCGCGCAGAGCGGGCGCAGTTGGCGGCGTTGTCTCGGGAACGCTCCCGGCCATGCGTTGCGACTGTCCGGCATCATCCGCCCCAGCCTCGGGAGCGGTGGCCAGATCGGGGGCGGTCTCCTGCAGCTCCGCTCCGGGTTGGACCTGGGGCGGATCGGCCAGAAGGCTGCGCTCGCCCGAGACCGGTCCTTGCGTCATGGCGTCATTGAGATCGCGCAGCGGAAAATAGAGCGAGGCCGCCACGAGCAGGATCATGCTCGCCGCACCGCCCCAGAACAGCCCTGATAAAAGACCCTTGCCCATGCCATCCGCTCTTGTCTTGCCAAACCAACGTCTGCGCGGCCTCTCGCGCGATGCGTCTTGCTCCGATCATCGCGTGCCCCACAGCGAATGCAAGCGCATCCCGCCGGATCCAGCGAAGCGGTGCGAAACTGCCGCCTCCGGGACGCGCTGCGTGCTTCTTGTCGAAGGACCAGCCCTTGACCCTCCTCCCACGCTGGGGGATCAAGGGGCAAGTACCGACGAAGCGGCCCGTGGCCGGGAAACAAAGGCACGAGACATGCTGCTCCTGATCGATAACTACGACAGTTTCACCTATAATCTGGTCCATTACCTGGGCGAACTGGGCGCGGATGTGCAGGTACATCGCAATGACGCCCTGAACGTGCAGGAAGCCATGGCCCTGCGTCCGGATGCGATCATGCTGAGCCCGGGCCCGGCGGATCCAGATCAGGCGGGGATCTGCCTTGCCCTGACCGAGGCCGCTGCCGAGACCGGCACGCCCCTGATCGGGGTGTGCCTGGGGCATCAGACCATCGGGCAGAGCTTTGGCGGCAAGGTCCAGCGGCATTCCGATATCGTGCATGGTAAGATGGGTCTGATGCATCACACGGGCACGGGGCTCTTTGCCGGTCTTCCGTCCCCTTTCAAGGCGACAAGGTATCACTCGCTGGTGGTGGAACGCGACAGCCTTCCGGAGGAGCTGGAGGTGACGGCCTGGCTCGAGGATGGCACGATCATGGCCTTGCAGCATCGCAGCCTGCCGATCCATGGCGTGCAGTTCCACCCGGAATCCATCGCCTCCGAACACGGCCACAAGATGCTGCAAAACTTCCTTGATACTGTTCCGGTGACCGCATGAGTGACGCACTGAAACCCCTGATCGGGGCGGCGGCTGACCGCGCCCTGACCCGCGCCGAGGCCGAGGCTGCCTTCGAGATCCTGTTTGAGGGTGAAGCGACGCCCTCGCAGATGGGTGGCCTTCTGATGGCGCTGCGCACCCGGGGCGAGACGGTCGAGGAATATGCCGCCGCCGCTGCTGTGATGCGCGCCAAGTGCAATGCCGTGGCCGCGCCCGAGGGGGCCATGGACATCGTCGGCACCGGGGGCGACGGCAAGGGGACGCTCAACATCTCAACCGCTACGGCCTTTGTCGTGGCCGGCGCGGGCGTTCCCGTGGCCAAGCATGGCAACCGCAATCTCAGCTCGAAATCCGGCGCGGCGGATGCGCTCGGGCAGATGGGCGTGAATGTCATGGTTGGCCCGGACGTGGTCGAGCGCGCCCTGTCGGAGATCGGGATCGCCTTCATGATGGCTCCCATGCACCACCCGGCGATCCGGCACGTGATGCCGACCCGGGCCGAGCTGGGCACCCGGACCATGTTCAACATCCTTGGGCCGCTGACCAATCCTGCGAGCGTTAAACGCCAGCTCACCGGGGCTTTCTCGCGCGAATTGATCCGCCCCATGGCTGAAACACTCGCCGCTCTGGGCAGCGAGGCGGCCTGGCTCGTCCATGGCTCCGATGGCACCGATGAGCTGACGATCACCGGCACATCTTGGGTCGCCGGGCTGGAGAACGGCGCGGTGAGCGAACTCGAAGTTCACCCGGAGGAGGCTGGCCTGCCGGTCCACCCGTTCGAGGCCATTCTCGGCGGTACGCCTGAGGAGAACGGCGTGGCCTTCCGTGCCCTGCTCGACGGAGAAGCCTCGGCCTATCGCGACGCGGTGCTGCTGAATGCGGCCGCCGCCTTGAAGGTTGCGGGCAAGGTCGACACCCTGCCCGAGGGCGCAGCTTTGGCGCGCGAAAGCCTCGATAGCGGGGCGGCCCTCGCCAAGGTTCAGGGCCTTGCACAGATCACATCGGAGGCGGCATGAGCACCACCATTCTCGACAAGATCAAAGCCTATAAGCTGGAGGAAGTCGCCACCCGCAAAGCCGGGCGCCCTCTGGCAAAGGTTGAGGCCGATGCCAAGGCCGCAAGCCCAGTGCGCCCTTTTGCCGAGGCCCTGACGACAGCGGCTCAGACGGGCTATGCGCTGATCGCCGAGGTCAAGAAAGCCAGCCCCTCCAAAGGGTTGATCCGGCCCGATTTCGATCCGCCCGCCATTGCCCGCGCCTATGCGGAAGGCGGCGCGACCTGCCTGTCCGTGCTGACGGACGCGCCCAGTTTTCAGGGCCATGAGGACTACCTCATTGCCGCCCGCGCGGCCTGCGACCTTCCGGTGCTGCGCAAGGATTTCATGTATGATCCCTATCAGGTGGCCGAGGCCCGGGCGATGGGCGCGGATTGCATCCTGATCATCATGGCCAGTGTGTCCGACGCGCAGGCCGTCGAGCTGGAGGATGCAGCCTTTGGCTGGGGCATGGATGCGCTGATCGAGGTCCATGACGGGCCCGAGCTCGACCGGGCGCTGCGACTGAAATCATCGCTCATGGGGATCAACAACCGCAATCTTAAGACCTTTGAGACCACGCTCGACACCACCCGAACCCTAGCCCCGCGCATCCCCGAAGATCGCCTGATCGTCGCGGAATCCGGCTTGAGCGGTCCGGCGGAACTCGCCGATCTCGCGGGCTATGGCGCGCGCACCTTCCTGATCGGCGAAAGCCTGATGCGGAAGGACGACGTCGCCGCGGCCACCCGCGAGCTGCTGGCGAACCCCGTTCCGATGGAGGGCGCAGCATGAGTGGTCTGACCCATTTCGACGCCCAGGGCGCGGCCCATATGGTCGATGTCTCCGACAAGGAGGTCACCGACCGCATGGCCATCGCCCAAGGGGCGGTACGCATGGCGCCCGAGACCCTGGCGATGATCACCGAGGGCACCGCCAAAAAAGGTGATGTGCTTGCCGTAGCGCGGCTCGCCGGGATCATGGGGGCCAAGAAGACAGCCGATCTCATCCCGCTCTGCCACCCCCTGCCGATCACCAAGGTCGCGCTGGAACTGACACCGGATTCGGACCTGCCCGGGGTGCGGATTGAGGCCACGGTCAAGACATCAGGTCAGACCGGTGTCGAGATGGAGGCGCTGACGGCGGTCTCAGTCGCGGGGCTGACGATCTATGATATGGTCAAGGCGGTGGACAAGCGCATGCAGATCACCGACACACGGCTGGTCTTCAAGGATGGCGGCAAATCGGGACGGTTCACGGCCGATGAGTAACCTCGTGCCTGTGGCGGAGGCGCTGGAGGCGCTTTTTGCCCTTGTTGCACCGCTTGCAACCGAAGAGGTCCCCCTGATCTCCGCGACCGGGCGGGTGCTCGCCCGGGATGCGGTGGCCGCGCGCACCCAACCGCCCTTTGCCGCCTCGGCCATGGATGGCTACGCGGTTCGAGCGGAGGACGGCGCGGCGGGCCTGACGCTCGAGGTCGTAGGCGAGAGTGCGGCTGGCCATGGGTGGGCGGGGCGCGTGGCGCCCGGACAGGCGGTCCGGATCTTCACCGGCGCGCCCGTGCCCGAGGGCGCCGATACCGTTGTAATCCAGGAAGATGTCACCCACGACGGCGACCGCATCACGCTGGTCGAGGGCACGGACCCGGGCGCGAATATCCGGCCCGAGGGGAATGACTTCAAAGCGGGGGACCGAATCTCGGCCCCGCGCCTGCTCAGCCCCGCGGATGTGGCGCTCGCGGCCTCCATGAACCTGCCCGTGCTGACGGTCCATCGCCGCCCGAGGGTCGCGGTGATCGCGACCGGGGACGAGCTTGTGATGCCTGGCGAAACCCCGGCCCCGGATCAGATCATCGCCTCCAACAGTTTCGGGTTGAAGGCCATGTTCGAAGCCGCCGGCGCGGATGTGCGCCTCCTGCCCATCGCGCCGGACACATCGGACGGGCTCGCAGCAGTCCTCGCCCTAGCCGGAGACGCCGATCTGGTGGTGACCATTGGCGGCGCGTCTGTCGGGGATCATGACCTCGTGGCCAAGGTCGCCGGAGAGATGGGGCTGGAGCGCGCTTTCTATAAAATCGCCATGCGCCCGGGCAAACCGCTCATGTGTGGTCGTCTCGGCTCCGCGCTGCTGATCGGTCTACCGGGCAATCCGGTGTCGTCAATGGTCTGCGGCACGCTCTTCGTGGTGCCCGCCCTGCGGGTTATGAAGGGCCTGCGCGCTCAGGCCCAACCGCGCCATGCGGGCAAGCTCACCAGTGCGCTCGGAAAGAACGGCCCGCGCGAGCACTACATGCGCGCGCAGCTTTCCTGGCGCGACGGGATCGCCTGGATTGATCCAGCCCCACGCCAAGATAGCGGGCTGATGTCCGTACTGGCGTCCGCCGACTGCTTGCTGGTGCGTGCGCCCCATGCCCCGCCTGCCGATGCGGGCATGGATGTTGCCTATATTCCCCTGTGATCGGCTATGCCTGCTCCTGCGCCACGGCATGATTGACACAAATCAGGAACAGATTTAGAACACTCTAAGAACTCGCAGCCGGTTAAGACCTTGTTTACCGGTTTTAGCAACTCTGCGAGCGGTGCCGGGCGACAGGTGCCCGAAGAGGGAGAGCAGATATGCTGACCAAGAAGCAAATCGAGTTGCTGGAATTCATCCACAAGCGTCTGCAGCGCGACGGTGTACCGCCTTCGTTCGACGAGATGAAGGATGCACTCGACCTGCGGTCGAAATCCGGGATTCACCGTTTGATCACGGCGCTGGAGGAGCGTGGCTTCATCCGCCGCCTTGCGCACAAGGCGCGCGCCATCGAGATTGTTAAACTGCCGGAGGCGCTGATGTCGCAATCCACGGGGTTCGCTCCGAAAGTGATCGACGGAGACCGAGCGGATCCGCCCAAGGGCGCGATGCCTGTGGCAGAGATCCACGCGGTCGAGCTGCCGGTGATGGGCAAGATTGCTGCCGGTACGCCGATCGAGGCGATCAGCGAAGTGTCCCACACCGTGGCCGTTCCCGGCCAGATGATGCGCCAGGACGCGGAGCATTACGCGTTGGAGGTCAAGGGCGACTCCATGATCAATGCGGGCATCAACAGTGGCGACATCGTCGTGATCCGCGAGACCAATGCGGCTGAGAGCGGCGATATCGTGGTCGCGCTGGTCGATGGTCATGAGGCAACGCTCAAGACCCTGCGCAAACGGGGCAATGCTATCGCGCTGGAGGCGGCAAATCCCGCGTATGAAACCCGTGTCTACCCCGCCGAGATGGTGCGGGTGCAGGGCAAGCTGGTGGGGTTGATCCGATCCTACTGATCAATCCGTGACGGATCTGTCATACGAAGAGCTCAGGGCCACGCCGGATGCGCGTGGTCTTTCTCGTTTGTGGTGGCGTGGACGATCCTTCCGCGCCTACTCGCCCAGCAGACGCGCCAGCAGGCGGACATCCGATCTGGGCGGTGCACCCTGCCAGGGGCGCGCCGGGTAAGGCTCCTGCGCCGTTGTGATCTCCAGCCCGTCGGGACCAATCTCGATCGCCAATGCACCGGTCTTGCGAAAGGCACGGGCGTCGATCACCTCGCAAGCTGTACTACGTGGAAGATCCACATTGCCCACCACCAGATCCGCAGCCGCGCAGGCCTCATTGAACTGCGCCGCGCCTGTCTTGCCGCGAAGTTGGGTCACGGTATGTGGGCCGAGCACCACATCGACCCGACCTTTACCGTGTGCGATCCCCTCCCTTGCATAGGCGTCGCTCTGCGCGCTGCCGTCGCCGTCATTCTCCAACCATGTGCGCGCTGCAAACCCATCGCCCCGCTCCTTGCTGAGGCTACGCCCCTCCGAAGTCAGAACACCCAGCAAGCCACCGCTCCCTGACACCAACAGCGCGGGTCGTTCGGTCTGCGCCCAAAGGACCAGCGCCACCAGACAAGGTGCGACCCCGATCCACCGCGCGCGGAAGGGCGTCAGCGCCACGATCAACGCCCCGGCCACGACCAACGGCAGAACCATCGAGACGGGCCGGACCACGTGCCCAACCGCCCCTTCGAGCCCGGAAACCGTACCCGCCACCCACAGGATCCAGCGGATCCCAATCTCCATCCCCCAAAGCCCGATCCCCTCCAGCCCAAGCGGCACTCCGGCCAGCGCCACCAGCGCCCCCGGCATGACCAAGGTGCCCATGACAGGGACCGAGGCGAGGTTTGCGATCAGCCCGTAATGGGCAATGATGTTGAAATGCGCCGCCGCAATTGGCGCGGTCGCTGCTCCGGCCACAAATGACGACAGGAGAAGCGATGACGGGCCTTTCGACCAGCGCGGCAGCGCGTACCACCATTTCACATCGCGCAGCGCGGCATAAGTGATGACAAGCGCGGTGGTTGCGGCAAAGGACATCTGGAACCCGGGTCCCATCACCGCCTCCGGCCTGAGTGTCAGCACGATCAGCGCCGCCCAAGCCACGGAACGCAGGGATAGGGCGCGTCGGTCAAAGCACACGCCGATCAGGATCATCGCGACCATTATGAAGGCACGCTCCGTCGCGACACTCATGCCCGAGATGACCAGATACGCCGCCGCCGCGACCAGGGCCGCCACCGCGGCCACTTTCTTGACCGGCACCCGCAGGGCCAGCCAGGGCCAGAACGAAAAGAGCGTCCGCAATCCGAGAAACACCGTTCCGGTCAAAAGCCCCATATGCAGCCCGGAGATTGCCAGAAGATGCGCAAGGTTCGAGCCGCGCAGATCCTCCACGTAAGCCCGGTCAATCGCCGCGCGGTCCCCGGTGATGATGGCTGCCGCAAAGGCCCCGGGCTGACCGGGTATGCGCTCACGGATCGCCGCCGAAAGGGCCAACCGCAGGCTATAGACCCGCTCCCGCCAGCTCAGCACTTCTGGTTCGGACCACAAAAGCACGGGCACCCGCGTATAGCCCACTGCGCCCAACCTCATGAACCAGGCATGGCGCCGGAAATCAAAACCACCGGGCTCGGTAGGCGAGGATGGTGGCGAAAGGTGCCCGGTGGTCATGACGATCTGACCGGGTTCCGGCGCGATCTCAGGCGGCGGGCCATGGAGCGAGAGGCGCACACGCTCGGGCCGCTTCTGGGGGCCTATGCCCTGCAGACGCACCTGATCCAGGGTCAGCCGCATTGCCCCGGCATAGGAGGAATCAATTGCGATCACCCGCCCCTCAATGGGTCCGTAGTATCGAAAGGATAAAACCGGCGCGGCCACATCCGCCGTACGCCACGCCGCAAGTGCGTAGCCCCCCGCAGCAAGGGCCAGCGCCCAACCCAAAGGGCGCCAGGCCCAGGGCGCAAAGAGACCGGCCAGAGCACCGCATGTGGTCAGCGCCCAGACGATCATCATGACGTTTGCGGTGGGTTCGGAGCCCGCGCTGAAATAGGCCAGCGCCCCACAGCCGAGCACGACCGGGGCCCAGGGGAAAAGGGCGTGGCGAGCTTCTGCGAAGTCGGTCACTTGTCCTGCCTTGCCGCGTTGGGTAAGTCCTGCGCAACTTTATCGAAACCTTGGTTGCCAATTGGTTAATCCCGCGGGATCCCGCGCCGGAGGCCAGGCACAGGAGACCACCCCCATGAGCTCGACCCCGACCGCCCCCGTCGTCACCCGCTTTGCCCCCTCACCCACCGGGTTCCTTCATATCGGCGGGGCGCGCACAGCGCTCTTCAACTGGCTCTATGCTCGCGGGCGCGGCGGCAAGTTCCTCTTGCGGATCGAGGATACGGACCGGGCACGCTCGACCCAAGAGGCAACGGACGCGATCTTTGCCGGGCTGCGCTGGCTCGGCCTCGATTGGGATGGCGACGCTACAAGCCAGTTCGAAGGAGCCGCGCGCCATGCGGAGGTCGCGCTGCAACTCTTGGCCGAGGGCAAGGCCTATAAGTGTTTCTCGACGCAGGACGAGATTGCCGCCTTCCGTGAGGCGGCGAAGGCGGAGGGCCGCTCGACCCTCTTCCGCTCGCCCTGGCGCGATGCGGATCCGGCGACCTACCCGGACGCGTCTTTCGTCGTGCGGATCAAGGCCCCGCAAGAGGGCGAGACCGTCATCCGCGACGAGGTGCAGGGCGATGTGACCATCCGCAACAGCCAGCTCGACGATATGATCCTGCTGCGCTCGGACGGCACGCCGGTCTATATGCTCGCCGTGGTGGTGGATGACCACGATATGGGCGTGACCCATGTGATCCGCGGGGATGATCATCTCAACAACGCGGCGCGGCAGATGATGATCTACGAGGCCATGGGCTGGGACGTTCCGGTCTGGGCGCATATTCCGCTGATCCACGGGCCCGATGGCAAGAAGCTCAGCAAGCGCCACGGCGCACTCGGGGTCGAGGAATACGAGGCCATGGGCTATCCGGCGGCGGCCATGCGGAACTATCTCGCCCGGCTCGGCTGGTCCCATGGGGATGACGAGTTCTTCGACGATGCCCAGGCACAGGCCTGGTTCGACTTTGGCGGAATCGGCAAATCTCCGGCCCGTCTGGACCTGAAAAAGCTCGACAACCTATCCGGGCAGCACATCGCCGCAATGGCGGATGACGCGATTGTCGCAGGTGCACAAGGATACCGCAGCGCGACCGGGTCTGCCCCCCTGTCCGAGGCGCAATCCGAGGGTTTGTCGCGTGCGATGTATTGCCTCAAGGATCGGGCCAAAAAATTCCCGGATCTCCTTGATAAAGCGCATTTTATCTTGACATCGCGGCCGATTGTCCCGGATGAGAAGGCCGCGAAAAACCTCGGCACTGTATCCCGTGGTATACTGGCAGAATTGACGCCGCAGCTGCAAAATGCTAGCTGGACCCGCGACATGCTGGAGGGCGCCGTGGGAGGCGTGGCAGAGGCCCATGGACTGGGTCTTGGCAAAATTGCTGCCCCCTTGCGAAGCGCGCTGGCCGGGCGTTCTGCAACGCCCAGCGTTTTTGACATGATGCTCGTTCTGGGGCGTGAGGAAACCCTCGCGCGCCTGTCCGACGCAGCAGCGTGAGGGGGACACAGCCGTAAGGTCGTTCTGCTCGCGCACCCGACACGCCGGTCGCAAGACCGACCATGCCACGACCGCGCCGGACCCCGGACACGGACGTTATAAAGAGGGACAGACATGGCTGAACAGAAAACCGCGACCCTGAGCTTTGATGACAAGAGCATCGATCTGCCGATCTACTCGCCCACGGCGGGACCGGATGTGCTCGATATCCGCAAGCTCTATGCTCAGGGCGATGTGTTCACCTACGACCCGGGCTTCACGTCCACCGCTGCCTGTGACAGCACCATCACCTTCATCGACGGCGCTAAGGGCGAGCTGCTCCATCGCGGCTATCCGATCGACCAGCTGGCCTCGCAATCGCACTACCTCGAGGTGTGCTATCTGCTGCTTTACGGGGAGCTGCCGACCGCAGCCCAGCTCGAGGATTTCGAAAGCCGTGTGACCAATCACACGATGCTTCACGAGCAGATGATGAACTTCTTCCGCGGCTTCCGTCGTGACGCCCACCCGATGGCGATTATGACCGGCGTCGTGGGCGCGATGTCCGCTTTCTATCATGACAGCACCGACATTTCCGATCCGTGGCAGCGCGAGGTCGCCTCGATCCGCCTGATCGCCAAGATGCCGACCATCGCTGCCTGGGCCTACAAGTACTCGATCGGTCAGCCGTTTGTGTATCCGCGCAACGATCTGGACTATGCGTCGAACTTCTTGCGCATGTGCTTTGCTGTCCCGACCGAAGACTACGTGGTCGACCCGGTGCTGAGCCGCGCCATGGACCGGATCTTTACCCTCCATGCGGATCACGAGCAGAACGCCTCGACCTCGACCGTGCGTCTCGCCTCTTCCTCGGGCGCGAATCCCTTCGCATGTATCGCGGCTGGCATCGCCTGCCTGTGGGGCCCGGCCCATGGCGGCGCAAACCAGGCCTGCCTCGAGATGCTGCGCGAAATCGGCTCTGTCGACCGCATCCCGGAATTCATCGCCCGCGCCAAGGACAAGGACGATCCCTTCCGTCTGATGGGCTTTGGCCACCGGGTCTACAAGAACTTCGACCCGCGCGCGAAGGTGATGAAGCAATCCGCCGACGAAGTGCTGGAACTGCTCGGCGTCGAGAACAATCCGGTTCTGCAGGTCGCCAAAGAACTCGAGGCCGCTGCCCTCGCCGATCCGTACTTTGCCGACAAGAAGCTCTTCCCGAATGTGGACTTCTACTCCGGCATCATCCTCGAGGCCATGGGTTTCCCAACCTCGATGTTCACACCGATCTTCGCACTGTCGCGGACCGTCGGCTGGATCGCCCAGTGGAAAGAGATGATCACTGACCCGGCTTTCAAGATTGGCCGCCCGCGTCAGCTCTACAAGGGTGAAACGCTTCGCGATTATGTGGATGTTGAGAACCGCTGATCCAGCGGACATACCCCACATCTCAGGACCGCCCTTCGGGGCGGTCTTTTCATTTTTGCGACACGGCTCCGCGCGAAATCAAGAATTCGTAAAAAAACGGTTAAAAAATAGGCCACAGAGACTGCATTTGGTGCTACGGCTTGAACAGTCGGATTCCGCGCATCCATCCGTAGGGTGACGCTTGACCCGACACAATTCCAAGGACGGGATTGTTCGTGAAGACAGGCGCGCCTGTTTTCGGCCCCCAAAAACGATAAACGGAGTCTCAGGGACAGACATGACTACTAAAATCGTCGTCGGATTGGACGGCAGCAGCTCGGGGGAGCGCGCACTTGCGTATGCCCAGGGCTTGGCTGGCCGTCTGGAAAGTTGCGAGATTATCGTAGCCTTCATCATCGAATGGTCGCCTTACACCTTCCAAACCGCAGAAGAGAACGCGCAGCGTCACAAGCGCCGCGAGGAAGAGATCACGACCGCACAGACCCGGGTGGTTGACCCGGCTGTCGCCACGCTCAGCGATGCGGGCTTTTCCGCGAAAGGCGTAGTGAAACACGGGGACGTGGCCGATCTGCTCGACAAGATCGCCAAGTCCGAAGGCGCGGAACAGATCGTTGTTGCACGCAGTTCTGAAGGTGGGTTCGTCAACCGGGTCTTTGGCACCTCGACGGTGAACCTCGTCCTGCACGCCTCCGTCCCTGTCGTCGTCGTCCCGTGAGGAGCCCCAACATGAAGACACCCATTCTTGCCACATTGGCCCTTGCGCTCGGCTCCACTGCCGCACTCGCGCAAGAGGCAAAATCCATTGACCAGACCGTGAACGAGGCTTTTGCCAGTATCACAGGTCCCTTTGTGAGTTTGATCTTCGCGCCCTTCCCGGGCACCAGTTTCCCCTGGATCGTGATGTGGCTGGTGGTCGCTGCCACCATCTTCACGGTCTATTTCGGTTTTATTCAGATCAAGGGTTTCGTCCATTCGATCAAGCTGGTGAAGGGCGACTACTCGGATCCGAACGATGCCGGGGAGGTCAGTCACTTCCAGGCCCTGGCCACTGCCCTCTCGGGCACGGTGGGTCTCGGCAATATCGCCGGTGTGGCGGTCGCCGTCGGCATCGGCGGTCCTGGTGCCACCTTCTGGATGATCATGGCCGGCCTTCTGGGCATGGCCTCGAAATTCACCGAATGTACGCTCGGCGTGAAGTACCGGAATGAGTATCCGGATGGCACGGTTTCCGGTGGTCCGATGTACTACATCTCCAAGGGCTTTGCCGAAAAAGGTGTACCGGGCGGCAAGTTCATGGCCGTTCTATTCTCGATCTTCTGTATCCTGGGCGCCCTGGGTGGCGGGAACATGTTCCAGGCGAACCAGGCCCATGCGCAGATCTCCGGCATCGTCGGCGACTATCCAGGCTGGATCACCGGCATCATTTTCGCGGGCGTCGTCTTCGCTGTGATCGTGGGCGGGATCAAATCCATCGCCAAGGTGACCGAAAAAGTCGTGCCTTTCATGGGCATCATGTATGTGGCCGTGGCCCTCATCATTCTGCTGGTGAACTTTGACCAGATCGGCTGGGCCTTTGGCCAGATCTTCGCCGGGGCCTTTACCGGGCTGGGTGTGGCCGGCGGTATGGTCGGCGCCCTGATCCAGGGCTTCAAGCGCGCCGCCTTCTCGAACGAAGCGGGCGTGGGCTCTGCCGCGATCGCGCACTCCGCCGTGAAAACCAAGGAGCCGATCACCGAAGGCTATGTCTCCCTGCTCGAGCCGTTCATCGACACGGTGGTAATCTGCACCATGACCGCGCTGGTGATCACAATCTCCGGGCAGCTGATGATCAACCCCGAGACCGGCCTCTACATGGTCGAAGGCGGAACGATCATGACCGTGGACGGCAATTCGGGCGTGGCTTTGACCTCGGCGGCCTTCGCGACCGGCTTCTCCTGGTTTCCCTATGTCCTCGCGATTGCGGTGATCCTCTTTGCCTTCTCGACCATGATCTCCTGGTCCTACTATGGCCTGAAAGCCTGGACCTATCTCTTCGGCGAGGGGGAGACGAAAGAACTGATCTTCAAGATCATCTTCTGCATCTTCGTGGTGATCGGCGCCGCCGCCAGCCTCGGTCCGGTAATCGACTTCTCCGACGCGGCGATCTTCGCCATGGCGGTGGTCAATATCGCGGCCCTCTATGTGCTGATGCCCATCGTGAAAGCCGAGCTCGCCTCTTACCTGGCGCGCCTCGCTTCCGGGGAAATCAAAGAGCATAAGGGCTAAGCCCCAATCACAGGCGGGCCGGTCTCCGGATCGGCCCGTTCCCCCCTCATTGTTCCAGAAATACTCCGGGGGTGTCGCCGACAGGCGACGGGGGCAGCGCCCCCTCTTTCCACAAAACAGAATGCGCCGCAGGCGCGCAATTGGGTCACCGCTCTAGGATCACCGCGCTACCGGTTACTCCGCCGCGACCCGTTTGGGGTTGAGCATCGGCTTGAGGTAGCGCCCCGTATGGCTCTCGGCGACTTCGGCCACCTGCTCCGGCGTGCCTGTCGCAACCACGGTGCCCCCGCCATCGCCGCCTTCCGGACCGATATCGATGATCCAGTCGGCGGTTTTTACCACATCGAGATTGTGCTCGATCACCACAACCGTATTGCCCTGCTCCACCAGCTCGTGAAGCACTTCGAGCAGCTTGCGCACATCCTCAAAATGCAGACCCGTTGTCGGCTCATCCAGAATATAGAGCGTCCGCCCCGTGGAGCGTTTCGCCAGTTCCTTACTGAGCTTGACCCGCTGTGCCTCCCCGCCCGAGAGCGTGGTCGCCTGCTGGCCCACCTTGATATAGCCGAGCCCGACCCGCATCAGGGCATCCATCTTCTCGCGGATGCTCGGCACCGCCTTGAAGAACTCTTGCGCATCCTCGACCGTCATGTCGAGCACATCGGCAATGGACTTGCCCTTGAACTTGATCTCCAGCGTCTCGCGGTTGTAGCGCGCCCCTTTGCAAGTCTCGCATTCCACATAGACATCCGGCAGGAAGTGCATCTCGATCTTGATGACCCCGTCGCCCTGGCACGCCTCGCAGCGCCCGCCCTTGACGTTGAACGAGAACCGACCGGGCTTGTAGCCGCGGGTCTTGGCCTCGGGCAGCCCGGCAAACCAGTCGCGGATCGGGGTGAAGGCCCCGGTATAGGTCGCGGGGTTCGAGCGCGGCGTCCGCCCAATGGGGCGTTGATCGATATCGATCACTTTATCCAGATGCTCCAACCCCTTGATCGTCTCGCAGGGCGCCGGCGTCTGACGCGCCCCGTTCAGGCGCATGGAGGCGGTCTTGAACAGGGTCTCGATGGTCAGGGTCGACTTGCCCCCACCAGAAACCCCGGTGACGCAGACGAACTTGCCCAGCGGGAAATCCACCGTGACATTCTGCAGGTTGTTGCCCGTGGCCTTTCGGACGGTGACCTTTTTCTTGTTGCCCTTGCGGCGCGTGGCGGGCACGGCGATCTCGCGCCGACCGGCCAGGTAATCGCCGGTGACCGAGGCCGGGTTCGCCATGATCTCCGCCGGAGTGCCATGGGCCACCACCTGCCCGCCATGCACACCCGCGCCAGGGCCGATATCGAAGACGTAATCGGCCTCGCGCACGGCCTCCTCGTCATGCTCGACCACAATCACCGTGTTGCCCTGATCGCGCAGGTTCTTCAGCGTGGTCAGCAGTCGGTCATTATCCCGCTGGTGCAGCCCGATGGAGGGCTCGTCGAGCACATAGAGCACCCCGGTCAGGCCCGAACCGATCTGGCTGGCCAAACGGATCCGCTGGCTCTCGCCGCCGGAGAGGGTCCCGGCATTCCGGCTGAGCGTCAGGTATTCGAGGCCCACATTGTTCAGAAATCCAAGCCGTTCGCGGATCTCCTTCAGGATCGCACGGGCAATCTCGTTCTTCTGGGCCGTCAGGCTCTCGGGCACAGATTGGCACCACTCATAGGCCTCGCGGATCGACATCTCGACCACCTGCCCCACATGCAGCCCTGCGATCTTCACCGCCAGTGCTTCGGGTCGCAGGCGGTACCCGTCGCAATCCCCGCAGGAGCGGTTGTTCTGATAGCGCTCGAACTCCTCGCGGATCCAGCTGGAATCCGTCTCGCGATAGCGCCGCTCCATATTCGGGATCACGCCCTCAAAGGCGCGGGAGACCTGATACACGCGTCCGCCTTCGTCATAGCGGAAGGCGATCTCCTCATCGCCAGAGCCGCGCAGGAAGACCGATTGCACCTTGGCGGGCAGGTCCTTCCAGGGGGTCTTGGGGTCGAAATCGTAATGCTTGGCGATGGCGTCGATGGTCTGCAGGAAATAGGGCGACTTGCCTTTGCGCCATGGTGCCAGGGCTCCATCGGCGAGCTTGAGCGTGGCGTCGGGCACCACGAGCCGCTCGTCAAAGAAGAGCTCGACGCCAAGTCCATCGCAGGAGGGACAGGCCCCGAACGGCGCGTTGAAGGAAAACAGACGTGGCTCGATCTCAGGGATGGTGAAGCCGGAAACCGGGCAGGCGAATTTTTCGGAAAAGGTATGCCGCTCCGGGTCACCCTCCTTCGGCGCGGTCTCCAGAACCGCGATCCCATCGGCCAGATCGAGCGCCGTGCGCAGGCTGTCCGCCAGCCGGGTCTCGATCCCCTCTTTCACCACGATCCGGTCGACCACCACGTCGATGTCATGGCGGAATTTCTTGTCCAGGGTCGGCGGGGTGTCGAGGTCGTGGAACTCTCCATCGACCTTGACGCGCTGGAACCCCTGCTTGCGCAGCTCAAGGAATTCCTTGCGGTACTCGCCCTTGCGGTCCCGCACGATGGGCGCCAGCAGATAGGCCCGCGTCCCCTCCTCCAGGGTCATGATCCTATCGACCATATCCTGCACCTGCTGCGCCTCGATGGGCAGCCCGGTGGCCGGGCTGTAGGGCGTCCCGACCCGCGCAAAGAGCAGACGCATATAGTCGTAGATCTCGGTCACGGTCCCGACGGTCGAACGCGGGTTCTTCGACGTGGTCTTCTGCTCGATCGAAATCGCAGGGCTGAGCCCCGAGATGTGGTCCACATCCGGCTTTTCCATCATGTCGAGGAACTGGCGCGCATAGGCGCTCAGGCTCTCCACATAACGGCGCTGGCCCTCGGCATAGATCGTGTCAAAGGCCAGGCTCGACTTGCCAGACCCCGACAGGCCGGTGATCACGACCAGCTCATCCCGGGGGATATCCACATCAATGGATTTCAGATTGTGCTCGCGCGCGCCGCGCACCTCGATCTTCTTCAGCTCGGGCATGGGGGCCTCTTGTTAACCGCTTCGTAAGAGATAGGCGGTCGGGGCTGAGTCTCCAACCGAAAAAAGCGAACGAACCAAGAACGGGCTACACGCTGCCGGATCAAGCCGCCGCGCGACGCCGCAGTGACAGCACCCAGTGTGCACTCGCTCCGGCACAGAGCACCAGTCCCAGAGTGATCAGCATCGCAGAATAGCCAAAGCCCGTCGAAATCGCGAAGAGAACCGGAGTACCCAGCGTATTCCCGATATTGCCGGTCTGGGCCATGGCCCCATTGGACAGGATCCGCCCCTCGGCGCTCGGGTTCAGATCCGGCACGGAGGCAAAGCTCGCCCCCTGCACCAGCCCGAGGCAGGCTGCAAAGATCAGGCAGAGCGCCGCCTGCCCCGGCAACAAAATCAAGCAAAGTGCACAAAGCGCCGAGCTGACAAAGCCGATCTGGATCACCGAAACAGGCGAGAGGCGTCGCAGGAGCCAGACCCCCAAGGTCAGAGAAGCGATAATGCTGATCAGCGGCATTGCCCCGATCAGCAGAGTACGTTGCGCCGGATCCAGATAGGGTGGCAGCAGAGTCAGCAGGCTGACGAAACAGAAAGTGTAGAACAGCCAGCCCGCGGCAGGCGCGCCGAGACGGGGCGAGCGGTAGATCTCTTTATGTTTGGCCCAGAGCGCTCCGAGATCCGGGCGGCGCCAGAGCGGCCCGTCGGGCACTGGCTCCTTCGGGACGGCGAGCCCGATGGCAAGCGCGGCAGCGGCCATGAAGACCCCATGCGCTCCAAAGAGCGCGGGCACGCCCATCGCCGAGACCAACGGCAGACCAAGCCAGGTCAGAATAGCAAAGGCCACACCGAAGAACGTCCCCCACAGGGTCAGGGTCACGCCGCGATCCTTCGTAGCGCTAAGGCTTGCGATAAGGGTCGGTGCTGCGACAACGACGGCCAGATGGGACAGCCCTTCGAAGACACGACTCAGCAAGAACAGCCATAGCGGCGGCGCGAGCGCCTGCAGGAGCGAGACCGCCGCCCCGAGCCAGAGCCCCCAGACCAGCGCCCGCCGCACGGTCAGCCGGGCCACCGCCACCCCAGCCGTTACGCCCAGCACAATTCCAACACTGCCCACCAGCGAGACCGCCCAGCCGAGCAACGCACCCGCCTCCGGGAAGAGCTGCGGCAGTTGGTCGAAGACGACACTCACCTTGCCATATTGCGCCGCCGCACCGAGACCGGCGGCCCAAAGCAGAAAGACCAGAGGCCAGTTTGTCTGTGTGCTTGGTTGGGACATAAGGGGGCGCTATCGCGCGGGACCGGCCATCGCAAGCGCGAAACGCAGCTGGATCAGATCGCGGCAGGAAAAAGGGCGCGGGTGGTCCGCGCCCTCTCGTTCAACGGGTTCGGTGTTGTGGGCTTACGACCTGCGCTTGAACCCCAGAGCGACGAGCCCGGTCAGCAGCAAGAGCCCCCCGGCCGGGAGTGGAATCGGGGTCATACCGCCCAGATCAACGATCCGGATATTGTCCAGCGCAGCCCCGGCGGCCGCGGCGCCGGAGGTGTCAGAAAAGCTCAGGAGCAGCGACTCCGCCTCTGCCGTAAAGGACAGTTTCTTCTCCTCCCAGGTGAAGGCTGACGCGCTCTCGCCTGCGACCCGCGTATAGGTGAAGCTGCCCGTGGTCTGGCCGATCGACACATTTGCCGATCTCGTGGAGCCCCCGACAAAGAAGTTACCGCCCATATCGAAGATCAGCTCATAGTCAGAGCCGACGGTGAACCCGTCCACGGTCTGCTGTATGGTGCCCGGTCGCACACCGTTGAGGTCCAGGCTCTGCTCGCCTTCGGAGGGCGCCCAAGTCGGGCTGCGGATGATCTCGACATTGCCCGAGGCCACGGTCCACCCCGGCATCGGATTGGCCGGGACCGAATAGACATTCACAGTGGTTTTCGGGTCTTCAAAGCCCCCATTGGTCACAGAAACAGCTTGGGCCTGCAGCGCGGAAAGGGGCAAAAGCAGCGCGGCAAAGGCATACTTACAAAGGGACACGTGACAACCTCCATTGTTCAAAAACAGATTAATTTTTGAACAATGGGAGGGCTACGTCAAGAAAAGCAGGCAAGCCCCCCCGGGACGCGCCTGCGTGAAAACAGTGTCCGTCTCCACACCCCAGCGATCACGCTGCGGAACCAATCCTCAGAAATGCAAGGCGCGCCCATAGGCGTCGAGCACCGATTCGTGCATCATTTCGCTGAGCGTTGGATGGGGGAAAACGGTCGCCATCAGGTCCGCCTCGGTGGTCTCGAGCTGCCGCCCGACCACATAGCCCTGGATGAGCTCGGTCACCTCGGCCCCGACCATATGCGCGCCCAGAAGCTCACCGGTTTTGGCATCGAACACGGTCTTGATCATCCCCTCGGGCTCCCCCAGAGCGATGGCCTTGCCATTGCCGATGAAGGGGAAGCGCCCGACCTTGATGTCATGACCCGCCTCGCGCGCCTTGGCCTCAGTCAACCCGACACTGGCGATCTGCGGATGGCAATAGGTGCAGCCGGCGATGCTCTCGGGGCTGACCGGATGGACATCCGCCGCGCCTGCGATCAGCTCGGCCACCATGACCCCCTCATGGCTGGCCTTATGGGCGAGCCATGGGGCCCCGGCCACGTCGCCAATCGCGTAGATCCCGTCCACCCCGGTCCGACAGTAGGGATCGGTCACCACATGACTGCGGTCGATCTTCACCCCGAGCGCCTCGAGCCCCAGATCCTCGGTGTTCCCAACAATACCCACGGCGGAGATCACGGTGTCGAACTGGCTCTGGCTGGTCTTGCCGCCCTGCTCGATATGGGCGGTAACACTGCCTTTGCCGCGGTTAAGCTTTGCGACCTTTGCCTTCTCAAGGATGGTCATGCCCTGGGCCATAAACTGTTTCTTGGCGAAGGTGCTGATCTCGACATCCTCGACAGGAAGGATCCGATCCATCACCTCGACCACGGTCGTCTCGCTCCCCAGCGTATTGTAAAAGCTTGCAAATTCAATGCCGATTGCGCCGGAGCCAATCACCAGGAGTTTCTTGGGCATGCGCGGCGGGGTGAGCGCATGCTTGTAGGTCCAGACCAGATCGCCATCGGCCTCCAGCCCCGGCAGCTCGCGCGCCCGCGCGCCCGTGGCCAGCACGATGCTGGGCGCACTCAATGTACGGCTACCGCCCTCACCCGTGACCTCGACCCGGCCCTTTGCCGCGATCTTCGCGCTCCCCATCACGACAGTGACCTTGTTCTTCTTCATCAAGTGGCTAACGCCGGAATTGAGCTGCTTGGCGATGCCCCGGCTGCGCTTGACGACTGCGTCGAGATCATAGCCAATCCCGTCCGCCTTCAGGCCAAACTCCTTGGCGCGGTGCATCAGATGGAACACCTCCGAAGAGCGCAACATGGCCTTGGTCGGAATGCAGCCCCAATTCAGGCAGATCCCACCCATATGCTCGCGCTCGACAATCGCCGTGCGCAGGCCGAGCTGGGCGGCCCTGATAGCGGCCACGTAGCCACCCGGTCCAGCGCCGATCACCACAAGGTCGAATGCATCATCTGCCATTTTATCCCCCCAAGCGCCCGGTCATTGCCGCGCGGTGTCTTATAGGTCTGGTCTGTGTCATGGCCCGTCAACGGGCTGCGGTGGCATCCTCGGCCTCGATGGCGCGCACGGTGCTGCCATAGCCGCCCTCGGCGAGGTAACTCGCCTCACGCCGCGTGGTCTCGCGCCCAAGCGCGTCATTGCGATAGGGAAAGCGGCCGAATTGCCGGATCACCCGCCGATGGGCCCGAGCATGGAGCAGATTGGACGCGCCGCATTCGGGCATCCGCTCGGCGATGAGGCGCACACTCCGCTCCTGATCCGGCAGGGACTCTGCGTGCATCATGGGCAGGTAAAAGAACTGCCGCTCCGGCTCGGGGATGCGCAGATCCCAGGACCGCTCCACCGCTTTCTTTGCGGCCCTCACGGCAATGGTATCGGTCGCAAAGGACCGCGCATCGCCGCGGAACATGTTGCGCGGAAACTGGTCCGTCAGAAACAGGTAGGCGAGCGTGCCGCGCGGGGTCACACACCAATCGGTCAGACCGCCCTGCTCCGCCGCCTCCCAGCTGGTTTGAAACTTCGCCGTGATCTGCGCGTCCAACTCAGGATCAGCCTTGTACCAGCCTGCCTCGCCGACCGTGGTCAGCCAGAAATCCAAAACCGCCTTTGGTGTCTGCATCGATCCCTCCCCCGATCGGACTGCGCCCCCTATTAGTGGGGGGAAAAGCCAACGGGTTCAATCCACATGCGCGTTTTCCTGGCGAGATTGCAGATCAGGCGGAAGCGGTGGCAGCTTCCTCGGCAGCCTCCTCCGCCGCTTCTTCAGCCGCTTCGGCAGCAGCCTCCTGGAAGACCGCGACCGACACTGGCGAAGCGGCCGGCACTGCCGCGAGATAGACGCCTGATTCCTCAACCGAGCCTGCGGGACGGCGTGTCATACGCCAGGCCGCATACACTGCCAGAAACGCCATGAGCCCGAAGATGAAGACAAAGAACCCCTCAGGTCCCACCTGCCCCATCAGCCAACCGGTGAAGAGTGGCCCGGCAACAGCGCCAAGGCCATTGGCAAAGACCAGTCGTCCGGCTGCAGCGGGCATGTCGGCGGCGTCGAGGTAGTCGTTGGTGTAGGCAATTAGGAGCGCATAGAGCGGATTGGCCGTGCCCCCAATCAGGAAGCTCGCCGCCAGCAGCCCGTAATACCCACCGATCCCGAGCGCTGCGAGCACGGCCCCTGCCGCCCCGAATGCAGAGACCAGCAGGATCAGCAACCTGCGATCCGCCCGATCCGATATCCAGCCGATCGGAAACTGCAGGATCATGCCGCCAAGGTAGACCGCCGCCACGAAGGTCGAGATCTGCCCGATGGTCAGGCCCGCCTCTGTGCCATAGACCGAGGCCATGCCGAAAAGCGCGGAATAGATCCCGCCCATCATCACCATACCCACCAGACCCAGAGGCGAGGCGCGAAACACCTCGACAAAGCTCATCGGTTTCGCGGTCTCGAAGGCCGGCGCCGGCGTCACCGTCAGAAGGATCGGCGCAAAGGAGATCGAAACGAGGATCGACGGCAGGATGAAGAGCAGGAAACCCGACGGATCCCCCAGGCTCACGAACCACTGGGCCGCCACGATCCCAGACGTCAGGATCACACCGTAGATCGCCATGGCGCTGCCCCGGGTCTCATTGGTCGAGGCGTTGTTGAGCCAGCTCTCGGCGGTCACATAGACCCCGGCGAAACAGAACCCGACCAGCACCCGCAGCGCTGTCCAGATCCACGGGTCGGTGAAGACCGGAAAGAGGATCAGCGCGGCGGAGATAAACGAGCCCAAGGCCGCAAAGACCCGCACATGACCCACCCGCCGGATCAGCGCGGGCGTCATGGAGGATCCGCCGAGGAATCCCGCGAAATACCCGGTCATGACCACGGACATCTGCAGGGCGGAAAACCCCTCCAACGCACCGCGCAGACCGAGCACGGTCGCAATGATCCCGTTGCCCCCCATCAGGAGAAAGATGCCGAGCAGAAGCGCCCAGGAAGAGCGGAAAACCTGTATCATAGCAGAGCCTTAGAGCGTGTTTCTCATGGCGTAGCGAATCTGCGAAAACCGCGCAAGTCCATCACCGACTTGGCGTGTCGCTGTCAGTCCACGGCCAATCTCGGCGCACGAGAAGGTGCTGGATGGCAAAGCGGCATCCTGCTCGATCCTGCGATGCTGAATGGCGGAGAAATGGCGCGGTTGACGGGGCTCGAACCCGCGACCCCCGGCGTGACAGGCCGGTACTCTAACCAACTGAGCTACAACCGCGCGTAGCGGCGGATCTAGGGGGTTTGGCGCGGGGCGTCAATGGCAAAAAACATCGTTCTGTACAGGGTCTGCCCCCTGTCGGCGTTTTGTCGGGCAAGTGTCGGGCACATGCGCACGGTCCATTAAGACTTGGCGCCGATTGCGCGGCCAGAAGCCCCTTGGCATCCGCCTTGATTTGCAAGCACACTGCCCCCAAGCCTCGCCCAGGAGCCACGTGCCACATGAGCGAGACCAACGACGCCGCCCGCGCCCTTGCCGCCGCCGAAGCGGAGATCGAACGAGTAAACGCCGCCGGGGAAGCGGCACTCGACTTTGACAAAGACTGGTTCCACGCGTTGCGGGAGATTCCGATGCAAGTGGCCGAGGTTCCGGGCCTTCAGCGCATTGACTTGGACACCACGCAGGTCACCGACATCACCCCCCTCGCCGGGATCTCCGGGCTACAGTACCTCCACCTCAGCAACACGCAGGTCACGGACATCGCGCCGCTCGCCGGGATCACCGGGCTGCAGAACCTCTCCCTCAGCAACACGCAGGTCGCGGACATCGCGCCGCTCGCCGGGATCACCGGGCTGCAAATCCTCGACCTCCGCAATACTCAGGTCGCGGGCGTCGCCCCCCTCGCCGGCATCACCGGGCTGCAGCGCCTCTACCTCACCAACACGCAGGTTGCGGACATCGCCCCCCTCGCCGGGATCACTGGGCTGCAGAATCTCTCCCTCAGCAACACGCTAATCGCGGACATCGCCCCCCTCGCCGGAATCACTGGGCTGCAGAGCCTCACCCTCGACAACACGCAGGTCCGCGACTTGCGGGTGCTTGCGGGGCACCAATCCTTGATCCCTAAAAAGGCCATGCCTTTCATTTACGGCCTTCGATTTGCAGACACTCCAGCGACGGAGCTGGACCCGGAATTGCACCGCCTAGCAGAAATCGAGGACTCGCGGGAACGGACGACAGAGACACTGGCCTATCTGCGCGGCCTACCACCATGGCCGGACCCCCTGCCATGGCGGGCGCCGGAGAAAGCAGCTCCGTCTCCGCTGCCCGATCCGCCGGATGTGTCGGGCATTCCCGAGGTCCGGGTCAGTCCGGAGGGTATCGATGTCACGCCGGGCTCGACGACAGAAGCGGACCTGTCAGATCCGATCAAGGCGCAGCTTTATGCGCGGTTGGGCGGGTTTGCGGAGGCTTTGTTTCAGAAAGGCAACCGGTATCCAGAGCTGTCGCAACCGGCGCAGGCACTGCGGGATTTGACCTCTGGTCCTTTCGAGACGGCGAGTATCCTTGGCATCCATCTGCAGCTTTCCGCGCTGGACGACATTCGCAAGGAGGACGCCAATCGCCCCGAGGCGGAGCAGATGGATCCCGATTGCCGCTTGGCCATCGGACAGGTGCTGCGCCATGGGCCGGGGATCACCATGGGGCATCCGGATGTTGTTTTGGTGGAGGCCCGCAATGCCGAGTTTGCTGGCCAACCTGTGCCAGAGACGGAGGCGGAAAGCGAACGCCGTTTGGCCCGGACGGTTGCCGATGCGCAGGTCCCGGCGACCAAAGCCGCGCAACAGGTGGCTGGGGCTCTTGCCACTTCGCAGTCTAAGGGACGTCTGTCGCAGGCGCGGAAAGCGCTTGCTTGGGGTTTGGTGTCGGGCGTCGGAGCTCTGGTTGTCGGTGGCCTGAGCCAGGCGGGCGCGGATGGCTATCAATGGGCGGTCGAGTGGATCAGTGCGAATAGGGATGCGATCTGGACCGCAGCGCAGGGCTGGGGGAGCACGTTCGTCTCCTGGGTCCGGGACTTGCTCACGACAGTGCTGGGGCCCAAGGGGCCGGGCGGAACGATGCTATAGTCGCAAGGCACGCCACGAGGGGACCAAAACATCAAAGGGGGAAAGTGGCGCGGTTGACGGGGCTCGAACCCGCGACCCCCGGCGTGACAGGCCGGTACTCTAACCAACTGAGCTACAACCGCGCGTGACGGTGTGTTTAGGCAGGCGCGTCGGGGACGTCAAGCGGCTCGGGGGCGGATAATTGCAGAAGTCGCATTTTCTCTGCTCGGTGGGTCTGCCGCCCGATCACAGCGCAAGCAGGCAGGGCTTTGGGCCCTGCCCTCCGGGCTTCGCGGCTGGATGCGGGGCCTGCCGCGGCCTTCTCGGATTGGGGTGCCTGGTGCTGCGCGCGCTGTCTGCCGCCCGCGGGACAGGCGCCACTCCCAGAGGGGCGCTACCGATCCCTATGGCGCGCCGAAGCCGCCGCCCCCGGGCGTGCACATGGCGAAGATGTCGCCCGGCTGCAGCACCGCCTGATCGTTCCCGCCCAGCGCCACGTGCTGGCCATCGGCCCGTTTCACCGCGTTCTGGCCCACCTGCCCCGCACTGCCCCCTTGCACCCCGTGGGGGGCCGTGTCGCGGTGGGAGGAGAGGACCGTGACCGTCGCCTCCTCAAGAAAGCGCAGCTGGCGGCAGATGCCGTCCCCGCCGCGATGGGTCCCCGCCCCGCCGGAGCCGCGCCGGATCGAGAACTCCTCCAGCCGCACGGGGAAGCGGGCTTCGAGCACCTCCGGGTCGGTCATGCGCGTGTTGGTCATATGGCTATGCACGGCGCTCGTGCCGTCAAAGCCCGCCCCGGCCCCGGTTCCGCCGCAGATCGTCTCGTAGTTCTGGAAGCGCGCATTGCCGTAGACGAAGTTGTTCATGGTGCCCTGGCTGCCCGCCACCACGCCCAGCGCGCCGTAGAGCGCGTCGGCAATCGCCTGACTGACCTCCGTATTGCCGGAGATCACGGCGGCGGGCGCGCGCGGATTGATCATGGAGCCTTCGGGGACGATCAGGCGCAGGGGTTTTAGGCAGCCCTCGTTCATGGGGATGTCGCTGCCGACCAGGGTGCGGAAGACATAGAGGACTACGGCCCGGCAGATCGCGAGCGGCGCGTTGTAGTTCAGGGGGGATTGCTCCGAGGTACCGGTGAAGTCGATCACCGCGGCCCGCGCCGCCCGGTCGACGGAGATCGCCACCTTGATCTGCGCGCCACCATCGAGCGGATAGGTGAACTGGCAGTCGCGCAGAACATCGAGGACGCGGCGGACGCTCTCCTCGGCATTGTCCTGCACATGGCCCATATAGGCCTGCACGGTGTGGAGGCCGAACTGATCGGTGATCTTGCGCAGCTCGGTGGCACCGGTCTCGTTTGCCGCGATCTGGGCGGCGAGATCGGCCATGTTCTGATCCACATTGCGGCAGGGATAGGGGCCGGAGGCCAGCAAGGTCCGGACGGCCTCCTCCTGCAAGACGCCCTGATCCACCAGGCGGATATTGTCGATGAGCACCCCTTCCTCTGAGATATGACGACTGTCGGGCGGGGCCGAGCCCGGGGTCTTGCCGCCGATATCCGCGTGGTGCCCACGAGAGGCGACCGTGTAGAGGATCTGCACCCCTGTGCGATCAAAGACCGGGGTGATCACGGTGACATCCGGCAGATGCGTTCCACCGTTATAGGGGTTGTTCATCATGAACACGTCGCCGGGCCGGATCCTCCCCTCATTCTGGCGCAGGATCGTGCGGACGCTTTCGGACATGGAGCCGAGATGCACGGGCACATGTGGGGCGTTGGCCACCAGATCGCCGTTCTGGTCGAAGATCGCGCAGGAGAAATCAAAGCGCTCCTTGATGTTCACCGAATAAGCAGTGTTGGCGAGGGTTGCGCCCATCTGCTCGGCGATGGACATGAAGAGGTTGTTGAACACCTCAAGCATCACTGGATCGACCGAGGTGCCGATGGCCTCGGCGCGGGCAAGCGGCACCTCGCGGGTCAGCACCAGATTGCCCCCAGCAAGACAGGTCGCGGTCCAGCCCGGCTCGACCATGTTCGTGCCCGTCGGCTCGGTAAGGATCGCGGGACCGGTCACGCTTTGCCCGGCTTGCAGGCGCGTGCGGTCCACAAGTGGCACGTCGCGATGCGCGCCTCCGGTATAGAGCGGCACCTTTATCTCATTGAGGGGCATGGGGACGGCGTTCGGCAGGGTCACGTCCTCGCCGGTTTTGCCAACGGCCTCAGCCACCAGCATCTCGATGATCAGGTCTGAGGTCTCCGGAGCGAAACCAAAGCGTTGCTGATGGGCTTGGGTGAAGGCCGTGCGCATCTCCTCAGTCGGCCCAAAGGGCACGGCGAGGCTCTGCTGCGCATCGGCGGGACGGATATGGGCGGTCGAGACCAAATGGATCTCGGCCTCAGACACGCCCTGAGCGACAACTTCCGCCCGGGCAGCCTCCGACAGAGCGGCGATACGCTCGACGGCGGTCGGATCTGTCAGCGCGCCTTGAAACTGATGCTCCCGCATAGCGGAGATATCGGCGAGCCCCATGCCAAAGGCAGAGAGCACCCCGGCATAGGGATGGATGAAGATCCGCTCCATCCCCAGTGCGTCGGCAACGAGGCAGGCATGCTGCCCCCCGGCCCCGCCAAAGCAGTTCATCGTATATTGCGTGACGTCATAGCCGCGCTGAACGCTGATCTTCTTGATCGCGTTGGCCATGTTCTCAACCGCGATGCGGAGGAAACCTTCGGCGAGCTCTTCGACGCTCTTGTCCGTGCCGATCTCGGCAGCGAGTGCCATGAACTTTGCGCGCACCACGTCCCGGTCCAGGGGCTGGTCGCCATTCGGGCCAAAGACCGGCGGGAAGTGATCGGGCTGCAACTTGCCCAGAAGCACGTTGCAATCGGTCACCGTGAGCGGCCCGCCCCGGCGATAGGCAGCAGGCCCGGGATTGGCACCGGCGCTTTCCGGGCCGACCTGCATCCGGCCATCGCGGTAGCTGAGGATCGAGCCGCCGCCTGCCGCCACCGTATGGATCGACATCATCGGCGCGCGCATCCGCACGCCCGCGACCTCGGTCTCGAACGAGCGCTCATAGGCCCCCGCATAATGGCAGACATCCGTGGAGGTCCCGCCCATGTCGAACCCGATGAGCTTGTCATAGCCGCAGGCCGCCGCCGTCCGCACCATGCCCACCACGCCCCCCGCTGGCCCGGACAGGATCGCATCGCGCCCCTGAAAGAGCGCCGCATCGGTCAGCCCGCCATTCGATTGCATGAACATCAGCTGCGCCGCCCCGCCGCTGCCCGCGCCCAGCGCGCCCGCGACCTGATCCACATAGCGGCGCAGGATCGGCGAGAGATAAGCATCGACCACGGCGGTATCCCCGCGCCCGACAAGCTTGATCAGGGGGCTGACCTCTTGACTGAGGGAGACCTGCGGGAAGCCGATCTCGCGGGCGATCTCGCCGATGGCCCGTTCGTGGGCCGGATGGCGGTAGCTGTGCATGAGCGCCACGGCGACGGAACGATAGCCGTCCCCATGGGCGCGTGCGAGGGCGGCGCGGGTGGCGTCCGTATCCAGCGGGGTGATAACCTCCCCCTCTGCGCCGATCCGCTCCTCGACCTCGATCACGTCATCATAGAGCAGCTCGGGCAGCGTGATCTGCAGATCAAAGAGCCGGGGCCGGTTCTGATACCCGATCCGCAGGAGGTCGCGCAGCCCCTTGGTGATCAGGAGCAGCGTGCGCTCGCCCTTCCTCTCCAACAGAGCATTGGTGGCCACGGTCGTGCCCATCTTCACCGCCTGGATCGCGCCCTCGGGGATCGGGTCGTTGGTCCCGAGCTCCATAAGTTCGCGCACCCCTTGCACGGCGGCGTCGGCATAGCGCTCCGGGTTCTCGGAGAGCAGCTTATGCGTCTGCAGCGCTCCATCCGGGCGGCGCGCCACGATGTCGGTGAAGGTTCCGCCGCGATCGACCCAAAATTGCCACATGGCAAAGCTCCTCTATGTGCCGGCGGTGCCGGCAGTCAGTCCGTGTTGAAGTGTGAAAGGGGTTGCCGCGCGTCAGTACACGAGCGACGGCAACCACAAGGCCAGTTGCGGGAAGATCAGCAAGAGCGCCAGCATGACGAACATGGTCACCACGAAAGGCAGCGCGCCCTTGATGACGTCGATCATCGGCCCGGCCTTGCGGATCCCCTGCACCACGTAAAGGTTGATCCCGATCGGTGGCGTGATCAGAGCTGTTTCGAGCAGCACCATCAGCAGGATCCCGAACCAGACCGGGTCAAAGCCCAGCGCCACCACGATGGGCGTGATCAGCGGGGCCATGGTGAGCAGCATCGAGAGCGTCTCCATGAAGCAACCGATCAGGATCAGCACCGCGACGATCATCAGCATGGTTTGCATCGGGCTCCAGCCGAGGCCGGTGACGAAATCCGTGAGCGCCTGCGTCAGGCCGATGATCGACAGGACGAAGTTTAGGAAGACCGCCGCGATGATGATCAGCATGATCATGGCCGTGGTCCGCATGGTCCCCTCAATGGCCTGGCGCATCATGTCGATGCTGAGCTTACGGTTAAAGGCCGCCAGCACCATGGCCGCCACCACGCCCAGAGCCGCGGCCTCGGTCGGGGTGGCAAGGCCGGCATAGATCGAGCCGACCACCACCATGAAGATCCCCAAAGGCGGGATCAGCGCCGGGAGCGCCCGGAGCCGCTCGGCCCATGTGTGGCGCAGTTTCTCGCCGCCCCATTCGGGTTTGATCATGCAGGCCACCACCACGGTCGCCATGAAGAGAAGCGCCAGAAGGAAGCCCGGCAGGAACCCGGCGAGGTAGAGCTCGGGCACCGAAGTGTTGGTCAGAAGCCCATAGAGGATCAGGTTGATCGAGGGCGGGATCAGGATACCCAGCGTGCCCCCGGCGGCAACGGTGCCGAGAAAGAGGCTCTCGTTATAGCCGCGCTTCCTGATTTGCGGGACGGCGACGGTGCCGATCGTGGCCGCCGTGGCAACCGACGAGCCAGAGGTCGCCGCAAAGAGCGCGGAGCTCCCGATATTGGAGTGCATCAGCCCCCCGGGCAGCCAGCCCAGCCACTTGACGATGCCGTCATACATCCGTTCGGTGATGCCCGCGCGGAGCAGGATCTCCCCCATCATGACGAACATCGGGATCGCGACCAGCAGGAAGTCGGTGGAGGTCTGCCAGGCCATGTCCGAGATTGCCCGGTGCAGTGGCATGGGACTGTCGGTCCATTGCAGGATCAGGCCGAGCCAGCCCAGCGAGGCCGCAATGGGGACGGCCAACCCGATGAGGGCAAGCAGGATAAGAAGCGTTTTCAGGAGCATCGGGTCAGACCGTTTCGTCTTCGATTTGTTCGTCGAGGGATTTCACGCCGATCAGTTCCTGCACCCCGGCCTCGTCGCCGAGGAAGTACTGACGGATGGCCACAAGGGCGATCAGCAGGCCGGAGAAGACAAAGAACATCCAGCCGAGCATCCAGGGGATCTGCGGGATCGCGAGCGGCACGCGCATGGGCGTGATCGAGCGGGAGCCATTCTCAAGCGTGTCGCCTACCATGCTCCAGACCATCACCACCACCACGAGCGCGAAGCCCGTCAGCAGGAGAAGCCCCAGCAGGTTGATCAGCGGATGCAAAACTTTGGGGATCACTCCCAGCAGGGCATCAACGCGGATATGGGCGCGCTCGAAAAGGGCAAAGGAGAGCGCGAGGGCCGTGGCGACCCCAAAGGCATAGCCCGAGATCTCGTCCGCGCCGCCTAGGGAGACATTGAAAAGCTTGCGCAGGAAGACCTCCAGCGTGACCAGAAAGGCCGAGAGCACGATCAGCGATCCACCGATCCAGGTCAGCACGAGGCTGAGCCTGCGCGTGCCGTTGAGGAGCGTATCAAGCATGGGGGAATTCCTTCGGATCCGTCCCGGGGCGGTGTGACCCGCCCCGGGCGACAGGGTTACTGGGCCGCGGCGGTCAGGCCGAGGATCGGACCCACGGTCTCGTTCCAGTTGGCGGCGCAGTCCTCGCCACAGCGCTCGGCCCAGCGGGCCAGCACCACATCCGTGGCAATCGTGTCGCGCAGGGCGAGATCCGCCTCGGAAGGCTCGACCAGCGTCATGGAGCCCGGCTCGCCCACCTCACAGGCCCCGCCGGTGATGCAGGAGATGGCCACGTCATCCTCGGTGGCGGTTTCGGCCCACATGGCCTCGGTCAGGGTGGCGATCTCGGTCTGCAGCAGAGCCTGCTGATCCGCCGAGAGGCTGTTCCACTTGTCCATGTTCATCGCCCCGAAGGCGAGACCCCAGCCCACGCGCAGTGTATAGGCATGGGTCGCGACCTGGTTCCACTTGGCCGTATAGGCGGACATGGTCCCGGTGATTGCGCAATCCACGACGCCCTTCTCAAGCGCGGGGATCACCTCGGAGAAAGCCACGGTCACGGAGGTCCCGCCCACACCCTCGACGAAATCACCCAGCGTGGTGGAATAGACGCGGATCTTCTTGCCATCAAGATCGGCAATGCCGTTCACCTCGCCATTGCACCAGAGCGTCTGGCTCGGGAACGGGTAGAGCATCAGGAGCTTGGCGTTGTAGATATCCTCGAAAGCCGCCTCAAGCGTCGGGAAATAGGCGTCGGAGACTTTGCGCTGGGTGTCGATGTCCTGCGTCAGGGAAGACAGGTCTGCTCCCTCGAAGATCGCGTTCTCGGCGGCCACATAGCCGGGCAGACCGAAAGCGAAGTCAAAGACGCCGTTCTTCACCAGACGCATGATCTCGAAGCCTTTCAGGCCGAGCCCGGACTGGGACTGGATCTTGCCGACGATATTGCCGCCCGAGGCCTCGTTGAGGCGCTGGTTGAAGAAGGGCTCTTCGTGTTTCTGGAAATTCGTCAGGCTGGACCAGGTGCCCACGGCGTTGAGCACCACCGGGCTGTCGGCCATGGCTGCGCTGGCGGTTAAGGCCAAGGCGCCAAGGGTTGTTGCAAGTGTTTTCATGGGGTCTGTCTCCTGTTGGAATTATGTTTGAGCATCGAGGTCAGGCCGAGAAGATCGGGGTCTCGGCGTCATCGGCGATATCGGTGATAAGCATGTGCCCGGGTTTATGGGTGATGCAGATTTCGGGGCGGGCATGCATGATCGCGGCTTGGGGCGTGACCCCGCAGGCCCAGAAGACCGGCGTGGTGCCGGGCGCCTCCGGGGCCGGGTCGCCCCAATCGGGGCGGGAGAGATCGGCAATGCCAATCTCGGCGGGATCGCCCATATGGACCGGGCCGCCATGGGCCAATGGGAAGCGGCGCGAGATCGCGACCACCTCGTCCAGCCGGTCATTCGGGATCCGACGCATGCTAACCACCATGGGCCCCTGAAACGGGCCTGCCGGGACGGTCGCGATATTGCTGGCGTACATGGGCACGGTCGTGTTCTGCCCGATATGCCAGAGATCGAAGCCCGCCTCCTGCAGCGCATGTTCAAAGGTGAAGGAACACCCCAACGCAAAGGTCACGAAGTCGTCGCGCCAGAGCGTGCCCAGATCATGGACCGTCTCGGTCAGCGTGCCGTCGCGGTAAACGTAATAGGCGGGCACATCCGTCCGCACATCGATATCCGCTCCCAGCGTCGTGAGCATCGGATTGCCCGTATCCGACACCCCCACCAGCGGGCAGGGTTTCGGGTTGCGTTGGCAGAACCGCATGAAATCCAGCGCTAGCATCTCAGGCAGGATCGCGAGGTTCGCCTGTAGCGTTTTGCCTCCCAATCCAGCAGTATGTCCGCGATAGGCACAGGTCCGGATCTGGGCGCGCATCTGCGCAGTGGTTACCGATTTCAGGGGCTCAAAGTCTTGCGGCACGGTCGATTCCTCTTGGTTCCGGATACGATCCGCGCAAGGCTCCATAAAATCAAATCCAAATATTTTGGATCAATCCATAGATTTTATTTATGCGTTTTCCGTGGCGATGTCGCGTGCCATGCCCGCCGCTGCCTCCACCAAGTGGTTACGCGGCTCACTCAGATAGGAGGCCGAAAAGCGCAGGGGCGCAGGCACCCAGCCCGGGTCGAACTGCACCAGCCGCCCGGCAGCGACGGAAGGATCCGCAAGGGAAACGGGGAGCGCGCCGACGCAGAGCCCGGCCTCCACAAGCCGGAAACAGGACGACAGTGACGAGGAGGGAAAGAGCGACACTTCGGGGCCGAACCGCTCGAACATGACCTCGCGCAACTCCCTGTAGGGTCTCGTGTTTTTTGCATAGGTTGCGATCGGGATCTGAGCCAGATCTACGGGGGCGGCCGGGTCCGGATCCTCCCCGGGGGCGCGGAACCAGGCCAGTGGCACATCGGGCAGCACGGTGTTGTCTACGGTGTACTCCGAGATCGGTCCGAGCAGGATGGCTAGGTCGATCTCCCGTCCCATGAGCTGCTGGCGAAGGTTGAGCGATATATCTACCGAGATCTCGACCCGCAGTTTGGGATAGGTGCTGCGCAGGGCACCGACAAAGTCCGGCAGCCAGCTTTGGGCGATTGTCTCGGATACGCCGAGGCGCAAGAGCTGCTCCACCGCGTGGGCGTCGACCACACGCTCCTCGACGAGGTTTGTCAGGTGCTGGAACTGCTGCGCGTAGTGCATTAGCAGATCACCGCGCTGGGTCAGGCGCATGCCCTTAGCGTTGCGCTCAAAGAGCTCCGTGCCCAGCGTCTCCTCCAGCGCCTTGATCCGCGAGGTGACCGCAGGTTGCGTGAGATGTAGCGCATCTGCGGCTTTGCTGACGCTCTGATATTGCGCCACTGCGAGAAAAGTCTGGAGGTGGTCGAGCTTCAGGCGGCGCATGCATGGGCTTTCACTGGCGGTACAGGGCGGTGGATGTGGTCACCTTGTCCCAAACCCGGACGCAGTTCCAGATCGGCGTCAGCTGCCGGACCGTGCGGGCCGCATCCGGGCGGTCTTGAACATCTCGAATCCGAAGCCCAGCGGCACCACCAGCGCAAAGAGCCCCGCCGCCAGCCAGAGCGGCGCTTCGGCCGCGCCGGTCTGGTCGAGCAAGGCACCGGCCAAGGGCGGCGTGATCATCATCACCGCGTAATAGACCGTAAAGAACACCCCCATACCAAAGGACCTGTTCTCAGGGCGGAGGGCCTGTCCCGCCAGCGCCATGATCACTCCCGCCGGGGCCATACCCACCAACCCAAAGAGCAGGCTCGCCGCGATCCCGCCACCAGGCCCTCCACCAGGCGCGCCGAGCAACAGCACCGCCGCGATGGCGGCGACCATGCAGCAGGTCAGCACAAGACTGCGCCGCCCAAACCGGTCCACCAGCTGTCCGCAGGCCGCCCCGGAAAAGATCATCAGCCAACTGGCCAGACTGATCACACCCGCCGCCGCCAGGGCTGTCTGGCCATGCGCCTCGAGCATTTGTGGCCCGAAGGACAGATAGACAACATACGCTGCATTGAAGAACGCCCAGGACCCTGCTGCACAGAAGATCAGGCGCCACTCCATGGCGGACAGCACAGGACGGGTCCCGCGCGCAGGCTGGGCCAGCCCATCAGGTCCGCGATAGAGCGCGAGCACGGCAAGCGCCGCGACCAGCGTATAAGTGGAAGCCACGAGAAATGGCACGCGCCATCCCCAGTACGCCGCCAGCCAGGCATGCCCCACCTGCCCCATGGCAATACCCAGCGGCCAGGACATCACGAGGATGCTCATGGCCGTGGCGATCTCGCGCCCATCGAACCAATCCGCGACCATCTTAGTGAAATAGAGCGTTGTGAAGAGGAACCCGACCCCGCCGAGCACACGCCCCAGCCCGAGCGACCAGGGCCCCGCCGCAACAGCGCAAAGCCCTCCGCCGAGGGCCAGCACCCCCAACCCTGTCGCAACCATCACCCGGTCCGGGACAAACCGCCCCCAATAGCCTGCCGGCAGGGCCAATACGAGCCCCGGGGCCATGAACAAGCCGATAAGCACACCGATCCCGGCCCAGTCAAAGCCGAACGCCACCGACAGGTGATCCCCCACGGAACCCATGATTTGAAACTGAAAGCCCAGCCCGATCCGGGCCAGAAAGAGCAGCGCGAGAATGCGCCAGCGCATCAGGACCCGCCCGGGCCGAACACCGCCCCAAGAACTGCCCCAGATAGGGCCCCAGGCACCGACCCAGAGGCCTGCCGCGAGGTGTCCCCGGCCCGCTCCTGCCCCCCGCAGGCAAGATCGGGATCCCGGGCACAACTGCGCTGGCAGGACGCCCGCCCCGAACCGGTCTGATGCGCCGAAAATAGGGCGCGGTCTGGATCGGCAGGTGTCATGGCGGGCGCGTCTCCGTGGTGGTGGAGCACCAAGGTAGCCCGAGAGATCTGCGCGAAACATCCGTCAGATGCTGTAATTGCGCCGCGGTTTTGCTGTATTTCTCTACTGCATTTGTAGGATAGAACACAGGAGCCGCAGGCATCACACTCGCGACCACATCATCCAGTGCGAGACGGAGGACAGCTCGCATGCAGCCACACTCGGATCTCAGCCCACGGGAACGCCAGATCGCGCGCGCCTATGCAGGGGGCGAGACCTATCAGCAGATCGCCGAGAGCCTGTGCCTCGCGCCCTCGACCGTGCGCACCCATCTGGCCGCGATCTATCGCAAGCTGGAGGTGTCCTCGAAGCTGGAACTGATGGCGCGGCTCGAGGGTCCTGCCCCGGACCCCAAGACCCAGCCGGAGCTGAACTCGGTGATCTCGGAGCTTGCCCTCAGCCTTGAGGAGGCACTGGCCCGGGAAAAGGCGCTGAGCGAGGTGCTGCGCATCATCTCGGCGGCGCAAGGCGATCTGGATCGGGTCGTGCCGTTGATCCTCGATTACGCGCTCGACCTTTGCGACGCCGAGTTCGGGATCCTGTTCGAGTATCACGGAGACAGCCACTTCGGAGCCCGGTTCTCCAAGGGTATTCCGGCCCCATTCCAGAGTTGGCTGGCCGAGCGCGGGGTGTTTTCCGTGGGGCCGCAGACCGGGCTGGGCCGGATGGAGCCGCAACGAGATGTCATCCATATCATCGATGTCCGGAGCGAACCCCTCTATCAGAGCGATGACCCCTTGCGCTTTGCCACCGCAGATCTGGGAGGCGCGCGCAGCTTCGTGGCAATCCCGATGCTCGCGGCGGACCGGCTGGTGGGCGCGTTCACGATTTATCGTCAGACGGTGCGCCCGTTCTCGGAGGACAGTCTGCGCCTTGCCCGGATGTTTGCCGATCAAAGCGTGATCGCGCTGGAGAACGCCCGTTTGATCAGCGCGGCCCGGGCGCGCCAGTCCTGAGAATTCAGACCATCGCCCCGAACCGCGCTTGCCAGCGGGGGATCCGTTGCGCGTCACGGGCCGCAATCGCCCCAAGTGCTGCCGACAGGTCGAGATCCGGCGCCGCATCGCCACCGGCGGCCAAAGCGGCAAGGCGCATGGTGTACCATGCGGTGATTCCTCCGGGCGGCGGCGCATCGAAGCGAGGAAAAACCGGATCGGTCCCTTTGGGAGCCAGCCATGATTTTGGCAGGGCCGGATCCAGCACCATCGCGCGCGCAAGGCCGATTGCATCTGCACCTCCGTTTCGCAGCAGATCAACTGCTTGAGCACGGCGCTTGATCCCTCCGGTCAGCACAACTGGGATCCGGGTGAGCGCGCGCGCGGCCTTGGCGACTTCGGCGAAGTAAGCACCATCTTGGGCGGTCCCGTCCGAGCTGGCCGGGGCACCGGGCACATAGCTGCCACCACTGATGTCGATCAGATCAATGCTGGTGCCCGAAAGTAGACGCAGGGTTTCGCGCGCATCCGCCTCGGTCAGACCGCCTTCCAGCTGATCTGTGGCATTGATCCGGATCCCGATAGCGAAACCGGGTCCCACGGCTTGGCGGGTCGCTGCGATTACTTCGCCGATCAGGCGGAACCGCCCCGCTCGGGAGCCGCCATAACCATCGCTGCGGTGGTTGAAAAAAGGCGACAGGAACTGACTGAGCAGGAAGCCATGCCCCGCATGGATCTGGACGCCACGAAATCCAAGCCGCTTGGCCCGTAAGGCGGCCGCCCCATAGGCGCTGGGTAACGCGGCGATGTCGTCCGCGCCCATCCCCGCGACCGGGCGTCCGCCGAGCGACAAGGGCGAGGGTCCGCGCGGTCGGCTGAGGGCGGCGTGGGCTAGCGCCCCCGCATGACCGAGTTGCGGCCAAAGCTGCGCGCCATGGCCTGCTCCGCGCTGCGCAAGATCGCGCCAGGGTCCGTCCGCACTGCCCGGAGCAAGCACGAGATTGCCGGGGCTTTCGGGAAACTCCGGGCTGATCTGCACCTCCCCGATCAGGGAAAGCGCCGCGCCCCCTTCGGCCCACCGCGCATAGAGGCGTGACTGATCCAGCGTCGGATTGCCTGCGCCGTCACCAAGGCCGTCGGACATGGGGGACTTGATGAGCCGGTTCTTCAGGCGCAGGCCACCTGGCAGATCGAGGGGCGCGCCGAGGATCTCTGCGGCTTGAGATGTGGTGGCGTCTGTCATTTCCTCATCCTTTAATCGCGATATTTCGATATCTCGCTGTACACTGGCGCATTTCAGGGCAGCATCCATATGTCAGGGCTTGTGAAGTTCGGCGGAAAACGCGGCGAGAAACGCGGCAATAGCCGCTTCATCGCGACGATAGAAGGTCCATTGACCGTGCCGCTCGGCCCGGACGAACCCAGCCTTCTTAAGCGCTGCCATATAGGTGGAGATCGTAGACTGGGAGAGTTGCGCCTTCTCCTGAATATACGCCACGCAGACCCCTTCCAACTGCGCATGCTCTGGCAGCGCAGGCGGAAAATTGGACCGATCCTTGAGCCATTCGAGGATCTTCCGACGGGTCGGATTGTTCAGGGCAGAGATTGCGGATTCGATGTCCATATATCGAGATATCTCGATTTCTCATCCAGATGTCAAGAGTGTTCCAGGCAAAGACGGTCACTCAAAAATAACGTGAGAAACATCCGCTAATATTCTGTATTTTATTAACTAAAGTCATCCGTTAAGCCTTCTCCAAACGGATGACTGTTTCTGCATTGCTCTCACCGATCCGGGGCCGGGATGAATTCCTGATCATCGCCGGGCGGCAATTGGAACCGGCCATGCTGCCAATCCCCAGCCCGCCAGGCCTCCTTGGCCTCTTCGATCCGCTCCTTCGACGAAGCTACAAAGTTCCACCAGATGTAGCGCGACCCTTCGAGGGTCTCTCCCCCGAGCAGCATCAACCGTGCACCTTGCCCGCCTGCTGTGACCGAGATCCGGTCACCGGGGCGGAACACCATCATCTGGCCCGCTTCATAGGTGTCGCCGGCCACGGTGATAGCCCCCTCGACCACATAGATCCCACGATCCTCATGATCGTCCGGCAAGGGCAGCTTCGCGCCGGGTTGCAGGACTGCATCCGCATAGAACATCTCGGACGCGGTCTTGACCGGGGCGCGTTCGCCATAGGCATTGCCGAGGATCAGGCGCACCTCCTTGCCCTCCCCTTCCATGAAGGGCAGCGCATCCACCGGCGCATGCTCGAATTCCGGCGCGCGGTCCTCATGATCCTTGGGCAGCGCCACCCATGTCTGGATGCCGAAGAACGGCATAGGCTCGGTCTGGGTCGCATCATCCGTGCGCTCGGAATGGGTGATGCCGTGGCCGGCCACCATCCAGTTGACAGCACCCGGCTCGATCCAGGCATCGGTTCCAAGGCTGTCGCGGTGATGCATGCGCCCGCGATAGAGATAGCTGATCGTGGCAAGCCCGATATGGGGGTGCGGGCGCACGTCGAGCCCCTTGGTCGGCAGAAACTCCGCCGGGCCCATCTGGTCAAAGAAGATGAACGGCCCGACCATCTGCCGCTTGGGGGCGGGCAGAGCGCGACGCACTTCTAGCGCGCCGAGATCCCGGGCACGCGGTATGATCAAGGTGTCGATGGCATCCACCTCGTCGCCGAGAGGGCAATGGGGATCGAGGGCGGGGTTCCAGCTCATGGCGGCCTCCTGTGTTGCGGTTCACAAGAAAGATACACCGTGCACGAGCGCAATGCATCACGCGCTGGAAAGCAGATTCTGCGCAAATACGCACAAGGCAGGAAAGAAGGACCGTGGGAGAAGGCTGTGCTGGGCTCGGATGGGGACGAGCCTGGCCAGTGTCGTCACGGCTCCGGACACCCCGCATGGGGGCTGGACCCGATGCGCGGGCCTAGAGGCCCCCGCAAAGCGCGAGGCTCTCGCGGCGATTGCGCTCGGAGAGACTTGCCGCACGCAGATCGGAGACCGCCGAAAGCATCCGAAGACTGGTGCTGGCGGGCAATGTGGCCTCAATCGACGCATGGGCTTGCTCGGCCAGAGCCGCGGCGAGATCAAAGGCCAATTCGGCCCGTTCGCTCTCGCTGAGCAGCGCCAGCGCATCCATGGATGTATGGATGTGGAAGCGCACAAAATGACTGGTATCGGGGGATTCCATGCTGCGTAAACTCCTTTCATTGCTCCAGACTGGGTCCCGGGAAAGGCGCCGTGTGTGCCACAGGCTCTGAGCCATGACTGTCACGTAACTCCGTGACAGGATCGGGCTATGCGAGGCGAGATGGTTGGATCAGTCCGGCCCCGATGCCATGGATCGCCGCCGTGGTGCGGTCCGCCACTTCGAGCTTGCCGTAGATCCGGCGCACCAGAGTGTCGACCGTATGCGGCGAGACCCCGAGGATATCGGCAATGACCGAATTGCTCTTGCCTCGGGCGATCCAGGTCAGCACCTCAGCCTCGCGCGGGGTAAGGGCCGCCGGGGCCTCATCGGGCACGAGCGTGCAATAGCGCAGATGGGCGATCTGGGCGGCGGCCTGCAATTCGCGGATATCGCTGGCGCTCAGATCCGGGTTCGGTCGGGCAAACCCCACGCCCACATAACCGTTGCGCATGTTCGGACCGAACACCTGCAGCGCCAGCCCGTCGCCCAGCCCCTCGGCCATGAGCCGCTTCAGAAACTCAGTCTCGGGCTGCTTGAGCGGAGTGAGCTTGCCGATATCGCTCCAGCGGAAGGGCTGGGTGGCATGGGTGGCATAGGCCGGGATCGGGTCTACCTCATAGAGCTTTTCGTCCACATAGGTGCAAACCCATTCATTGGGAAAACCCCGCGTGAACACGGCCGTGTCAGGCTGCTGGCCAGAGCCGAAGGCGCGGTTATGATGATAGCTGACCTTGTCGATCCCGAAGGACTGCGCGAAGGGCAGTACCGCGTCCCAGATCCGCTCGGTGGTCGCCGCCTCCGCAACGCCCTTCATATAGGTTTCCAGTCGAGTCATAAGGCCTGGTTTCCCTGGGGGCACAAAGGTGACGCAAGGGTAACCCGGCACAACCAGCGCGAGCAAGGGCCAAGGCGCGACTGAGACAGGAAAGTCTGGACCGCGCCGAGACACGCGCACATGAAGGGTAAGGTGGTGGGTGATGAGAGACTCGAACTCCCGACATCTTCGGTGTAAACGAAGCGCTCTACCAACTGAGCTAATCACCCGTGGGACGCCTCCTAGCGCAGTTCCCTGCCCGATGGCAAGAGCTTGCGCGCGTTGGTCAGAAGGGCGCGCCGCGCCCCTTGGGCAACAGCCCTGCAGCGCTGCAAGACGGGCTGTTGGCAGCACCGCGCGCAGCCGCTAACCAAGAGCCATGACACCGCCCGTCCCCTTGCTTGTCTTCACCGATCTCGACGGCACTCTCCTGGATCACGACAGCTATAGCTATGCGGCAGCGCAGCCAGCTCTGGACGCGCTGGAGGTGATCGGCGCGCCGCTGGTGCTGGCCAGTTCCAAAACGGCTGCCGAGATTGCCCCCTTGCGCGCCGCGCTGGGGCGCGCGGACTGCCCGGCGATCGTCGAGAATGGCGCAGGGGTGCTCGCACCCCATGCCAAGCCCGATCCAGCGGCGGAGACATATGCGCGGCTGAGGGACGCGCTCGCGGCGCTGCCCGCGGAGCTGCGCGCCGGGTTCCGGGGGTTCGGGGATATGGACGACGCCGAGGTTGCGCGGGTCACCGGCCTCGGCATGTCGGAGGCCGGTCTGGCCCGAACCCGGGCCTTTTCCGAGCCCGGGCTTTGGGACGGCGACAAGGCCAGCGAGGCCGCATTTATCGCAGCGCTCGCCCCCCATGACATCCAGGGGCGGCGCGGCGGGCGCTTTCTCACCCTCTCTTTCGGCGGCACCAAAGCCGATCGGATGGCCGAGATCATCGACGCCTACCGGCCTGGCCTTACACTCGCCCTCGGCGACGCACCGAATGACGTGGAAATGCTGGAGACCGCGGATATCGGCATCGTGGTGGCAAACCCCCATAGTCGGCCCCTGCCCCCCTTGCGCGGCGAGGCCGGACCCGATGGGCCCATCCGCCGCACCGAAAAAATCGGGCCTGCCGGTTGGAACATTGCGGTGCGCGCCGTAGTTTCCTCCTTGGGCGGATAAGCGACACTGATCAAAGGGATACGGGCGTGGCAGACTTTCATCAGAACGGCAACATCGCGACCTTGCACAATTTACGGACACGCTCGGTGGATGAAATCACCTATGAGCTCTCGGTCTATGCCCAAACCCGCAAGATCAGCCTGATCCTGCCCTCGCTCTATTCCGAGCTTGAGGGGCCCGCCCTGCCGAACATCCTCGATGAGCTCGCTGAGGTCCCTTATCTGCACCGGATCATCATCGGTCTCGACCGCGCCGATGAGGCCCAGTACCGCCACGCGCGGGAGTTCTTCAGCCGCCTGCCGCAGGAACATATCGTCATCTGGAATGACAGTCCCCGCATGCTGGAACTTGGCGCACGGCTCGAAGAAATGGGCCTCTATCCCCAAGAGGCGGGCAAGGGCAAGAACGTGTGGTCCTGCCTCGGCTACCTGATGGCCTGTCAGGACAGCGCGGTGATGGCGATCCATGATTGCGATATCCTGACCTATGACAGGGACATGCTCGCGCGGCTGGTCTATCCGGTGGTCAACCCAAACTTTCCCTATCAGGTGGCCAAGGGGTATTATCCCCGGATCGGCGAGGACAAGATGAACGGTCGGGTCACGCGGTTGCTGGTCTCGCCCCTGCTGATCGCCCTGAAACGGGTGATCGGGGATCGCGACTATCTCGATTACCTGCGCAGCTTCCGCTACCCTCTCTCTGGCGAGTTTGCCATGCGCACAGGTATCCTGCCCGATCTGCGGATCCCGTCCGATTGGGGCCTTGAGATCGGTGTGCTCTCCGAAGCCTGGCGCAACCTCGCGCCCAAGGCGGTCTGTCAGGTCGAGATCTCGGACGCCTATGACCACAAGCATCAGGATCTGAGCGAGGAGGACGCCTCCACCGGGCTTAGCCGGATGTCGACCGATATCTGCAAGTCGATCTTCCGCAAGCTGGCAGCCGATGGCACGGTCTTTACGACCCATGTCTTCCGCACCCTGAAGGCGACCTATTACCGCTCGGCGCTCGACCTGCTGGAGGCGTATTACTCCGACGCCAAGATGAATGGGCTGACCATTGACCGTCACCGGGAGGAGCAATCAATCGAGCTCTTTGCCGAGAACATCATGAGGGCGGGACAAGCCTTCCTCGACAATCCCTCCGAGACCCCCTTCATCCCGACCTGGAACCGGGTGCATGCCGCGGACCCCGCCTTCCTGCAGGATTTCCGAAAAGCGGCGGCTGCAGACGTGGCCGAGTTTAGCGAGACATGATCGACAGCGCGGCCCCCGCCCCGAGCCCTATGGGACGGTTCGAACGTTTCCTATCGGTCTGGGTGGCACTCGCCATCGGCGCAGGTCTGCTGCTGGGCAGTGTGATGCCCGGCGTCTTCGCCGGGCTTGCAGCGTTGGAAGTCGCCTCGGTCAACCTGCCCGTCGCGATCCTGATCTGGGCCATGGTCTTTCCCATGATGCTCGGCGTCGATTTCGGCGCGCTGGGACAGGTCGCGACGCGGCCCAAAGGGCTGGTGATCACACTGGTGGTAAACTGGCTCGTGAAACCCTTCTCCATGGCGGCCCTCGGCGTGCTGTTTTTCAATGTCGTTTTCGCACCTTTCATCCCGCCCGAGGATGCCCAGGCCTATCTGGCGGGCGTGATCCTGCTGGGCGCTGCGCCCTGCACCGCGATGGTCTTTGTCTGGTCGAATATGACACGGGGCGATCCGACCTATACGCTGGTGCAAGTGAGTGTGAACGACGTGGTGCTGGTCTTTGCCTTCGCCCCCATCGTCGCACTTTTGCTGGGCATGACCAGTATCGTTGTGCCGTGGGAGACACTGCTCCTGTCGGTGGCGCTCTATGTGGTGATCCCGCTGGCTGCGGGCGTGGTGGTCCGCAAGCGCGTGCTGGATCAGGGCGGAGAACCCGCGCTCGCCGCGTTTCAGGCCCGGATCAAGCCCGCCTCCGTCGCGGGACTACTGCTGACGGTGGTATTGCTCTTCGGGTTTCAGGGGCGCGTCATCCTCGAGACACCGCTGGTCATCGCCATGATCGCCGCTCCCCTGCTGATCCAGAGCTATGGCGTGTTCTTCATCGCATATTACGCCGCGAAGGCGTGGAAGGTGCCCCACAAGGTCGCCGCTCCCTGCGCCCTGATCGGAACCTCGAACTTCTTCGAGCTTGCCGTAGCGGTCGCGATCAGCGTCTTCGGCCTCGGCTCGGGGGCGGCGCTGGCAACGGTGGTCGGGGTGCTCGTGGAAGTGCCGGTAATGCTGTCCCTGGTGGCTTTCGCGAACCAAACACGCGACTGGTTTCCGGAGACATCCTAGTCAAACCACAGCCCAATTTCGGAAGGGTCATTGGAACCTGGGCCCGGAGAAAGGCAGCTGTGAGCCCAATGCGACGGATGCCGAGACATGAACGAATGTCGGCATTCACACCTTCGCGAGTGACTGATTGCGTGTGGTCCTGGCTGTCGTACTGCAACCTGGTGAAAACTAGATCTACGTGTGTATGAATGACTCAACGGTCGAGGAGACTCAATTTTGAAAAACAGCTCTGTAGCGGATTGGATGCTGGCACACCGCAGGATGGTTGTGACCTTATTGGTAGTGCTATTCCTTGTCCTCCTTGCAGTGAGGTATTTTGGCTTCCCAACTTTGAACCCATCTGGCGACGTTGACTGGAGATCACAATTCACCGCGACATTAGATGGATTAATCTCCACTATAGTTGTTAGCTTTGTGGTTGCGGCAACTCTCTGGTGGACGAGACCTCCTCTTGACCGAATTCCACCCGGCTACGAGGTGCCACCGACTGGTATTTCGAACACTTTGGAGGCTGCAGCAGTTGCTACCAATGAATGGGAATACCTCGGCCACACTGGTCGCTATGTGCGATCACGGATATTTCTCCTGTTGCGTAAACACTCCCAACAAAACAACAGGCAGGTTCAGATCAGAATGACAATTCTTGACCCTCGGAACCTCGAACTGTGTCGGAAGTATGCGGACTATCGAAAGCGAAGCCGCTCTAGTGAAGTCTTCAAAGACGATTGGACTGCCGAGAAAGTCCGAGACGAACTCATTGCCACAGTTGCTGCGACGGCTGGGCTGAATGCGGAAGTAAATCATGTTGAACCGCCCCTTGTTTGCCGGAGACCCAGAAGTAAGGATACTGGGTCATGGGAAAGTCGAAGAACGGAACACGTTATCCAGAGGAATTGCGCGCCCGAGCGGTGCGTATGGTTTTGGATCACGAGGCAGAATACGCGAG
>JBCDKN010000013.1:0-93154 GCA_038746545.1 Pseudomonadota bacterium
GGCAATCTCGTCAAACGGGTTCATCGACATCTTCACATTCGCAAGATCAACACCGCTCCCATCCGCCTTAACACGGACCTTCACGTTATAATCAATAACGCGCTTCACAGGCACCAATACCTTCATAAGACCATGTCTCCTTCATGCATTTCGACTTGGGTCATGCTACTTTTTCGAGGCCCTCAGCGAGCGTTTCGGAAGGCTCGCCGATCCGATCCTCGGTTATGATAAACAGTCCTGAGAGCGCGACTTCGTTTCCTGCGGCTCGGATCGTCACACCCTGGGAGCCAACGCGCTTCATGACCTCGCCGGCTCGGGCACTCGACGCACCGTCGCGCGGGGCACACTCGTTCACCACAGCGATCACATGAGCGCGCATTTCGACAAATTGAAGCGTACTCTGCAGGCCGTGGTTCGAAGTCGGCCACCAATGCTCTGCCTTGCGGACAATGATCCCGCGTCCACCTGCGACGGTGTCAAACGTCGCTTCGGTGGCCACGATCATGGGTGCGCTCTCCGGACGGTTCCGGTTTGCAACAAAGGGCTCCCAGAAGGAGTCGTCGGAATTGGCGACTGTCATCGTCGTGGCTCCTTGATGGGCGAGTCAAACGGATGGCTGACATCGTCCCTCACCTGCGGATCTGGCATATCTCGCAATGAAAATACAGATGCTTTTTTCACTCGAAGCTCGCCTTATCTTGAATTTTTCACTCTGAGTGTTGAGAGTACAGGCGAAGATCCGTCCTTCCGTCGTTTTTCGCGGCGCAGCTTGCGTCGCATTCTACAGAGAATGCTATTTCATCATGTCCTTCGGAGGCGCTCGCACTGGCATATGGCGTTCATTAGGCATCGACCTTTCTCGCCCAGACATAGTTTTCTTGACTGAACAATCATTCATTCATTGAATTCAAGCGCCCCTGGATCCATCTTGTTGTCAGGTATTTGGAAGGCGCAAAGGGGTGTCGAAATGGCTGCTGAACCGAAAATCATCCACCTTTCAGCGGACGGCGCAACCGGAACGGGACTGACCCCTCTCCAACTCGATCCAGCGGATTTTCAATCCTCGCTGCCAAAGCAAAACGCGCATGTGGCCTTTAGTGACGACACCGCAGGACTGAATGTGGGCGTGTGGGACACCACAGACATGCAGGAGGCGTTTGGCCCCTATCCCGGGGACGAGTTCATCCTTGTGCTCGACGGCGCGTTCTCCATGCTGGATGCCGATAACAACGGCGTTACCGCCGGGCAAGGAGATCTCGTGGCGTTTCGAAACGGAGCGCCTCTGAGCTGGTTGCAGAAAGGCTACCTCAAAAAGTTCTTCCTCACACTGCAACCTCCGGACACCGATCCCCCCGCCTTGCCGACAGCCGAGGGTGGCGTGATCGTGATAGATCCTGCAACAAATCTGACGGATGCAGACATCCTGTCAGAAGAGGACAGTACAGGCAGCGGAGCTGTCGAGCGCGAGATTGTGTTTTTTACGAATGACTCGGCCACCATGAGCGTCGGTCTCTGGGATTGCCAGGCCTTCGACGCTGAGGACATGAGTCCCTTCCCTTGCCACGAATTGGTCGTCATGGCCGAGGGTGAGGTGACCATCCGAGAGCCCGGCGGAATTTCGCAAAGCTTCGGTCCCGGCGATGTCTTCTTCGTCCCCGCAGGTGCAGTATGCAGCTGGCATGTGCCCCGCTACATCCGCAAGTTCTTTGCCGCCGTCGATCTCTGATCCTTCTGCCCGCTTCAGGTGAATGCTATGCCGCACACTCTCACTGCTTCAACTCATCCGACCAATCCCGACGTCGTCGTCATCGGCGCCGGGGCCGCAGGGATCTCTGCCGCGCGTCGCTTGCGCCGCAAAGGGATCAGCGCAATCGTCGTCGAAGCTGGCACGCGTGTTGGCGGCCGCGCCTGGACGCAGAGCGACAGTTTCGGCGTGCCTGTGGACATGGGCTGCTCCTGGGTATCGGCTTCCAACAAGAACTGGTACGCAAAGTTCGCGCGCTCGCAGGGCTTCGACCTCGTCAATCACACCGATTCCCGCACGGATCTCTTCCGCGATGGCACGCGAGCCTCGTTGCTGGATTTTGCCGCATATGAGATGTCTCAAACGATCCTACAGAAGGCCATGAACAAAGCTGCGCGCAAGGGTCGGGATGTACCAGCGTCCAGCGTCGTACCCGCCAAGCTGCCCTGGTCCGGCGCGATCCAGGCGTGGCTGGGCCCGATGGACTACGGGGTCGAGTTCGACCAGATCTCCACGATGGAGGACTGGAACATCGGGGATGACCAACCCAGCATGCTGGTCCGCGAGGGCCTCGGCCGCGTGGTCGCCGCCTCCGCCGAGGACCTGCCGATCAAACTGAACACCACCGTCAGCCATATCGATTGGAGTGGTCAGGGCGTGCGCCTTGAAACGAGCGATGGCACGCTCACCGCCAAGGCCTGCATTCTCACCGTGTCCACCGGCGTGCTGCAGTCTGGCGGTATTCGCTTCACGCCCGAGTTGCCTGATGCCAAGCAGGACGCGCTGGAGGCACTTCCCATGGGCCTGCTCCTCAAAGTTCCGTTGCTCTTCGACGGCGCGCGACTGGGACTTGGGGAGAACAACTGGGTGACCTCCTGGGTGCCGGACACCATCCCCAACAGGGCGTGTTTCTTCATCGCCTGGCCCTGCGGTCACGACTACCTCTTTGGAAACATCGGCGGACAGCTTGGATGGGAGCTGTCGCGCGAAGCACCGGATGTGGCCGTGACCTATGCACTTGATGAGCTGGTCAAGCTGGTCGGCTCCGACGCACGACGGCATTTCGTCAAGGGGTTGCGGACGGATTGGGCGAACGACCCGCTCACGCTTGGCGCCTATTCCTGTGTCAAACCGGGGCAGTATGGCGCGCGCAAGGTGCTGCGCAAAACGCTCGCCGATCGTGTGTTCTTCGCCGGCGAGGCGGTGAGCAGCAAGTATCCCGCCCTTGTCAACGGTGCCTATGACAGCGGACGTGCCGCGGCCAACCGTGTCGCAAAGACACTCGCGGCAGCTTAGCCCCACACGCTGCGCCTAACGCAAATCGGCGCTGATCTTGTGGAACAGCGCCGCGCATTCATCCGCGATGACCTTCTGACTGGACCGCTTCGCCACCAGCACCGACACGCTGCGCTCCACCGGCAGGTCTTCGAGGGGCAAAAAGGCCAGCGCCCCGGGCAAATGCGCCACGACCGAACGCGGCAGCACAGTGACGCGTTGCCCCTGACCTAGCAGCCCGATCAGCGATAGCGTGTTGTGGGCGTGCAGCGGCGCACCGGCAACGGCGTCCTGCAATGCAGGATGATCAATCGACGTGCAGAGGTTATTGCTCACAAACTCCGACGCCTCGGCCTCCGCGAGACGCAAGGCGCCACCCCGGCGCGCCAGGGGGTGATCCTCCGCACAGGTGAGTCCCAATGCATCGCTGAACAAGAGCGCGCTCTCGACACCACGCAAGACCGGCTCACCCGAGGCGATGCCGATATCCGCCTCCCCACGCTGGAGGGTATCCAGAACCATTTCGGTCTCTGCATCGCGCAGATCAATCTTCAGGCCGGGATACCGCGACACGAGCTCCTCCACGGCGCGTGGCACCAGCAGGCCGGTGGCCGACGGGATGGTCACGATGCGCAACAAGCCCCGGGGCGACCGAGCCGTTGCCTCGATATCGCGAAGGGCCGCGTCGAAACTCTGTACCTGTTGCTGGGCCAATGCCAGGATCTGCTGCCCAACCGGTGTCAGCAGGTTTTTACGCTCCCCCTGAAAGAGTTTCTGCCCCAATTCCTCTTCGAGCTGCTTGAGGGTCATCGACACTGCCGATTGCGTTCGCCCCAAACGCGCCGCCGCATCGGCGAGATTGCCGGTCCGGGCAACCACACTGAAACTGCGCAGCATCTCGATCTTGATCATGATTTCAGTTTTCCTGAAGCAAACTTAACCTATTCGAGTTTGACTGATATGATGCCCACCGTCCACAATTTGCGAGATTGCAAAAGGGGACGACGTGTGACCGACACCAAACTGAACTTTATCGCGGGCCAATGGATGGCGGGCGAGAGTGCGATCGAGAACCGGAACCCCTCCGATCTGAGCGACCTGATCGGCCACTTTGCCCAAGCAAGCGCAGAGCAACTGGATCAGGCGATCGCCCAGGCCTCCGAGGCGCAGCGCATCTGGGCCAACTACGGGTTGGAGCGCAGGCAAACTGTGCTCAACGCCATTGGAACCGAACTCATGGCCCGCGCCGACGAGCTTGGCACTCTTCTTAGCCGCGAGGAAGGCAAGCCGCTGGCCGAGGGCAAGGGCGAGATTTTCCGCGCCGGACAGTTCTTTACCTACTACGCGGCAGAATGCCTGCGGCAACTGGGGGAGACCGCCGACTCCGTCCGCGACGGGATCGAGATCGATGTTCGCCGCGAACCAGTGGGCGTCGTGGCCATTGTATCCCCGTGGAACTTCCCAACGGCGACCGCCGCATGGAAAATCGCGCCGGCGCTCTGTTATGGAAACGCGGTCGTTTGGAAACCCGCGAACCTGACCCCGGCCTCGGCCGTAGCCCTGACCGAGATCATCGCACGGCAAGACATTCCCGAAGGCCTCTTTTCCCTCGTGATGGGGTCCGGTCGCAGCATCGGACAACGCCTTGTGGAAAGCCCGGACATCAACGCGGTTTCCTTTACAGGCTCGGTCCCGGTGGGCAGGGGTATTGCCGCCGCAGCGGTTCAAAATTTCACCAAGATCCAGCTTGAAATGGGCTCTAAGAACGCCCTTGCAGTGATGGACGACGCGGATCTTGATCTCGCAGTTTCGCTCGCACTCGGCGGTGCATTTGGAGGCACGGGTCAGAAATGCACGGCCTCCTCCCGGCTGATCGTCCACGCGGCGATCCATGACACGTTCGTGAACAAGCTTGTCTCGGGTGCCAAGGCCATGCGAGTGGGACATGCGCTCGAAGAGGGCACACAGATCGGACCAGTGGTCAGCGAGACACAGCTGCTCGAGAACCTCGACTACGTGGCCCTCGGTCAAAGCGAAGGGGCCGAGCTGGCTTGCGGCGGCACCCGGGTGGAACGCGCCACCGAGGGCTACTTCATGGCCCCTGGCGTTTTTCTCAACACCAACAACAGCATGCGCATCAATCGCGAGGAGATGTTCGCCCCACTCACCTCCGTCATAAAGGTCGGCAGCTATGACGAGGCCCTCAGCACCGTCAATGACACCCGCTTTGGTCTAACCTCGGGGATCGTGACCCGCAGCCTCGCCCGCGCCACCCATTTCCGCCGCAATGCCCGGACGGGTGTCGTTACGGTCAACCTGCCCACCGCCGGAACGGATTACCACGTGCCCTTTGGCGGACGCGGCGAAAGCTCCTACGGCCCCCGCGAACAGGGAAAGGCCGCCGCCGAATTCTATACCACGGTCAAAACCGCCTATATCAGTGCCGGGGAGCCCGCCTGATGCGCATCGATTGCCTGCAATACGCCAACTGGTCCGAGAAGATCTTTCGCCAGATGCGCGAGGGACAGGTGGACGCGGTGCATGTCACCATCGCCTATCACGAGACCTTTCGTGAGACCGTTCAGAACATCGAACAATGGAACCGCTGGTTCGAACGGTTCCCGGATCTTATCCTCAAGGGACAGACCGCCGCCGATATCGACCTTGCGCGCGCCACGGACCGCACGGCGATCTTCTTCGGGTTTCAGAACCCGAGCCCTATGGAGGATGATATCGGACTGGTGGAGATCCTCCACACTCTCGGCGCACGCTTCATGCAGCTGACCTATAACAACCAATCTCTGCTCGCCACGGGTTGCTATGAGGCCGAGGACCCCGGCATCACGCGCATGGGGCGGCAGGTCATCCGCGAGATGAACCGGGTTGGCCTCGTGGTCGATATGAGCCATTCGGCAGACCGCTCCACGATCGAGGCGGCTGAAACCTCCGAGCGGCCCATCGCGATCACCCATGCCAACCCCCATGACTGGGCCCCGGCCCGGCGCAACAAGCGCGACGATGTGATCCGCGCGGTGGTGGAGGGCGGTGGCATGATGGGTTTCTCGCTCTATCCGCATCACCTGAAGGACAAATCCGACTGCAGCCTGCAAAGTTTCTGCGAGATGGTCGCGCGCATGGCTGACCGGTTTGGGACAACACATTTTGGGATTGGCTCCGATCTGTGTCAGGATCAGCCGGATAGCGTTGTTGAATGGATGCGCACAGGGCGGTGGACGAAGGAGATCGACTATGGCGAAGGTTCTGCGGACGCGCCGGGCTTCCCCGAAATGCCGTCCTGGTTTCGCGACAACCGGGATTTCGGCACGCTTGAGCGCGGCCTTCGGGATATCGGCATGAACAAGGAGGAGGTCGCAGGGATCATGGGCGGAAACTGGTATCGCTTCTTCGCCGAAAACTTCGGAGCGCAGGCATGACCCCTCGGAGGGAGATCACGCGGAGACCCCCTGAGACCGTGATGCGGCTCAATCGGCTCGGGTCATTCCACCAATCCCGGCTGAGTTTCATGCGGATCCTGACCCGTCGTATGGCAGGCGATGGATGGCATTTCTCCCGTCCGGTGTTCGAGGTTGATGCCCAGGGGGTGGGCCACGCGGTCTACACCGCCAAAGGTCCCGAACGGGCCTATTCACTGATCGCCTTCGCCCATGACCTGCCCGAAGAAAAACGCTCGGACCGGGTGATCGCAGAAGCATGGGATGCAACCTTCACGCTGTTTGATGGAGTGCCCAGTCCAGCGGACATCACCAGGCTCGCCGCTCAGGTCCCCTTGCAAGAGGCGGGACGCGTTGCCGAAAGTGAGTTGTCGCTGTCGCGCGCCAACCGCTCGGTCCGGCTCTGGAGCCATGTGGTCAACGCGCTGGCCTCGGGGCGCCAGCCTGATCCGGCGCAGATCGACGCGGTGGGCTATCTGATGCGCACCACGGCCGTTTACGGATCGGGCAAGTTCGGCGCGGCGGATCGCGACACGATCGCCGACCGCGAGGAATTCACGGTGCCTTTTCAGGCCGAAATGCTGTCGGTCTATCTGATCCGCACATTCGTCCGGGACCTCGTGCAGCACATGGCCCAAGCGAAAGGAGGCGCGCAGACCGCAACGCTGGATTCCGCCCTCGCTCGCCGCCTCGGGATCGGCAATTCCACCGGCCTTGGCATGGCACCGTTCCTGGTCAACCACCCGGTTCTCTTCAACAACTGGATCATCGCCCGGGAGGAAGCAATTGCCAGGGTCCGCGCCCTCAACACAGCGGAGGCCGCAGAGATCGCGCTCTTCCGCGACCTGCTGGAGAGGAGTGCCCAATCCGCCAGACGCTGGACCTCCGAGCACACCGAACAGATCCGCAAGCTCGAGGCGCTCCACCGCGACCTCGATGCTCTGACAACCCATGTGGCACACAGCGAACTGCGCAGCGGCCATCCCTGGGACCAGCTCTGCCGCTGGGCCGAGACCGCGCTGAGCGAAGAGGGACAGGAGCTGCTCGCCTCGCTCATCCTTGAGCCCTTTCCCCACTTGGTGGACGGCCTCGCGCATTGCATGGCCGACAGCAACGCAGACGCCTTCCGCATCGACGGGGCCATGTCCATCGCCGATGTCCGAACCCTGCTGGACCGCTCTTTCGGCTGGGCGCGTGCCACCGACTGGGACGCGCCGGAAAACTGCGCCCGGGCGTGGTATGTCTCCGAGGAGAAGCTGGAACCACGCATGGGCGAACGCTTCGAGGAGCCGATTGCGCCCTATGAACAGCCTCTCGCCCCAGCCCGGGACGCGATCCTTGCGCTCCGGGACCTCGAGGCATGGTCAGCGGAGACACCGATCGCCGAATTCCTGCTGCGGCATCCCGAGCATCGTCACACGATCCGGCGCGCCCAGATGAGCCGCGTGGCCCCCTATGGCGAGATCCGGGACAACACGATCTGCGCGGAATTGCTGCCAATTGACATGCTACGCGCGAAACTGTCCTTCTTCGGCGCCACTCATTTCGACCCGCGTTCCGATCGCTGGGTGCGGATCTGCATGTATTCGGGCGCACCCTACCCTGAGGATCTGACGCAGGAGACAGCGGATCACTGGGTCTATCCGCAGGTACCGGGGTGACCCTGAACCTGTCCCTGAACGAAGTGGACGCCACAGCTCGGAAGGCCACGCGCGGGGCCGGGTATCCATGGGGCATTGCCGAGGAGGCGGGCAAGGCCGTGCGCTGGCTCTGCGCCCAAGGGATCGACGGATGTGCGGTGCTGGCCGAACACCTGAACTGGTTTGACGGCGCGGATCTGCCCGCGATCACCCCGACTGTCACCGCTCCGGAATGGCACGCAGCGGGTGGAACGCTCTGCCCTTTAATGACAGGAACAGCGTTCTCGGACCGGGCCCTTGCACTTCGGGATCAGACGCTGACCCTTGGCCTCACCGGCTCCCCTGCCCTGCTCATACCCTTTGCCGCGCAAATGGCACGCCAATGCTGCGGCACCGTCACTCTGCATTGGCCCAACGGATCTGCGAACACCGACGGCGACGCGCTGTCTTTGCAAGGCGGCATGCCAAGTCGCGCCGCTTGGGTACGGATCGCCGTGGCAGAGTATGGGGGCACCGACCTTCAACAGATTGCCACGCGCGCCACTCCGGCTGAGCCCGTTTGGGACAGGCTTAATCGCTTCGCTCACCGCACTTATGCGCCCGCCACCGAAGAAAGCCGCCTCAAAGGCGCCGGCGCAGGCCGTTCAGACAGGGACTGACACCATGGATACCGAAACGCTCACACTGCCGGAGATTGAGCAGCTCGCCTTTGATGCGCTCACCAAAGCGGGCACCACGCCCGAGAACGCCCGCCCACTGGCCATTGCCACGGCTGCCACCGAGGCGGACGGGGTCGCGAGCCATGGCCTCGCCTATATTCCGATCTATTGCGAGCATGTGCTGTGCGGCAAGGTCGACGGCTCAGCACGCCCGCAGCTGTCCCATCCCAGGCCCGGCGTCCTGCGGGTTGATGCGGGAACAGGGTTTGCGCATCTCGCCATTGACACAGGATTTCAAGAGCTTGTGCCGCTGGCGCGCTCTCAGGGTGTGGCGGTTCTGGCCGTTCACAATAGCTACAATTGTGGCGTGCTCGGCTACCACACCGCACGTCTCGCAGAGACCGGGCTGGTCGGGATCGGCTTTACCAACGCGCCCGCTTCCATCGCCCCGTCCGGGGGGGCAAAACCTGTGGTGGGGACCAATCCGATCTCTATCGCCGTGCCCGGCCCGGACGGAGCGCCCGCGATCCTCATAGATCAAAGCGCGAGCACCATCGCCAAGAGTGAGGTGATGAAGCACGCCCGCGAAGGCAAACCGATCCCGCTGGGCTGGGCCCTCGACCCCGAGGGCACTCCGACCACAGATCCCGCAATCGGGCTTAAGGGCTCCATGGCCCCATCGGGCGGCTACAAAGGGGTCGGCATTGCCCTCTTGGTTGAGATTATGGCCGCGGCCCTCGCCGGCGGCCAACTCGGCATCGACGCCGCCCCTTTCTCTGGCACTGCGGGCGGTCCGCCCAAAACCGGCCAGTTCTTCATCGCCATCGATCCGGCTGGGACATCCGGAGACCTCTTTGGGACCCGGATCGGCCGCTTGGTCACAACCATCGCCGCACAAGAGAGCGCGCATCTGCCCGGGGATGGGCGCGGCGCTCACCGGGTCCGAGCGCGCACCGAAGGGGTGCGTGTCAACGCAGCGACATTGGCGAAGATCCGCGCGATCGTCTCAGCTGCGTACTAGGTCACTGTCGCGCCGACGCGTCTGACGCGACGCGATGTACTGAGGCCGCAAAGCACCCCGGCTTGGCATTGTGCAGATGCCCATAGGCAATGTCTTCGCGCTCAAACGCGGCAGAAATCGCCTCTGCCACATGGTCGCCCGACGCGACCTCCGCATGGACCATCTGGTGCCCTTCATCGAAAAACCGGAGGGAGATCAACCGTGTCCGGATGACATCTGGCACCCTGTCCGGAGCAACCTCGGTATCTTCTGCATTTTCGCGAACAAAGATCGCGTGGCTGGCCTGATACGGGCCGCCGCAGGGCTGGTGCATGTAGTTCAACAAGACGACGGTTTCGCCGATCTCAGCATCCTGCAGGCTCACCCGACAGGGCGTTCCCGGGTTTTGCGTCACGATCTGCCTGCATGCGTTCCGTTCCGCGAGCTCGGCATCCGACAGCGCGAAGAGATGCGCGAATTCCGACGCGGGCAATGATCTGATCTGAAAGGACATAGGGGTCACTCCGGTGGTTGCGTTGCCCCATCCTACGCCCTCTGCGCGCGGGTCACCGACCCGAAAGCTGCGCGTTCCGACCCGCTCAGATCCGGCGCTTTCGCTCTGCCGCTGCAACAACGGCTCCGCCGAGGATCAGAGGCGCGGCCACCAGAAAGGCCGATGACAATGGCAACCGGAACAGAAACAGATCCGCCAGAAGCGGCCAGAGTAGCGCCACATATTCGAACGGGGCCAGCCGGGAAGCCTCTGCATAACGAAAGGCCAGTGTCATCGCGATATGTGCGAACCCGCCGAACAGACCAGCGCTGATCAACCAGAAGAGCGTCTCACCCGTGGGCATCACCCAGCCCCAAGGCAGCGTCAGCAGCGCGCCAATCATCGAAGCCAGAACGAAGTATAGCGCAATCGCCCCCGGGCTTTCGGTCCGCGTCAGGCTCCGTACCATGAGCAGGGCCAGTGCCGAGACAACGGCGGAAATCACCCCAATGACATAGCCTGCAAGGCGCGTCGCATCGCCAGAGCCGCCGTCAAGCTCCGGCCAGACGAGGACCACGACCCCGGCAAATCCAAGCGCGAGCCCCCCCACGCGCCAGACTGTCAAACGCTCCGACAAAAAAACCACCGCCCCAAGCGCCGTCAGCACTGGCGTGAGCTGCGCAATGAGGACTGCCTCGGCCACATTGAGCCGCGCAATTGCCGCGAAGGCGGTGAACATGGCCAGCGTCCCAAAGCTCGATCGGATGAGGTGATCGCGTGGACGTTTCGTCGCCAATCCGCGTGGGAACTCATGGCGCAGCCAGAGGAAGATGACCAATGGGATGAAGGCAAAGACCGAGCGAAAGAATACGATTTCTCCCAGCGGCACGGCCTCGCTCACTGCCTTGACGCTGACAAACATGCCCGCTGCCAGGACCCCCGACACCACACGCAACCCGATCCCAAGCGCCGGGTGATCGGCTCTGGTCACACTGCACGCTCCCGATCGGCCAGGGCGTCGCGCAAGGCGTCGCCGGCCAGATTGATCACGAGCACACAGGTTACCACTGCCAATCCCGGCCAGATCATTTGCAACGGGGTGGATCGCATATGGATCCGTGCATCAAGGAGCATGGCCCCCCATTCCGGCGCGGGCGGTTGCACGCCGAAGCCGAGGAAACCAAGCGCCGATATCCCGAGGATCGCGCGCGCGAACATGCCCGTCCAGACCACCGTCAGGGATGGCAGAAGCGATGGCAGATAGTGCCAGCGCGCTATGGCCCATGGCGACAGACCCGCAAGCCGCGCCTGCACGACATAGCCCCGGGTTGCGAGCGACAGGCCTATGCCCCGCGCGACCCGCGCATACCGCATCCACCCCGTCACGCTGAGCGCAAAAATCAGACTCCAGGTTCCGGCCCCCATTAGGCCCGCAATGACGATGGCGGCCACGAGTTCCGGGAAGGCTAGAAACGTGTCCGTTCCCCGCATGACAATCCAGTCGGCGAGCTTGCCGCCAAGCGCCGCCACAAGCCCGATCAGCGTGCCGATACAGAGCCCGATCACGGAGACCACAAAGGCCAGCCCGAGTGACCAGCGCGCGCCATGCAAAAGGCGCGAGAGGATGTCGCGCCCAAGCGCGTCCGTGCCAAGCAGGAACTCGGAGCTCGGTGGCGCGAGGCGGTTGGGGATGTCAATTGCAACCGGGTCATAAGGTGCCAGCGTGGGCCCGATCACAGCGACCAGAACAAAGATCCCGGCGAGAATGGAAACACTACGCATCGCGCGCTCCGATCCGCGGGTCGATCCAGGCATAGACCAAGTCGATCAGCATGTTCACTGTTACGAAAATCAGGGCCGCAAGGATCACAACCGCCTGCACATGAGGGAAATCCCGCGCCGCGATCGCCGAGACGAGAAAGGTTCCCAATCCGGGCCGTCCGAAGATCACCTCGACCATCACAAGCCCTTCAAGCAGAAAGGCCAGCTCCAGCCCCAGAACCGTCACAACCGGGATCGCGGCATGGGGGGCGACATGATCCCGGCCAAGTGCCCTGTCCGGCACTCCCCGGCGTCGAAACGCAGGGAGGAAGGCCTGTCCCCGCGCTTCCAGAATGCCCGAACGGATGATCCGGGTCAGCGCAGACGCAACCCCAAGGGCCAGGGTCACCGCTGGCAGGATCGCATGGGCTGGTGTGCGCGCGCCCATGGCAGGCAGCCAGCCCAGATGCACTGCAAAGAGCAGGATCAGCAAAAGCCCCAGCCAGAACGCCGGGATCGCGGCCCCCAGCGAGGCGAGCCCCACCGCACAGCGATCCAGCAGTCCCCCCTGATGCCGCGCCGCGAAGATGGCAAGCGGCACGGCCATCGCGAGACCTAACGCCAATGCGGAAAAGGCCAGTGGCACGGTATAGGACACCGCTGCCCGCAGATCCGGCCAGACCGGACGCCCCGTCACTGACGAGTACCCGAAATCCAGAGTCAGGAGCGGACCGAGCCAGGCCCAGAACCCAGCCCAGAACCCAGCGTTCAAACCCGCCTCCTCGCGCACCAGCTCGATCACCTCGTCCGTCAGCAACGCATCGTAGCGCGCCATGGCGATGGCCTGCGCCGGATCCCCGGGCGCGTGCCAGAGCAACACGAAGGTCACGACAGCCGCACCCGACAGCACAACAATGGCCCGAAGGATAAGTCCCAGAAGTGTCCCAATCATGCCGCCGCCTCCAGTGCGCCAAGGGCAATGGCTGCATCGCGCAGGCTGCGGCAATAGCCGGTCTTCGGCGCGCTCACAAAAACGTCCGGCGCGGCTATGTCCTCAATCCGGCCGGATTTCAGCACGGCAATCTCGTCGGCATGCGCCATGGCATAGCCGAGATCATGGGTCACGATCATCGCGGCAAACCCCTCCTCCTCCTGGAGATCCGAGATCAGCCGCGCCGTATGCTTCTGGGTCACCGCATCCAGCGCCGAGAGCGGCTCGTCAAAGAGCACAAGGGGCGGCGCCGCAATCAGCGCCCTGAGAATCCCAACCCGTTGCGCCTGCCCGATGGATACCGCGCCGGGGCGTCGATCCAACAGGTCCTCGGGCAGTTCCAGACCATCGCACAGGCGCTGCAAGCGGACCTCGGGTATCGGTTTGCCTTGCGCAACCAGCGGCTCCATCACCGAGCGGCGTAAAGGCAGCACCGGATTGAAGGCGGCGCGGGGCTCTTGCATCACCAGCGCGGGGCGGCAGGACTGTACGGGCGCCCCGGCCCAACTGATCTTTCCACGCGTGGGGGTCACAAGGCCGAGGATGGCTGAGATCAGGGTCGACTTACCCGCCCCGCTCTCCCCCACGATGGCAAGACTGCGTCCGGGCGCAAGCGAGACTGAGACTTCGGACAGGGCAACCTGCTTGCCACGCTGGACCGTGATCTGATCGACCTTCAACATGGCAGCGCCATCCAATTGCGATGGGCGGAGAGCGCACGTGCTGCATCTGTTTGCGGGGTGTCGAGAATACCTGCGGTCGTGGCGCGTTCCACAATCTGACCGTCGGACATCACCATCATCTGCGAAACCCATCGCGATGCCAGCCCGAGATCATGGGTTATCAGCATCATCGCGGTCTGCCGCCCCGTCAAGTGCCGATCCAGCAACGCCATCGTCGCGGCTGCCACCACTGGATCCAACGCCGAGGTCGGCTCATCCAACACGATCAGGTCTGGCTCCCCGATCAATGCCATGGCGATAACAAAACGCTGCTGCATACCTCGGCTCCAGCCCCAGGGCCGCTTGCGTAGATCCCCGCCCGCGATGTTGAGCGCCTCAAAGAGGTTTGCGCGGTCCGCCGCCCCGTTGGGCAAACCCAGAGCACGCTCGGCTTCGCGCCAGTGGAACCCCATGCTCCGCAGAGGATCGAGCGCTTCATCGGGGCTTTGCGGCACATGGGCGACGCGCGCCCCCTGCTCGCGCAGCGCATCGATCAAGGCGTGCCCAAGGGTCGATTTACCAGAGCCCGACGACCCGACAAGCCCGATGCGGGCCCGGGGGGCAATCTCTAGTGCCGTTTGGTGCAGGATGGTCCGACCCGCGCGCACTGCGCTCAGGCCGGAAACGGAGAGGGTCATTCTGCGAACGTCGTCTCGTGTGTGATCCAGTAGGTCTCAGTCGGATGCACCGCGTAGCCCGAAAGACCCGGCTTGGCGACATTGACCTGACTGACATGGAAGACAGGGATCAGGGCCGCCTCAGCCGCGATGATTTCCTGCACTTCGTCATAGATCGCTTCACGTTCCGCCTGGGAAAAGGTCAGACGCCCCTTCTCCAACAGCTCATCCAGTGCCGCGTTGCTGTATTTGCCCGCGTTGGAGCCACCATCGGATTTTAAAAGGGTCTCGAGCACAGCGCCCGGATCCCCTTGCGGCGTGGTAATCCAGGCCTGCAGGAACATGTCCGCTTCGCCTGCCGCGATGGCGTCATTGCCCGCGCCCCATTCTCCGACACGGATGTTTGCCGAAACACCGATGACCGACAGGAAGGCCTGCGTCAGCTCTGCGGTCGGCGGCAACGCCGCGCGCGACGCATAGGTGACAATGTCGATCTCCAACGGCGCGCCATCGAGCATCCAGCGCCCGCCTTGCTTGACGGCTCCCGCCTCAGCCAGCAACGCCTCGGCGCCGGCGGGATCGTAACTGGCGGAGATGTCCGCAGCCCATCCTAACCCATCCGGAAAGACCGTACCCGCCGGCACGCCCCCAACCCCCGACAACGCGGCTGTGACGATACCGTCACGGTCAATCGCCTTGGAAACGGCCCTGCGAATCAATGGGTTGGACATGGGTCCGCTGGTCGCGTTCAACGTGTAGAAATAGAGCCGCGCTGTCGGTGCCGAAAACCCCAGCGCACCGGTGCTCTGTATCCGCTCGAAATCGGTCTCGGGATAGTTGATCACCATATCCACTTCCCCCGCCTCAAAGGCCAGCGCCGCAGAGGCCGGATCGCCCGCCACAACCACGCGCACCTCTTCGAGCCCCGGGGTCCCAAGGCGGAAATCTGCGTTGGCTTCGGCCCGGTATAGCTGTTCGGGCACGGCCTCCTTGAAGACATAGGGGCCGGTCGCATTGATCGGGAAACCCTCGGACGGGTTGCCAAGGATCGCCAGCCCCGGCTCCGATAGGGACCAGGGAAAGGCCGCATTCGGGCTGTTGGTCTCGAAGATCACCACGCGATCCCCCTCCGCCGAGAGTGACGCCAGATCGAGAAGCTTAGATACTCGCGCGTTCTGGCCGGGATGGCCCTCCTCCGAGACCGCCGCGATGGAGGCGACTACGGCTTGCGCGGTCAGCGGTGTCCCATCATGGAAATGCACGCCCTCGCGGAGGGTCACGCGCCAGATGGTCGGCGTGTCCTGAGAAATGCTCTCGGCCAGTCGCGGGTAAAGGTTCAGATCATAGTCGATCCCCATCAATGTCTCTGTCACGCCAGTCTGGTTCGACATCCAGCCGTTATACCCTGCGCGCGGGTCCGGAACCTCGGCGGTCGGGCCAAACCCGATGGCAATCGTGAGGCTGCCTTCCTGAGCGGCTGCAGGCACAACCGCACTCAGAGAAAGCAGCGCAGCCGCGGTTAGGTGTCTGGAGAACGACATGAGAGATTCCTTCTGGAATGCAGAGGGTGCAGGGGACATCACCACACCCCTCCCGAGGGGGATCGAAAGACTGAATGGACGACGATAGAGAACGGCCTGGCAGGGCCAACCGGCCGCGTGCTGGGATTGACCCAATTAATCCGCGAGGCTCGGGTGCTTGCCATGCGATGTCTCGACGCGGGCACGTGCTGCGCCAAGCGCACATCACCGAACCTGCAACTGAGAAAGGCTGACATCCGCAAGTGCCGAAGGTTAATCTGGACCGCTCACGCAACTATCGGAGTTACTGGAACCACGCAACAAAAATTGTTACTTCAAAACGGTCCCAACGGAGCCTCACTTGAAACGCAACAGCCGACTGTCACTCGCCTTGCACACGCTTGGCCACATGGCCAGCGCGCCCGATCGTGTCCGCACATCGGCGGACATTGCGGCCCATGCCGGGACCAATCCCGTAGTCGTCCGACGGGTGCTGGGCCGGCTGCGCGAAGCGGGCCTTCTGACCTCGGAAAAAGGTCATGCGGGCGGCTGGCGCCTCGCGCGAAATCCATCCGAGATTTCGCTCGCGGATGTCTATCTCGCGCTGGACGAACGTCTTGTGGCAAGCAGTGATGAAGCCGATACGCCCAGTTGCGCCGTAGAAAGAGCATTGCAAAAGCGGGTATCCGGCGTTCTGGACGAGATCGAGGAAAGTCTTGTCGCCCGCTTGGCGGAAACTACGATCGCTGAGATCCGGACAGGCTGAGACGGCGGTCCGAAGATTTCTCGCCCCAGCCGATCACACCTCCGGCGGCAGGGGCACAAGCGCCCCGCGATTCTGCACGACATGGCGCGCGAGACGGCAGCCGCGTGCAATCGCCTCCTCCAGCGACGCGCCATGGACCAAATCAGCCAGAACGCCTGCATTCAGGCTGTCTCCCGCTGCGGTGGTGTCGACAGGCCGCGCAACTGGAGCCACGCGCGACATGCCCCGGCGCGCGCCATCCTGCCAGACGAGATCACCTGCGCCGTTCTTGACAACTACCTGCCCCGCGCCGGCCTCCGCATAGCGCGCCCGGGTCGCCTCAGGCGTTGCGTCGCCAAACCAATACGCCTCATCCTCAAAGGACGGCAAGGCGACATCGCAAATCCGCGCGGCCTGCATGACCGTTTCGGTCATCGCCTGTGAGCTGTCCCAAAGCCGAGGCCTGAGATTGGGATCGAACGCCACCCGCGCTCCAGCCGACCGGGCCTCCGAAACCTGCGCGAGCAGGGTCTCGCGCCCCTCTTGCGGCAGGATTGCGAGTGTGATCCCGCTGAAATAGATCAGGCCCGCATCCCGGAGCGCCGCGCGCAATTCGTCCGGGTCCTGCGCCAATTGTCGAGCTGCCGATTGCCCGCGCCAATAACTGAAACTGCGCTCGCCGTCCCGCAAGGAAACCAGATAGAGACCCAGCGTCCCGCCGGGCACGACCCGGACCCACCAGTCAGACAGCCCGCTGTCCCGGGCAAACTGACGGAGCGCGCGGGACATCTCATCATCGCCAATCGCGGTGACATACGCCACGTCCAGATCACGACGGCAGCGTGCCAGATACCACGCAGTGTTAAAGGTATCACCTGCAAACCCCTGACGAAACGTGTCGGGCCTTCCCGCCGGTGTCAGCTCGGCCATGCACTCCCCGATGGCCACGATCCGCATCACGTCAGAGGACGTCATTGCGACGGGGGGTGAAGCTGTCGATCAGGGTGCCGGGGGCAAAGCAGACGCAGCCATGGGTCTGACCGGAAGGTACAGTAAAGCTGTCCCCCGGAGCCACTTCTCTCTCCTCCGCGTCGAGAGTGACGCGAAATCGCCCGCTTTCCACATAGGTGGACTGCACATGGGCATGCTCGTGCAGGCTGCCAATCGCACGAGAGGCGGTGAATCGGAACGCCACCACCATCAAGTCAGGATGGTGCGACAGCACCTGGCGCGTGACATTCCGGGCCGCCTTAACAATCGGGAAATCCTCCATGATCCGACCCTAGGAAAAGAGCATGCCGCCATTGATGTCGATATTTGTACCCGTCAGGAACGCGCTCTCCTCACTGGCTAGAAACACGACCAGATGGGCCGCATCATCCACGTGCCCCTGCCGCTTGAGAGGCGCATTGGCCTCGAACCCACGACGCCCGGCATCCGGGGTGTGGATGTTGTGAAAGTCCGTGTCGATCATCCCCGGGCAGAGCGCATTCACCCGGATCTCGGGACCCAGCTCCTTGGCGAGCCCGCGGGTCATGGTCATCACCGCCCCTTTCGAAGTGGCATAGGCCACCGCACCGGGTCCGCCCCCGTCGCGCCCGGCCTGCGAGGCGAGGTTCACGATCGCGCCGGACGTCATATGCGGCAGGCAGGCCTTGGTCATCATGAAAGTGCTCGTCAGGTTCAGGGTCATCACGGCGTTCCAATGCTCCAGCGGCATCTCGGCGATGGTCTTGCGCGCGATCAGTCCGCCTGCGTTGTTAACGAGGATATCCACTCCGCCAAAGGCCTCCACGGTGGCGGCGACAAGGCTGTCGACACCCTCTTGCGTGTTGAGATCCGCCTGCACGGCAATCGCCTTGCCGCCCGCTGCCTCAATCGCAGCAACGACCCCATCCGCCCCTTTGGAACTTTCGAAATAGCTGATCGCCACCTGCGCGCCCTCGGTCGCCATCATCCGTGCCACAGCCGCCCCGATATCACGCCCACCGCCGGTCACAATCGCGGTTTTTCCTTGCAGTTTCATACTGTCTCTCCTCTCGAGGACGGGCCGATCGGCCGGTAGTTTAGGGTGAAGTGAAGGTGCCGGGCATCAAAAGACGGGGCAGCCACAGGATCAGGTCGGGAACCGCCGCGAGCAGGATCAGGATGATCAGCATGGGCGCGAGAATGATCGCCACTTCGCGCAGTACCTGCACGACATTAAGCCCTCCGATGGCCGCCGAGATCAGGAGGCACAGCCCGTAGGGCGGCGTGACCAAACCAAAGGCCAGAGAGACAATCCCGATAATGGCAAAGGCAATCGGATCGACTCCGCCAGCCTGTGCCACCGGCATCAGGACCGTGCCGAGGATGATGATGGTTGGGATAGCATCGATGAAGAGCCCGAAGATCAGGAACAGCCCCGCGATAACCAGTGCCGTACCGAATGGTCCGAACTCCCACGCGGTCAGAATGCTGACGATCAGCCGCGGAGCGTTGTAGAAGGAGAGCAACCAACCAAAGGCCGTGGCCGTGCCAATCGCGAAGAGCGAGATCGCGGCGAAACGCGCCGTATCATATAGGATATGGCCCAGATCTCGCGGCTTGACCGTGCGATAGACGAACATGCCAAGAAACAGCGCATATCCCGCCGCGATAATCGCGCTCTCGGTCGGGGTGACGATGCCGCCTACGATCCCGCCAATCACGAAAATTGGCGTCAGGAGCGCGAGCGCCGCGCCCTTCCAGGCCGCCAGGAACTCCGCCCAGTTCGGGGTCGCCGTGACGGGGTAGTTCCGGACCTTGGCAAAGCCATAGACCGTCGCCATGAGTGCGAAGCCAATCATCAGCCCCGGAAGCGCGCCGCCCAGGAACAGCGCGCCGACCGAGACCTGCATCACCCCGCCCCAGACAATCATCAGAATCGAGGGCGGAATGATCACCCCCATGACCGAGGAACAGGCGGTGATCGCCACCGCAAAGCGGGTGTCATAGCCTTCACGTTGCATGGCCGGGATCAGGATCTTGCCGATCCCGGCAGCATCCGCCGTCGAAGAGCCAGAGATCCCGGCAAAGAGCATCGAAACGGCCACGTTCACATGGCCAAGGCCCCCCGGCATCCAGCCAGTCAGAACCCGGGCGAGCTCGATCAGCCGGTCCGTGACCTTGCCGGAATTCATCAGGTTCGCCGCCAGCAGAAAGAACGGCACCGCGAGCAAAATGAAGGAATTGTAGGATTGAAACATCCGGTCGAGCACGATGAAGGGCGTCAGGCGCAACTCCAGCAGCACCACTGGCACACAGGCCAGACCGAGCGCAAAGGCCACGGGGATCCGGATCAGGATGAGTACGGCAAACGTACCGATCAGCATCATCGCCGCCGTGGCGGTATCAAGGATCATCGGGACTGCTCCATCCGGGCGCGGCGATACTGCACGAGCTCTTCATAGAGCCTCCAGACCGCGAAGATCGTCCAGATTACCCCAGCAATCGAAAGCGAGATGTGAGTGATTACCAGATTGGCCCGCATCATGACCGAACGCTGCTTGCTGCCGAATTCGGCGTATTCGACGCCATAGACTGCAAAGAGCAGCCCGAAGATCAGGATGGCGAGATAAACGACCCCGTTCTGGATCAGGCGCAGAAGCGGTCCCTGGGCATCCGGTACAACGCGCACATCAAAATGCGTGCCGTCCCAGACCGCCACCATGGATCCGATCATCACGATCCAGACGAAGATGAAGGTCGCCAGTTCCTCGGTCCACAGAAAGGTCGGGATCAGCCCGGTGTAACGCGAGATCACCTGCATCGCGACCGGAATGGCCAGAGCCCCCATCAACACGCCAAGCAGGATGCGCAGACCGGTGCAGAACCGATCCAGAAATCGTCCAATCATGATCTGTCCTTCCGCGACCGCCCACGGGCGGGGACCACAAGAGCCAGGGACGGCACCCGCGATCGGGCACCGTCCGCCAGCGTGGGGGGATTACATCCCGCGGATACGCTCGAGAAGCTCGGTTGCGCCGAGCTGGGCCGCATAGGCGTCTTGCACAGGCTGCACAAGCTCGAGCATCTTCTCGCGTCCGAGGAAGTCATGCACCTCGATCTGCCCGGCATCGGCCATGGCCTGCAGCTTCTCGCCATCCTGCCCGCTCTCCAGCGCGCGCCCAAAGGCCCCCGCCTCGGCCCCCGCCGCCATGATCGCGGCCTGCAGATCTGCGGGCAGCGCGTCAAAGGTCTTGGCCGACATCACGATGGGCCGCACCGTGATCGTGTGCTGGGTCAGCGAGATATGAGGCGCCACCTCGTAGAACTTGAGGTTCTGGATCGAAGCCGCCTCGTTTTCGAACCCGGCGATCACGCCGGTCTGAATGGCGTTATAGACCTCGTTATAGGCAATCGCCGACGGTGCCGCACCCACTGCCGAGAAAGTCTGCGCCTGAATGGGCGCGCCCATCACGCGCATGCGGTGACCGGCCAGCTCATCCATATTGGTGATCGGCGCTGCTGAGGCGAGGTTGCGCACCCCACCTCCATGATAGCCGACGATCACGATGCCCGCCGCGTCGCGCAGATCCACCTCCAGCGGGGCCAGCGCGTCCGAGGACAGAACCGCATTCCAGTGCTCCAGATCCCGGAACAGGAAAGGCATATCCATAAGCGGGATCGATTCCGAGAAAACCGCCATATTGGAGGGCGCGAGGATCGTGTAGTCCACCGCGACGCCCTGATTGAGATAGGTGACGTAGTCCGACTCCACCCCAAGCTCACCATTCAAGCGCAGGTCAAACGTGACGTCTCCGTCGTATTTTTCGCCAATCAAACGCTCGAATTCGCGCAGGGTCTGGGTGAAGGCATGAGCCTCGTCGAACATGCTGGCGCCACGGAGCGTCGTGTCGGCCTGGGCCGCAGGAACACCGCCCGCGAGCACAGCGGTGGCGGCCAGAGCCGTTAGGGTGCGATGGAACATTTTGAACCTCCCAAAGATGTCAATTGATCCGGTGGGAGGCAGCCCTCCTCGACTGCGCGGACCCCGTTCCGGATGTGCACCTGGGCTGAGGAGCCCGAAAGTACTGCGCCCCAGCAAACACAGAAACTGGGATACTAGTCAACATAGTTTTTCCGAGATCCCCATCCATTAATGTTTAAAATGACTAATCAAACCACTTCTCATTGGGATACTGGTATGCAAGAATAGCGATGAAAACAGAGACCTACACCCGCGCCCTCCCCCATGTTTTCCGGCGCGGCCCTTGAAAGACGATGCCATGACGTCCACCGATACGGTCGAGCGTGCGACCAGCACCGACCAGATTTTCGACTCGCTCTATGACCGGATCGTCAGCCTCGACCTGTTGCCCGGTGCGAAGCTTTCCGAGAGCGAGGTGGCGAAATCCTACGGCTTCTCCCGACAACCCGTGCGCGAGGCCTTCACCCGGCTGGCCAATCTCAACCTGCTTCTCATCCGCCCTCAGCGGGCGACGATCGTACGCCCCTTCTCGCGGGACCTGATCTCCAATGCGCGGTTCGTGCGGGGCGCCATCGAGATCGAGGTGATCCGGCAGGCAGCCACAGATCGCGATAGGGCCGTGGATACAAAGCTGCGCCAAAGCCTCAAAGAGCAGCGCGATGCCGTCGCCGCCGGTGACACGGCCGCTTTTCACAGTCTCGACTACGCCTTTCACCGCCTGCTTTGCGCCTCAGCAAGACGCCCAGCGGCCTTTGAGCTGATTGCGGCGAACAAGGCACAGGTCGATCGTCTGTGCATGCTCTCCCTGACCGGTGCAGAGGCGATGGAGGATCTGCTCACCGATCATACGCAGCTGATCGATGCCCTGTTTTCTGGGGATTCTGCAGGGGCCGAAACCATCCTCCGGCGCCATCTGAGCCGTCTCGACCCGATCATTGACGCGATCTACACGACCCATAGCGGCTATTTCGAGGAATAGCGCTCGGGCGACGGTCCGCGGTGCTGCGCCTGGCGAAGGGTGAGCTGCACCGCTCTTGCCTCGACCGTCACTCGAAGACGAGGCTTAGCGCCGGGACGAAGGTAAGTATGAGCGTGACCAGCGTCATCATGATCACGAACGGAAACGTGCCAGCAAAGATATCTCCGAGTGATGTATTGCGATCCGAAATGGTGGCCTTGACCACATAGACGGTCAGACCGAAGGGCGGTGTCAGCAATCCGATCTCTACCGCGATCACGGTTACGATGCCGAACCAGATCAGGTTGCCCCCAAGCTCCGTCACGATGGGCAAGGCCAGCGGCAACAGGATCAGCATGATAGACGTTGAATCGAGGATCATGCCCATGATTACAACCAGCACCAGATAGACCAGCATGAACCCCATCAGGCCAAGCCCGGCTTCAGCAAAGAGCATCGTGGTTTGCTGCGGAATGGTCGAGAGGGTCAGCATGCGGGAGTACATCGAAGCCGCAATGATCAGCAGCAGGATCGACACAGAGACAAGCCCTGTATCTACCAGCACCCGCCAGAACCGACGCCACGTGAGGCTGCCCTTCAAAAGCGCTACGACGAGCGCCGCAGCCGCGCCTGCAGCACCGGCTTCCGTGGGGGTGAAGAACCCCGAATAGATGCCGCCAAGCACGATCACCACAAGCGAGAAGATGGGCGCAAGCTTCCGCGCCGCTGTTGGCCACGTCTCTCCCTCGATCACCGTGGGTCGATCCGTCTGCATCACCAGCCGGGGCCGCAGCGTCGCCATCAAGTAGATCCCGAGGCCAAACACAAAGGCCAGCAAACCGCCGGGTACGATCGCCGCGAGAAAGAGTGACCCCACCGATTGCTCCGCGAGAACCCCGTAGATGATCAACAGCAGGCTCGGCGGGATCAGCATGCCCAGCACCGAAGACCCCGCCACGACCCCGAGCGCGAAGCGATTGTTGTAGCCATTCGCCACCATCTGCGGCACTGCAACCCGCGAGAACACCGCTGCCGAAGCGATGGAAATCCCGGTGATCGACGCAAACACCGCATTGGCCGCGACTGTGGCCATACCCAGCCCGCCCCTGATCCGCTGCAGTAGCCATGCCGCCACCCGGTACGCATCCCGCCCGATATCCGCCGCATCCACCACGAGCCCCATCAAAACAAAAAGCGGCACCACGCCAAAGAGATACCGGTTGATCGCTCCATCCGCCGCGAGGGCCAAAGACCGCAGGGCCACAGTGGGATTGTCCCGGATCAACCAGATTCCGAGGAAACTGAGGATGATCAGAACGACTGCGATATGCGCCCCGGCCAGGATCAGGGCCAGCATGAACCCAATAGCGGCGAGGCCAACCCCGACCCGTCCCAGATCCGCCAGGAACACCCCGTAGCCGCCGATCAGCAGCGCGGCGAAGACCAACAGGACACCCCAGCCTCGTGGCGGGGCCAGGACACTGTGGCGCACGCGCAACGGGGCCGGTCGACCGGTAAGCAGGATCTCCTTGAGGTCCCGCAGCCCTTGCGTCGCAAATGCGAGACAGGTCAGGAGCGAGCCTGCAAAGAGGCAGGCCTTGATCGGCCAGACAGGCGCCGTGAAAACACCCTGCGCGCCAAAGAACTCATCCTCGACCCAGGCATCTACAAGCTTGGGCCATGTCCCTTGCGCGATCAGGGCAAAGACCACGAGTCCGGCCAGATGAAACACCAGCCGCATCACGCTGGCGGCAAAGGGGCGCTCCTCCTCAAGCCAACCGAGCAGCAGATCCGTGCGGGTCATCCGCCCACACATCAGGGTATGGGCGGCCTGTAAAAAGACGATGGCAACGATCGAATTCGCCACGATCTCTGACACGCCCTGCACCGGTGCGTTGAAGAGAGAGCGACCGAGGATATCCGCGCAGATCAGGAGCATCAGGCAGAAAATCCAGATCGACGCGGCACCGCTCACGGCCCCCGTCATAGTCGAGACGACCGTGACCGTTCGGTCAGAGGTCTTGCGCAAGGCGGTCAGGGCGGGGCTCATGGCAGATCACTCCGCCCGGTCAGACCAGTCGATACGGGGCGACATACCCCGGTCCTTGACCTTGGCCATATAAGCGTCGAGCACTTCCGCCGCACCTTCATCCGAATTGGCTGAAACCCAGTCAGCGGCAAGATCCGGCAGACCGTTGGCCCAAGCTTCGACATCTGCCGCCGGCAGTTCGGTTACCGTCGCCCCCACCTCTGGCAGTTCCGCCAGAAACCGCTCGTACCGCGCGGTGACTTCTTCGGCATGGGCCACGGTATAGTCTTCGCCGAGTTCCGTGAGGACCGCACGCACATCGTCGGACAACCCATCCCAGACATCCCGGTTGATCCCCAGGCCACCGGTCATCTGCGCGCCGAGCCCGATCAGTGTCACATAAGGCGCGACCTCGTAGTGCTTGTTGGGAAAGGCCCCGGTGATGATGACGACCACGCCATCGGCCACACCGGTCTGGATCTGGTTGTAATAGGTCGGCAACGCCCCGTTCACCGGCACCGCCCCAAGCGACTTGATCCAGTTCGCCGATGGACCGGGCGCGATGATCTTGCGCCCGTCGAGATCCGCGAGCGAGCTCACGGGGAAATTCGTGAACAGGTGATACGTCTCCACACCGCTCGCGCCGAGAAAGACCACGTTCTGATCCTCCCAAGCCTCTTGCAAAACCGGCACCTCGCGATGCAGCTCATTCATGATTTTGAGCGTTGCAACCAGATCATTGCTGACGAAAGGCGTGAAATAGGTGATGTTCTGGAGTGGCATCTTCGAGCCTTCCCAGAGCGTGCCCACCCAGCCAGCATCGGTTAACCCATCGCCCACCGCCTCCAGCGTATCCTTGAACCCGTAGAGCGCACCGCCATAGCTCTCGGTCCAGTTCACCCGATCCTCCGAGCCCATGGCCTCGAGCCGCGTGTTGGTTTCCGCCACGACCAGCTCCGACAGCTGTCCGACCCATGGCAAGACCGTCGGGTGGCTCGACGACATGGTCAGCTCGAACGTCTCGGCCTGCGCGGCGCGCGTAGCAGGCAGGGTCGCGGCAAGCGCGATGGCAAGCGCGGTGATGCTGTTTATCCATTGGAATTTCATTGCGTTTCTCCTCCGTGTTGTTCGGGCGTCCTCCCAGCCGACAGTCCCGTCTGTGCGGGCAGTTCTCACATGGTCTCGCAAACCTCGTCGAAGCTCAGACGCGGCAATCTGCGAAAGACCTTGGATGTGTCGGCATAGCCGAGGTTCACGAGGAAGTTCGACTTCAGGGACGTGCCGTGAAAGAACTCTTCGTCGAGCTTTGCAGTGTCAAAGCCCGACATCGCTCCGACATCGAGACCGACCGCCCGCGCCGCCAGCATGACGTAGGCACCCTGGAGAGTGCTGTTGCGAAAAGCGTTGACCTGCGCCGCGGTTGCATTGTTCCGAAACAGATCGCTGGCATCCGGGTTGGGGGGAAACAGGCGGGGCAGTTCCTCCCAAAAGTTCAGGTCATAGGCGATGATCGCCGTCACCGGGGCGGACCGCATCTTGTCGCGATTGCCTGGCAAGAGGCTGGGCGCCAGACGCTCTTTGGCGTCCGCGGACTGGACGAACACCACCCGCATGGGTTGCTGGTTCATTGATGTCGGCCCCATTCGGGCAATCTCGTAGAGCGCTTGCAACGTCTCCTGACTGACCGGGCGATCCTGCCAGCCGTAATGGGTCCGCGCCTGTGTGAAGAGCAGATGGAGCGTCGCAGGATCAGCGGTCAGCCCGCGATCCTGCAGCGCCTGCGCCGCAATCTGCGCGGCATCATCGGCCGCCATGGCATCTGTGGTCATCTCACTGCTCTCCTTTCAAGCGGCCCGCAGGCCCAGTATCGACCGCGCCTCGTGCACGGTGGCCACGGGGCGGTCATTCTGCGCGCAGAGCGCAGCGGTGCGTGCGACAAGCGCGGCATTGGAGGGGGCCAGAGTGCTCCGGTCGAGGCGCAGATTGTCCTCAAGCCCCGTGCGCGCATGCCCACCTGCGCGGATTGCCCACTCGTTGAGCTGGAGTTGGTCGCGACCGATCCCGGCTGCGCACCAAGGAGCCGACGGGCCGAACAGCCGTTCAACCGTCTGGACGTAGAAATCGAAGACCGCCTTGTCCGCAGGCATCGCGTTCTTCACGCCCATGACGAATTGCACATAGGGCGGAGCACCGAGCGCCCCCTCGTCGACCATCCGCTTGGCCTGGAGGATATGGCTGAGGTCAAAGGCCTCGATCTCGGGCTTCACGCCATATCTGCGCATCTCATCCGCCAACCAGCTGACCAGATCCGGCGGGTTCTCGTAGACCCGCGTGGGGAAGTTGTTGGATCCCACCGACAGCGAGGCCATGTCCGGGCGCAAGGGCAGCATCCCGCCCCGTGTCTTGCCCGCTCCGGACCGCCCGCCCGTGGAGAACTGAAGGATCATGCCGGGACAATGGGTCTCCAGCCCTTCCTTGAGACGGGCAAAAATGTCGGGATCCGAGGACGGCGCGCCATCCGCATTGCGCACATGGGCGTGGCAGATCGTGGCCCCCGCCTCAAAGGCTTCCTGGGTGCTTTCCACCTGTTCGGCGACGCTGACCGGGACGGCCGGGTTATGGGCCTTCGTCGGCAGGGAGCCGGTGATGGCCACACAGATGATGCAAGGCTGCCCCATGCTCACACCCGCGCCAGAACGAAGTCGAACTCGATCTCCCAGTAGGGGCCGTTGAACCCAACTTCGGCGGATCGCGCGGGGTCCTCTACATAGCGTAAGTCGGCCAGAAGGCTCTCTTTCACACCGAACACCGCGTCGGTGTTGATGTAAGGATCATCCGGGTCGAAAATATGTGTGGTCAGAGGGTCATACCCGTCCGCGGTCACGATGAAGTGCAGATGCGCCGGGCGGTTCGGGTGCCGCCCCAGGCGTCCCAAGAGCTGCCCCACCGGGCCATCATCGGGAATGGGATAGAAGCGCGGTTTGACCCCTTTGAACCAGTAACTGCCATTGGCCCCGGTACGAAAGACGCCGCGCAGGTTGAAATCAGGTTGCAGACCTTTTTGCTGCACATCGTAAAAGCCGTCATCATTGGTCTGCCAGACATCGATCTTGGCATCGTCGATCGGTTTGCCGTCGGTATCGAGGATCCGTCCGCGCACAACCATGTCCTCGCCCTTCTGGTCGAGACAGATATTGGTCCCCATCGCGTATTCCGGCGCGTCCGGCACGTGGAACGGCCCGAGCACGGTGTTTTCCGACGCTCCGCTCGGGCGGCGGGAATTAATCGCATCCACCAGCATGGACACACCGAGTATGTCGCTCAGAAGGATGAATTCCTGCCGCCAGGCATCGCATTTATGGCCGGTCTCGGTGAGGAACATGATCGCCTTGAACCACTCCTCCTGCGTCGGTTCGATTTCTTTCACGGCTTCGTGCAATTTGCGGGTGATGACCTCCATCACAGCCTTGAGCCGCGGGTCCTCTGTATTGGCATTTCGGCCGGTGACAACTTCGATACTGTCGGCCTCGGTGAAGAACCCTTTTTCATGCGCTTCCATTGGATCCGCCTCCTACACAGCCAGGATTTTCATCAGAACACGCTTGAGATCCGCCTCGGGTGTGTCCGTCAGGGTCTCGGCACGCCAGGCCACGTGGTGATCCGGGCGCACCAGCACGCAGCCGGAATCCGAGATCTCCCGGGCCCGGGCCCAGTCCCCGGTCAGGTCCTCGATCTCCCGGCGCGGTCCCACGAGGTGGCAGCGGATGTCGAGGCCGAGCTCGGAGTTGAGCGCCGCCACAGCCTCGCCCCAGGCCTCGCCTCCAATTCCGGTGAAGAGGGTGAATTTGCCCCGTCCGCTCAGATCGAGCGTGGAATGCCGCTCGCCGCTTTTGTGGTCGAAAAGCCAGACATGGGGGATGCGCGCGCCGGGCCATGTGGTGGGCTGGTAGTGCAGTTCTGCGTCCAGCTCGAAGGCGGGCTCGAGCTGACCATCGGTCTCGATCGCGCCGGAGCTGTAGCGCTGGTTCATTTCGACCCCGTGAGCGTCGAACTCGTATTTCTTGAACGCGATGGCCTCGCGGATCGCCTCTCTCTGCTTTTCGGCATCCGGGGTCGTTTCGCAGCGTGCCTCAAGGTTTTGCTGCATGATCTCGGGCTTCACCCCCTCGCCCATGCCAAGCGCCTCGAAGATCGGGCCGAACTCGGTGATCGACTGATTGGCGCGGGTGACAATCTGCTTGGCCACGGGCGCGCGTTCCTCGGAATAGCTGTCCAGAAGGCGCGGCCCCGCCTGCCCCTTCAACACAGCGGCCAGTTTCCATGCAAGGTTGAAGCCATCCTGAATGGAGGTGTTCGAGCCCAACCCGTTTGAGGGCGGATGCCGGTGCGCCGCATCTCCCATGATGAAGACGCGGTCGCGCTGCATATGGGTCGCGTACATGTTGTTGACGGTCCAGGTATTGGCGCTGATCAGCTCGATCTCGAGCTCGGGATCGCCGACCAGCTGCCGCGCGACCTCGGTGGCGAGCGCCTCGTCCACCTCCGGCGCGGGCTGGTTGATGTCATAGCCCCAGACGATCAGCCACTCGTTCCAGGGGCGCACCATCCGCACCAGCCCCATGCCGATCCCGCCCACATCCGCGCCGGGTTGCATCACCCAGTAGAGGACCGAAGGCCGGTGCGCGACATGCTTCGACAGATCAGCCCGGAACAGGATGTTCATGGACCCGCCCACGCCCATCTGCCCCTCAAAGGGCAGGTTTTCCTGCTCGGCCACCAGTGAATTGCCGCCATCCGCACCCACGAGGTACTTGGAGCGGATGGTAAATTCCTGCCCCGACAATCGGTCGAGACAGGTCGTGGTGACCCCCTCGGCATCCTGCGTATGGCGCAGATACTCGACCGACATTCGGGCCTGCGTACCGCGCCGACACGCGGTGCTAAAGAGGATCGGCTCCATGAAGGTCTGCGGCAGATCAATCATCTGGCAGGGCGAGGCCAGCTGATGCTCGGCCCGGGAGAGCGGATGCTTGCCCCAGCTCTTCATGCGCCCGATCTCTTCACCCGCGAGGCTCTCGCAGAAGACATTTTCGCCCATCAGGTCCTGATGCGCGCCATGCATATAGGCCTCTTCCTCGACCTCATGGCCCAGATCGCGCAGCACCTCCATGCAGCGCTGATTGGTGATATGGGCGCGCGGCGTGTTGGCCAGCCAGCGATAGCGGTTTACGGCCATATTCTCGATACCGTAGCTGGACAGCAATGCGGCGGTTGCGGATCCCGCCGGACCTGTTCCGACGATCATGACATCCGTTGTGAAATCGGCCATGGACTAGCCCTCCTCTATGGTTTTGGAGCTGCCGACAAGACGGCGCCGAATTGGAAAAAGTTGCAGACCCGTGCGCTCGGAAATCAGCCCCCAGAGGCCGCGCGGCGCAAAGAGCATGACGGCGATGCCGATCAGCCCCAGGATCATGAGGTACCAGCTGCCGTAATCGGCCAGCAGGCTCTGGAGCACGAAGAAGATCAGCACGCCGAGGATCGGGCCTTCGATCGTGCCGATCCCGCCGATCACCACGATGAAGATCACATAGGCGGTCCAGTCCGTGACGCTGAAGGCCGCATCGGGCGAGATCCGCGCCTTTTGCAGATAGATCAGCCCCCCGACGAGCCCGGTCCCGAAGGCGGAGGTGAGAAACACCACCCATTTCATGCGCCCGGCATCGACGCCGACGGATTTCGCGGCCTCGGTGTTGTCGCGCACGGCCGCCAGCGCGAGCCCACGCTTGGTCCGCAAGAGCCAGTAGATCCCGGCGATGGTCGCCACGGCCAAGGCAAGCGCCAGCCAATAAGCGAGGATGTCCCGGGCCGCGCTGGCGCGCACATCAAAGAGCGTTTGGATCGTCTCGACAAAGGCCAGCTCGCGCAGGGCGTCCCGCGGCAAGGAGGTGCCCGTGCCGCCCCCGACCGATTGCCATTGCGCCACCGAGAGCCGCGCGATCTCGGCAATGACCCAGGTCCCGATGGCGAAATAGGCCCCGTGCAAACGGAAGGCGAAAAAGGCCGTTGGGATGGACATCACCAGTGCCGCAGCCCCGGCCAGCAGGATCGCCGCGATGGGATCCACGCCGCCGAGGATCGCCGCGCCATAAAGCGCATAGGCCCCGATCCCGACAAAGGCCTGCTGGCCAACCGAGACGAGCCCGCCATAGCCCGCAAGCAGGTTCCAGTATTGCGCCAGGGTCAGCATTGTCAGGATGAAAAACAGATCCTGAATCATGCTCCGCGAGGCAAAAAACGGTGCCGCGATCAGAGCGACCAGAAGCGACGCGGCGGCGAGCCCCGCAATCCCCGACGCGGGGGTGCGAATGGTGAGGGTATAGGCGGTCTGCATGGATCAGCTCCCCTTCGGAAAGAGCCCGCGCGGGCGGATCAGAAGCACGATGAGAAAGGCCACATGCCCTGCGAGGATCTGCCATTCCGGGTTGATTGCAGCCCCGACAGTCTGGGCCACGCCAATCACGATCCCGCCCAGCAAGGTGCCCCAGAGGCTGCCCAAACCGCCGATGATCACCGCCTCGAAGGCGTAGATCAGCCGTACGGGCCCGATGGAGGGGTCGAAATTCGCCCGCACCCCGAGATAGAGCGCGGCGATTGTCGTCACCACCAGCGCCAGCCCGGTCGCTGTGGCGAAGACCCGCTCCGGCTCGATGCCCATCAGGCTCGCCGTCACCGCATCGTCGGAGGTCGCCCGAAAGGCCCGGCCAATCGCCGTGCGGTAGAAAATGTGGTTGAGCACGAGGATCACCGCGATGGCCGAGCCGAAGGTCAGAAGCGGCAGCACCCCAATGCTGACCGGTCCGACACTGACCGAGGCGGTCTCCAGCGCCCCGACCGAGATCCGCTGACTGTCCGCAGAAAACCCTTCGAGCAGCCCGTTCTGGATCACGATGGACAGACCAAAGGTCACCAGAAGTGGTGGCAGGATGTCCTCGCCCAGGGTGCGGTTCAGAACGAGTTTCTGCAGCCCCCATCCAAGCACGAACATGAGCGGCGCCGCGATGATCACCGCCAGAAACGGGCTGAGCCCGAGCATGCTGACACAGAGCAGGATGATGTAGGCCCCGAGGATGATGAGATCCCCATGGGCGAGGTTCACAAGGCGCATGATCCCGAAGACGAGGCTCAGCCCCGCCGCAAAGAGCGCATAAAGCCCGCCCAGCAGGACGCCTTGAACAAGGGTGTCGATCCAGATCATGCAACTGCTCCGAAATAGGCCGCTTGAATGTCGTCCCGGCCGATCTCCGAGGGGCGCCCCTCGAGCGTCACGCGGCCCTCCATGACGCAATAGACCCGGTCGGCCACGGCCATGGCCTGCCCGATATCCTGCTCGACCAAGATGACGCTGGCGCCGCTCTCCTTGATCTTGGGCAGGGCCGCGTAGATGTCCTTGATCACCACGGGCGCGAGGCCGAGGCTGATCTCGTCGCAGAGCAGCACATCCGGGTTCGACAGCAGCGCCCGCCCAATCGCCACCATCTGCTGCTGCCCGCCCGAAAGCGCCGTGCCAGGCGTGTCGCGCCGCTCGCGCAGGATCGGAAAGAGTTCGAAGATGGTCTCGAGGGTCCAGTACCCCTGCCCGTCATGCCCGCCGCCAAGCGCCATGGGGTCTGGCCCGCCGGTGAAGCGCGACAGGAAACTGTCGATCCGGTCGCCCAGATCGCGCCCGCCCTTGTGCTGCCCGCCAATGATCAGGTTTTCCTCGACGCTGAGGGACGGGAAAAGCTTGCGCCCCTCGGGCACCATGGCGATGCCGCGCTTCATGATCGTGTCCGCGGGCAGATGGCCGATCGCGGCCCCCTTGTGGCGGATCTGCTCGGGCGCGTTGCGCAGCACCCCGGTTATGGACCGCATGAGCGTTGTCTTGCCCGCCCCATTGGCCCCGATGATCGCCACGGTCTCACCACGCTCCAGACGGATATCCACACCGAACAGCGCCTGAAAATCGCCGTAGCGCGCCGTCAGCCCGCATGTCTCCAGCAGTGTCATCAGATGTCGATCCCCAGATAGATTTCCTTGACCGCGCGGCTCTCCATGATCTCACCCGGATCGCCGATCCCGATGACCCGCCCGAAATCGAGCACCAGGAGCCGCTCCACCACGCTGGTCAGCGCGTGGAGGACATGCTCGATCCAGATGATCGTGACCCCTTCGGCGTGGATGTCGCGAATGGTCTGGACGAGGGATTTGCACTCCGCATCCGTGAGCCCGCCCGCGATCTCGTCGAGCAGCAGCAGCTTGGGCCCCGTGGCCATGGCCCGTGCAAGCTCCAGCCGCTTGCGCTCCAGAAGCGTCAGAGCGCCCGCTTGCGTGTTGGCCCGGGGCATCAGGCCCGTTCGATCCAGCACATCGGCACAATCCTGCGTCACCGCGGCCTCGGAGGCGCGCCGCCCATGGGTTGCCGCCACCAGCAGGTTCTCGAAGACCGTGAGTTTCTCGAAGGGTTGCGGGATCTGAAAGGACCGCCCCACCCCGCCAAGACAGCGCTGCATGGGCGCAACCCGGGTGACATCCTGTCCGTTGAAGGCGATACGCCCCGCATCGGACATCAGGTTGCCGGTGATCAGGTTGAAGAGGGTCGATTTCCCGGCCCCGTTGGGCCCGATGATGCCGAGCGCCTGCCCTTTAGGCACATCGAAGCTGACATCATCGGTCACCTTGAGCGAGCCGAAGCTTTTCGAGACGTTTTCGAGATGTAACATGCTCATGCGAAAGACCTGCCCCGACCAGGGTCGGGATCTCATGTGACGGGAAAGGGTGCGGGCGCGTGGCCCGGCACCGGTTTGCGGATCAGAGAAGGGGTTCCATCACCCCGCCGGTCGGCACATCCGGGGCGGTTTGATTGTCAACGATCACAAGGTCATAGCCCCCGCCATCCTTCAGCCGCCACTGCCCCCCGACAAGGGGCGTCTTGGCAACGTTCCGGGCGGCAAAAGGCGGCAGACCGGTCCCGTCCCAGGCCAGCGGTCCGACAATCGTGTCCAGTCGCGTCGCCGCAATCGCCTCGGACACTTCATCCGGATCCCGGGTGTCGCTGACCCGGCCCATGGCATCGGCTGCCACCTCGAACAGCGCATGGACAAAGCCGATGGGCTGCGTCCAGGGCCGTCCGGTGCGCGCCGTGAAGCCCGCCGCAAGGTCCGCCGCGCTCATTCCGTTCAGCGACGAGGCAAAGGGATGGGTCGGCGACCACCAGACCTCAGACGACAGGTTGTGGCCGGTCTCGCCGAGCGCCTCCACAGCCTGCGGGAAGAGGATCGCCTTACCGATCGAGGCGGCCTTGGGGGCAAAGCCCTGCTGCCGGGCCTGGGTCCAGAAGGTCGTGAAATCCGGCGGAATGACCACGCCAGTCACGATCTCCACATTGGCGGCCTTGAAGGCGTTGATCTGTGCTGAGAAATCATCTGTCAGGTTCTGGTACCGCCCGGGATCGCTCAGCCCGTAGCCCTGCGCTGCGAGCACCGGCGGGAACCCCACATTCGGATCACCCCAGGCATTGCCATCGCCATCATTGGGAAAAAGGCCACCCACGGATTTGTTGGTCTCGAGCTGGGCCCACATATTGGTGAAGACCGCGATCACATCCTCCAGCCCCCAGAAGAAATGATAGGCGTAGTTGAAGGGCTGCCAGCTCTGGGGATTGCCAGGATTGCCCTGCTGCCCGATGAACCAGGGTTGCCACGGCGCTACGGTCGAGATGCAGGGGATCTCCTCATTCTCGCAGGTCGTCGTGACCGGGTTCGTTGTCTCGGGGGTGGAGGCCACGAGCATCAGGTCGATCTCGTCATCCACAATCAGCTCCTGCGCCACTTCCGCAGCCCGGTTCGGGTTGGATTGGCTGTCCTTTACGATCACTTCGAAATGCGCTCCGGCCTCGCTGGCGGCGAACCCGTCGAGGATGAAAGGATCGGCCTCGGCGAAGGCCGCCAGCGGCCCCGATTGCGGCGTCACATAGCCGATCTTGATCCGGGCGCCGCGGGCAATGGCCGGCGCGGCGAGACCGCCCATGGCCAGCGCCGCACCCGAAGCCGCGCTTGAGGTAAGCAAGTGCCTCCGTGATATCATGTGAAGTCCTCCCAGTATCCGTCGTTTATGTGGTGGGTGCGCGACCGTGGAACGCCGCGTCGAGCAGCCCGCGCAGGCCTGCTTGCGTGACCGGAGCAGGGTTCCAATAGGCATTCTGCGTCGCGACCTCGGCGGCGGTAACGAGATCCGTTTCGGCAAGGCCAAGATCCGCGAGCCGCGTGGGCGCCCCCATGCGCGTGGCGAACGCGTGCAGCCCGACGCCCGCGCTCTCGCCACCAAACAGCGTCGCCAAGGGGGCAAGTTCCGTCGCTGCGGCCTGCGCGTTATAGGCGATGGCATGGGGCAGAATGATCGCGTGGGTCTCTGCGTGAGGCAGGTCGAAAGACCCGCCCAGCGTGTGGCAAAGCTTGTGGTGCAGCGCCATGCCCACCTGCCCCAGTACCGTCCCGCACAGCCACGCTCCGTATAGCGTCTCGCCCCGGGCATCGAGATCGGCGGGATTGTCCAGTACCCGAGGCAAGGCCGTGACAAATGCGCGAATACCCTCCACCGCCAGCGCCGAGGAGAGCGGGTTGCGATCCTCCGCATAAAGCCCTTCAGCAGCATGGGCGATGGCATTGAGCGCGCTGGTGACGGTCATCGGAACCGGCAGGCTCGCTACCAGCTCCGCATCATAAAGGATCACCTCGGGCTGTACCTTCGGATCCTTGAGCGTTGTTTTGCGCCCGCCTTCGGTCTGGCCCAGGATCTGTGTCGCCTCGGAGCCCGCATAGGTTGTCGGCACGATGATCTGCGGCAGCTCCGTGCGATAGGCGATGGCCTTGGCAAGCCCGGTGGTGGACCCTCCGCCCACGGCAACAAGGCAATCAATCCGGGCCTCGTCCACCTGCTTGAGCGCATCCGCTGTCACGGAAACTGGCGTATGCATCCGCGCTCCCGTGAAAACGCCCGCCGCCCGCGCACCGATCTGCTCGGCAAAGGCGAGCGCCGTCTCAGATTGCTGGGGGGTCGACAAGATCAAGGCCCGCTCTGCACCGATCCGCGCGATCTCTGCGCCGACCTCGTGCCGCACGCCGGGTCCAAACCGCACCCGGACCTGCGCACTATTGGCAACAAACTCTCGCTGAAAGAATGACATCTGCGCTCCCCACCTCCTTGCTTGCACAAGGCGTAGCAGAGCAAATTTTCGAATTTGATCGAATTACAGACAGACTATATAGCATTAAGTTATGAAGATAGATCCACGACATCTCGAGATCCTTGCCGCCATCGTGGACCACGGCGGGCTGACCGAAGGGGCGGAGGCGCTTGGGAAGTCCCAGCCCTCTATCTCTCGCACGGTCTCGCAGCTGGAAAGCCGTATCGGCGCGCCGCTTTTTCATCCGGGCCGCCGCCCCCTGAAACCCACGGATCTCGGCATGTCCCTCGCCGTGCTGGGCCGAGCCGTACGCGAGGCCACGCGCACCGCAGGACAGGAGGTCGACCGCTTTCGCACCGGGCATACGGGCTTTGTCCGCGTGGGCGGGACGCCGGTCTTCATGGACGGGGTGATCGCGGCCCTCATCGCCCGGTTTCAACAGCATATGCCCGATGTGCTGGTGGAGCAGAGCTATGGCTATGCCGATGCCCTGATCGAGCGGTTGCGCAATGGCACGCTGGATCTGGCCATCGTCCCGCTGCAGCAGGGACAGGTGCCCGATGATCTGCGGTTTCAGCCGATCCTCTCCGGTCAGAACGTGATCGCCTGCCGGACCGGGCATCCACTCCTGCGCAAGAAGTCGGTGACGCTGCCGGATATCTCGCAATACGCATGGATCGCGCCGCCCACGGACAGCCCGCTTTATCGCGATCTGCAGCGCGCGCTCGCCCGGATCGGGGCCAAGGATTTCAGGATCAACTTCTCGGGCGGATCGCTGGCCTCTGTCGTGAGCGTGCTGGCAGGCTCGGACAGCCTGACCGTGCTGCCCTATTCGGTTGTGTTTGAGATGAAGGCCCAGAACCAGATTGGGGCGCTGCCGCTCGAAATCGGCCACCCGGACCGGATGCTCGGGGTGCTGTCAAACGAGACCTCGATCCGAAACCCGGCCGCAGACCGCTTCAAGGCCTTTGTGGTATCGCAATTCGAGAACCTGTCGAAGCGGATCAGCCAGCACCGGCAGGATCAGCTCTGGCGCTAGGGCCAGCTGCGGGGGATCCGAAATCGAACCCGCCTATATCTGCGAGAAACGCCTCGAAGAAATCCGCAAAGGTCGCCACCAAAGGCGGCAGCGCCTCGTAGGGCGGATAATAGAGCGAGAGCCAGAGCGGCGGCAACGCCCAGTCTGGGAGCACCTCCTCCACGCTTCCATCTGCGAGCCCTTGTCCGACGTGGAACTCGGGCAGCACGACAATCCCTATCCCTGCACGCGCCAACTCAAAGAGCAGATCTCCATTGTTGCTATGCACCGTGGTGCCAGTGGTCGCCGCCCGTTTCAGCGCACCCTTCTCGAAAGACCAGACCTCTGGCGTGTCTTCCTCGCCATAGGAGAGGCAAATTCGCGGGTCGAGATCCTCCGGACTGCCCGGTCTGGGATGCCGCTCGAACAAGGCGGGAGCCGCCACTGCGCGCACAGGCACCTTGCACAGCTTGCGCCAGATCGTCGACTTGTCCACCGGCGGCGCCGAGACCCGAATGGCCAGATCGCAGCTTTCCGAGACGATATCCACGAGTTCATCCGTAAGCCGGACGTTGAGGTCGATATTGGGATAGGCCAGCCGAAAGCTGTCGATCAAGCGCGGCAGCACCCGCAGCCCCAGAGACATGGGCGCATTGATCGACAAGCGGCCTCGATGAGGCTGCATCTCGCGTTCCAGATCCCGCTCAGCCTTGTCAAAGGCGTCGATCAAGGGACGGTACCGCGCCGCCACCAGCGCGCCTGTCGAGGTCAGGGCAACCTGCCGCGTGGTCCGCAACAAGAGCTGGTGCCCGAACTCTTCCTCCAGCTTAGCGATGATGCGGGTGGCGGAAGCGGGTGTGATGCGCATCGCCTTGGCGGCTGCGGCGAAGCTTTCCAACCGGGCCACTTCGAGAAAGACACGAATGGGTTTGAGATCCTGCATGGGACCACAATTACCTTCTGAGCAATAATAAATGCAAATTCATTTCCATAGTCTTGAACAAACCATGGCCCTAGCTCTGAGACAACGCGACAGGAAACGTCAGGAGCCGGACTGTGAAACAGCTGATCAAGGGTTTGCATCACGTCACCTCGATGGCCGCAGATGCCAACGAAAACAACGGGTTTTTCACCAACACGCTCGGGCTGCGCCGCGTCAAGAAAACCGTGAACTTCGACGCGCCAGAGGTATATCACCTTTATTACGGGGACGAGCTGGGCACGCCCGGATCCGTCATGACCTACTTCCCCTTCGGCAACATGAACAAGGGGCAGCGGGGTGTGGGCGAGGTCGGCGTGACCGAGTTTGCCGTGCCCAAGGGCGCGCTGTCATTCTGGGCGGAGTATCTCGGTAAAAACCGGATCACAGGTCTCAGAACTGACAGCTTTCTGGGCGAGGACCGCCTTGAGTTTGACGGCCCCGATGGCGACGGGTTCGCCCTTGTGGAAGCTGAGGCCGAGGGCCGCCATTCCTGGTCCGCCAAGGGCATCAGACCTGATGCGGGGATCCTTGGCTTTCACGGCGCCCGGTTTCGCCTGCGGGACGCAGCGGCGACCGGAGAGCTGCTGGAATTCATGGGCTACGAAAAAGAGGCCCGTATCGGCGCGGTTACCCGTTACCGGATTGACGGCGGCAACGCCGCGCGGACCATCGATCTCGAAGAGCTCCCCGGCGCGCAGCACGCGCATCAGGGGGCAGGTTCCGTGCATCCCATCGCCTTCGCCGTCGAGAACCGGGCTGCGCAACTCAGGGCGCGTGAGGCGCTCATGGCAACGGGCTATCAGGTCACGCCGGTAATCGATCGCGATTATTTCTGGGCGATCTATTTCCGCACCCCGGGCGGCATTCTGTTCGAGATCGCGACCAATGAACCCGGATTCGACCGCGATGAGGACACAGCCCATCTGGGCGAGGCTCTGAAATTGCCGGAACGCTACCGCCCCTACCGCGCGCAAATCGAACAGCGCCTTCCGGAGCTCGCGTAAGGAGCCGCATCCATGAGCATGTTGACCTATCACGCACGAACGAAGGCCCCGGAAGGTCCCGCGCCCCTGATTTTCGCGTTCCACGGAACCGGCGGAGATGAGAACCAGTTCTTCTCTTTTGCGCGCGAACTGCGCCCGGGGGCGGGCGTGATCTCTCCACGGGGCGATGTTGCCGAGGGTATGTCTGCGCGGTTCTTTCGCCGAACGGGTGAAGGCGTTTATGACATGTCGGATCTGGCACGGGCCACGGCTAAGACGGCCAGGTTTGTCGAAGCCTGGAAGGCGGAGCATCCGGATTGTCCCATCTATGGGTTCGGATACTCGAACGGGGCCAATATACTGGCTTCGGTGATGATGCGGCGACCCGATCTCTTCGACCGGATCGGGCTGTTGCACCCGCTGATCCCATGGCGCCCGGATTCGACGCCTGGGCTTGCGGGCAAGCCCGTGCTGATCACCGCCGGGCAGCGCGACCCAATCTGCCCCTGGCCAATGACAGAACAGCTGGAGAGCTGGGCGCGACAGCAAGGGGCGGATGTCCGCCTTGTCGCCCATGAAGGAGGCCACGAGCTGCACCGCGAGGAGGCGCTAGCACTTGCCGAGCTGTTCAAAGCCCGCTCTGAGGCGGAAGTCGCGTGAGCTGGACACCTTATCTCCTCTCCCTCGGGGTCGGCATTGCTGTGGGCGTGATCTACGGCCTGGTCTCCGTCCGGTCTCCAGCCCCGCCTATCATCGCATTGCTCGGTCTGCTCGGCATGCTGGCCGGGGAAGCGGCGGTGCAATGGATCAAGGGACATTCCCAGCCGATCACCCATGCGCTGCACCTCAAATCCTTCGAAGTGGCAGACCGGACGGCCAACACGCGCGAGGACAAGACGTGATCGCCACGCACAGCCCTCCGGACCGTGAAAAACCCAAGGCCGTGAGCATCGTCACGGATCGTGATGGCACTCCGACCGACTATTCGACTGCGCGGACGGCGACAGCAACACGAGGCCCGCGCGCCATGAGCTCAAATGGACAGAACCGGCCCCGGTTTCAGGCATTCGGTCTCGTCTGTGGCGAGACGCGGCAATTTCACAGCGGGTCCGTGCGCGGCAAAGCACTTGGCCTTGGAAAAGCCGTGACCGGCCAGCTCGAACCGACTGCGGACAGTCCCGCGTATAGCGACTGTTCTTCAACCTGCATGACCATGACCACACCGCGCGAAACGAACGCCGCCAGAGATGTCCACGCCGGTTGCGCCGCCAAGCACCGACGCCCTACCGCGCAACTGGCGAGGCCACGCGCCGCCTGCCCCGCACTTGCATCCCCCTCAAAAGAAGGAGACCCCCAATGTCAAAACTCGACGTGATGACGCCGCAGAACAGTCAGATCATCTTCATCGACCACCAGCCGCAAATGGCCTTCGGTGTTCAGTCCATCGACCGCCAGACGCTCAAGAACAACACAGTCGCCCTCGCGAAGGCCGCGAAGATTTTTGGCATCCCGACAACGATCACAGCTGTCGAGACCGAGAGCTTCTCGGGGCACACCTATCCTGAGCTTCTGGATGTGCAGCCAGACGCGCCGCTGCTGGAGCGCAGTTCCATGAACTCCTGGGACGACCAGAAGGTCCGGGATGCGCTCGCCAAGGGCGCCGCAGAAGGACGCAAGAAGATCGTCGTCTCTGGCCTCTGGACCGAGGTCTGCAACCTGACCTTCGCCCTGAGCTGCCTCGCGGATACGGATTACGAGATTTACATGGTGGCCGATGCGTCGGGCGGCACCTCCGAGGAGGCCCATAAATACGCCATGGACCGCATGGTTCAGGCCGGGGTGATCCCCGTGACATGGCAGCAGGTCTTGCTGGAATGGCAGCGCGATTGGGCCCGCAAGGAGACCTATGACGCAGTCATCGCCCTGGTGCAGGAGCATTCCGGTGCCTACGGCATGGGCGTGGACTACGCCTATACCATGGTCCACAAGGCCCCGTCCCGGACCCAGCATAGCGCTGAGACCCTCGCCCCGGCTGCCGCGAAATAGCGGATCGCCCGCGCCATCTGGATTCATCCACGCGGCGCGGCCCTCTCCCCCTGACACAACCCGCACGGGTCGCCGACCCATAGGAGCGCCTCATGACCACTGCCGATCTGATCCTGACCCATGGCAAGGTTACTACCATGGATCCGGAGCATCCCGAGGCCAGCGCCATCGCGGTCAAGGACGGCCTGATCCTCGCCGTTGGGACGGATGCCGAGATCCGCGCCCATATGGGGCCGGAGACCAAGATGATCGATGCGGGCGGACAGCGCGTCATCCCCGGTCTGATCGACAGCCACACCCATATCATTCGCCAGGGCAATAACTTCGCAATGGAGCTACGCTGGGACCACGTGCCGTCCCTCGCAGATGGGTTGCGGATGCTGAAGGCGCAAGCGCAGCGCACCCCGGCGGGGCAATGGATCCGCGTGGTGGGCGGCTGGTCCGCCGATCAGTTCGCCGAGCGACGCCTGCCTACGATCGACGAGATCAACGCCGTCGCCCCAGAGGTGCCGGTCTATGTGCTGCATCTTTATGACCGCGCCTGGCTGAACAAGGCGGCTCTGCGCGCTCTCGGGATCGACAGCCACTACTACGAGCCCTTCGTTTCGGGTCGTCTGGAGAGGGACGATCAGGGCAACCCAACCGGGCTGGCTCTGGCGCGGCCCAACGCGCAGCCCCTTTATGCTCTTCTCGACATGGCACCGAAGCTCGATTTCGAGCAGCAGATCACCTCGACCAAGCACTATTTCCGCGCCCTGAACGGGCTGGGGCTGACCTCGGCCCTCGACTGCGCGGGTGGGTTTCTGAACTACCCGGATGATTACGGGGTGATCTCGGCCCTGAACACGCGCGGGGAGCAGACCATGCGCATCGGCTATCAGCTCTTTGCCCAACGCCCGGGGCTGGAGCTGGATGACTTCAAGGCCTGGCATGACCTGGTGAAGCCCGATGAGGGCGACGACTATCTGAAATGCGTGGGCGCGGGCGAGATGCTGGTCGCATCGGCCTATGATTTCGAGGATTTCTCCTATCCCCGCCCGACCCTGGCCAGGCGGATGGAAAGCGATCTGCGCCCCGTGCTTGAGTTTCTTTTCGAGAACCGGTGGCCCATCCGTTTCCACTGCACCTATGAGGAAAGCGCCCATCGCCTGCTGAGCCTTGTCGAAGAGGTCGGACAGGGTCAGGGCCTGGAAGAACTCAACTGGATATTCGACCATGGCGAAACGATCTCGACCGAGACCATGGACTGGGTCGCGCGGCTCGGCGGCGGGATCAGTTATCAGAACCGGATCGCCTTCCAGACCCGCGCCTATGAAACCCGCTACGGCACCGATGCCCTGCGGGACGTGATGCCCGTGAAGAAGATGATGGCCTCCGGCGTCCCGCTGGCGGCGGGCACGGATGCAACGCGAGTGTCCTCCTACAATCCCTGGCTGGCCATCCATTGGGCGGTCTCGGGCAAGGGGCGCGGCGGCGATGTGATCTGGGATCCCCAGAACCGGCTCGACCGCCATGACGCCCTGCGCCATTGGACGGTCGAAGGCGCGTGGTTCAGCCGCGAACAGGGCAAGAAAGGGCAGATCAAGCCCGGGCAATTCGCCGATTTCGCCGTGCTCGATCAGGACTATTTCGCCGTCGCGGAGGAAGACATCGTCAATATCGAGGCGGATCTGACCCTGCTGGGCGGCAAGATCGTCTTTGCCAAGAACGCATTCTCCGATCTGGCGCCCCCGCCTCTCGATGCCCTGCCCGACTGGTCACCGCTGCCGGTCTTCGGCGCGCCAGGCGCGGCCCCACGCCCGGGGCTTTGATCGCAGCGTAGAGTAGGCCAGAAGGACGAAACGCCCATGCCAGATTTCAAGATCCGCCGCGAATTGCGTGGCACCAAGGGCCGCTATCTCGCCCAGGCCTGTGGTGTCGACGGAGTCGCGCAGATGGTCTTCACCCAACGCGCTGCGACCAAGTTCAGCGTGGATCATACGGAGGTGCCCGAGACCATGCGCGGGATGGGTGTCGCAAACCTGCTGGCCGCGCGGGTGATCGCCGATGCGCGGGCTGCAGGACAAAAGATCGTGCCGATCTGCCCGTTCTTTCGCAGCTATGTGGCCCGCCACAAAGAGGAGACGGCCGATGTCATCGCCCCCTAAGCCCGGGGCGTTCGCGCCCTTTGGTCACCGCGCCTTTGCACTTCTCTGGACAGCCACGCTGATCTCGAACATCGGCACATGGATGCATGATGTTGGGGCGGGTTGGTTGATGACGACGCTGAACCCGAACCCATCCGTGGTCACCCTGGTGCAGGCAGCGACCACCCTGCCCGTCTTCCTCTTTGCATTGCTGGCCGGCGCGCTGGCGGATCGGTTGGACAAACGCCGAATGCTGATCCTCATCAACATCGCCTTGACGGTGGTCGTCACGCTGCTCACGGTTCTGGTCTGGCAGGAGCGTATGACGCCGACCCTGCTGGTGCTCTTCACCCTGGTGATCGGAACCGGCGCTGCCTTCATGGCCCCCGCCTGGCAGGCCGTGGTGCCTCAGCTGGTGCCGCGCAACACTCTGAAACCCGCCATCGCCCTGAACTCCATGGGGATCAATATCAGCCGGGCCATCGGCCCTGCTCTGGCCGGGATCCTGATTGCCACGGTCGGGCTGGCGGCGCCCTTCGCACTCAATGCCCTGAGCCATCTGGTCATCATCCTCGCACTTGTGCTCTGGCATCCTGCACCGAGACAAGCGCGGGCCTATCACGGCCCGATCCTGTCGGAGATGGCCACGGGTCTGCGCCATGTGCGCCACAACCCGCCCATGGTCGCGACACTGGCGCGGGCGTTCGCCTTCTTTCTCTTTGCCTCAGCCTATTGGTCGCTTCTGCCTCTCATTGCGCGTGGCGCGGAAGGCGGCGGATCAGAACTCTACGGCACGCTCATGGCGCTGATCGGAACGGGAGCAGTTCTGGGCGCCTTGCTGTTGCCTCGGATGGGGCGGCGGTTGACCTCCGATCAGACGGTACAGCTCGGGACCCTCGGCACGGCGCTGGCGTTGCTCATCCTCGCCACCACAGCGCTCCCGGGCTTCCTGATGCTTGCGGCCTTTCTTGGCGGGCTGAGCTGGATCGCGGTGCTGACCTCGTTCAACGTCTCTGCGCAGATGGCCTTGCCGGACTGGGTGCGGGCACGCGGGCTCGCGGTTTTCCTGATGGTTTTTTTCGGCGCCATGGCCCTGGGGTCGATCCTCTGGGGGCAGATCGCGCATGCGACCGCAGTGCCGGTGGCCTTGCTGGTGGCCGCCGCCGGTTTGGGGGTCGGCTGGCTTGTCACGCGCAGGTTCAAGGTCGGTCAGGGGGAACGGCTGGACCTCTCGCCGGTTTCGGCCTGGCCAGAGGCTCCGTCTCCGGAGCGAGATGCGGATTTAACGCAACCAGCCATGGTGACCATCGAGTACAAGATCGCCAATGAGAGCCGCGACGCGTTCCTCGCCGCGCTGACAGATTTCGCCAAGGAACGGTATCGCGATGGGGCAACGCGGTGGTATGTACACCAAAGCGTGGAAGATCCCGCACTCTGGATCGAGACGTTTCACCTGCCGAGTTGGGCAGAGCATCTTGAACAGCACAAGCGCGTGACCCACCATGACGCTGCTCTTCAAAGCCAGGTGCGCGCCTTCGATATCCGGGACACGGGGCCAGTCGTTCGGCATTTCATCGCGCCATAAGTGCCAGCATCCGGGCATGGGGCCAGCCGGCACGGTATCATCAGCTTGCCGTGCACGGAGCTCTCGCGCAACCAAGTCTCGCTGAGGCGCGGTGTACCGAACACAAAGGAACAAGGTGAGCAGTGCACCGGATGAAAGGCCGCGCAGGCCTGCCGCCACAGGTTCGGTGCGTTCCCTCACTCCGGAGCCGCTGCGGCTCGCGCCCCGCAGACCATGGGCGGGTCCTCTACACCTCCGGACGACGGGTTAGCTCAAGCGGCAGCTCCGAACCACGGTACCATTGGCCGAACGAAACCTCGTTCCGATGGTGCCACCGGTGCCACGAACAAGCCATTCTGCGTTGTGCTCGACCAAAGCCGGGCGCAACTCATCCCAACGTCTTAGAATGTCCAGGTCAGGAAGACATCGACGGAGCGTTTCTGCCCCTCGATCTGATCAATGGGATCATAGGTCTTGTTGAGCAGATTGTTCAGCCCGATCGTCAGGGACGCGTTTTCGGTCAGCTCCACATAGGCGTCGATCTCAACCAGACCAAAGCCGCTGGCCGAGCGCACGATATCTCCGGCTTGATCCCGCAGTTTTGCTGCGCTTTCACCGCGCAGATAAGTATCGATCACTCCGGTATAGCCAAACCAGTCGAAATCATACTTTACGCCAGCACGACCATAGAGCGACGGCGTTCCCGAATCCCAGGTTTTGGAGTTGTTGCCAAAGTCGAACTCACGGCGGACATAGGTCAGCGATGTGTAGGGGGACCAGTTGCTGGCTCCGATCCGGGTTTCCGCCAGCAGTTCGAATCCGAACGCTTCTGCTTCTGCAATATTGGTATAGGTCAGCGCTGCGCCGCCATTCGTGTTGGTCAGCTCGATGTAGTCGTCGCTATTGGTGTAGAAGGCCGTCGCATCAATGATCGTCCCACCGCGATTGTAGCGTGCGCCAAACTCGATGGTTCTCGAGGTTTCAGGTTTAAGATTGGCGTTCCCAAGCACGGTTTGACCGGCGGCCGAGGTTTCGAGAAAGAGCTGACCAAGCGACGGATAGCTATATCCCTCAGAGACGTTGAACCGCAGCGCTGTATCGGGATTTGGTGTCCAGACAACGCCCCCCGAAAGCAGGAAACGACTGTCGCGGTTAGAGGTTGAAGGGCGCTCTGTGCTGTTGATCAAATCCGCGTCCACCGCATAGTAGCGCGCACCGGCAAAAGCCGTGACAACATCCGAAAAATCAAACTCCTGCAGAGCGAAAAGCGAGGTGGTCTCGATACTGGCATCTTCCTGTCGCCGATCGACCGTCACAATCCCCGGACCCGGAGGACCGGGAGGCGGGTTCGCCGTGATGATCGAGCTCCGGTCCGTATCAAGGCGATCATCTTCGTACTCAAATCCCACAAAGGTTCGACCGATCGACAGAAGAGACAGCTCGGCTGTCAGGTTCAGTCCCCATGTGGATCCGTCGTCATCACTCACGCCTTGAATATTCGTCGGGGCGTTCGGGACGAAGGGCGGAACACCTGTGTCGACATTGTTCTCGAACACGCGGTCAACGGTCTGGTAGTAGACATCCGCATTCAGCTTGGCCAACCACGGAGCGAGGTTTCGCCCTTCATAGAAGGCCGCATACTTCGTCAAGTCGCGGTTGGGCAGATCGATAGAAAAATCGGGGTCATCCGTGAAGACTTCCGCAGACTGGTCATAGCGCTGTGCTTTGAACATGACGTATTGGTTCGGGTCGATTTGATACCCGAGATGCACCGCGAGGCTGTCATTGGTACTTCCGGAAGGAACAAGCGTGCGATCTGGGCTTTCGCGATCTTCAAACTCCGCCGTTCCGGCCGTCACTCGGTAGTCGAACGACCCGATTGTGCCGCCCACGGACCCGCTTGCCCGGTAGCCGTCCGACCCGCCGAAATAGCCCGCGCCCAGGGTGACCTCGGCCGCTTTGCCCGCAGCGCCCCGCTTGGTGACAATGTTGACCACGCCGCCGATCGCCCGCGATCCCGACACCACCGACGAGGCTCCTCGTACCACCTCGATCCGCTCGATATTCAGCGGATCCACTAGAATAGGCTGACCATAGGTCGTGTGATCCGTCAGCGCCTGACCGTCGATCTTGATCAGGACCCGGCGCTCGGCTTCGCCCCGGATCTGGATCCGCTGGATTCCCTGCTCTCCGATGATGACGCCCGGGACGCTCTCCAGGAAGCTTCCCACGCTCTGGGGCGCTATCTGGCGCAACTGTCCTTCGTCGATCACAGTGACACTTGAGGGGCTTTCGAAGACCGAGGTCGGAAGGCCCGTCCCCAGCACCGAGATGGCCTCCAGCGCGGTCGCCCCCTGTTCCAGCGTGTCCTGCGCAAGGCCCGCGCGCACGGATATCAGCGTCACCGACACCAGCAAGGTCGTTGTAATCAGTCCATGCTTGAGCATCTTGAGATCCTTTCTCATTTTGATGCGGGCTGTGCTGGGCCGGGCGCCTTGCTGAGCCGAAATAGGAAGCGGAGATCAGCCTCCGCGGCCTGCACCCGGTGCGGTTGGCCGGGCATGGGCGAAAATCAGGGCGCGGCAGCGGGTCCAGAACGCTGGCGGCGTGGCTATACACGCCCAACCAACGCAGGACATTGCGCCGAACCACAGGGTAAACCCCGACCAGTCGCCATTGCCGAGAAAGGCGGCACCGGGCCCGAACAGCAGGATGCGTGCTGCCAGCCCGTGCCGCTCTCCCTCGAAGCGCGCGCGCCGGAACACCCGCCTCCGCTTTGGATCGGACTGCATGAGCCGCGCAAGCCCCAGCAGGCTCAACCCGATGGCGAGGAGCGCCACCATGCCCTTAGAACGCTGCGCTCAGCACCAAACCAACGGTGCGCGGCTCACCGGATCGGGCTACTTCGCCGGTCAGGTTCGAAGTGATGTAGTCCTTGTCGAAAAGGTTCCTGACATAGAGCCGGGCCGTGTAATCGTCCCATTCGTACTCCATGGCCGCGTTAAAAACTGTGTAGCTCGGCACATTCCGTGTGTTTTCGGCATCCGAGTAGTTCTGCCCGGTAAAGACCATGTCGCCCATGACGCGCAGGCCGTTGTCAAACGCGTAGGCGCCACCAAAAGCCGCCGTCCATTCCGGGGCAAAGGGGAAGCGGTTGCCGGTCAGGCTTTCGCCATCAGCTTCGAAGTCTTCGAACCGTGTATTGGCATAGCCGATCGACCCAAAGACGTTCAGGTCGGGCGTGGCCTGCCAGTCCGCATAAAGCTCGCCCCCCCAGACCCGCGAGTCCCCCGCATTCACGACGGTCGTATCGAGAGTGTTCCCACTGTCTCCCAGAATGCTCACCTGCTGATCCTTCCAGTCTGTGTAGAACAGATTGGCATTTGTGGTCAGGCGGCCGTCATAGAACTGACCCCGGAAGGCCAGTTCATAGGTCAAGGTATACTCCGGATCAAACTCGTAGCTTGTCCCCAAAAAGGCGTTTAGCCCAGTCCCACCGGATCGGTAGCTGCGCTGGACGGTAAAGGAGGTGCTGACATCCTGAGACCAGTCATAGGTAATCCCGAACTTTGGCAGAAAGGCATTGAAACTTTCGGTGCCACTGAAGTCATTGCCAACAGGCACCTGCGCGCAGATATCGGGATCGAGGGGGAAAGGATCACAGATATCAGGTGACAAAGTGACGTCTTCGACAGAGATATTGGTGATCTTCTCACGATCATACCGCGCGCCCAGGGTCACCGAGAGTCCCGGACTGTTCGGGACATCCAACTCGACCTCCCCGTAAAGCGCGTAGTTCTCGACCTCGGACCCAAAGTCGTTGAACCGCGTGACATTGACGAACCCCGGCGGGACAAGCCCGGGCAGGAAGCCACTGGCGTCACCTTGCGAGATGGTTGGGTTGTCGAAATCAAGTTTGGTGTAGAACAGCCCAAGCACGCCCCTTGCAGTCGAAAGATCGAAGGTCAACGTCAGGTCCTGTTCAAACGCCGTCGATTCCCCGTCCCGGTCGAACGTCGCCAGGGGGAGCGCCGTGCCGTCGAAATCCTCGGTCCGGGTGTAGTCACTGTCGAAATAGGTGGTCTCTGAATCCAGCGTCCAGATATCGTTGATCTCCCAGGACACGCGCGCCCCGAAGATTTCCTGAACCGACCCCTCCTCGGACGGGGCATCCGAGAAGTTGAACCGGTCGTCTGGGAAGGAGGCTTTGTCGATGATGTCCTGTCCCGCGAAGTTCTCGCTACGGATGTAGGAGAACACCGTGCTGACCGTGTCCGTGGGATCCCAGCGCAGCTTGGCGCGGTAGGTTGTCCGCTCCACGCCATCATAATCATCCTCGTCCCGCGTCGGGTTCTCGACCCAGCCATCGGTTTGGAAATGGTCTGCTGAGAAGCGCAGCGCCAGCCGGTCCTCGATCAGCGTCTGGTTGATGGCCAGCGCAGCCCCGAGCGTGTCGCGGCTCCCGACCTCCACCTGTGTCTTGATCTCGTCTTCATAGGTTGGGTCCTTGGATCGGATCACCACCGCCCCGGCCAGCGCGTTGCGACCCTGCTGGGTGGATTGCGGGCCACGCAGGACTTCCACCTGCTCAAGATCCCAGGTCGAATAGGGCCCATAAAAGGTCGCCTGATTGCCCGGCAATGCGATCCCGTCGACCTGGGTAGACACCGTTAGCCCGGCGCCCCCGCCTCCCAAGCCACGCTGATCAATGCCGCGAATGGCGAAACCCTGGTTGTTGTTCACGGCGACCACGTTGGGAATGCGGTTGATATCCGACACGATGCTGGGAGAGCCACTGCCCTCGACCTCGGCACCCGTTATCACCCCGACGCTGGTTGGCGTCTCCTGCAGGGACCTTGTCTGCAACTCTCCCCCGATGATGATCGTGTCGAGCGCGAACCCCTCGGGTGCTTCGATCGTCCCCACATCGGACAAGTCGATGTCTTGCGCGAACAGCGCGAAGGGAAGAACTGAACACGTCGCGCACAACAAGGCGCGCGACATCCGCCGCTGAGAAGAGGTCATGGGGTCTCCGATCCGGTTTTTTAGTAGCGCCCAAAGAGCGGCTTGCGCGTGGCGGGACAAGCACCGGAGAACCAAGACCGGATGGTGCGACATCGTGGCTACGATTGACTTTTCTGATAAAAACAATAAGGAATTAGAGCTGCAAGCGTTAACGACTTTCAAAGCTGCGACAAAAGGCACTTGTGTCCTTCAGGTTCCACCGTCATAGGCTTTGCCCATCCATACCGACGCCAGCCAATGCCTGCGCAAACTTCGCGCGTTTCAGGCCCGCCAGCGAAGAGCATTCCACTTGCCGAGGCTGACATATGGCGTTGCCTTCACCATTCCAGGCCACCTCCGCGTGGCTTGACGCCCATCCGGTTCTCGCGCGCTGGGTTCTAGCCGGACCTGTTGCGTTTTTCATGGCCGTGCTGGCCATGGCTGCCCTGCCTCTGATCCTGCCCGAAGGTGCGGGCGGCGTGGATCACCTGGTCTTGCCCGTGGTCATCTTTCCGCTGATCTGGGCCGCTGCGATGCTCTACCCCGTCATGGCCAGCCTTCTCGGGCCGACCGCCTTCGTGATGCTTGGGATCCTGATCCTCGAGGTCGTGATGATCCTATCGGTGTTCCTCTGATCCCATGGCGTCGCTTGGATCCGATAAAATCAAGCGACTGGTCGCCCTGCACGGGTGGTCCGGTACGTTGCTATCGATCCTTCTCTATGTGGTGATGCTGACCGGAACGGTAATCGTTTTCGACAACGAGATCCGGCGTTGGTCGCAAGGTGCAGCGCCCGAAGTCGCACTGAGCGATTTGCACCTTGATACCCGTCTGCGCCATATCGCAGGCTCCATCCCGCCACGCTATCTCGAAGAAATCCAGATCGGGCGGAGCGCCGATGGCAGCCCACGCCTGACCTTCACCGCCCATGGCGCGGAAGACCGCTCCATCGTGGTGACCCTCGGTCCGGATGGTGCCGAGCAAAGCCGACGCGAAGGCCCCACAGGTGCGCTGCGCCTCTCGGAGCCCGGCACGGCCTATGAACGCTTTCTGGTAGACTTCCACGTAAGGCTGCATATCCCGGAGCCTTGGGGCCTGTACCTGACCGGCCTTTTAGGGTTCGCAATGCTGCTTGCGGCGATTTCGGGCGTTCTGATCCACCGTCACATTCTGCGCGATGCGTTTGTCACAACCCGCCCAGGCGGGCGTGTGGTCAGCGACCGCGACCGGCACACACTGGCAGGCGTCTGGGGTCTGCCCTTTGCAACACTTCTGGCCTTCACCGGTGCGTTTCTGAGCTTTGCCACATCATTGGGGCTGCCTGTCGTGGCCATGGTCGCCTTTGGCGGCGATCAGGAACGTGCGTTGCAGGCCGTGCTCGGCGAAGAGCCAGAGATTTCCGAGGAGTATCGTAGCCTTGCTGTCCTGGATGATGTCATCGCGACAGCCACAACGTTGAACGGCTCCGTGCCGGGGGCGCTGCTGATCCATGGCTACGGACGTCAGAACGCCGAGATCGAGAGTTTCCATCCGCCCCATTCCGGTGCGTTGAGCGGGCAAACACTGGTCTTTGACGGAACAACCGGAGCATTCCTGCGGGCGCCGGTTCTGGTGGGCACGGAGCCATCCCTGGGCTCGACACTCGTGGACCTCGTGGCACCACTGCATTTCGGCACCTTCGCAGGCCTTTTGTCCCGAGCGATCTGGGCCGGGCTGGGTGCCGCAATGACCTTCTCCATCGTGTCAGGCATGCAGCTTTGGCTGCGGCGGCGCATGGACGATCCTGTCTGGCGCAGTTGTCGATTGGCGCTGGCCTCCGTTGTTTGGGGGCTGCCGCTTTCCCTGGTGACGGCGGGGATGGGGTTTTTCCTAGCCGAGCCCTTCGGCCACGGCTTTGCCGGTTGCGTCTGGGGCTCGGTGCTGGGTGCTTTGGCGGTTGTCGCCCATGGCCTGTGGCGCGCCCGCGCAGATGAAACCCTCCGTGCACAAGACCTGCGGCTCGCCCTCGCGCTTGGTCTGCTGTGCCTTCCGCTTTTGCGCATGATCACCGGCGGCCCGGGCTGGATCGACGGCATCTGGCATGCGGACCCGGTCGTGGCCGGGATCGACCTGACCTGCCTGAGCCTCGCGCTCTGCGCGGGCTTCACCCCCTATGCGGCGCGACGCGCCGACCTTCACTCCATGGGATCGCAGCTGTGGCAAGCCCGCGCGATCTTTCGAAAGGCTCCCTAATGACTGACTTGCTTGATCCTTCCCTGCTCGATCTGAGCGCGCTCGAAGAATTCCTCGCCCAGGGCGGGCCGGCGATCTGGGTCATCGCGGGCCTGTCGGTGATCACGCTCGCGGTGATCCTTTGGAAGTTCTGGCGTCTGATCGCAGCAGGCGCATGGTCCGGACGGCGTGCGGAACACGCTGTCGCCTGCTGGGTGGCGGGCGATGCCGAGGCCGCAGCCAAGGCGGTTTCCGGACGTCGCGGGCTGCGCGCGCGGCTGGTCGCTGCCGCCTTTGGCGCACTGCAAGACCCGGAGCTCTCCTTCGACGGAGCCAAGGAGGAGACCGTCCGCGTCGCACAGCGTGAGTTGGCGCAATCGCGCTCTGGCCTGCGCCTTCTGGAGTTGATCGCAACGATCGCACCTTTGATTGGTCTCTTGGGCACCGTTCTAGGTATGATTGCTGCCTTCCAGGCCTTGCAGGAATCCGGCTCACGCGCGGACCCCTCGACCCTGGCGGGCGGGATCTGGGAAGCGCTCTTGACCACAGCAGCAGGCATGGCCGTCGCGATCCCGGCTTCGGCCGCGCTGAGCTACTTCGAAAGCGTTGTCGATCAGGTCAAACAGGACATGGAGGATCTCGCCACCCGGATCTTCACCCGGGCCGAGACTCGAGATCTGGCTCCCGAGCCCTATCAACAGGCCGCAGAATGAGCGGGTTCAGCCTTGGCGCAGACCGCCCCCGGCGCAAGCCCAGCCTGACCCCGATGATCGACGTGGTCTTCCTGCTTTTGGTCTTTTTCATGCTGGCGGCCCGTTTCGGAACCGATATGAGCCTGTCGCTCGCCATGGGTGGGGGAGGCAGCGGCACCTATTCCGGCCCGCCGCGGATCATCGATGTGCTCCCGGAGGGCCAGCGCCTGAACGGCGTCACTCTGGAAGAAGACGCCCTGCAGGCCACACTCGCCACCCTGACTGAGAGCCCCGAGGACCTGATCATCATCCGCAGCCGCGATGGCGCGGTCCTGCAGCGCCTGATCGACCTCGTCACCGGGCTCGAAGAGGCAGGTCACAGCAATTTCGCGGTTCTGGAGTAACCAGATGCGCATTCCGACTCCTCCCAAACCACCCCGGGGCGAGAGCATCATCCCGATGATCAACGTGGTGTTTCTCCTGCTGATCTTCTTTCTGATCACCGCTCAGATCCGCCCGCCGGAACCTTTCGAGGTCGTCCTCCCGATCACCGAAGAGCGCGATCCCGCAGCCGAAACTTTATTGCGGCTGTATCTCTCGGCGGAGGGCGTAATCGCCTATGAGGACCTTTTGGGTGAGGATGCTCTGGCCGCCGCTCTGGGCCGTTACCGCGAAGAGCCGGAGCTTGTCGTGCAAATCCGCGCGGATGCTGGGGTCGAGGGCAGCGCTCTGGCGATCTTGCTGCGCCGACTTGCCGAAGGCGGAATCAAGGCGGCTGAGTTGATGACGGCGGGGTCCTGACAATGCTGCGACGGTTTGAATTCCCGGGCTTTGTGGCGCTCGCGGCCGGCGCACATCTGGCGCTGTTTCTCAGCTTGCCCGAGGGCCCGGAAGGCGATGCCGGAGCCGGCGGCGAGGCCTCGCTGAGCCTTGCGGCGCTGAGTGGCGATCTCGAGGCTCTTGTCGAGGCCTTTGAGAACCCTCCCGAGGTCGCTCTGGACCTGCCAGACCCGATGGAGCAACCGGACGCTCCGGACACCCCGCCCGATATGGTTACACCAGAGCTTGCTGCGCTGCCAGAGATGCTGGAACGTCCTGACGTGCAGATGCCTGACGCTCCAGACACCCCCATGAGCGTGGACGCCGCGCCGCCCGAACCTATGGCCCTGCGCCAGCCGGAGCCGTCGGACATCGCGCCTCCGCCGGATATGCCGCAGCTCAACACGCCGGTCCCCTTGGCCCTGCCCATTCCGAGCGCCCCTGCTCCAGCGGCCCCGCCACCGCCAGAGCTTGCAATGCGGATGCCACCACCTCCGGCACCTGCCCCCATTGCGTCACCGGCAGCCCCTGCACCGCCACCACCACCGCCCCCGCCGGAGCCGCAGCCCCCCGAACCGAATATCGCGCCCGAGGACATGCCCGACGCGGCCAAGACCCCGCCGCCCCGCCGCCCCGAGCGCAAACCGCAGGTGCAGGAGCCCGTGCGCACGGCGCAACCCAAAGCCGCGCCACCGCCGCCCCAGGCCGAACAGCGCGCCAAAGGCAGCGGCGCGGCGAGCTCTGCGGGTGCGGGCAAGCAAGCCGATGTGGCAACGCTCGCTCCAGGTGCCCGTGACAGGCTGATGAACCGGTGGGGCGGGAAGATCCGCGCCCGCGTCGAGCGCCGCAAACCTCGCGGCACGCGGGACAAAGGCACTGCTATCGTGCGTCTGGTTGTGTCCGCGGACGGGCAGCTGGTTGGCTTGAGCCTGGCGCGCAGCTCAGGGGTGCAAACCATTGACGAGGCAGCCCTCAATGCTGTCCGGCGCGCCGGGCGTTTTCCGAAGGCTCCCAAGGATCTCGGGACCGGACGACACACCTTCACGTTACCAATTAAGTTTGGCCGTTAATCATCTGTATTTAATGAGCTAACGGCGAGACCTCACCCGGTCTCGCCGTCGTTCTTCGACGCCACCGAAGTTCCGCAATCCATGCCAGAAGGGGCATGCTGCGGATCAATCCCATTTCAGGCAGTCGAGCTTCTCCCGAAAGGCAAAGCGGAGGATATGATCCTCAAGAATGGCTTTGGTCTTGGACAGCCCTGCCTCGGTCTCAGCGGAGGCTGTTACGCAGAGCCGTCGCGTGTCGGCCTTGAACCGGGCCTCTCCGCAGGGAAACCAAACCGCCCCTTTCTCCGGTGTGAATTCCACCTCTACTTTGTGCCCGAAGTGCTTGCAAAGCTGTTGCAAATAGCGACTGGCCTTCTCGGTTTCAAATGTGGTCTCTGAGCTGGGCATGGCGCAGCGTCTCCCTGTCTGGCGATGTCTGGCTAGGGTCGGCAGGCAGTTAGAACTGCGCTGCCAGCGAGAAGGTGAAGCTACGCGGTTCCCCATAGAAATTCCCACGCGCGACCTCGTTGACCCGGGTGTAATACGTCTTGTCGAAGATGTTTTGGACCGAGAGTTGGGCCGAGACCGCGTCGGTGATGGGATAACGCACCATCGCGTCATAGACAGCATAGCCAGGCGCCTTGATCGTGACATCGCCCGACTGCGCCTCAAAACTGCTGGCGGCCCGGATCCCGAGGCCCAGATCCATTCCCGCAAGCCAGCCATCCGGCACCGTATACCGCCCCCAGAGGCTGAAATTATGGGGCGATGTGGGATCATCCTCACGATCCGTATCGACATAGACATAGCCGCCCGAGATCGACCAATTCGGTGCGATCTCACCGTTCACCAGCACCTCGAGGCCCTTGGTCCGCGCGCGCCCGCCATCAAGCGAGGCTCCCGGGTTGTCGGGATCGTCAATCGCGCGGTTGTCGTCGCGGATCCAGAAGAGCGACGCTTGCGTCACCAACCGGCCATCTGCCAGCACGCCCTTGGCCCCGATTTCCAGCTGCTGCCCGATGATCGGGTTGAGCTGCGCGCCATCCGCACGCTGATCGGCTTGAGGCTGGAAGATATCCGAGTAGCCCGCATAGGCGGTCCAGGAGTCGTTGAAGTCATAGGTCACGCCAAGGTTGGTCACGAAGCGTTTCTCATCGATATCCGAACGAACCAGATCGCGCCCTGTATCGACCGACTTGCTGTCATACATAACATAGCGCAGCCCTGTCGACAGCGTGGCCCGGGCCCCCAGATCAATCCGCGCCTGCCCGTAAAGCCCGCGTTCCCTGCTGTCGACATCCGTGTTCAGGCGAAAGCCCGGCCCCACCCCCGGGAAGGTGATATCCGGCTCCGGAATGGCACCTGGATCGAAATCGTCGATGGTCTGCGGACCGGCACTGAAGTCGAAGTTTTGCAGCGTATCCTGTTGGGTTCTGCGATAGTCAGCCCCGATCGTGAACTCGCCTCCGACCCCATAGACGGCAAAGGGGGACGTGTAATTCACATCCACGAATTCAGCGACTTCCTCATATTCCCGTGCGAAGGTTAGCGTCTCAAAGGCGCCGGTCACAGGATCAACGCCGGAATTTCCAAGGAAACTCTGGATACTGACATCTCGTGCGTAGCGCCGGGTGGTCAGTTGGAACACCCCGCCATTCGCGGTCTGGTATTGTGCTTCGGCGAAGATGTCCGTGCTATCGCTTTCGAAGTCGTTCCAATCGGCCCCGATGAACGTCTCGCGCGGTACGTCCAGCAGGGTTCCGTCGGTTAAAGTCGGCAAGCCAGAGAAGCGCTTGGCATCCTGACTCTCGGCGATCACCCCGAAGGACAGGGTCAGCGCATCGTTCACATCGATGTCTACCGTGGCCGACAGTCCGGACTGGTCATTCTCGACCACATCCACGAAGGAACCCTGGTGCTCCGCGTAACCAATCACCCGCGCACGGACGGTGCCGGCAGCGTTGAGCGGCGTAGAGTAGTCAAACTCGCCCCGCTGGTTGTCGAAGGATCCAAAAGACAGATACGCGTTGCCTTGCGCCGTGTCGGTCGGACGCTTGCGCACGAGGTTGATTGTGCCCACAGGCTCGCCTGTCCCCTGATACACCCCGGACGGTCCCGAGAGCAGCTCAACCCGGTCGAAGAAGACAAGATCCGGAGCTGTGCCATAGATGCTCAGAAATGGCCGCGGCGCGCCGTCGATATTGTAGGTAAAGACCTCGTAGCCACGGGAATAGAGCGAGCCGGTAAACGGATCCCCGAGCGCAACGCTGAGATTGGGAATAAGGTAGGACGCCTCCTCGAGGGAACGCGCCTCGGCATCCTTGATCCGGGCATCGGTGATCACCGTTATGGATTGCGGGACGTCACGGACATCCACCGGCTGACGGCCGCCAACCGTCGCTCTGTTTGTCGCGAAAGAGCCCGTGTCTTCGGTGACGACACCTTCGGAGCCCTCAACGAGGATGGTATCCAAAGAAAAACTCTCCTGATCCTGCGCGGTTGCGGGCAATCCCGCCACAATCACCACACTCGACAACAAGGCTCCACGTAACGACATCGCACTGATCTCCTAGGGTTTCTGCACACGCAGCTAATTCTTGACTATTTTTGTCGGCATACTATATTGGGCGAGCTTTTCTGAAGGCGCGGATCAATGCGAAATCGCCAATTCCTGATGCAAAATGCGCTCGGTCGACAGAAAACCGGCGCTGTCGGTTTTGCCGCGATGAAGGACGTGTCTGCGCCTTTCGTGTCCCAGCACCGGATGACGCTGGGGGTCCCCGATGGGGAGGCCTGTTTTTCCGGAAAGTTCGGGATCAGCGATATCGGCGATGGACAGACTGTGCATTGCGCCGTGATCGACCCGGATGTCGAGTTCGAGACCAGTTTCATGGCGCAGCCCGGGCTGGTGGTGACGATTGTGCTGGAGGGCAAGCTGGAATTTGCGCTCGACGGAGCGGCCTATTGCTTTGATGCCTCCGACGGTCCTGTCGCAGTGGCCTGGGTCAATCTCAAGCCGGTTTCGGTCACCCGCCGCACCCGCCTGAACGACCCTTTGTCCAAGGTTCAGATCCGAACACCGCTGTCGTTCTTTGACGAAGTTTGGCGCTCTGGCAGCAACGGGTTTCTTGACCGGCACACGGAGCTTACGCACTGGCAACCGAGCATGGAATTCGCAAATGCCGCCCATAAAGTGCTGGACGGGCGGGCGCAGACGGATTTGCGGGCCCGCATGATGTCCTCGCGGCTTGCCGTGGAGGCCTTGGACGCCCTGCTCGCGCATCTCGAGATCGAAGATACCGGCACGATCCCGGCCCGGCTTGCCGCAGCCCGCAGCTATGTGGAGCAAACCGCGACCGAGCGTCCGAACCTCGCGCATATCGCGGCTGCAACGGGCTATTCGGTGAGCGCGTTACAGAGGGCATATCGCACGGCCTTCGGCATGACGGTGATCGGACACCAGAGACGGCTCCTCCTGGAGACCGCGTATCAAGCGCTCCAGAGCGGGGATCTTTGCATCGCACAAGCCGCTCAGGCCGCAGGTTACAACAGCCCTACGAATTTCACGTCTGCTTTTATTCGGGAGTTCGGCTTTCCACCCTCGCGCCTGCGCAGCACTCAGGGCTGACAGGGCGAAAGCCACGCGGGCGCACGACGCGCGCAGTCACTCCGGGCGGACCGCCAGATCGGCGCCAATCAGGCCCGTGCGGCCCATCCGGCGATAAAGCGTTGCCCGTCCTATCCCAAGTGCGCGCGCGGCGGCGCTGACATTGCCATTCGCTCGCAACAGCGCCCGCTTCATTGCGGCATATTCCGCCCTGTCAAACCCTGCATGGGAATCTGTCCGCCCTAGGAGATCCGCGGCAGGTATCGGCGAAAAAACCGTGTCAGCACGCAGGCCGAGGGACTTGCGCGCGGCATGTGTTGCGCCGATCACCACGTCGTCCTGATCCACCGCCATAAGCCCAGAAGCGCCCAGCACCCACCCCTCCAACATGACAATCCGGGCAGTCGGATGGGCCTCGCGGAATAGCTCGGCCTCTATGCTCCGGGCCGCTTGCGTCACGGTTTCAGCGATCAGACCGTTGAGGCAAGCCGCATGATCCTGCCGCGCCGATGACGCATCCAGCACGCCCGCGAGCTCCCCTTGCGGCCCGAAAATCGGCGCACCGATACAGGTCATCCGGATGTTGCGTGCGGAGAAATGTGCGCCCTGCTCTACAGTGATAGCGCGCCCATCTGTAGCGCATGTCCCGATGCCATTGGTGCCCTCGGCCGCCTCGCTCCAGTCGGCTCCGGGCACCAAATTGCAGGCGGACAGATCCGCCTGATCCCCCAACTCAGCCCGCAGATCGAGCACGCAGCCCCCCCGATCCGCGAGAAACAACGCACAGCCCGACAGGCGCAGCGCCTTGAACAGATGATCGAGAATGGGCGCCGCTGCCCGGATCATCGCCGCATCCGCCGCACAGCGATTACGCAACTCTGCTGCCGTCAGGCGGTAGGGGCGATGCTGACGCCCCGGATCGAGCTTGTGTACCCCGATCGAACGTTGCCACGAGGCCATGAGCCGCGACTGCGCTGCCGCGGATGGGGCGGCCACCGCTTTGTGAACCGCCGCCACATGTTGGTCGAATGCCAATCCCATGGGCCCCTCCTCCCGTTTCGTCGACTTAGCGCCCCGTGGAACGCGGCGTCCGTCTCGACGTGGCCGAGGCGCTCTCGCTTCGAGCATGCACCAGTGCATCCCGCAAGGACGTGCCCGGCGCGATGGACGGGATACCGGCTTCCTCCAGGCGGTCGGCACTGGCCGGTTGATGCGCAGGTCCCGAAGAGATCTGAGGACGCGGCAGTGGCGTCACCTCCGCCCCATGGGCCGCAAGATCCGAGCGCAGCAAAGCCTCAAGCTCAGGTTTCAGGCCGTCACCGAACCGCGATGCCGTCTCGTGCATCGCCAAAAGCCACTGAAAGTCATTCGCCATGGTCGTCTCCGTACAGGGGGCAGAAAAATCGGCTGCGCGGCCACGTGGCTTCTGGGCGGCATAAAACCATGAGCTGGCGCAGATCTCAAACATTTCTTGACTATTTTAGTCGGCTATTTGGTCGCATCACAGACAAGCCTGTCATAAACCGGTCACGCCGGGACAGACGGATCAGCGCCCCCGATTGACCATCACGAAGGCTCCCGTCTATCGTCTCGCCAGTCCAGCAAGCGCGCCCGCGCCCAGCCAGACATGGACCTATCAAACAGGGGCGCGACTGGTGGCTGACACAGGCACGCAACAGAAACTTGACGTCTATCTCCACGAGCAACGTGATCTGCTCGCGGCGGCCTGTGCGATTGTCGGAAGCCCGCATGTGGCCGAGGATCTGGTTCAGGATTGCTGGCTGCGCTGGAATGCGCGCGACTACCGCCCCGATCAAGCACGCCCCATCCTGTTGCGCATCGTCAAGAACCTCGCCATCGACTGGCATCGGCGGCGGCGGGTCGAGTTCGAAACCCTCGAAGCCCATCGCATTCTGCAAGAGAGCCCCTTGGATGCCGAGCGGATCCTCGACGGAAAGCAACAATTGAGCCTGGTCATCAAGGCGCTGGAGGAGCTCCCCCCTCGAACCTTGCTGGCCTTTCGGTACAGCCGGGTCGAGGGGCTGACCCTCAAGGAGGCCGGGCGCAAGATGGGCGTGTCGGAATCTCGCGTCAGCCAGCTTGTCTCCGACGCGGTTCTCCGCATTGTGAGCGCGATTGACGTGTAACGCCCTCAAGTTTTCCCGATGGCGTGCGTTTGGTCTGTAGAGACGTATCGCAACGGATACCATGACCTGATGCAAGAGCCGCACGAATCCGACCTTATCCGCGAAGCAACCGCGATCTTTCTGCGCCTGCGGGATGCCCCTGAGGATACCGATCTTCAGGCCGAGCGAGATCGATTTCTTGCGCGCGGTCCGGAGGCTCGCGCGGCCTATGCCAAGATGCTGCGCGCGTGGCAAATCACTGAAACCCGGCCAGGTCCGAACCGGAACATCGTCCCGGTTCTGCTTGTGGCGATGGGACTGACCGCGGGAGGCGTGGTCGCCTACGACCCGCTCCGCATCGCGCTGACTGCGGATCTCGCGACCGGGGTGACCACGCGGACAGCTGCTCTCGCCTCGGGCGATAGGGTGGTCCTCGACGCGGAAAGCGCACTGATTGACGACACCGATGAAGGCGCACGAGCCGTAACGGTGATGCGAGGCGCTGCCTTTTTTGACGTTGAAACGACAGGACGCCCTTTCGTGGTCACCGCAGGCGCACTGCGCGTGGACGTCACGGGCACTGCCTTTGAGGTTGGATACCTGGGCAATGGCGGACAGGTCACCGTGACCGAGGGCTCGGTTGAAGTCACGCTCCGCGATCAGGCCTGGCGGCTCTCGCCAGGAGACCAGTTTCGTTGGTTCGGCGATGCCCAGCCCGAGGTGGCGCAGGTAACGGTTGAGACAAGCGTGAGCTGGCGTCGCGATCAGCTTGTCGCCGATGTCATGCCGCTCAGCGAGATCGCGGAAATCCTTGGCCGGCGGTTGCCGGGGAGCGTGATCGTCCTTGGATCGGACCTGGGTCGAGAGCCGATCGTCGGCACGTTCGACCTCGGAGACCCCACAGGATCTCTGGCGCTACTGGTCGAACTGACCGGTGCGACCGCTCTGCGCATCCCGGGAATTGGCACGATTTTGCGGCGCTGATTCAGATTTCTAAACAAAAAACTAAAGATTGCGGATCCGCAGCCGTTTGGAAGGTGAAACAGACAAACGGAAGCGCATGGACGCGCTCAAGGGATTTTATGCATTACAGAGATTTACGACGCTCCACGGCCTTGATCTGCTCGCTCGCGGCTTTAGCCCCCAGCCTCGCCACGGCAGAAATCTCCCAACCTATCGATGTGCCTGCTCAGCCGCTGGCAGATGCGATCACGGAGTTGGGGATGGAGACCGGCCTAGACATTGCCGCGAGCGCTGACGCCGTTGCGGGCAAGCAAAGTGTCGCCGTGCGAGGGCCGATGGCTCCTATCGAAGCGCTGGCACAGCTTTTGAGCGGCACGGAACTACGGATGCGCCGAGCGGGCGAGAACGGTGTCGTCGTTTCACAAAATGCCAACCCGGATGAGTTCGGTCGCGAGGAGGCCTTTGCCCTTCCGACCATTCTGATCACTGGCGAATTGATCGAACGCAGCCTCCAGGACAGCCAGACCAGCGCCGCAATCATATCGGGCACCGCACTAGAGACGCGCGGCGATACCGATGTCCAAGAGGTATTCAACCGAACGGCCAATGCCTCATCCAACGGGTTCAACTTCGCAATCCGGGGGATCACGTCCTCAGGTCCCTCAAACACCGGCAGAGGGCAGACCGTGACAACGACCATCGACGGCGCGCGGGTGTCGAACTTCTCGGATCAGAATGTGTCCACCTATTCGACCTGGGATCTAAACCAGATCGAGATCCTGCGAGGGCCGCAATCGACCCAGACCGGGCGCAACGCGCTCGCGGGCTCGGTAACCATCCGCTCGAACGACCCGGTCTATGCACAGGAGGGCAAAGCCAGGATTGGTTTGTCAAACGGCGAAACCGGACAGGCCGCGATTGCACTGAACACACCCCTTATAGAGGATACGCTCGCCCTGCGTTTCTCTGCGGAGCAGTTCAAGTCAGATGGCTTTGTTGACTATCCCAGCGCAACGGAGAGCGACGCGGGTGAAATCGAGCGTCAGACCCTGCGCCTCGGCCTGCGCTGGGACCCGACGCCCGATTTCAGCGCGATCCTGAAATACTCCAAAGTCGACGAAACCGCCCCATTGGAAGAAGTTGACCGTGCGACCTTTCCTGATCGGATCGTGGATGTGGATGAAGCGGGCGGACGCGAGAAGGATCTGGACGCGCTTAGCATCGATCTGTCCTATGCACTGACGGATCAGCTGACACTGGAGGCCTCCAGCAATCTCACCTTTCTCGACACGGTCTTCGCCTTTGATCCCGATGGCACCTCCTTCAACGGAGGTCGATTGCAACGCGATGCGGACAACCGCGCCATCGAGCAGGAGATCCGGTTGCGGTACCAGACCGAACGTCTGGATGCAGTTGTGGGCCTTTTCTACACCGAGATTGACGAAAACTCGGTCGCGACGGGGACCGCACCGGCCTCCCTGTTACCATTGCCTTTCCCGGTTCCCGACGGCGCGCAAATCGTCATCGAAGCCCTGAACACCTCCGAGACAAAGAACACAGCCGTCTTCGGCGAAATCGAGTATGATCTCAGCCCAGATTTTTCGGTGATTTTGGGTGCCCGATATGATGTCGAAGAGATCCGCTCGACCTTTGGCGGCGAAGGTTTCATCATAGGCGCAGGTCCGGACCCAATCCCGATCCCACAAGAGGTGGAACCGCCGACCGAGACCGATTTCGACGCGTTTCTCTTCAAGCTTGGGTTTGTGTACGATATCGATGCCTTCCAGAGCCTTGGCTTCACATATCAGCAAGGCTACCGGGCAGGAGGGCGCCGCACCAATCTCGGGGCTGCGCCGTTCGAAACCTATACCTTCGATCCCGAGTTCACGGATAACTTCGAACTCGCGTATCGATCTGAATGGGATGACGGAAATCTGGTTGTTAATGCCAACCTCTTCTACACCAAATGGAAAGATCAGCAGGTCACCGTCGCGCAAAGCGACAATCCGAACGACTTCATCATCACCAATTCCGGGGAAAGCCGCCTATGGGGCGCAGAACTGGAAGTCCGTTCTGCACAGATCGACAATCTCGATCTCTTTGCAAGCCTAGGCTACGTAAACACCCGTTTTACCGAGTTTGAGTCGTCTCTGGGCGATCTTTCGGGCAACAGTTTCATCTATGCCCCCGAGTGGACAGCGGCGATCGGGGCCAGTTATTTCTTTGGCAACGGCTGGAGCCTCGGCGGTGACCTAACGTACACCGGCAGTACCTTTTCCAATGTCGAGAACGACGCTGATGACAAGAACGACGCCTATTGGCTGACAAACCTCCGGCTGTCCAAGACCCTGGAGAACGGGATGGTGATCACTGGCTATGTGAACAATGCGCTGGACGAAGATTATACTCTGTTCAAATCCGCAACGCGCGTCACTCCGGGTGCACCCCGCGAATTCGGTGTGTTTGCGCAGGTTGACTTCTAGGTCTGCGATGGCGGCGATCACACCTTGACGAGGATCTCGTCGCCATCCTCAATCACACGGGCATCTGTTCCGAACACGTCTCGCAACAGCTGCTCGGACAGGATCTCTCGCGGTGCGCCGCACGGGCCAAGCCGCCCTTGCGTGAGGGTGACCATCTGATCTGCGTAAATGCTGGCATAGTTGATGTCGTGCAGAACGATCACGACTGTGCGGCCATGCTCTTCAGCCATCCAGCGCAGGGTTTTCATCAATGAGCGGCTCGCGGCAATGTCGAGATTGTTGAGCGGTTCATCGAGCAACATGTACTCGGTCTCCTGCGCGAAGATCATTGCCAGATAGGCACGCTGGCGCTGCCCGCCCGACAGGCTCTGGAGCGGGCGGTCCGCCATCTCCTCCAGCTCCAGCGTCCTGAGTGCTTCGGCAATCGCAGCGAGGTCCGCGCGCCCTGGGCGGCCCTGATGGTGAGGGTAGCGGCCAAAGCTTACCAGCTCGGCCACGGTGAGCATTGGCGCTGTTTCCTGGCTTTGAGGCAGGATCGCCATGGTCCGCGCCAGCTTGCGCCCCGGCGTCCGAGCGACATCCAGACCACTGACCGTGATCCGCCCAGTCTGCAGCGGGATCAGCCGCGCAACAAGGTTGAGCAATGTGGACTTGCCCGCTCCATTGGCACCAACCAGCGCCGTCACACCGCCCGGTGCAATGTCGAGCGTGATGTCCTTCAGGATGGGTTTCGCACCCACTCGATGGCTGAGACCAGAGATGGAAATCATGCGCGCAGCCCTCTCAGAACCAGAAACAGAAACACCATACCCCCAAGCACATCCACGATAACCGCGAGCGGGGTCGTCAGATGCAGAACGCGCTCCATCACCGTTTGACCGCCCACGAGCGTGATGGCCGAAATCAGCGCCGCCGATGGCAACAGGATCGCGTGATGGGGCGTGGGTGTGACCACATGAGCCAGCGCCACGACCAGCAGCCCCAGCAAGGCCACTGGCCCGACAAGCGCGGTCGAGACCGAGACCAGCACCGCGATGATCACCAATACCTGCAGGTAGCGGGTCCGCGGCTGCTCGCCGAGATTGATCGCGGTCTCGCGTCCAAGCATCAGCACATCCAACCGGTAGCGCATTCGCCATGCAGCAATCAGCGCAACCGCCATGACCGCGCCGGCGGGCCAGAGGATCTCGGTCTCGATATCGTTGAACCTTGCATAGCTTGCCACCTGAACGACCGAGAATTCGTTCGGATCGATAAGGCGCTGCATGAAACTTGTGAGCGCACGAAACAGCGTGCCAAAGATCACGCCGGTCAGAATCATCACGATCAGGTCCTGTCCCTTGCTCAACAGCAGCGTCCCAAAGAGCATCAGCGATGCGCCGACCATGATCCCGGCCGTGACTGCAAAGACCAGAAGCGGCGGGAGATCCGCAACGGCAAAGCCCCCCAACCCATAGACCGCTCCGGTCAGCAGCAAGACATAGAGCGCATCGAACCCCATGATTGACGGGGTCAGGATCCGGTTATGGGTGATCGCCTGAAACAGAACAGTCGCCGTGCTGATCGAGACCGCCACGGTCAGAAGGGCCACTAGTTTTGTGCCCCGAAACGGCAGGATGAACGCCCAACCCGCTTTGACGCCGAGGGTCATGTACGCCACGCAACTCAGCACCAGCAGGAGGCTCAGGGCCAGCAGCGTTCTAGTATGCATGGCGCCGCTGCGTATAGAGCAGCACCAGAAAGAAGACCGCGCCGATAATCCCGAAGATCGTACCCACTGGGACCTCGAAGGGGAACCGCACCAGTCGGCCCAGAATATCGGATAACAGCACCAGTCCCGCGCCGAGGAGGGCGACCAGTGGCAATGTGCGACGCAGGTTGTCGCCATACCGCCGCGCAACGATGTTCGGAACCACAAGCCCGACAAACGGGATGACGCCGACTGTCACAACCGTGAGCGCGGTAACCAGCGACAGAGATAGCAGGCCAAGTGCCATGATCTGTCGATAGTTCAAACCTAACCCCACCGAAACCGTGCGCCCCATGCCAACAATCGCCATCTGATCGGCAATGACATAGATCCCCGCCGCGGCCAGAGCCGCGAGCCAGAGCAACTCATAGCGGCCTTGCAAAACCCCCGAGAACTCTCCGGTCATCCAGATCTCGACATATTGCAGCATGTCGAACTGATACCCGATCAGTGTGACACCCGCGCCAAGCAGCCCTCCATAGACCAGCCCGACCAGTGGCACGAGCATGGGCTGCGTGGTGGGCAAACGCCGCACTAGCGCGAGAAAGCCCATTGTCGCCAGAAGCGCGGTTGCCGCCGCGAACCCCATCCGCAGGATCAGCGGTGCGCCAGGGATCAAGAAACTGGCCAGCAAAATGCCCAGTGCCGCTCCCTGCCCCGTTCCGGTGGTCATGGGTTCCACAAAGCGATTGCGCACAATCGCCTGCATGATGGTACCCGCGACGGCAAGCACCGCTCCGGCGATCAGGGCGGCAAGGGTTCGAGGAAGCCGACTGACACTCATCAGACGAAGCGCCTCGGGGTCGCGCAGCAACTCACCCGGGCCGAGATCGATCACTCCGACAAAGACTGACACGCCGGACAACAAGAAAAGTCCGCCCGCCCCGATCAGGCCGGCGCGGGTGGGTCGTGGCACGCCTCAGGACTCCGGGAATTTTGCGATGATGCTGTCGAGGATACGGTTCATGGACTGGATTCCGCCACCCGCAATGTAGAGTGCGGCGCTGTCGAGATAGATGACCTTGTCAGATGCCCAGGCCTTGGTTTCCCGCACCAGCGCGTTGTCGAGGGTTGCCGCAGCGCTTTCGCCATCCTGACCAATGGCCGCGAGACGGTCGACGACGATCAGAATATCCGGATCCGCATCCCGGATAAACTCGAAACTGATTGCCTCGCCATGGGTCGCGCTCTCCACATCCACCACAGCCTCGGGCAGACCGGTCGCGGAATGGAGCCAGCCAAACCGGCCCGCTGCGCCATAAGCCGAGACTTTGGGCCCCACGGTCATCACGATCAGCGCGCTGCCCTCGCCTTCGACCGCGCGCTTTGTCGCAGCCAGCTTCTCCTGAAACGCGGCCGTCAACGCTGCGGCTTCGGTCTGCTTGCCGAAGATTTCACCATAGGCGGCAAGCCGATCGAGGCCTTGACCCACCGTGTCCTCCCAGACAGTCATATCGATGGTCGGCGCAAGCTTCGCGAGATCCGGCACCGCATCATAGGACCGCCCTCCGGCAATGATCAGATCCGGGCCAAGGGCGGCAACCGCCTCGTAATCCGGTTCAAACAGCGTCCCAACCCTCACTGCATCCGCCGTAACACCGGCCAGATAGTCAACATAGACAGGGTCAATCACCGCATCCGGCGTAATGCCAAGCGCGACGAGACTGTCGAGCGCTGAGACATCGAAGACCGCGATCGTCTCGGGCATTGCAGAGAGTTCGGCGGGCCCGCGATAGGTGTCGATCTTTACCGTTTCGGCCAGCGCCGGAGCAGCAGTGAGCAGGGCAAGAAGTGAGAAAAGACGAAGCATGGCGCAAATCCCTTGTGGTCGCCTGGCTGTCCGTCTTTGGCTGAGCGTTTGGCGGTACGTTTGGGTCGCCCCCACCCGAAAGTCAACCGAGGGCCTCGGCTGAATTGTACTTTTGTTATTGAAAGACACTTTTTGGCCTGATAGCCCTCCTCCGATAGGAAGCCATACCCACACTCCAGCCACCTAGTAACGACCACCAAGGGAGCTGGAGTATGAAGGTTACCCAAATTTGCCTGTGGCTGGCGGCGAGCGTGACGCCTCTGGCCGCAGTTGCTCAGGATGAGGACGTCCTCCTGAGCACAATCATCGTTTCGCAACCCAAGAACTCGAGCCTCGAAGAGGACGGGATCGATGTGACAAGTGAAGGGATTGCCCTGAGTAACCCCGCCGATCTGTCAGAGCTGTTCGTCGCAGAGCCCACGATCTCCGTCGGCAGTTCGATCCCCATGTCGCAAAAGGTCTATGTGAACGGGATCGAAGAAAACAATCTGGCGATCTCCATTGATGGCGCGCGGCAGAACAACAAGATCTTCCACCACAATACGACCACGCTGATCGACCCTGCGCTTCTGAAAGCCGTGCGCGTTGATCCCGGCGTGGCCTCCGCCGATGCGGGCCCCGGTGCCCTGGCCGGTGCTCTGGCCTATGAAACCAAGGATGCCGCGGATCTTCTGGAACCAGGCGACACTTTCGGCGGCCAGTACAAACTGGAATACGAAACCAACGGGGACATTTTTTCGAACTCGCTCAGCCTCTTCGGGGCGCAGGACGGTTTCGAGTATCTGGCTTTTCTCAAATACGCCGATGGCGACCTGCGTGAGGACGGCAATGGTGACGAACTGATCGGTACGGCCACGAATGTGATCAGCGGTCTGGCCAAGGTCGCCTACCAAACCGACAGCGGCAGCCGGTTCGAATTGTCCTTTGACCGTGTCAATGATGATGAGAGCCGCCCCTACCGTGCCAATATCGGCGCGATTGTTGGTGGTCGTCCGGTTCCGGAGACACGACCCTACGATCTGGAACGCACCAACGTAGTGTTTACCTATACCGAGGCGTCGCCCGATGGGTGGTGGGACCCGACGATCCGTCTGGCCTATAGCACCACAGAGCTCTTCAACGACGAAAGCGACTTGTCGACCCAGCAAACGATCTTTGGCGAAACTTCCAGCGTGAATGGCGAGATCTCGAACCGGTTCGGTCTGGATTGGGGCAGCATCAACGCTGGTGTCGATTTCTTCTCGGATCGCGCGGACATAGACTACCGCTCGCTCGAGGATGCGAGCTTCAACGAAGAAGCGGAGGAAAAGCTCGACAATATCGGTATCTTCGCACAGGCGCGTATGACCCTGTCGAACGAAGCCCGCCTGTCTTTTGGTCTTCGCGCAGACTTCCAGCACTTCGAGGGCGTTGACAGGTCTTCGCAACGCGAGAACGGTCTCTCCGGCAATATCGCGGGTGAATATGACCTGACCGACAACCTGCGGATCAGTGCCGGTTACTCAAATGTCTGGGGCGGTATCGAGCTGGCCGAAAACTACATTCTAAATCCGGCATGGAGCTATGCAGGCGACAAAATTGAAGAGGTCACCTCCGAGAACTTCTATCTCGCGGCGCGCTACGACGTTGGCGACTGGGTTCTCGATGGCAAACTGTTCAAGACCGAGATCACGGATGCTCGTGCTCCGAACTACCGGGTTGGCCCCTCTGAAACCGTAGATCTTGACTCTCAAGGCTTTGAGATTGGCGTTACAACCTATTGGGATGGCGGCTTTTTCCGCGCTGGGTTTGCGAGTATTGACACGGAACTCGACGGGCGCACGGCGGACTCTTTCACGGGCAACTATCTGACCATGCCCATGGGGGATTTCCTGACCTTTCAGGCCGCTCATCAGTTTGACAATGGCCTACTGGTCGGTGGCGACGCACAGGTCGCATTCGACTATGACGACACTTATGACTTCGACACGGGCGGCAAGGGCCCGGAACTTCCCGGCTACACGGTTGTGAACGCCTTTGTTGAATATGTGCCGTCGCAGTTGAGCAACCTGACCCTCCGGGCCGAGGTTAACAACCTCTTCGATCAGCAATACGCAGCTCGCGCGACCTATGGTCAGGAGTTCGTGGGCGAAGTCGTGCCGCTCTACGAGCCGGGTCGGTCTTTCCGCCTGAGCGCTGTCATGACATTCTGATCCGACAGTGCTGCAAAGGGCCCGGTTGCGTCCCTCGGGACCGGGCCCTTTGTGTTTCGATCAGACACCCGTGTCGTGGACGACATGTCCGCCGAGAATGGTGCAGATGGCCGAAGCTGTGTGTAGCTCTGCCCCGTCCAACGCGTCGAGATCCCGGTCCATCACAACCACATCCGCTAGAAAACCCGGTCGAAGCCGTCCCTTGCAGTGGCCGTTGAATTCGATCCAGGCGGCATCCCGCGTATAAGCGGCCAGAGCTGCGCGCAGGGGTACTCGATTGTCATGCCAGGGCGCGGGCAGCGCGGGTCCCGCAACCGCCGCCTTGAGTGTTTGCACCACGTCTTTCGGAACAACAGGCCAATCCGTGTTCAGCACGAGCGGCACCCCCGCCTCCCACAACCGTCGCACGGGAAATGACCAGGCGAGTTCTTCGGCACGAAAGAGGCTGTCTTCAGGGCGCCCGTAGTCAAAAAGCCCTCCGCCCGGACCGTGGGTTGGTTGCATGGAAGCCACAGCACCGAGCGCGCGGAAGCGGGGCAAATCCTCGGGATGCAGAAACTCAATATGTTCGACCCTGTGCCTGCTGTCGCGCGGGCCATTGGCGCGCCGCGCAGCCTCGTAGCCGTCGAGCACCCGTCGCACCGCCCCATCGCCCACCGCATGCACCGCGATCTGCAGGTTCGCCGCATCTGCGCGGCAGCAGATCTCGGCGAACTCCGCCGCATCAAACAGCGGAACGCCATGAGTACCCGTATCCAGATAGGGCCGGATCATGACGCCGGTGCGCGTCTCAACGACACCGTCCATGAACATCTTGACCCTGTTGCTCCAGACCATGTCCGAGCAAAAGCGCGTGCGCATATCTTCGGCCTCGGCAATACGATCGAGGTTGTCACCGGGTTTGAAGTGCAGCGGCACCTCGATCCGGCAAGGCAGAACGCCTTCCTCTTCCAACTCGGCCAGAAGTTCGAGCTGATACAGATTGCCATCCATGTTGTGCAGCCCGGTGATCCCCTGCGCCGCACAGCTTCGCAAGGCTTGCAACATCAGCGCCTTGTCGATCTCGCGAGCATCTGGGGCAGGACGCGGAACGGGGTCGCGTCCGGTTTCATACCCCGCCAGCTCGCGCCCGCCGCTCGGTGTCAGTTTCAAAAGCGGCGCGAAAGCACCGACCTCAACCAAAAGCCCCGTGGGCAGACCGGACTCATCCCGCACGATCTCGGCGCCGTCCGGGCAGGTCTGTGTTTGCCAGAGACCCGCAGCACGCAGCGCGGCCGTGTTGGCCCAAACCGTGTGATGATCGGCATTCATCGCCGCAAAGGGACGGTCAGGCAGAATATCGTCCAGATGGTGCCGATCCGGCTCTGCACCATCAATCGCCGACCAGCCCAACCCGATGGCAAAAACAAGCGTCAAATCAGGATGAGCATTGGCATAGCCACGCACAGCCGCAGCAATCTCTGCCTTATTGCGCAGCCCATGCAAATGCAGCCAGCCCGCCTCAACCGCCCCCTGAAAGAGATGAACATGACTATCGATGAACCCGGGAAGGACCGTCCCGCCCTGAGCGTCGATGACCCGCGCATCGTGCAGGAACCCGGCCATATCGGTATTGCGCCCAACGGCCACGATCCGACCTCCGGAGAGTGCCATGGCCTCGGCGTCCGGCCCGTCGAAGGTGATCAGCCGACCGTTCAAAATAACGATATCGCGGATCTCTAAAGCCTCCTTGCCAAGGATAAACCCGGTGGACCCGACGGGCGGATCACGCTTCCAGTTGGTAGGTTACCGCCTGCGAACGGGGATCGTAAGGCGTCGGCACCACGGTCATCTCTCGAGCAGTAACATCCATGACGATACTCGCCACAGTTGCTGTATCATCCCCATGAGAATTGCGCGCGACTGGGGCCGAATTCACCGCGTAAGGCGCACCGAACTCGTCGGCGAGGGCGTCGAGCATGGTTGTCACATCAATCGCCCCATGCGCGGCGACCAGCGCCGCTCGAACCCTGTCCTCGCGATAAAGCGTATCCGCCGATAGCATCAAACCGGTGTCGAACACCCGGGCCTGTCCGGCGACAGACGTGAAATGGTTGGCATGCACGAGCAGCCCATCCTCCGCCTTTGTCCAGTAGTATTCGCGTGGGGTCGTCTCGAGATTGATGGCAACACCGATCGCGTCTGAAAGCATGATGTTGTTCGAAAAGCTGCGCGGGCCGGTCATCAAACGCTCAACGGCATCCGCGAATGTGGAGGCTGACAAGGCCTGGCGCCGTAGAAAGGGCGATGGCACCCCGCCCTGCCCCGGATCATGATCGCAGCGCAGGAAATTCGCGGTCATCGCAATCCCGTCGCTGTTCAAGCCGCAGCGGGTGAGCGTGCCCGCCTCGAAAAGGTTCAGGCTGGCGGGTCCCACTTCCGGGCGGCGCTGCACGATAACCACGGAGTTTTTGCAGTCGGCCCGCCAGTCCCAGTTCTGGCCGTGAATCAAATGTCCGTCTGCGGTCACTTCGGGCATGGCAATCGCGCCGGTACAGCCATCATCCAACAGCGCCGGAGGCTGCGGCGCCCCATAAAGGATATCCGTTCGGGCATTGATGATCATGACCTCTTGCGGTCGGACCCCTGCCCCGCGGGCAATGGCGCGCAGCTCGGTCGCCTGATCGCGATCAAACCTGTCGAGCCCGCTGATAAACCGGTTTGCGGCCTGCAGCGCCTCATCCCAGGAGAGCCCGGCATCCCGCAGGACCGAGCGGTAGATCTCAAGACTGGTGCCCAGGCGGTCCATGGCCTTGCGCCCGTAGGCCAAGCCAATCGCCTCCGCGTCGCCTTCGACCTCGTAATAGGGAAAGGTCGTGGGCGCGCTCAACGCCGCGTCTCCTTTGCCAGCTCATCAGCGAAGAACTGCGCGACGGTTTGCGCGATCTGGGTCTCGTCATGCCCCGCGCCCTCGACCAGATCAAAGCGAACGGCACAACCCGCGGCCTCCAGCGAGCCGGCCAGACTGCGCAGTCGGTCGATGCGCGTGCGACCCGTCTCGTTGATACCGGGGGTCCAATAGATCTCATTTTCTTCGACCGTGATCTCCCAGGTGTCTGTATCCGCAGTTCCGACCACGCATTGCACCGGGATCTTCGACAGGTTTTCCGGGTAGACCGGATCCCCGAGAAATTCTGCCATTCCCTTGAGCCCGAGAGGAAACGTCAGCGCCGGGTCGCACAGGGTCACCACGCCCGGTGCGCCAATTGAGACGGCTCGCAAGCGCGTAGGATGCGCATAGAGGAACCGGTGCGCGAAATGCCCTCCGCCCGAAAACCCATGCAAATAGAACCGATCGGACGCCAGCCGGTATCGGGACGCCACTTCATCAACCATCGACAAAAGGGCAAGATCAAACCGCAGATCCCCCGCGCGCAGCAGCTTGTAGTTCTCGGTATCCCCAACAAAAAGCAGATTGCAGGGAAACAGGGGCGCGAGCACGATCACCTGATGCATCTCGGCAAAGCCGGCCGCGTGATCCCGATAGAGTGCTGCCCCCCGCTCCGTGCCATGCATCAGGACAACCAGCGGGTATGTCTGATCGCCTTTGACCGCGTAGTCTTTGGGGACATAGAGACAGTAACTCAGGCGCGGCTCACTCTGCAGCGCGTAAAAAGGGGTATGTCCCTTATCGTAATATCCAAGGCGCGGAGCCCCGGAATCGGACGAGCCGGTTTCTTGCATGGGGCAAGCCCTCCAAAGTGCTTTTTACTTATAGAAAGACAAAAGGAAAGGTCTACTGCAAATCGAAAACACGCGGGGTCGAACTTGTTTAAAACCCGCCAAAATCCTATCTTGAACCTATGAAAACCGTAGAAAATCAACCCGATCCCGTGTCCAACCTGCAACGACAGATTGCAGCGCGGGTGCTCGAGATCGTCACAAGCCAGGAGCTCGCAGCAGGCGCACCTCTGAGAGAGTCGGTCCTTGCCCGGAGCTTCTCGGTTTCGCGGACGCCGGTTCGTGCGGCGCTGGAATATCTGTGTGAACTGGGGGTTGCGGAATACTTGCCACGGCGGGGCTATTTCCTGCGTGTGGATGCAGATGATGTGCCGCAGATTGCCCCCGCTTCCTCGGCCCAGACAACCCGCCGGGTCTACAACCAGATCATCGACGCCTATTTCGACGGCACCCTGAGCGACCGGGTGAGCGAAGCCGAGTTGATGCGCCGCTACGAGGTCGACCGACATGCCCTGCTCGAGGCATTGAACAAGCTCTCGTCTGAAGGGATCATGCGCCAGAATCCGGGATATGGCTGGCAATTCGCGCCGTTGCTCAAATCCAGACAGGCCGATGCAGAGGATTTGTTTCGCTTCCGCCTTCTTCTCGAACCGGCGGTCTTTCTGGAGCCTGGCTATACGGCGGACCCGGAGGTCCTCTCTGATCTCAAAATTGAGCAAACCGCCTTGCTCGAAAGCCTCACCGCGGAGTTTGATCTGGGTCGGATTTATGCCGCCAACAATCGTTTGCACGACACACTGACATCGTTCTGCGGCAACCGCTTTCTGATCGCCGCTCTGGACCTCGAAGACCCCGAGGCGCAGATCAACGAGTATCGGCACTATCAGGATCGTGCGCGGATCCGATCCGCACTTACCGAGCATATCGCGATCCTCGATGCCGTGCAGGCCGGTGCCTTGAAACGCGCATCACAACTCATGCGCAAGCATATCAGCATGGCCCAGAAAGCCGATATGACCTGATGGATGGCGGCCTGCCGACCTTAGTTGTCAGCACTGACCAATCATGGCCGCAAGCGCTTCGGCGCGCAGATTATCCAGCGGGAACGGAGCGCCGATCAGATCGCTGGCCTCATACCAATCCAGAGCCAGACAGGGGTCCTGTGGAACACCGTGCAGACCATTGGCATAGACAAACCCGATTGCCGTTGCTGCGACGGCATCGCCGTTCGACGCTGCTGTGCCCAGCCACAAGAAGGCTGTCTCCAGTTCATCCACAGAGCCGCTGCGCCCTAAGAGCCGCAACCCATAATCTCGTTCACCGCCCAGATGCCCGGCCTTCGCCGCAGCGCGGTAATAAGCAAAAGCGGTCTCCGGCGCGGGTTCGATCAACGCCCCTTCTTCGTAGATCCTCGCCAGTTGATAGGCCGCGTTTGGCTCGCCATTGCGCGCAGCCCGGACAAGCCAGTCCAGACCATGCAACACCGTCGCGTGATCCTGGCCACAAAGACCTGCAACATAAGTATGTCCGACGAGGAACTGCGCCTGAGGATGTCCGTCCAACGCCCGCGTAAGATCCTCGGAGCGGATTGCCTGACAGGGTTCAGAGGACGGGATCTCAAGGCTGGGACGCGCCTGAACCGGTAACACCAGAGCGGTCAATATCAAGCAGAACAGAGAAAATGCACTTGTCAGTCGGCGTCTCATATCGGGCCTCGGAAATTTCTGACTATTTTAGTAGACAATAGAAGCAGTCCTGCTAAAAATCAATTGCCAGCCGCGCATGTCTTATTGTGCAACGCCCGCGCTTTCCCAAGACCCTAACAAGGAGAATGCCATGACATTGCGCATGACGCGTCGCGTGTTTGTGGCGTCTGCGGCGGTTGCGACCCTGTCCAGCCGCGCGACAGCCCAGTCGGAAACAGTCATCGAAATGCTGAACAAAGATCCGGAGAACCCCAGGTTGCGGATGGTCTTCTCTCCGCGGGTCACGGTGATCAAACCCGGAGACACGGTGCGCTTCGCCCCGACCGATCGCGGTCATAACAGCGCCTCCATCGACGGCATGCTGCCTGACGGGGCCGAGACCTGGAATGGCAAGATCAATGAGGAAATCTCCGTCAGTTTCCCTGCTCCGGGGTTCTACGGATACAAATGCACGCCGCATGCGGCCACCGGAATGGTCGGCCTCGTCATCGTTGAGGGAGAAGGAATGATGGCGAATCTCGAGGCGGCACAAGGCGTCAAGCAGCGCGGCCGCGCAACCAAGGTCTGGGATGAAATCTGGGCCGAGGTTGCCGGTATGACCTTCGCAGCTTCCTGACGTCGCCACCGGTGGCCCCCGTCTCCAGGAGTGGGGTGAGACGCGGGCCAGTGGTGATGAAGCCGTGAGGCGGGCCCGGACCCGCCGCACGGGTTTGACCCAAGCTCCTGGCCTCCGCTGGCGGGTGGCAGATACACAAAGGACGCAAAATGGCATCTCAGGTCTACGCCCATGAAGCGCTGGTGGATCTGCCCGGTGTGACATTCTCAACCATGCGTGAGCTGTTGATGGCGCAGGTCCAGATCGCACGCCTCAGAGTGCTCGAGGATGCCCCGCAGCGCGTGACCATCGAGACTGCCCATGGTCTGGTTGGCCTGCGCCCGGGCGTCACAGCCGAAGCTGCCGGGATGGTGGCGGCAACTGACGAGCATTGGCTCTTTGTCATGAAGAACGCCGTTACCCAGCAGATGCAGGACATGCTGCCGACGCTGGCCGAAGCGATGCGCTGGTCCGATGCCAATGAACAGACGACACTACCGCCAAACTTCACCTTTGTGCGGGTCCATGACGTCCGGCCGCTCGGTCCTGAGTTTCTGCGCGTGACCCTCGAGGGAGAGGATCTGTCGCGCCATGGCAATGACGCCATTCATTTCCGGCTTGTGCAGCCTCCAATCGGTTATCCTGTGGAATGGCCCGGGCTGGCCCCGAATGGATCGGTGCAGTGGCCGGATGGGCTCGGCGCGCCCCATCGACCAGTCTATACCACACGCAGCATCGACTATCGGCGCAACCGTCTCGTAACAGATGTCTTCGTACATGAAGGCGGGCGGACAACTGCATGGGCGCAGAAGCTCATGTCCGGCAGTCGCGACGACCGCATCGTAGGTGTACTCGGGCCTTCGGGCGGCGGCATACTTAGTGCCAAAAACGTGCTAATGGCCAGCGATGAGACCGGGTTTCCGGCGGCTGCTCGCTTGCTGGAGAACCTTCCAGAGAACGCCACTGGCACTCTGTACCTTGAGGCAGAGCATGGCGCTGCCTGCGCCTATCCTTTCATAGCCCCGGAAGGGATTGATCTGGTCTGGCTGTCCCGCGCAAAGGGGCATGTTCTGGCCGATGCTGTGCTATCCGCCCTACCCTCTCATCGCGGCGCGCAGATCTGGTTCGCCGGCGAGCGGAAACAGGCCATGGCGCTGCGTACGGCTGCAAAGGACGCGGGATGGGAGGCGAGCGCCCTGCGCATCTCCGCCTTCTGGCGGGCCGAAGGGGATGTTTGAGCGTTTTGGCAGACAAGGCTCCAGCGCAGCGACCCACGCGTCTGCGCCACATGAGCGCGGGCGCATTCACCGAAGATCTCTGCGGCGATGGGCTTTTGGTCTTCTTTTTGGGTTTGCTGCCGCCCAATCCTTGCCCGTAGCTGCCGATCCCCTCGTAACCTTCGTACTGAACCGCGACGGTCAGGACGCGGAAATCTACATGTCCCTTCCCGCCGCCGAGATCCAACCGATCCTTGGCACGGAGCCAGGCGTCGTCTTTCCGGACACCGGGATCGCTCCGCTCACGCAGTTTCGAGAGCGCGGCACGATGGCAGTCGCGGATGCCCTGATCGCTCGGCTGACACTCCGGATGCATGGGCTGCGCATGAACGCTGAAGCGATGTCCCTCATGGTGCATCCCCGGACCGAACCGCAACCGTTTCGCACGCCATGGGACGCCGTTATCGCCAGTTCGGTCTGCACGACCGACGACCCGGACGTGCCGCTTACCGCCGAAAACAGCCACGTCTACTTCGGGGCCTTCAGCGCGGGAATAGGGGCCGGAACCCCTTTTGCCATCAGCTTCCCGCGCACCGGGCGCTTGCCGCGCGACATGGTTCTACGCGAATACTTCGAGGGCAAGCTGGTGCGAGAAAGCACCTACACCATACCAGATGGCGGGCAGTTGCAGGTCCGCTCCATGGTGATCCTGCCCATCGCGGGCGCGCTGCCGCAATTGGTTTCGATCGGGCTTCTTGGCATGGCCATGCTGCTCATGGGCGGGGCCGTCTGGGCCGCGGCCCGCGCGGCTGAGGCCCGGCGCCCGCGCGGCAAACGACAGGTGCGACAGGTCTGACCCCAGCCCCTACTCCGCTGCATTGAGTGTGGCTTGCACAGAAACCGGGTTTGTAGGTGTCCCTGCCCCTTGCGCGTTTTCCAAAGCCTCAAGGCGCGCCTCTAGGGCAGCAACGCGTGCATGGAGCGCGGCACTCTCATGAGTCGCGGGCCTGCGCAACCATTGGCGAAACAGCGATGCAGCGGCGTGCACGGCCCGGCGCGCGCGTGCAACACCGACCGCCGCGAAGACCAACACCTGAGACATCGCCCCATGCCATCGGTTTTGCCCCTCGCGACGCAGACGCCGCCAGGCGGCCGCGTAGCTCGACGGCGCAATCGCTGCCATGATCCAGCCAAGCACTGTGACGGCCCCCGCCCAGATCGTGAACCCGGACCAATTCGCTCCCAGCAGCAACAGAACGCCCGGGGCGAAGACTGCACCTCGCGCAGGCCAGAGAAACGGTCGGGTCTCAAGCTTGGTTTGTCCGAATGCCCGGCGTCGCTTAGGGTCGGTGGCGGCGATGTATCCAAGTCCGAGCAGGCTTGTGATGAGCAGCAACGCGAGCGGTACGGTGGTCATTCTGCAGGCTCCCGAAGCGATCCATGTACGGATCGCGGTTTTTCCCTGCGGAGCAGAACCGCACCCGTCGCAATCAGCAGCACATCGAGCACGATGATTATGGGCACCCCCGCCAAGAGCGCCTCGCTCCAACTCGCCCCACCGGTCAACAGGCGCAAGAGCGGTAGCAACACACATAGGAGCGCCGTCGCGCGCCGCAGCACGACCTCTACCTCTTGTCGCATAACGCCAGACCCCAGGATCACCACGCAGGCCGCGAAGAACGCACGCGGCGTCCAAAAATAAGGATCCCCTGCAGGCAGGGTCAGGAAATAGGCCACGGCCGAGATCAACATCGCACAGGGCACTCCCCAGACCGTTACCGTGATCCAGCGTCTGAAACCGCGCCACAAGGGCTGCGTCTCCCGACGCTTGGTCCAGAGAAGCATCCCGGTGGCGGTCACAAACGCCATGGCGAGCCCCATTCCGAACCAGACTGTCTTTGAGGCGAGGCCGGCGAAATTCCCGAAATGCAGCGGGATGATGAGATCCAGCAACGTAGACCCCCAGGAGGGCTCCTGTCCGATCAAGGGACGCACGCCTTCAAAGCGGCGCGTCACACCGTCGAACGCCAGAACCTGCGTGACTAGGCTCCCCGGGCTTTGGGTCATGCTGACCAACAGCTTTGCACCCGCGCTGTCGTAGTTCGAGATCGCAATCGACGAGACCTGCGCCCTACTGCGCGTCATGGCGTCATGCACAACGAAATCCAACGCAGCGGTGGGCGCAGGCGCAAGATCCACGACACCCTCATCGACGAACAAGGTGTCCTCGATGGCTGCGCGATCCCCGCCAAAGGCCAACATGGACATGGCAGGCAACCCGACCGACGTGGCGAACCCAAAAAAAGCACCGGTAAACGCCAGAATAACCGCGAAAGGAAGGCCCCAGCTGCCTGCGAGGATGTGCAGATCGCGTGCTCCGAGCAGGCGCGCCCTCCCCCGCGCAGATACAAAGAGGTCGCGCAGCAGGTGCCCGTGAATGAGGATACCAGACACAGCGGCAAACATCATCATCAAACCCAGAACACCGACAAGGATCAACCCATAGGGGTTGGGCAGATAAAGCTGAACATGGAGGTCGATCCAGAAGTCCCGCAAAGCAGAAGCGGTGTCTTGCGGCAGCTCCCCTGCGGGTCCTTCCCAGCGTTCCAGTACATCGCCTGTCTCGGCATCCACAAGCAAGCGCACCACAACATCGGCTTCACCCTCCGGGCCCTCCTCGTGTCCGCGAAAGAGATAGCGCAGTGCGCCCGATGGATCGCGTGCGATCGAAACATTTTCATAGAAGGTTCGATCCACCTCACGGGCAGCGACACGGAAGTGGTGGTCGACCTGGGTACCTATCCCCGCCTCGGGCACAAGCGACCCGCGGGCCCAGGTGTCGATCTCCTTCTCGAAGACGACGACTGCTCCGGTGAAAATCACCACATACAGCATAAGACCGAGTAGCGTGCCCGCCCATCCATGAACAGCCAGAAGTCGCTTGGTCTTGCCTTGCGTCACAAAGCTCATGGCCTCGCCTATCCTATTGCGATCAGAATACAGTTTCCCAGTGTAACGCCGGCCATGACGCCGAGCGCGCGCCCGGGCAGATCCGCGATCACCCCATAGGTGACCCACCCGACCCAAATCATCGGGAAAAGCACGATAGGCATAGCGATATGATCCAGGCCTGCAGGCCCCTTGGGCCACCATAAGGCCATCCCGCCCATCACCGCGAAGGTGGCGATCAACGCGACCGGCCCAGCGGCGATCCAGCGCAGAAGACGCGGAGAGACGCGAACTATGTCGCGCCCCTGCGCCGAGGCTGAGCGCAGAGCCAACGCTTGCATCACCATGTCGCGCGCACGCCTATTCCGAACTCACGAGGACGGGTCGTTACCCCTTGATCGCCACCGGCAAAGAGCTGTGTCGGCTCGATGATGTCAAACGCATTGTTCACGTAGGCATAGAGCTCAGCTCGCTCCGACACCTGATAAGATCCACGCAAATCCAATGTGGTAAAGTCATCCACCCGCGCATCTGAGGTATTCTCGATGTCTGAGAAATACCCTGCGCTATGGCGCAGCTGCCCCCCCAGGCTCAGCTTGTCCGTGGCCCAGTAATCCAGTCCGAGAGACGCCGTGAAGCTGGGTGCGAACGGCAGGTCGTTCCCCACGATATCGATGGCCGAATCGTCAAATTCATCCACTTTCGTCCGCAACAGACCAACCGAGCCCGTCAGCTGCAGCCGATCCGTCGCGCTATACTGTGCATCCAGTTCGAGGCCGTAGCTTGTCACCTCCTCGGCGTTGCTGATGATCGAGTCGATATCCCCTGAAGGCAACAAAGTCGCGATGGTAAACTGGTAGTTCTTGAATTCGCTATAGAACAGGTTGGCCCCGACAAAGAGACGGTCGTCCAGAAAGCGACCACGCATGGAAAACTCTAGGCTGTCGACGGTTTCTTCCTCAAACTCGAAGAACGGGCTTTCGCCGTCGGGCAGATCAATGATGCCGAAGATCACGCCAAAGGCGCCACTGACACCTCCGGGATTGAACCCTCGGGATGCCTTGACCGCCAGCCGCAGGTCTTCATGGGGTTCATATCCAACGGTGAGACTGGGCAGCCACGCGTCGAACTCGGACTCATAGTCCAGTACATTCGGCCCGATGATCCCGAAGCCCGGCGCTTCGAGGAAGCGTTCCTGCTCGTTGCGTTCATAGCGAAGGCCACCAGTAACATCGAAGCCGTTCTCAAACCGGTAGGTTACCTCACCAAAAACGCCGAGGCCTTTGTTCCTGCTATCAAGTTCCAGTGTGGGGTTGTCGGGCGCGGTATCATGCGTGTCCCGCAGAAAAACACCGAAGAGAGCTGAAACCGGCGCGCCTTCGGGCGCGTAGTCCAGAAGGAACTCGTTGGAAATGTCCCGGGTCTCCGCAGGGAAATCTGGCGCTCCGGGTTCGCCGGTCACACGCGAAGACGTCGCTTCGCTGAAAGCGATTTGGTTGCGCAGAGTGATGCCGTTGTCGAACCCATACTCAAAGTCATGAATGACTGCCGTCGTGTCGCCAACAAAAGCGGAAGGGAAGCCATCGGCGTTGTTCGAGTTGAGATCTTCAAACGGCGCGACGACATTCTGTGTCTGGGGACGACTAAACTCGGAATAGGACAGAGTGAGTTGCGTGCTGAGCTGCGGTAAATCCACAGGCTCAAAGAGCAGTTTGGCCCGGGCCGTGGTCTGTTCAATCTGCTCGGCTTCGGACCCGGACGGGATCCCGTTGGGGAAGTTGATGAACCCATCCTGCTCCGCATCTTCAACCGCAAAACGCAGGGCCACACTGTCCGAAAGCGGGGTGTTCGCCATCAAAGCCAAACGCCGTTTATTGTCGGTGCCGAGTTCGGCAAGGGCTGAGAACTCCTGCTCGAACACCGGGTCCCTAGTGCGGACATTGATCGCACCCGCGATGGCATTGGCCCCTTGCGATGTCGTCTGGGGTCCGCGAAAGACCTCGATCGTCTCGACATCCCAGATCGAGGTTGGCGAATAGGCCAACTCGTTGAAGGACTGGACCCGGCCATCCACCGTTAAAGTCGCCCGTGGCAATTGCCCGGTGATGGCCGCCTGTGCGCCACTGGCCGGTCCCCCGGATGACTGCCCCCGGATCACCGGTGTCTGGTTGCTGTTGCCGATGAAGGTCACATTGCCCGCATCGGAGATCACCCGTTCCAGATCCGTATTCTGAACGTTCTCTTCGAGTTCTTCGCTGCCATAGGCGCGCACGGAGGAGACGGTGTTGAACAGGTCCCGCTCGACGCGTTCCCCTGTGATCAGGATCACCCCGAGGTCGAAGGGATTTTCATCTGTTCCATCCTGAGTCACAAACCCCAGCCCGTCATTGCGACTAACCACAAGACTTCCATCTCCCAGCTCACGCACCGAGATCTCCGGGTCATTGACCATGGAGTCCAGCGCCTGTTTCGCGGTCATTGGCCCCTTGACCGCGCGGCTGGTTCGCGCCGCAACTGCGTCACGATTGACCGCGATGGGTTTGCCCGTCTCTGAACTCAGCTCTTCGATCGCCGCCAGGAGCGCTTGCTCGGGCACGTCGACGATGGCCGCTCCAGCCCCCCCTTGCTGGGCCAATCCTTGCGTCGCCAACGCGCTCGCAGCGCCGATGATCGCTGTGTTGCACAGCATACCCAGTCGTGTCGATTGACCCATAGTCGTCGTCCCCGTGTCGGTGTCATTCCCCGGGTGCACCGAGGCAAACTCACCAAAGTAACGGGCGACACAGTGCGTTTTGCAGAAAAAAACTGAGTTTTATTGTCGGGAGTACAGAACTGTCAGGAGCGGTGACACCCGCACGACCTGCGCATTTCCAGTTGCGGCCAATGTTTCCAATGCGTTACGCGGAGATCGCATATCCAGCGCTCCGCCCAACTGCACCGAACGCAAGCCATCGCCCAAAACAACGATCCGTCCCGGCAAGCGCCGATCCAGGATCGTGGCGGCCTCAGCGACCGACAATCCAGTCAACTCCAATTCACCGCGGCGCCAGCGCGCCACGTCGTCAGGTGGGAGACGGCGTTGCACTGTGCCCGCCTCGGACACAACCAATTGATCGCCTGTCTCCAACATCACATCCTCGGTCGCATTGCGGACCCGAACACGCCCTTCGGCCACGGTAACGCGCACACCCGCTGGGAGCCGCGCGACTTCAAAGGCGGTGCCCAATACCTCGACGGTGACGTCATCGGCCAAGACCTCAAAGCGCCGACCATCTGTATCCACATCAAAGAAACCCGCCCCCCTCAGCAGCGTTACGGACCGGATCTCCTCGTCTGTTTCATCGAGGATGGCGGACCCGGCATCCAGCATCCCACGATCCCCGGATAGAAGCCCGGTCGTCAGGGTCTGCTCCGCTGTCCTGTGATCTGCGACCAGCGCAATCGAGACCGGCTCCCAAGACAGGGCCAACGCTCCGAGCAGAACGGCAAGAAGCCCATAGGCAAAGCGTTTGCCTCTGTCGCGCGCCTTCATTCCTGTGGCCGCAGCAGCCATCGCGCGCTCGGCAATGGCATAGGTGCGCCGCTCGGCCGCGCCTCGTGCCAGAAAGGCGGCTTTGTCGGCAAGCGCCTGAGGATCGTCGGGCACCTCATCGAGACGGCGCACGATATTGGCTGCCTCTGCTGCGCGCTTGCTCTTGGCCGGGTCTCTGTCTTGCTGATTGCTCATATCCGCTGATGTCTTGCCGGTAATGGCCGTCCCACAATACTAACGGATCAGAGTTGTCAAATTGCAGAGCTTATCTGTCCAATGTCAAAATGACTTCGAGAATGACCTCTTCGACCAGATTGCGCGCATGAGAGATCGAAAGGCCAAGCCGTGCGCCGATCTGCTTGTAGGTCTTGCCCTCAATCGTGCGCAATCGAAAGGCCTTTACGTGACGCGCAGGCATACGTTGCAGGGTCCGGATCACCATCAAGAGTTCGCTCTTGGCGATAAACGCGGTTTCCGCGCTCGGTGCCGCACCGTAGAAAGCCTGTACCTCGCTCAGCGCCGCGCTCTCGGCGGTTCTGCTGCGTCGCCAGTCCTTGGCCAGGTTCGTGACGATCCTGCGGAAGATCGGGCGTGCGTCCTGAACCGGGTAGCTGCGCCCGTGCCAGCGGATCCAGCTTTCCTGCACAAGCTCTTCGGCAACAGCCCGGCTTTCGACCACCCGCAACGCCAGTTGGATCAGAAGCTCTCGGTCGGAAACGAAAACACGCTCTGGAGCGATGGAACTGGGATCAGTCGCATTGGTCATGAAAGGCAGCACCGCGGAAATGGGGAAATGATGCCTGGCCAACCATCGCGGTATCGCTGGACGGGTACGATATTCCTGTGTCCACCGGGATAAGGCAAGTCAGTTGGATAGCTTTGCCCGGATCGTCACAAAGCGCGCCGAGGGTGTTGTGCCCATGTGACAGATCAAGCGCAACTACCGCTTGCGCACCCACGACCCCGACGTTGCCGGGCGCAAAGAGAGAGCGTCGCGCCCCTTTCTAGCGTCGATCGATTTTTTGGTCCTTGTATTTCCGACTCGTCGCTATCCCCTTGGTAAGATGGGCCAGCCTGACTTTTGTTTGCAGGCTTGCTCGCTAAAGACGGAGGGGTGAAAAACCTGGGCAAGAAGTAATCTGTCTTCACCACTTCCAGTGTCCTCACCTGTCGGTAGGCATGGTTATTGCGCGAGGAATTTTGGTGTAAAATCTTGACGATGGCAGGCTCCAACGGATGCCGGGCGCGACCGTTCGCGACAAACCGCGCGAGGCCGGGTCAGGCGGTATTTCAAGACAGTCTCATGGCCAGGCACGCGAAAAGGCTGATCGCTGGCGAGCCATCGCGGCGTAGGTGCGCAATCCGGTCGAGCACCGTAAAGCGGAGCGGCAGGCAGGCAGGCTGAGAGGATATCGCGCTGGCCATCGTGTCAGCTCACACCTTCGTCTTCGCCCGCTTGAGTTGTCCTGCGGTATGTTGATGGAAACGGATGAAGGCCCAGGCCAACAAGCGCCCGAAGCCCGAAGAGAGTGTCTCGAAGTTGCGGCCGGTTGAGGTTCTCACGGGGCAAGGGATGTCGCGTCTGGACGCGATCCACATAGCGCAAAGTACCAGCCGATCGCCTAGATGAAGACCTGTTGGTGGCCGATATGATCGAGTTGGCTCGGCAACATGGCCGGTACGGCTATCCATTGCCCGACAGGGCATAACGGAGTGATGTCCCGAGAGGGTCGGATCGCTGCGCTGCTCAGAGAGGCTGGCTGGCATGTGAACGACAAACGCCCCTCTCGGCAGAATTGCATAGCAATTCGCCTGCCGGGCAGTGCTCGAACGGCGTCCGCCATGGGCCTCGGACCGATGGCGGCCACATGGCGAACCGGCGAGAGGGGCTCAAAGTGCCAGTGAAACAGCCAAAGAGGGGGCGGCTCTGGCTGATCCCTCTCGGGACATTGCTTCGCAATGCCCTTCCGGGCAGCGGACGGATCATGCGTTCGGCTTCGGCCAGAACACAGTGATCATGTCTGGTCCTACGACTTCGTGCATTGTCGGACGGACGACGGGAAAGCGTTCCGGGCGCTCAACATCATCGACGAGTACAGCCGGGAATGCACCCCTCTCGGCAGATTTGGCCTTGCCAAATCGCCTGGCGGACAACGGGACGATCCGTGTCGATGGGAAACCGACCTCAGGCTACGTCATCGATGCGCGGAGCGACCTGTTCATTCTGCCCGGTGTGCCGTCATTCATTCGGTCTGACAACGGTCCCGAGTTCGGTGCTCAAGCCATCCAAGACTGGATCAAGGCCCCCTCCCGACAGCATCCTTTGGATACGCCTGCCCAGCAGTGGATGAGTTCTTGATAGCAGAAACCTTCTGCAGCCTCCACGAGGCCCAAATCCTGATCGAAGAATAGAGGAAGCACTCCAATACGAAGCGACTACACAGCGCATTGGGCCATCGCCCACCGATCCCGGAAACCATCGTCCAGATCGACCACAGGCCTGTCATGCACCAACAATCAAATTGGACCACTCAAGTGGAGCTGATCACCAAGGTAGGTTTGACCCAGGACAAAAAGTGGAAGAGTACATGACATCTGCATATCTGATCCCCGGCGGGCGTGTTGCTTTGGTCCCAGCCAACCACTTCCTGCCTGCAGAAGATCCTTACGTGGTTGCTGACCTTGCCCGAGAGCTTTTCATCAACGGCAATGCCAATCGGCCAGACATAGTATTCTCGTATCCGGTGAGCTTCCAGTTTCCAGCGAAGCACTAGGATAGCTGATGTCCTATGCATTCATGGCGCTTCGGGCGCTTTCTACCGTGATCTTTGTCGCCGCAGGCGCGAAATTGATCGGCGTCCGTCTGATGGTCGGTACCTTCAGCGCGATTGGATGAGGCCAGTGGTTCAGCTACCTCACGGACTTCGTAGACTTGGGCGCTGCGGCAATGCTCTGGATTCCTGTTTTAAGTGGTCTAGGGAGCATCATACTCTTTGCCACGACGATCTGCGGAGCGCTGTTCCACATCTTTGTCATTGGCCCATCTGCGGCTCGTGCGCTCGTCCTGGCTGTTCTTTGCGGCGCCACGTTTCGGATCGACCGCGCAAGGGTCGAGCTCTCTTTTGGCCGGGTTGGGCTTTGCCTGAGACCATGCTCCTAGTCTCGTGCGTCTCCAAACGCGCATCCCCTGCGCATCTAGGCCTGTTGTCTTGCATCCGCGCGGCGTCTCTCATTCTCGCATCGCAATCCGGAATTTGCGATCTCCGCACATCACACGAGGAGCCTTCTATGTCCGCAAGGAAAACCCTGACTGCCGTTGTTGCCCTAGCGTTGGCCGCAGGCGCCGCGACGGCGGATATGCCTCGATCTTTCGGCATTCTTGAGTTCGGTCCAGACAACACCCTGTTTGTCGCGGATTCTACCGGTGGCGCGATCCACGCCTACGCACTGCCAAGCGGCAGCGGTACGTCCGGAAAGGATGCTGCATTCAACCTCTTGCATGTCGATCGACTGGTGACCGAGGCCCTAGGTGTCACCGGTCGCGTGATCTACAGCGATCTGGTCGTCCACCCCATCACGCGCGAGGCGTTCGTGTCTTTAACAACCACTGTGGATGGCGTCGAAACTGGCGCGATTGTTGCAATCGCGCAGGATGGCAGCGTGCGCACACTGGACTTGGACGCCTACCCGTCGACCAAGTTCACAATCCAAGACACAGCGGATGCAGGTGTTACGTTCTGGCGCGATATTCCAGCACCGTCATTGACGATCACAGACCTCGATTATGCAAACGGCGAACTGTTTGTGTCGGGCATTTCGACGGGGGAGTTTGCTTCGACCCTGCGGCGTGTGCCATTTCCCTTCCAAGAAAGCGCCACGTCAACAAGCATCGAGATCTTTCACGCCGCTCACAACCAAAACGAAACGCGGGCGCCAATCCGGGCCATGGCGGTCGTCGATATAGACGGAACGTCGACCGCCGTCGCGGCCTATACCTGCACGCCGCTGGTCACGATTCCAGTGCGTGATTTGGCCGATGGTGCCCATGTAACCGGCAAAACGATTGCAGAACTCGGGTACGGCAACACGCCCCTTGATGTGATCTCGTTCTCTGCCGCCAACTTTCAGGGTGAGGTGTCTAGCTACGTTCTGGTGGTGAACCGCGAAATGGATGCGGACCTTATCACATTGGAGAACCTAACGGCTGCCGCCGCGGGTCCGGGCATCACAGAACCTGTTCCATATCTTGGGGCAACGGCGGGTGTGCAAACCGTGTCGCTGCCGTTGTCTGGTGTTGTGCACATTGCTGACCAAGATGGGCAATTCCTGCTCGCATTGCGCCGTGATCTGGACACTGGTGCCATGGAGCTTGTGTCTTTCAGGAAGGGATCCTTTTTCCGTCTAAGCGACTTCATCAGCGAGTATAACTTCCCGGATTACACCTATGCCGATAATGACATGTCGAACGGCATCCGCATGTTCCAGAACATGCTAAAGGCTGACGAAGATTTCCCGGGGCAAATTCGCCAGTGACACTTCGCTTTGGTCTCATTGTCGCCCTGCTAAGCGGGGCGACAACAGCATTTGCGACGTGCCCCAAGCCAGAGTCCGGGCGCGTCGAGATTTACCCCACCGCCCAAATTTTGCCAGAAAACTTGCTGCGCGTTTATATTTATTATCCGCGCGCCATGGCGACCTCCGCCGGGTTGTCAGACATTCGGTTGCTCGACGCCGACGGCACGCCAATGGACGGGGTGTTTCTTCCTACGAGAGAGAACCTTTGGTCCCAGGATCGCCGCCGCCTGACGGTGTTGATGGACCCAGGCCGCGTTAAAACGGGATTGGACGCGAGCGAGGCCCTGGGTCGTGCTCTTCGGTCTGGTCAGTCTTACACGCTTGAGGTTTCAGGTGCATCGCCAGACGCGGTGGGCTGTGTGTTGGGCCACAACACGACCGTTGCGTTTCAAGTCGGACCTTCTGACTTGGATCCACCAGATCCCAGCCAGTGGGTGCTCAGCACCCCAAAGGGCGGGTCGCGTGATCCGTTGACGGTCGATCTTGGCAGTCCACACGACCATTTGTCCCTCGCATTTCGACTGCGCGTTCGTGATGCGGTAGGATTGATTGTTCCAGGCCAGATCGAGTTGAGCGCCGGTGAAGAAGGCTGGGAATTCACCCCGCGCATGCCATGGGCGGCCGAACCATACAGCCTGGCAATCGAAGACAGCCTAGAAGACTTGGCTGGAAATCGTCCGGGGGTTCTCTTTGATCGACCATCTGGCCAGACCCCCGAGACTTGGCTAAATAGTCTGACGTTCCAGCCGGGGATTTAAGAGAGAATGGACTTTAAGTGGGACAACATTGCTTGGATTTTGTCCGAGCGATGCACGTCAACATGGGTCACCAGCCAGCTTTTGACCCTCCATTCTGGAAGCGCAGGTGAGACCTGCTCTAATCCGCCAACCCGCTCGGCCACCGACACGGGGACAAAGCCAATTCCGGCCGCGTCACCAATAGCACTTTGCAGGACCTTTGCGTTGCTCGACTTCAAGACGACTTGCTCGGGGTTCACGTTTCTGGCGAGCCAAGCCTCGAAAGGGGCCGCACTCTCTGCCCCTGGATTCCCAACGAACCAATGACCCGAGAGATCCAGCAAATCCGGCCTCCCATACCGCTCGAGATACTCCGGATGCGCGAAGAGCGCGAAATCCAGCGTGCAAAAGGGCTGAACCACATAGTCGTCGTGCGTCGGTTTCGCGCCCACCCGCAACGCCACATGCGCCTCGCCGCGCTCCAAACTCAGAAGTCTGTTGCCGGTGGTCACCGTGACGCGGGTCTTTGGGTGGCGACGCCGAAAACCCAGAATGGCCGGGAGGATAAAATCCGTGAGTGGAAAGAGCGTGGTGACGATGATCTCTCCGGCCAAGTCGGCCTTTTGGACCTGCATTCGTGCAAAAAAATCCTCGAGCATCTCGTGAGAGCGTTCTGCCACACCTAAAAACTCTTGCCCCGCATCGGTCAGCTCGTACCCTCGTCGATGGCGCAAAAACAGACGCGTCCCCAGCGCCGCTTCAAGCGCGTCGATGTGGCGATTGACCGTCGCGCGGTGCACACCCAGTTCCGCCGCAGCCTTGCTGACTGTACCAGCCATCGCCAAGCGATAGGCCGTGTATATTTCGGTCCAAAGATCCATCATGCGCCCCTCAATGTCGCATCAATGCAAAGTCACTGACAAGTTAAGATTAGATTTGTCGCAAAAATGCGCATCCAATGCGCGTGTCAGAGTATTGAGCCGGCGAGGTCAAAAGATAGGCTGAGCGACAATAGTCAAAGGATCCGCAATGAGAGTTCTCGCGTTTGCTGCGTCTAACAGCACCAGATCCATCAATCGCGCCTTGGTCGGTTATGCAGCTCAGCGGTTGCAGACGCTAAATCCCGTGGCCGACGTGAAATTCCTCGATATTAACGATTACGAGATGCCAATTTATTCGCCGGACCGCCAAAACGCCGACGGTATACATCCACTCGCCCGAAGCCTCTTTGATGAGATCGGTGCAGCCGATGCGCTGATCGTCTCGTTCGCGGAGCACAATGGCTATGTGACTGCGGCCTGGAAGAACATCTACGACTGGATGAGTCGGATCGACCAGAAGGTCTGGCAGGACAAGCCGTTTGTTCTTTTGGCAGCAAGCCCCGGACGCCGCGCCGGAGCAAATGTCCTGGAAACCCAGGAACACACTGCGCCGTTCTTTGGAATGGATATCAAAGGCAAGTTTGGAGTCGGAAACTGGTCCGATGCGTGGGACGGCAGCACGCTCACACGAGGCGAAGACCGCGACGGTATTGAACAGGCTGTCGCGGGAATTCTGTCTTGAGCGACGACGCCGCGAAATAGGAAAGAAGCGATGCACGTAAAGCGGATTGCAGTCGTCACGGGGTCAACTGGCGGCATTGGCGGTGCGATGGTCGATCAGCTCGCCACAATGGGTTTGCACCTTGTGCTGGTCAACAGGAATGAAACCAAAGCCGAAGCACAAAAGACGGAGCTGCAGGCGAACCATCCGGGTGTCGCAGTGGATACCGTCACCGCCGACTTAATGGACGTTGAGCAGATCAAGGCGGCGGTCCAAACCATCGTTGGGATGCATCCCAAAATCGACCTGCTTTTTAACAACTCAGGTGTGCTGACTTCTGAACGGGTGATGAGTGTGCAAGGCCACGAATCAAACTATGCTGTCAACACATTGGCCGCGTACGTCATGACACAAGGCTTGCGCCCGGCATTGCAGCACCAAGACGTTTTGGCGAAGTCCATGATTGTCAACACGACCTCATCTGCGCAAAACGCTGCAAAGTCTTTGGACCCCGAAACCCTGTCCGATCCGAAAGACATCGGTGGCCTAACTGGGGCATATGCGACCACGAAGTTAGCGTTGACGACCATGGGGACCGCGATGGCCTCGGAGTTGAGTGCTGACCGCATAATGATCCGATCCGTTTGCCCGGGTCCAGTCGCAACCCCGATGACCAAGACCAGCGATGCCATGCCAGGTATTCTGAAGTTGCTGGTACCGCTGCTATTCAAATCTCCGGGGAAGCAAGCGGCCAAGATGATCCATGCGGCTCAGACGGACAGCTATGGCGCCCAATCCGGCATCTACATCACCAACGGCAAAGAAAAACACCTCCCGAGCCTCGCTCAGGAGGCCGGAGTTCAAGCCAAGTTGATGGCAAAGCTTTCAAAAGACGCCGGTCTTTAGGGCCAGCAGACTGGGCCACCCGAAAAGGGTAAGTTTGACAGAGCAAGAACGGAGCCCCCAGTGAAGCTCATCTTGAAAAACGCCGTCACTTCCCTCACCGTTCTCTATGGTTTGGTTCCAGCGATCGCCGACCTGAACGAGACACGCCTGTTCAACCTGTTGTGGAGCGAACACGCGCGTTTTCACGGCGCGTGGTTCCTCACATTCGAAACTGACATCGCGTCGATTGCGCTGTTTCTGATTTGGGTTCGCGATGATGTGTTTCGTCCCATCACATTTAGCTTGATATCCATGGCAAGTTTCGGGGTCGCAACGGGTTTTGGTCCCGCATATGGAGGGGATTTGGTCGTTGCCAACGGCTATGTGCAAGCTGTATTCGACATAGGATACAACATCTTCTTGTTCTCAGTCGTCGGGGCCTTGCTGTCGCTCTTGCTTGTCGTCGCCAAGCGGAAATTCCGGACAGATAAATGAACGACCGTAGATCATTCGCTGCTCTGGTGGTGGCGTTCGCGTTCCTGTGGATCCCTTTCGGGCAGCACGGTTTTCTGATGCAGCATTGGATGAAAGTCGGAACGTTCATGGGACCGTTCCTGATCCTGGTTGCTCTCAGCTTTTCGGACAAATCAACGCGTTTGAATGCCCGTACCGTCTCATTGGTCCTATTGGTAGCTTACATAATTCATCAATTCGAAGAGCATTGGATAGACCTTTACGGGCGGACGTATGCCTTCAAACCAAGCCTCAATGAATTCCTGTCAAACCTCTTGGGGCGCCCAGATGTGCAAGAATTCATGTCCGATATGTCGGTCTTTGTGATCAATACATCCCTCGTTTGGCTCGTGGGCGCACTTGCGATTTGGCGCGGGGGGGAAAACGTGTTTGCTGCGCTCTGCATGGCCTCAATTGTGGCCGTCAACGCCATTAGCCACATCGGCGCCGCCCTGCTCTCCGAAAGTTACAATCCAGGCTTGCTCACAGGCGTTTTTCTTTTCTTGCCGATTGGCATCTGGGCACACATTTGGCTTGGGCGTAATTCACAGGCGACGCGCTTGCTCCATTTGGCTAGCCTTGCTTGGGCACTGATTGCGCACATACTCATGATAATAGGTATCCTCGCGATGAACCAGTTCAGTCAAATCCCCGAGAGCGCGTACTTCGCCGTGCTTGTTGTATGGTCTTTGCTTCCGGCCTTCACTCCCTCGAATTGGCTTAGTGGATAGCGGCCCATGAGAGTATCCATTGGCGCGTCTGTCATTTGTATTCTTAGGTGAATAGAGGTCTGATGATCGTGGCAAACGCTGGCTCAAGGGGATAGGAGTAAGGTTTGAGCTGACTTCAGAATGTCTGTTTTGCGAAAACCGGGATTGCTCCAAAGCAAAGACAGCGAGCTACTGGTTTCCGCGTAGATTGGGTTTATTTCACAGACCGTGGTTTAAGCGCTCTTTCCCCTTCCCCAGACGGACTTATGCTGCGGCCTCTGTGGCGGGTATGCCAAGAGCGATGTCGCGATTCAGCACAGCAATTCGGATCTGGATCTCCGCGACCTGCCTTTCGAAGTCTCGCGACATCATGGATTGGGCGAGTAACTTCTTTCAGTGCATCTTTGTTGCGACGGTGATAGCCGATCCACTTTCTCCAGATGGCGCGCCCAAGGTAGCGCGACGCATTGGCCGCTTCATTCCGAGCGATAGCGCCCTAGGTTGTGGGCTTCCACGGTTTGGCGTTCTTACGAGGCGGAGACAGCGTGGGCACCTCGGGCGGCAGTCGCGTTGCGGCATTTGCACGTGTCACAGGCGCCATCTGCGGTGACGCTGCCGATGTCACGATCTTCAGGTATCTGATTTAGCAACTCTGGCAACATGGGCGCATCGTCGATGTTGCTGGTGATGATCTGGACGGCGCGGAGCTCCAGCGTCTCCTCGTCGATCCCAATATGGATATCGCGCCAGATGCGGCGTTTGGGGCCTCCGTGCTTGCGGGCGTTCCACTCTCCTTCGCCCTCAGCTTTGAGGCCGGTGCTGTCGATCAAAAGGGTCAGGGGCTACTGCTGCCACGAGAGGGCAGGCTCACATTCAGCGCTCCCTAGCGGCGGCACAAGGTGCTAAAATCCGGCACCGGCCAATCCAGACCAACGCGCCGAAGCAGGCTCTAAACAAACCCGCTCGTCTGCCTCAGCGGCCGCCCGAACAGCATCTTCAACGTCAGACAGGTCTGGATCGCAGCGTCGCTGACGCTCGGTTGTCGGCCGCGCTTGCCGGTCGGCGGTGGTCGCCATGGCGTTTCTGGAGCAAACCAGATCGACACAGATCCACGCTGCTTCAAAGCTTTGAACCGCCCCTTGTTTGCCGGAGACCCAGAAGTAAGGATACTGGGTCATGGGAAAGTCGAAGAACGGAACACGTTATCCAGAGGAATTGCGCGCCCGAGCGGTGCGTATGGTTTTGGATCACGAGGCAGAATACGCGA
>JBCDKN010000014.1:0-84860 GCA_038746545.1 Pseudomonadota bacterium
CAACAAAGAGCGCCTGCTTGAGCCACTGGGCTACATCACACCAATCGAAGCAGAGGAAAGATACGAACGAGCCTTGAAATCAAACCAAATCGCAGCTTGAAATACGAACTCAACAGTCTCCGGTAAAACAGGGGCGGTTCACAGAAGGAGAATGAACGCCTGCGCCGGGCCGTATCGGACCTGACGTTGGACGAGCCGATCCTGTCTGAGGCCGCAAGAGCAAACTACTGAACCCGTCACGTCGCCGGGCTTGCATCGATCACATTCGCAGGGAAATGCGGGTGCCCGAACAGCGGGTTCGCCTTGTTCCGGGTCAGCATCGGCCTGCGCAATGACGGTTGCCTATCGGACATGCGAACGAAGGCCGCCTGGTGGCGGGCACGCTCGAGCTGGCGCATCAACATGGTCGATTTAGAAATCGCCGGATTGCGGCGTCTCTGAGAGATGCGGGTTGGTTGGTGAACGACAAGCGGCTCGAGCGGCACTGACGACGCGAAGGGCCAAAAAATGCGTGCGAAACAATCAAAGAAGGGACGGCTCTGGCTTTACGACAGCTCATGTGCCCGGTTGCCGCCCGGGTACCGGGACAACGTTTGGTCGCATGACTTCGTGAGAGCAGGAAGCCGAGATGCCGACGGCGGAGGTGTGCCGTCGGCATGGGCTGAGCCCAGCGTCCTATTGCAAGCTGAAGTTCAAGTAGGGAGGTATCGGAGGCGGCGCGCCTGAAGGCTCTAGAAGGCGAGAATGCCATGCTGAAGCGACTTCTAGCGAACTGAACCAATCTGTTGGGGTCGATCAGTGCACATGCGGCCAGCGCAATCGAATAGTTCTAAGTGGGAAGGATAAGTGTGCAGGCTTGTATTCAAAGGGTTTGCAGCGACGCGCCAGGAAATTTCCAATACCGCATCAGACTCGACCTACTCCAAATCCCTCGCCCAGTTTCTATCACTTCGCCCTAGAGAAAATCTCGGTGTCTGCGACGTACTCTTCGGGCGGGGCAGCCGCGACGTGGGGAGTGCTACTAGGGCATGGTCCAGATGGGTTGAAAACGATCCGGTAGCAGTGCCACGGCAGCGGTTGCACTGACATGGTCATCGTCAAAATAGATCGGTGTGCCGTTTGCCAGCCGAGTACGGCAGATCTCCGCATCGCAGAACAGGCTTGAAAGCTCGATATAGCTCACTTGGTCGTCGGCGCTCGCCAGCTCTCTCAGCAATTCTTCGCTCCGCGCTGTGCGCGCCTGATGCGCCGCATGGGTCAATGACGGTGCGTTTGTCCATCCAAAAAGCTCAGCGCGTGCAAGGCCAGTCGGAACATCTCGGCCGATTTCCGGAATGGGCCCCACCAACACCACGCGCCGTCCCATCGCAAGGACGCGGGAGATTGTTTCAGGGAAGCTTACTGCGACAACTGCAGCATTCTCCGCCCCAGTCAGATCCTCCCGCGGCGCACCGACCCATTTGAGCCGCAGATCGGTGCCAGTTTCCCCCTCGGGCCGTGTCCCCTCCACGTAGAGCGGCCAACGCGCCGCCATGATGACAATGGAAACACTCGGGTGATCCTGTAGCCAAGCTAAAACACTGTCGCTGAAATCCGAAGCGCAGATCCTACCGTTCGAGTAGCGTTGGACGTTTATGAGCGGCGGACAGCCCGCCTTTCCGAGAAAAGCCCCGGTCTGACCCGCTTGTTGCGCGGCGACTTCCATGCCCGGCAGCATCGCATCCGCGTGGCTGTCCCCCCAAAGGAGGAAATCAATCTCGCCATCTGGAGTAGGGGCCGCTCCGATCAGGCAAGGTTGCCCATCGCCTGGCCAGCCCCTGCACGCTTTGCTGCGGGGGTGTCGGTCTTCTCCAAAGGCCACGAGGGTTTGAACCGTCTCTGGCAGGCGGCTGGGAATGCCCTTTGCCAGATCTAGAGCTGCGCCAACCCCTATCATGAGCACAAGTGATGCCGCCGATATCTTGAAGATCATGCGCTGACCCATCCCCTCGGGCGGGCGGACACGGAACGGTCGCTCGATGAAGCGGAACGACAGCCAGGCCATGGCAAAAGACAAGATAACTGCGCAACTGCCTGCAAGTGTCGAAAGCTCGGCCGTATCCAGAGCCACCCGCATCAGGGCCAGAATAGGCCAGTGCCAGAGGTACAGCGAATAGGAGATCAACCCGATCCAAACGACCGGTTGCCGTCCCAGAAAATGAGACACGAGACTGCCTGCGGGATGCGCGCCAACCCAGATCAGGATTGCCGCCCCAAGAACGGGCGGCAGGGCGGCCAACCCGGGAAACGCCGTGGCCGAGGAGTAGGCAAATGTGGGGACTAGTATGGCAGCGAGGCCCGCGAGGGCGAGCCCTTCTCGGAACACGCGGTTTTGCGGCGCTCTGAGCGTGATCAGTGCCAGAACTGCACCGGCCCCAAGCTCCCATGCCCGAAAAAAAATGAGGTAGAAGACCCAATCAGGCCGTGATGGCAGAAAGGCGATGGCCGCCACAAGCGAAGCAAGCGAGAGCGCCGCAACGGCCCAAACCGGCCGCATCCAACCCCGTCCTGCTAAGATCATCAAAAGCGGGGGGAAAAACAAGTAAAACTGCTCTTCTACCGCAAGGGACCAGGTGTGCAGTAAGGGTGCGAACTCGGCAGCCGGACCAAAGTAGTCCAGTTCTGACAGGAAATGGACGTTCGACAGGAAGAACCCGACAGACAGGGCCGACTTGCCGAGGTCTTCCATCTCTTTCGGCATCAGGATGAACCATGAGACCGCAAAAGTAGCGATCATGACCGCCATCAAGGCTGGCAAAATGCGACGGGCCCGACGCTCGTAGAAGGATAGCAGCGAGAAGCGACCATCTGCAATTTCGGATGCGACAATGGAGGTGATCAGGAAGCCGGAGATCACGAAGAAAACGTCGACCCCGATGAAGCCCCCCAAAGGTGCCGCGAAGCCCGCATGGTAGAAAACTACGGGCAGAACCGCGACTGCGCGCAATCCATCAATATCGCGTCTGTATTCCATAGGACCGTCACCCTAGTCTGCGCGGCAGACATTTTAAACTGCGCTGCTGCTGAGACGCTCTCGCGTGTCAGTTCGGGTGTTTCCATAGATACGCGTGCAGCTCAAGCGTTCGCGAGGCGCAGCGACCTCTTGGGCGACGGATCCAAGCGCGACAGGCGCGTCGTCGGTCGGGTCTGATCGGGAAGGCGGCGGATTGCCGGGACGTCGCGACAGGTCGGATTCAGGCCGATGCCTCGGCGTCATGCATCGCGCGGAGCAGAGATGTTGCTGGTCCCATCGTGCGTCGTTGGGTAGCCATCGTGAGGGCCCCGGGCAGCATGGGGAACTGCCCGGGGGAAGTTTGATCAGGCGACCAGATCGAAGCGATCCGCGTCCATCACCTTGGTCCAGGCGGCCACAAAGTCCTTCACGAACTTCGTAGCATTGTCATCCTGAGCATAGACTTCGGCATAAGACCGCAGCACCGAGTTGGAGCCGAAGACCAGATCTGCACTGGTGGCGGTCCATTTGATGGTGCCAGTGGCCCGGTCGCGGAGCTCATAGGTGCCATCATCCAGCGCGTGCCAGCTATTGGCCATATCGGTCAGGTTCACGAAGAAGTCCGTGGTCAACGCGCCTTCACGATCCGTGAACACCCCATACTGATTGCCAGTGTGGTTGGTCCCCAGAACGCGCAGACCGCCGAGCAAGACGGTCATATCCGCCGCCGTCAGACCCATGAGCTGGGCACGATCGAGCATCATCTCCTCAGCGGAGACAGCATAGTCGTCCTTCTGCCAGTTGCGGAACCCATCCGCGACAGGCTCCAGAACGTCGAAGCTGTCCGCATCGGTCTGATCATCCGTGGCATCACCGCGACCCGGGGTGAACGGCACGTCTACCGTGTGACCACCGGCCTTGATCGCCTGCTCAAGGCCGACATTGCCCGCCAGAACGATCACGTCAGCCACCGAAGCGCCCGCCTCGGCTGCGATTGGCTCCAGAATGCCGAGCACTTTGGCCAGACGATCCGGCTCATTGCCGGCCCAGTCCTTTTGCGGCGCCAGACGGATCCGGGCACCATTGGCCCCGCCGCGCTTGTCCGAGCCGCGGAAGGTCCGCGCGCTGTCCCAGGCGGTGGCGATCAGCTCGGCGGAGGTCAGCCCGCTGCTCGCGATCTTCTCCTTGAGCGCTGCCAAGTCATAGCCGGTGGGACCTGCCGGGATCGGATCCTGCCAGATCAGGTCTTCGGAGGGCACATCCGGGCCGTAATAGTTGGCGCGGGGGCCCATATCGCGGTGGGTCAGTTTGAACCAGGCGCGTGCGAAGGTGTCCTTGAAATACTCCGGATCTGCGCGGAAGCGCTGGCAGATCTCGTTGTAGATCGGGTCGACTTTCATGGCCATGTCGGCATCGGTCATCATGGCGCGGCCATGACCCTCTTCGCCGCCTGCCAGGGCCGGCTTCTCGCTGTCCGGCATGTCGACGGGTTCCCACTGCCAGGCGCCAGCGGGGGACTTCTTCAGCTCCCATTCATAGCCGAACAGGTAGTCAAAATAGCCCATGTCGAACTGGATCGGGTTCTTGGTCCAGGCCCCCTCGATGCCGGAGGTGAACGCCTTGGTCGCGGTGCCACCCTGATCCGGGTTCGTCCAACCAAAGCCTTGGTTCTCGAGACCACCGGCCTCGGGCTCCACACCGATATTGTCGCCTGCCAGACCGCCATGGGCCTTGCCGACCGTGTGACCGCCGCAGGTCAGGGCCGCGGTCTCTGCGTCATTCATGGCCATCCGCGCAAAGGTCTCGCGCACATGCAGCGCAGTATGCGCCGGGTTGGGCTGACCGTTGATCCCCTCGGGGTTCACATAGATCAGGCCCATATGGACCGCCGCGAGCGGGTTCTCGAGGGTCGATGCTTCGTCGATGTCGCTGTAGCGGTTCTCGGACTTGGCGAGCCATTCCCCTTCGGAACCCCAATAGACATCCGTCTCGGGTCCCCAGATGTCTTCGCGTCCAAAGCCGAAGCCGAAGGTTTTGAAGCCCATGGATTCGTAGGCCATGTTGCCCGCGAGGATGATCAGGTCGGCCCAGGAGAGGGCGTTGCCGTATTTCTTCTTCACCGGCCAGAGCAGACGGCGCGCCTTGTCGAGGCTCGCGTTGTCCGGCCAGGAGTTCAGGGGCGCAAAACGGATATTGCCCGAGCCTGCGCCGCCACGGCCGTCCTGCATCCGATAGGACCCTGCCGAGTGCCAGGCCAGACGGATCATCAGGCCGCCGTAGTGCCCCCAATCCGCTGGCCACCAATCCTGGCTCTCGGTCATCAGGGCTTTGACGTCGGCCTTGACCGCCGCGTGGTCGAGGCCTTTGACGGCTTCACGATGGTTGTAGTCCGGGTCCATCGGATTGGTCCGGGCCCCGTGCTGGTGCAGGATGTCGAGGTTGAGGGCATTGGGCCACCACTTCGTCACCGGCTTTTCCATCGACGTGTTGCCACCGTGGTTCACGGGGCAGCCGCCGAGGCCTGGCATTCTGTTACCGTCCATAGGTCTCTCCTGGAGTTGTCTCGGTTAACCTTATGGCTCTGACCTATCCTTGCGTTTCCATAGTTTCCAATTGGAAATAATTCTACTTCTGATAACTACAGCCTATGATGAACTTCACGCTCAAGCATTTCAGGTACTTCGACGCTTTGGCGCGTCTTGGACATTTCGGACGGGCGGCGGAAGCCTGCTCTATTTCGCAGCCCGCGCTGTCCGCGCAGATTAAGGAACTCGAATCGATGCTGGGGGCGCCGCTGGTGGAGCGCGCCGCGCGGCAAATTCGGCTGACCACACTGGGCGAGGAGTTTCTGGTGCGCGCGCGCAAAGTGCTCTCGGATGTGGAAGAGATGTCCGAACTCGCGCGCCTGTCCGACGGGCCCTTGAAGGGCACGTTGAAGATGGGAATCATTCCAACCGTCGCGCCCTATCTGTTGCCCAAGATTATTGGCGCCCTGTCCGAGAAGTTCCCGGATCTGGAGCTCCACCCACGGGAATCCATCACCCAGTCTCTGCTCGAGGATCTCCTGCAATCGCGGCTTGATTTCATCGTGGCGGCTTTGCCGGTGTCTGAACCAGCCTTGCGTGAATTTGCTTTGTTTGACGAAGAATTCGTGCTGGTTCGTCACCACAAGGATGCGCAGAGGCCGGTGCCTGAGCCGCATCGTTTGCAGAACATGAAGCTCCTGCTGCTGGAGGAGGGGCATTGCTTTCGCGACCAGGCCCTGTCGTTTTGCGATTTTCGCAAGACCGCGCCGACCTTGCTGATGGAAGGGTCCTCTCTCTCAACGCTCGTGCAAATGGTAGATGCCGGGCTGGGCTTGACGTTGATCCCGGAGATGGCGGTGCGATTGGAAACCCAGGGCACCTCGGTCGCAGTTGATCGTTTTCATCACGACCGACCCAAGCGCACGATCGGGATGATCTGGCGCAAGACCAACCCCTTGGAGAAACAGCTTATGGGCCTTGGCGCCGTCGTGCGCCAAGTGGGGCAGGCGCAGTTGAGCAAGGCCAGATGACCCGCTGATCCGTCTGATCGGATCGCGCCAGGGAGGTCTCCGCCTTGCCCGGTCTTGGTTTCGAACGGCGCGTCTCTGAAACAGCGCCCTTGTCCCCGGCGCACCGCTTTGCTGTCTCGGGCCTGGCTTCCGGTCGCGCAACTCCTTCCGGGGGCTGAGCGCGCCTGACGAGCATCACCTGTCAAAGCGACCGGTAAACTGCGACCAGTGACCGGGCCGCGAGCCTCCGGTCAGCAAGGTACAAAAGCATTGCTGCCCACCATACAGCAAAAGAGGGTCGAGGAAGCGCTCCGCGCGCCAGCTCGGATCATCACTCCCCGAAAAAGGTCATGCCGAACAAATGAGAAATCTTGATTCTTGGGTGAGCTCAAAAAAAGTGTCGACCGAACGGCTTGAAAAGTCAGCCAAATTTGAACCAAGCAATGGATCGTGCCAAACCGGACCAGGATCGCGCAACCTTTCGGACTATGCTCGGCGAGCTGCAAGCGCCGACAGTTGCACTGCTCTATGTGAACCCTCGGGTTTCAATCCCTTTTTACCACTCCTTCGCCCTTAACGAGATGGGCTGAGGGTTAGGCCGGACTGCTTTGGGGATCCGTCGGGATCTGGTGGCCACCAAGTGCTTGGTTCGATCCTACGCAGATTTGCGCAGGCCCGATTGACTGCAGGCTGCCTCCGGGTCTTTCAGCCCACTGGCCCGAAGGTTTCCGCTTGGATCTGGTCGGGCGCGACCCCCGCAGACTCCAACCCGGTTCGGATGTCCGAGACAAAGCCGGTCGGACCGCAGAGCATGTACCGGGCGGTTGCGCCGACCCCGAGCGCGGAGATCGCTTGTGCTGTCACCCGCCCTCCGGTGTCAAAGTCGAGGCCAGGACGGTCCGAGGCGCGGGGGCGGCTGTAGAACACCCGCGTTCTGATCGAGGGCGCGCGCGCGGCCAGCGCCCGAACCTCTGCATGCAGGGCGTGATGCGCCCCGTCCCTGGCGCCATGCACATACCAAATGGGGCGGGCGGGCTGCGCCTCCGACGCGGCGTGCAGCATGGACAGCATCGGGGTGAGACCAACCCCCGCGCTCACAAGGATCAGAGGATCGCTGCCGGGCGGGACCCTGAAATCGCCCGAGGGGCTCCTGGCGCGCAGCCGGTCACCGATCTCAAGCCAATCGTGCATATAGCGGGAAGCCAGACCGTGCGCCTCTCGCTTGATGCTCAGCCGGTAGGTCGCGGCCCCCGGGGCACCGGACAGCGAGTAGTTCCGTCGGATCCTGTCCGAGACCCCCGAGATCTCAAGTTCGATGGGCAAATATTGCCCGGCCTCGAACCGGGGCAGGGGCGCGCCATCCGGGGCCGCGAAGTGGAAGGACGCGATCTCCGCCGTTTCCTGGCGTTTGCCCACCACGACGAGGTCCCGCAAATCCGCATCGTCCTTGTGCCAGCGCAAGCTCAGGGCCTCGGGACGTTCCAGAACGGCATCGATCTCTACATGGATGACGCGCAGAGCGCCGGGATCTGCGGCACCGGGGGCCTCCCAGTCAATGTGCGCCTTGCCGGTCACATGCAGCAGGCCGCCCTTTTCGAAATCCACGAAGACCAGCCCGATTTCCGGGGTCTCCAGAAGGTTGCCGATCGTGTTGAAGAAATTGTTCCCCGCGTAGTCGGGGATCTGTAGATGGGTCGAATCCGTGACCGTGACAAAGCCCGGCGCGCCGCCGCGATGAGAGGCATCGAAGCCGTTGGAGGCATGGTCCGAAGCGCCGGTTTGCCCGGTGCCGATGAAGAGCGTATCGGCAAGGCGGATCCGGGCGATCTGGTCCGTGCTCAGCGCAGAAGTCCGGCGTGCGGTCAGAGCGGGGCGAGGCGGGACGCGCCGCCAGCGCCGCGCATGAATGTATTGCGGGCAGTTGCCGAAGCTCTGACGCACCTCGACCACGAAACCTGCCCCTGTTTGGCGCAAGCGCCCGCTCATTCGGTTGCGGCGGCGCGTGGAAAGCTCGATCCCGAGTAACCCGACATCCGTACCGGAGGCGAGTGACTGGGCCAGCGGATCCTGTGGGTCCGGGGTTGTGGCCAGGGTGAGTGCCCTCGCGTCCGGCGAGCTGATGAACCCCTCGGGCCCGTCCAGAAGCGTCACCCAGTGCTGCCCTTCGGCATCCGCGCCCGCCAGCACCACAAAGGGCAATTCGGCGAAAAACCGGCGGTGCTGGTCGGGCATGAAGGGGCGCACAAAGCCCGCGACCCGCTCAGCAAGACCGGTGATCCCCACGCGGGCCTGTGCGGCGCGTTCTCCTGCATGGAAGGGCGTGTCTGCAGTCAACATGGCTTCGTCCTTTCTGGAAACTTGAGGGCGCGGCCCTGCGGGGCCGCGAAAGGATACGCTCAGGCCGCCGTAGGAACGGGAGATCTGGGCATGCTCACGAAGTTCGGCAGGGCTTCGATCCGGTCGATCCATGCTTGGATATGCGGATAGGTGTCGAGCGAAACACCGCCCTCCGGCGCGTGGGCGACATAGCTATAGGCAGCGATATCAGCGAGGGTCGCACGCTCCGCCACGAGAAAACTGCGCCCGTTCAACGCCGCATCCATCACCGCAAACAGGCCATGGGCCTTGGCCTGCGCGGCTTTTTGGTCGAGCGGGGCGCCAAACACCGATGCCAGCCGTGCGGCAGCCGGGCCCGAGGCAATCTCACCCGCCGCAATCGAGAGCCAGCGCTGGACCAGCGCCTTCTCGACCGGGTTGTCGCCGGTCCAGATCGCAGCATCGCCGTAGCGATGGGCAAGATAAACCAGGATCGCATTGGAATCCGCGAGGATCGTTCCGTTGTCGTCAATCGCCGGGACCTGTCCCAGCGGGTTGAGTGCGAGGAAATCCGGTGCTTTATGCGCGCCGTTCATCATGTCGAGATCAACCGTGTCATAAGCGATGCCGAGCAACGCCATCATCAGTTCAACCCGGTGACAATGACCGGATTTCGGGTTGCGGTAGAGTTTCACGGGAGAGGTCATGGGATAGATCCTTTCGTCCAAAACCAGGGTTAGGGGATCCGTTCCGCTCCGGCGGGGCCGAGGCAGTTCGGATGTGTGCAATGCGTCGTGACGGGAGCAGGGCGCTGCTTCAGGTGCGGCCGTTTCAGGCTGTGTCGCAAAGCTAGTTTGCACTGATACGCAAATGAATATACGATTTTTGAAATTGATTATTTTGGAAAATGATGTGAATAGGCGCCATGGACCGTTTGCAAAGCCTTGAAGTCTTCATCGCCGTTGCAGAGGCCGAGAGCTTCGCAGGCGGCGCGCGTAGTCTCGGGCTCAGCGCCCCATCGGCGACGCGCGGGGTCAACGCGCTCGAGGATCGGCTCGGTGCGCGGTTGTTCTCGCGAACCACACGCCGGGTGTGTCTGACGGATGTGGGCAAGGCTTATCTCGAGGATGCCCGCCACGTTCTGGCGCAGTTGCAGGCCGCAGATGACGCGGCCGCCGGGGCGGCGCTGACCCCTGTGGGCAATTTGCGCGTTACCTGTTCGAACGAGTTCGGGCGGATCTATGTCTCGCCGGTCTTGACCGAGTTTCTCGACACCTATCCCGAAGTGACCGCGCAGGTGCTGATGGTCGATCGCATCGTGAACATGATCGAAGAGGGGTTTGACGTGGCCGTCCGGATCGGCCCGTTGCCGTCATCGGGGCTGGCGGCGGTGCGGGTCGGGAGTGTGCGGCGCATTGTGTGCGGCGCGCCAGCCTATCTCGACCGCCACGGCATCCCGCGGAGCCCTTCTGAATTGAATTCTCATCAGATCGTCGCCGCCGCACCCGTGAGCCCGGTATCCGAATGGCGCTTTGGCCCGGAGTTGCAGCAGACCGTACGCGTGCGCCCCCGCCTCACGGTCAGCAGTGCAGCAGCCGCGATTGCCATCGCGCGCGGGGGCTGGGGGCTGACCCGCGTTCTCTCCTATCAGATCGGTCCGGATCTGCAGGACGGAACTCTGCGCACCGTGCTCGAAGACTTCGAACCAGAGCCGCTGCCGATCCATCTCGTCCATGTGGAAGGCCGCCGTGCGCCCGCCAAGGTGCGCAGTTTCGTCGAGTTCGCCAAGGGGCGGTTGCGCGGGATCTCGGTGCTGAATCCCGAACGCGGGGCGGCTCAGTATTCGATATAGCCGCTGGTTGCCTTGCGGTGCAGCTCAAAGGCGCGAATCCGTTCCTGTTCGATCGGGCCACCCTCGGCCACCACCGTTGCCAGAAGCGTCTCGATGAAAGACACGGTGGCAGCCACAGACGGGTAGTAGTGTGGGCTGACCGTATCTGCGTAGAACGCGAGATCCGCATGCTCGACCAGAGGCGAGCTGGGCCGGTCGGTCACGGCAATGGTATGCGCCCCCTGCTGGCGCGCGAATTTCAGAGCGTCGATCGTGCGCGCGGCGCAAGGGTTCAGGCCAAAGCATATAACCACATCATCTGGACCCAGCTGCCCGATATCCTCGGCCGCGACCGCGTATTCCGGACCGACCACCCGCAGCTGTGGCAGGATCATCGACCCGGTAGATTTCATCAGGCAGGCCATCAAATAGGCCGCCCCGGATCCCACAAGCAGGCATCGCGGCGCGTCCCGGATCATGATCGCCGCCGGGGAGAGGTTGCGCAGATTGGCCTCCGAGAGCGTCGCCCTGAGGTTCTGCTGGCTGGCTGCGAAAATCCGCTCCGGCAGGGTGTCGCCATCCCCGCTGTCATCCTCGGAATGCAATGCGCCCGCCCGGGCACCGAACCCCGTTGAGACAAGCTGGGACTGAAAGCTTGCCCGAAAATCCTCGTAATTCTCAAAACCCAACTGCCGAGCAAGGCGCAGCATCGTGGTTGAGGTCACGCCCACAGCGGCTGCTGACCCGCGCATGGATGTCAGGGCGATCCGGTCCGGAAAGTCCAGCGCATAGCGCGCGGCCAAGGCCAACTTCTTGGGAAGGTTGGGCATTTCCTGATGAAGTCGTTGAATGACGTCCATTGGGGTCTCCGCTGCTCCGAGTGCAGCAAACGATACTTTTTTGAACCACTCAAGCTGAAACGGAAAAATTTGCAGCATTTGGTTCTTTTTTCTTTTCTCAAAAGAACACTTGCTGCACAATTTGAAAGAATCAGAGCAAACGATCCAAAATGACCCACTACTCTGCCTTCTCGATTTTGCGTCATGCCCTGCGCGGGAACACCGCCTGGGGGCGTGCCTGGCGCGACCCGGAGCCGAAGCCGGCCTATGACGTAGTAATCGTCGGCGGGGGCGGTCACGGGCTGGCCACGGCCTATTACCTCGCCAAGGAGCATGGGATCACCAATGTGGCCGTGGTCGAGAAAGGGTGGCTCGGGGGCGGAAACACGGGGCGTAACACGACCATCGTGCGGTCGAACTACATGATGCCCGGCAACACGCTGTTCTATGAACGCTCCATGAAGCTGTGGGAGAACCTGAGCCAGGACCTGAACTACAATGTCATGATCTCCCAGCGGGGGCAGTACAACCTCTGCCACTCGCCGGCCCAGATGGATGCTGCGCGGCGGCGGGGCAACACCATGCGGGCCAACGGGATCGATGCCGAATTATTTGATCGGGCCGAGGTGAAGCGGCGGTTGCCCTATCTGGATTATACAGCAAACGCGCGGTTTCCGGTGCATGGCGCGATCTACCCGGGGCGGGCGGGCACGGCGCGTCATGACGCGGTGGCCTGGGGCTATGCCCGGGCCGCAGATCAGCGCGGGGTCGACATCCTTCAGCAGCGGGAGGTCACCGGGTATCTCCAAAAGGGTGGGCGTATTGTCGGGGTGCAGACCAATCGCGGCGAGATCCGGGCGCGCAAGGTCGCTTTATGCGTCGCAGGGCATTCCGGACATCTGGCGCAGATGGCGGGACTGCGCCTTCCGATCGAGACCCATGCCCTGCAGGCCTTCGTGACAGAGCCCTACAAGCCGCTGGTCGATACGGTCATCAGCTTTGGCGCGGCGCATTTCTATATCAGCCAGTCCGACAAAGGCGGCCTCGTGCTCGGAGGCGATCTCGACATGTACAATTCCTATGCGCAGCGCGGTGGCTTGCCGATCGTTGAGCATACGCTGGCCAGTGCCAAGGCGCTGATGCCCTGTGTCTCCAGGCTCAAGCTTCTACGCCATTGGGCCGGAGTGATGGACATGTCCATGGATGGCTCGCCCTTTATCACTAAGACACCGGTTGATGGGCTCTATCTCAACGGGGGCTGGTGCTATGGCGGCTTCAAGGCAACGCCCGCTTCCGGATGGTGCTTTGCGCATACCATCGCCCGGGACGCGCCCCACCCGGACAACGCGGAGTTCACGCTCGAGCGTTTCGCCCAAGGCTACCAGATCGATGAAAAGGGCGTGGGGCCCCATCCCAATGCGCATTGAGGCACAGTCATGATCCGGATCAATTGCCCGGTCTGCGGACCCCGAAGCGAGACCGAGTTTACCTATGGCGGAGATGCCAGCATCCGCCGTCCGGCCATGGACGAGACCGCGATGGCACCTTGGCTCGACTATGTCTTCCACCGCGACAACCCGCGCGGTCCGCACAAGGAGTATTGGCATCACGTGCAGGGCTGCCGCCAATGGCTGGTGGTAGAGCGCAGCACGCTCACCCATGAGGTCGGTTCCTGCACACTCGCGCGGGAGAACGAGGTATGACGCGTCTGACCACGGGAGGGCGGATTGACCGCACGCGGCCGATCGAGATCCGCTTCGATGGGGAGGCGTTGTCCGCGTTTCAGGGGGACACTCTCGCCTCGGCGATGTTGGCCGGGGATGTGTCGCTTGTCGGACGCAGCTTCAAGTATCACCGCCCGCGCGGTGTTTTTTCCGCCGGCGTCGAAGAGCCCGGGGCCATGGTCCATCTGCGCAGCGGGGATCGGCACGAGCCCAATGTTCGCGCCACGGTGACGGAGGTCTTCGAGGGTCTCGAAGCCACCAGTCAGAACGCATGGCCGAGCCTGCGCTATGACGTCGGCGCCGTGAACAGCCTGCTCAGCCCGCTGTTCAGCGCGGGCTTCTACTATAAGACCTTCATCGGGCCGATCAGGCATTCCACCCGGTTCTGGATGCTCTGCGAGACGGTCATTCGAAAGGCTGCGGGCATGGGCCGCGGCAGCTATCATCCGGATCCGGACATCTATGAAAAGCGCCACGGAGCGTGCGATCTGCTGGTCGTGGGAGGCGGAGTTGCGGGTCTGTGCGCGGCGCTGGCTGCGGGGCGCGCAGGGGCGGATGTGATGCTGGTCGAGCAGGATACAGAGATTGGCGGTGCGATCCTCTCGGATCCGGTGGGCGGGGAGAGCGATCTTTGGCTGGCGGAGGTCATCGCCGAACTCGAGGCTCTTGCGAATGTTCGCATCCTGACCCGTACCACAGCCCTTGGTGCCTATGATAGCGAGACCTTTGCCTTGGTGGAGCGGGTCTCGGATCATGTCGCGGTGCCCGAGGCGCATCACCTGCGGCAACGCTATTGGCAGATCCATGCGCCCCGATCCGTCATGGCGACCGGCGCGCTGGAACGGCCTTTGGTTTTTGGCGGGAATGACAAGCCGGGCGTGATGCTGGCCGGTGCGTTGCGCTGCTATCTCAACCGCTATGCTGTGCGTGCCGGAGCGCAGATCGTGATCGCCACAAACAATGACAGCGCCTATGCCACGGCGGCGGACCTGGCTGGGGCCGGGGCGCAGGTGATGCTTGTTGACATGCGCGCCAAGGTTGCACCCGAGATCGCCAATCTGGCCATCGGGGCCGGGGCGGAGCTCCGTCCGGGGCATGGCGTTTTGCAGGCCACGGGCGGACGGCGCGTGACAGCGGCTGTGATTTGCCCAGTGGACGCGCAGGGGCGCGCGACCGGCATTCCGACCGCGCTGCCTGCTGATATCATTGCCGTATCCGGCGGCTGGGCTCCGGTGGTGCACCTGTGGTCCCAGCGCTATGGCAAGCCGGTCCACAACCCGGCTTCGGGGGCTTTCGTCGCGGCGCCGGACCCGGATTGCCCCTTGCAAGCTGCAGGCACGGCGGACGCTGCGGCCTCCTTGACCGAGGTGATCGACCAGGGCTTTGCCGCAGGGGTCGACGGGGCCGCTGCAACCGGGGCGACGGGCATGCCGGGCTCTGCGCCTGCGGGGTTCGTGACAGGGCCGTTCTGGCAACGCGACCTCTCGCCCAACTGGGTGACGCGAACCGCGCAAGGCAAGGTGAAGGGAAAGGCCTTTGTCGATTTCCAGCACGACGTGAAGCTCAGCGATATCGATCAGGCCCATCTGGAGGGCTATGTCTCGGTCGAACATCTCAAGCGCTACACCACGCTCGGCATGGCCACGGATCAGGGCAAGCTGGCCAACATCAACGCGCTGTCCCGGATGGGGGAGCTGCGGGGGGCCGAAATGGCGGAGGTCGGCACGACCACCTTTCGCCCGCCCTATACGCCCGTCACCATAGGGGCGCTGGTCGGCCATGGGCATGGCAGCCACTTCCGACCAACGCGGCGCTCCCCGATCCATGGTTGGCACGTGGCCAATGGGGCGCGGATGACCGAGGCCGGCATCTGGATGCGACCCTGGTACTACCCCGAGGCGGCAGAGGATCTGCGCGCGGCTTACATCCGCGAGGCTGCCCATGTGCGCGCCCATGTGGGGATGGTCGATGTCTCGACCCTTGGCAAGATCGCCGTGCAGGGCCCGGATGCGGCAGAGTTTCTCAACCGGATCTACGTGAATGGCTGGAAGACGCTCGCGGTGGGGCGCCTGCGCTATGGCGTTATGCTGCGAGAAGACGGCATCGTGCTGGATGATGGGGCGACAGCGCGCCTCGGGGAGCATGACTATGTGATGACCACCACGACGGCCAATGCCGCCAAGGTGCTGGCCTTCGCAGAGGAGCTTTTGCAGACTGCCTGGCGAGACCTGCGAGTGCATGTGACTTCGGTGACCGACCAATGGGCTGCGATCGCCGTGGCGGGGCCAAGGGCGCGCGCGCTCCTGAGTGCGGTGTCTGATGCGGACTTGAGCGCGCAGGCCCTGCCGAACAACCACCTGGTCGAAACCCGGATCGCAGATGTGCCGGTGCGGATTCACCGGATGTCCTATTCCGGCGAGCTGGCCTATGAACTCTACATCCCTGCGGAGTTCGGTGCCCATGTCTGGGAGGTGCTGATCGCGGCGGGACCAGCACATGATCTGCGTCCCTATGGCACCGAGGCCATGGGCGCGCTCCGGATTGAAAAGGGGCACGTGGCCGGAGCCGAACTGGATGGCCGCACGACGCTAAAGGATTTGGGGCTCGAAGGGTTCGCCTCCTCAAGAAAGCCGTTTGTCGGGTCGGTTCTGCGCCAACGTCCGGTGCTTCAGGATCCGACGCGGCCCGTGCTGGTCGGGCTCGAGATCGGGGGCGAGCCCGGTGCAAAGCCTGGCGCGCTGCTCTTTGCTGCTACGGGGGAGGCACGCGGTCCCGGCGAGGGCTGGGTGTCCTCCACCACCTATGCGCCGGCCCTGGGCAAGAATATCGCCATGGGCTTGCTGAAAAACGGAGCCGATCGGATGGGGGAGACCATACGGATCGTCGATTTTCTCAGCGATCAGACGCTACATGCCAAGGTCGTCTCGCCTCATTTCTTTGATCCTGACGGAGTGCGCCAGAATGGTTGAGCCGCGATCACCCATTGCAGGGATACTGGAGCCGGGTGTGTTCGGCGCGGCTGGGACGTCGGGTGTTGCCCTGGGCAATCGCCGTCTGAACGGGCTGTGCCAGATCGCAGGGTGGGACGGGTTCGCCGCCGCCGCAGACCCGGCCTTGCGCGGGCTTGGGCTGGATGGTCTTGGGGATTTTCGCAACGCTCGGAGCGTTGAGGCGGTAACCGCTTGGCGGATCGCGCCGGACAAGCTCTGGCTTGAAGGGGCGGGGGATCTCGGTGCCCATGCCAGCGAAGCGCTTATGGTGCTGGATCTCGGCCATACCCGCACGGTTCTGACGCTCGCGGGACCCGATGCGCGAGACCTGCTGAGCGCTCTGATCTCCGTGGACACGCGCGCTTCTGCTCTGCCGCCGGGTGAGTTCGTGCAATGCGGCCTGCACCATGTGGGGGTCCTGATCCACTGTACCGGGCCCCAGACCTTCGACATCCTCGTGCCCGGGAGCTGGGCCGAGTCTCTCTGGGATCTGATCCTGCAAGCCGCGCTTCCGTTCGGCGTGACTGTGACGGAGGCTGAATGAGCCCATCTATTGCCCGCCAGTTCGCTCGTTTTGCCTGTTCGGAGAGCCTGCTCCCCGAGCCGGTGATCCACGCGGCGTATCGGGCGATGCTCGACACATTGGGGGCGATGATTGCCGGGGGCGCGCATTCCGCTACGCGCCGCGTGGCGGCGGCGCAGCCCTGCCATCCCGGGCAGGCGACCCTGACCACGGGCGGTTCAGCCGATGCCGAAGCAGCGGCGGTGATCAACGGGATGGCGGCCCATGTCTGGGACATGGATGATACCTCCTATACCGGGATCATGCATGGTTCTGCCGTGCTGCTCCCGGCGATACTTGCCATGGCGCAGGAGCGGGGCAGCCGCGCCGACGAGATCTGCCGTGCCTTCGTGGTCGGTTCGGAGATTGCCTATACGCTGGCAGAACTCTGCACCCATGCCCATTACTTCCATGGCTGGTGGAGTACGGTGACCTTCGGCCTGACCGGTACGGTGGCGGCGGCTGGTGTGCTGCTGGCACTGGACGAGGATCAGATGACCGCTGCGCTGGGCATGGCGGCAGCGGCCTCCGGAGGGGGCAAAGCGGTGTTCGGCACGGACGCCAAGCCGCTGCTGGTCGGCCAGGCTGCCCGACAGGCAATCAGCCTTGCGCGTATGGCCAAGGCCGGGCTGACCGGGCCGGAGCAGGGGTTTGAAGACCCGCGGGGCTATCTCGCGCTGCTCAATGGCGACACCGTGAACCGCGCTGCGCTGGGCACCCTTGGGCAGCGCTGGCGTCTTGTGACGCCGGGCCTCCTGTTCAAGACCAACCCTGTCTGTTCGGCGGCCCATGCGGCCATCGACCAGATGCAGGGCTTGATGCGGCGGCTGGAGGCCGAACCGACCGAGATCACCGAGATCCGGGCGGAGGTGCCAGAGCTTGTGGATATCAGCCTCGTCTATCCGGATCCACAAACACCTCAGCAGGCGCAGTTCAGCCTGCCCTATGCCATGGCCTGCGTCGCGCGCCACGGTCGGGTCCGCTTCGCCGATCTCAGCCCTGAGGCCCTGACCGACCCCGAAACACGTCGCGTGATGGCCAAGGTCACGGTTACGCGCGCAGCGGATCTCTCGACCCCTGAGATGCGCAAAAAGTTCCCGGAAAGCGCTCGCCTCACGGTTAAGCTCACCTCGGGCGCAGAGGCATCTGGCTTCTGCGGGTCAGCGCGCGGCATGCCGGATAATCCGCAAACCGATACCGAGCTGATCACGAAATTCGAAGCCGCATGTGCCTATGCCGGGCTCTGCGGTCCCATCGAAGTCAGGCTGGGGGATAACCCGGCTACAACCCTGGCCAGGCTTTTGGCCTGAGCGAAACTCAACAGTGGAGACAACAATGAAGACAACTTTGGCAACGACAACTGCGCTGGTGATGGCCATGACAACCGCTGTCTCGGCGGCCTGCACCAACGAGACTTGGAACCGGGTGATGTCCAGCGGCAAGATCGTTGTGGGCGTCAAGGCGGATTACAAACCCTGGGGCTTCCGCGATACCGATGGCAGCCTTGTCGGTATGGAGATCGACATGGCCCAGGATGTGGCGGACACGATGGGTCTCGAGCTGGAGCTGGTGGCGGTGCAATCCTCTAACCGGATGCAATTCCTTGAGCAGGGCAAGATCGATCTGATGATCGCCACCATGTCCGACCGCGCCGACCGCCGCGAGATCGTCGGGATTGTAGGCCCGAACTACTACACGTCGGGGACCAACCTGCTTGCGCCTGACGCGCTCTCATTCAATGACTGGGAACAGATCCGCGACAGGCCTGTTTGCGGCAAGCAGGGCGCGTTCTACAACCAGATCGTCGAAGAGCGCTACGGTGCCGAGGTGATCGCTTTTACCGGAAATGCGGAAGCCAAGCAGGCCCTGCGTGACAAAAAATGCGTAGGCTTTGTCTATGATGACAGCTCGATCATGGCCGATCTCGCTTCGGGTGAATGGGATGGGTTCGGCATGCCCATGCCTACTGAAGATGACAATCCATGGGCCCTGGCCGTTCCCAAGGCCGAAGAAAACTGCGTCTTTGGCCGCTTCATGTCCGGCATGCAGTACAACTGGCATAAGGATGGCACCCTGATCGCCCTCGAAGAGAAATGGGGCATCCAAGCCACCAGTTACCTCGCCGACCAGAACACCCGGTTCAAGGACTGGCTGGCCGACTGATTGATCAATCACACGCTTTCCCATGCCCCGCCGGGGCATGGGCCCATCGCATGAGAGAGGGGCGACATGCTTGAGATGATCCAGGAATTTTTCCGGCAGATGGCGGCAGACCATCCGACATGGAACTTCATCTTCTTCTATGAAGAACGTCAGTGGAACAAGGTTGTGAGCGGCCTTTGGATGACCGTCAAACTGTCGGTGATCTGCGTGATCTTCAGCGTGATCATCGGGATTGTAGGGGCCGCCATGCAAGGCGCGCGCAGCCGGATCGTTCGCGGGATCGTGCAGGGCTACATCCAGTTTTTTCGCAACACACCGCCTTTCGTGCAACTTTTGTTTTTCTATTTTGCCCTCGGCGCCTTCACCCCGACCTACAGCCCCGATGGCTGGCTTGAAGTGCCGATCATCTCGAATGTGGGTTGGGCGATCATTTCCCTGTCGTTCTTCGCTGGGGCCTTCAATGTCGAGATCTTTCGCGCCGGTGTCGAGGCGGTCCCGAACAGCACGCAAGAGGCCAGCGAAGCGCTCGGCTTCACCCGGTTGCAGACCTTCGCCTATGTGGTGCTGCCCCTTGCGCTCCGGGTTTCCATCCCGGCGCTGAACAACAATCTCGTCAATTTGGTCAAAACCACCACCCAGGCCTTTGTTATCGCGGTGCCCGAACTGCTCTATCAAGCGATCACGATCTGGAATGACCACCCTTCGGCCCAGAACCCGATGATGCTGGTGCTCTTCATCTCCTATCTGGCGCTGGTGGGCCTTCTGGTGCTCGGCATGAACAAGTGGGAGCGGACAATGCGCATCCCCGGATACGGAGCCTGACATGCGCCGCACAATTCCCGGCCTCACGGCCCCGGCCACCACGGACCTGCCTGTCCTCCTTTCGGCCCCGAAGCCCCGGCATCTTCCTGAAACCCTGCGCTTCAGTCGTTGGCTCGGAAGTGTGCCGGTTTGGCTACCCTTCGCGCTTTGCGCGCTGGTCCTGCTTTGGCCGATCCACGGGCTGGCCCAGCAATCGACCGAGGGCCCGATCACACCTCTTGAAGCGCTCTGGCGCTGGATGCCCTTTCTGTTGACCAAGGGGTTCGTCTTCACAGTGCTGATCTCGCTCCTGACCATGCTGGTGGGCACGGTCCTCGGCGTTTTTCTCGGGCTCGGGCAGATCTCGCTGTTCCGTCCCGTGCGGATCGCAAGCTACTGGATCACACAAATCTTTCGCAACTCGCCCTGGCTTGTGCTCCTGTTCATCGTGATGCTGAGCTTCCCGTTTCAGGTCACGATCTTTGGCATGCGCATCCCGATCCCGGACTGGACCAAGGCGGTGTTCGGGCTGAGCCTGCCGATCATGGCCAACATCTCCGAGATCGTGCGGGGCGCGATTGCTTCGGTCCCCTCGGCCCAGTGGGAGGCCGCCGAAAGCCTCGCCTTCACCCGGCGTCAGACCCTGTTCCAGATCATCCTGCCCCAATGCATCAAGCGGATGATCCCGCCCTGGATGAACTGGTACGCGATCCTGACCATGGCCACGCCCATCGTCTCGATCCTCGGCGTCGAAGAGGTGCTGAACCTCACCCGGCAGGCCATCGAGGCCGAAAATAACCGGCCTGAACTGCTGGTACCGTTCTACGGCTTCGTCCTGCTGATCTTCTTCATCTATTGCTACCCGATCGCCCGGCTGACCCTTTGGCTGGAACGTCGCTACGCCCTGAAACTGTGACCGGAGGAACCCAAATGACCTGGACACCGGACCAACCGATCGTCTCCCTGTCGAATGTCAAAAAGTCCTTCGGCTCGCTCGACGTGCTCAAGGGCGTCTCCATGGACATCATGAAGGGCGAGGTGATCTGCATCATTGGCCCATCCGGATCGGGCAAGTCGACCCTGATCCGCTGCATCAACGCGCTCAATGACATTCAGGGCGGCTCTATCACGGTCGAGGGGCAGGAGGTGCATGACGAAAATCTCGACAGGCTCGAGCTGCGCAAGAAGGTCGGGATGGTCTTTCAGCAGTACAATCTTTTCCCGCACAAGACCGCGCTGGAGAATGTGATGATGGCCCCGGTCAAGGTGCTGAGGCAGGACAAGGCCGAGGTCGAAACACGCGCCCGCGCCCTTCTGAAGAAGGTGCGGCTCGAGGGTAAGGAGCACAGCTATCCCGGGGAGCTGTCGGGGGGGCAACAGCAGCGCGTCGCGATCGCCCGGTCTCTGGCCATGAGCCCGGATGTCATGCTCTTTGACGAGGTGACGGCCGCGCTCGACCCCGAAACGGTCAAGGAAGTGCTGGTCACGATCAAGGATCTGGCTGCCGATGGCATGACCTGCATCCTCGTGACCCATGAGATGGGATTTGCCCGTGAAGTGGCGGATCATATCTACTTCACCGACAAGGGCGTGATCGTGGAGCATGGGCCGCCCGCGACCTTCTTTGACAGTGCCGAGGATCCGCGTACCAAGGAATTCCTGAGCCAGATCCTCTAGGCCTGTCAGCCATGGCCCTGTCCCCACCGGTTTGACGCATGCCATCGGGGGCAAGGCCGTCTTCTGAGAGGCTCCGGTCGCGCAATCCGCCCTGCGGGTCGCTGTCGTGGAGCAACCAACTGGCGGTACGGCCGGACTTGCAGGCCCAGCTCACGGCGCGTTGTCCCGATGGTGGATAGCAGCAGGGCCTTTTCCGGCTGAGCAGTCTTGCCATGGAAGTCCCGTCCGTGCCGCGTTGCCCGTCCGGGGAAATGATCCCCAACTGCGCGCAGGTTGAGCTAGGCTCCATAGGTTACTTCGGCGCGAATAGCAGTTTCAGGTAGGTCCGGAACAGCATGATTTGCTCGGCGGCATTGTTTTGCTCGCGCAGGGCGCGCTGCAGGACAAGACCGCCCTCCACCACGCCCGAGACCATATCCCCCAACGCGTCCAAGTTCACCGGTTCGCGCGGGGCGTAGACCGCGGCGATATCTTCGAACATACCGCGAAACCGCTTGCGCCATCCCAAAATGGCCTGCCGGTTGAGGTCTCGCACACCCTCGTCAAACAGCCGATCCTGATAAGCCGTAGAGGCAATGACACAGCCCGGATGCCCGGTCGGCATCTCCTCCAGCATCTCGGCCAGCAGTTTCAGCCCGATCAGCATGCAATGGAGCGGGTCGTCATTCAGTTCCCGCGCGCGAGCAAAGAGATCGTCATAGAGCGCGTTCTCCAACTCAATGTACCGCTCAAGAAGCGCACGGGCCAAGGCATTCTTGTCCTTGAAATGGTAGAAGAACCCGCCCCGCGATATCTTGGCACCCGCTACGATCTCTTCGATGGAGGTCGCTTCGAACCCTTTCTCAAGCACGGCGGCCTCGGCGATGTCGAGAATTCTGCTGCGGGTGTCGGTTTTCTGATCCATCTTCCCAAGCCTGACTGTACTGCGAGTCCAGTTGACACCGCTCCTGATTGTCAACGAGCGCTATGACATGCGCTGAGGCATTGAAATTACGCCGAAAATTGAAATCAGGCAACTGGACCACGCGACAACTATCGGCATGGGAAGCTGCCGGGCTACTCCCTCTCCGGCAACGGACAAGGACAGCTTCAATGCGAATTCAACAACTTACCCAGGCGGATCGGTTCTATGTAACCGATGGCGGGCTCGAGACTTACATGATCTTTGACAAGGGTCATGAGCTGCCCTGTTTCTCGGCGGCGGCGCTGCTGGACACGGCGCAAGGCTGCGCGGATCTCACGGCTTACTTCGAGCGCTACATCTCGATCGCAAAGGGTGCGGGGCGGAGGTTTGTCCTCGATGCGCCTACATGGCGGGCGGGCACAGCCTGGGCCGGGCCGCTCGGCCAGACCCTCAAGCAGGTCATGGAAACCAATGCCCGCGCCGTGGCTTTCGTGGCCGCACTGCGCGCAGAGCACGAAACCCCGGACTGTCCCATCCTGATCAATGGTCTTGTGGGGCCTGCCGGGGATGCTTACGCGCCCGATTCAGAGGTCTCGCGTCAGGACGCCCTGCTGATCCACGCGCCACAGATCCACGCGCTGGGCCGGGCCGGGGTTGATATGATCAGCGCCATGACCCTCACCCATGCGGAGGAGGCGATCGGGATCGTTCAGGCCGCCAAGGAGATCGATCTCCCAGTGGTCATCGCTTTCACCCTGGAGACCGACGGTCGTCTGCCCTCTGGCTCCTCCCTTGAGGCGGCGATTGCGCAGGTGGATGGGGCCACGGATGCGGGCCCGCTCTACTACATGATCAACTGCGCCCATCCTGATCACTTCGCCGCGCTGCTCGATCCGCAGGCGGAATGGACGGGGCGGATTGGCGGGCTGCGGTCAAACGCTTCGCGGATGAGCCATGCGGAGCTGGATGCCGCCGAGGTGCTCGATGATGGCAATCCCGTCGAGTTGGGCGCGCTGAGCGCTGCGCTGGCCTCACGCCTTCCAAGCATTCGGGTGATCGGCGGCTGCTGCGGGACCGATCACCGTCATGTGGCCTGCATCGCAGGCCACCATCCGACCAGATCGGTCCCATAACCTTTTGACTGTAACATCATGACTAGAAAGGACACTCCCATGATGAAGACCCTCCTGACCTCTGCCGCTCTGAGCCTTGCGCTCAGCAGCATTGCCCTCGCCGATGCGCCCCGTGCGTTTGACGTTGCCGAGGACCACACGCGCATTTTCATGGCCGACGCACCTCTGCATGACAACGGCATGCCCGCCCATGGCAACGCCTTCATCAGCCAGGGCTATATTTATCCAGCCGGAACGCTCGAGGCGGAGACGGCCGGCGTGCTGGCCGATGGTCGCCCCGCCTTCCCGGATCTGGTGCTTGGTCACTGGACCTGCGACGGGTATTTCGTGGGCGATGGCGCCAATGCCACCAGCGGCGTCTGGATCATCAGCCGACAGGTTTTTGCCTTTGACGATGGCGGAACGATCATAACCCAAGGCACCGAGATCGTGGATACCGGCGTCGAGAACCTGCGCCCGATCACAGGTGCGACCGGGCTCTATGCGCAGGGTGCGGAGGGTATGGTTCAAACCTTGCTCGGGTTCAGCGAGCAGATGACCGTGAACATCAGCTTTCGGATCACTGATGCGGGCTGGGACGACGCGGCGCGCACATCTGATCCGGCAACGCACCCTGTGGCAGCCAGTGCAGGGGGGGATCTCGAAGATGCGACGCAGGCAACAGAGAGCGTTCTCGCGTTTGGCACCCTTCTCGAAGACTCGTCCTCGCCCGCCCTCTGAGCATGACGTACTCTCATGCGGGCGGCCCCGGTCGCCCGCGCCGTCTTTCCAAAAAAAGGACATGCGCTATGATCGCGCCCGATACTCTCCAAATTCGCCCGGCAGGTCCACAGGATGCCACCGCCCTTGCCCAATTGATCGACATCGCGGGGGAGGGGATCCCCAACTGGCTCTGGACCCGAGCCTGCACCGAAGGTCAGACCCCGCTCGAGGTTGGGGCCGAGCGGGCGAAACGCGCGACCGGAGGGTTCTCCCACACCAACGCGATGCTCGCTGAGACGGGGGGCGCACCACTCGGCATGGTTCTGAGCTATGCGATCACCGAAGCACCCGAGGAAAATCCGGATGATCTACCGGATCCCATCGCGCCCTTCGTGGCGCTGGAAAAGCACTCGGTCGACACCTGGTACATCAACGCGCTCGCCGTCTTTGAGACGGTGCGCGGGCAAGGCTTGGGGTCTCGCCTGATGCGCCGGGCCGAAGAGCTGGCGCTGACGAAGGGCTTCAAGGAGATGAGCATCCAAGTCTATGGCGAAAACACCGGAGCGGTCGGGCTCTATGAGCGCTTGGGCTTTCGGTTCGTCACCTCCGCCCCGGTGCGGCTGCATCCAAGCCCGCCATACTACACCGGCGACGTGCTGCTGTTGAAAAAGCCCATCGGCTGAACCCTTGTGCGGGTCAGGGCCCGGCCGGGCCCCGGGCGCTGATCTCTGTGAGCCAGCGGTGAAACTGTCCGGCAGTCGCCGAAAGCTTCACCTCGCGCGGGGCAATCAGGTGATAGGCAAAGCTCGTCTCGAAGCTCCGGCCAAACGGATTGATCAGCGCGCCGGTCTCGAGCTCGCTGGTCACGGCCCAGGCCGCAAAGAGCGACACGCCCAGACCATTCACAGTCGAACTGAGCTGGAAATGACGATCCTCCAGCATCATCTGGGATTGGCTCGAAGGGAGTTGCAGACCGTTCAGGGCAAACCATTCCTCCCACATCCGGGTATCATCCACATGCAGCAGCGTGCAGGACTGCAGATCCGCTGGTGTCTGGATCGGATGACGCGCCAGATAGGCAGGGCTGCAGACCACCACGAGCCGCTCGGTCCATAGGCGTGTCACCTGGAAATTCGGCCAATTGCCGCGCCCCCACTGGATACCCAGATCCGCGAAGCCTTCGGGATCGGGTATATGAGCGTAGCTGTTATTGTGGTTCTTGATCGCGAGCTGCATCTCTGGATGGGCCTCCAGCAGACTGCCCAACTGCGCCGAGAGCCACCGGCTCGCGAACATCGGAAGGAGCGCGACCTGAACGGAACCGGCCCGCGCCACCGCGTGATCAAGCCCGGTTCGAATCGTATCCAGTCCCCGTGCCACATACCCCGCAAGGACGCTCCCCGCCTCTGTAAGCTGCAATCCTGCAGCGGTTCTGCGGAACAGGGTGGCGTCGAGATCGGCTTCCAATTTTTTGATATGATAGCTGACCGAGCTCTGACTGATGTTGAGAAGTTGCGCCGCACGGGTGACGTTCTGCACCTCGCAAACCGTATTAAATGCCTGAATAGATTTCAGATTTCTGATCTTGGAATTCATTGCATCGGCCCTGCCGGTCATTGTTCTCTCTTTGAATAATATCGAATTTTTAGAACTCAAAGCCAAATGATTGTATTTTTGGGATGACCCTCGCGCAGGCTAGGCTTTTCAAAACTGCTGTTCAGGCAGAGAGGGAGGACCGCGTGACAACCGCCATTCTACAGGTGGAGAAGCTGTGCAAATCGTTCGGCGGTGTGCATGCCGTTCGCGATCTGTCCTTCACGGTCGAACCGGGCGAGATCCTTGGGCTGATCGGGCCGAACGGGTCCGGCAAGTCAACCACGGTGAACGCGCTGGCAGGGATCTTTCCGGTCACGTCCGGCGAGATCCTTCTGGGCGGAGGACATGTGCAGGACCTTCCGGAATATGAGCGGGTGTCGATGGGCCTTGCTCGCACTTTTCAAACCGCGAGCGTGTTTCCCGAGTTCACTGTGCGTGCACAGGTGGCGCTGGGCGCGAATGTCACCCTGAAATCCCATCCGCTTTCGTCTGTTTTCGGGATCGGGCGGCATCCGGGAGAGGATGAAGCCATTGCAAGCCGCGTGCAGGACATCCTCGAGCTGACCGCGCTCGACCGCGTGGCTGAGGATAAGGTCGGGACGATCACCGCCGCGGAGCAGCGCTTTTTGATGATTGCCACGGCGCTCGCCTCTGCGCCAAAGATCCTCTTGCTGGACGAACCGGCAGCGGGGCTTGTGAGCCATGAGCGCAAGACGCTCTCGGAACTCATCCAGCGCATCCGCGACACTGGCGTCTCGGTCCTGGTGATCGAGCATCACATGGCCCTGATCATGGAGGTCTGCGACCGTATCGTCGTGCTGAGTTTCGGCTCCAAAATCGCCGAAGGGACACCCGAAGAGATCCGGACTGACAAGGCGGTGATTGACGCCTATCTCGGCGAGGCGGTCTGATGCTGTCTGTGGCCGATCTGCGCGTAAGCTACGGCCCAATCGAGGTGATCCACGGCATCAGTCTCGAGGTGCAAGAGGGCGAATGTGTGGCCCTGATCGGGGCCAATGGTGCAGGGAAGTCCTCGACCCTCAAGGCGATCTGCGGGCTGGTTCCGGCCCGGGCGGGGACGATTTCCTTCGAGGGCAAGGATATCACGAACCAGAGCGGCCATGCCATTGTGCGCGCGGGGATCACCATGTGCCCCGAGGGGCGTCAGGTCTTTCCGCAGATGAGCACGGTGCAGAACCTGCGCATGGGGGCCTATGCGCGGACCGATGATGCCCAGGCCAGCGACCTCGAAGAGATGATGGACATGTTCCCCATTCTGCGCGAGCGCGCCCATCAAGCGGCAGGCACCCTGTCGGGCGGCGAGCAGGAGATGCTGGCTATTGCCCGCGCACTCATGGCGCGACCCCGGCTCTGTATCTTCGACGAGCCTTCGCTGGGCCTTGCGCCCAAGATCGTGGCCGAGGTTGGCGCGACGATCGACCGGATCAAGAAGATGGGCAAGACCATCCTGCTGGTCGAGCAGAACTCGCTCATGGCCCTGCGGCTCGCGGACCGCGCGTATCTCTTCGAGGCGGGTGAAATCGTGCTGAGCGGGACGGGCGAGGAGCTGCATTCACATCCGGAGGTGGTCAAGGCCTATCTTGGACACTGACGCAAACGGGATCGATTTTCTGGGAGGAAAAATCATGAAACGACAGATGCTTACGGCGGCTATGCTGCTGGCTGGTTCGGCGGTTTTCGCCGATGAGAAAACCCTCGATATCGGGGTGAGCGACGCGTTGACCGGGGGGGCAGCGGTTTACGGCCTGCCACAGGCCAATGCGGTTAAGCTGGCCGCGCAAGAGATCAATGCCGCTGGCGGGATCCAGGTCGGCGATGACACCTATATGCTCAATGTGATCGCCTATGACGACAAGGCAAATCCCACCGAGGCTTCGAATTCCGTGCGCAAGCTGATCGACCGGGACGGCGTCCGCTTCATTCTCGGCTTCTGCTGCTCGGGCGCGACCGGTGCGGTGGCCTCCTTTATCGAGAACGAGGATGCGGTAATGCTGGTCGGCAATGCGGCCGAGCGGTCGATCACAACACGGGAGATCCCGAACCTGACGCGGACACGGCCGCCGGCGGATTACACCGGGGCCGCGGCTGGAACGTTCGTTGCCCAAAAGGGGCACAAGAAGGTCGCCGTTCTGGGCGCGCTCGATGTGGGCTTTTATGCCAGCTATGTGGACGCCTTCGAGAAGGAGCTGCAGGCTGCCGGGGGCGAGATCATCACGCGCGAGAGCTTTGGCCTCAAGGATCGGGACATGAGTCCGCAGCTCACCAAGATCCGTGAGCTCGGCCCCGATGCGATCCTCGTAGTGGGCTATGTGGAGCCTGCTGCCTTCATCTATCGCCAGGCCGTCGAGCTGGGCATTGATGTGCCGCGCTACGGCTTTACCAGCGGCTCGGAGGAGCAGTTCCTGCGGGTGGCGACCTCCGAGCAGATGGAGGGTGTGTGGGATCTGCGCCCGACCGAGCTGACGCTGCTCTCGGCCAGTGAGAACGGCATTGCCTATCACGCCAATTACTCTGCGGAATATGGCATCGCGCCCTCGCCAAGCTCGCCCTATGCCTATGATCAGACCTATGCCCTGAAGGACGCGATCGAGGCGGCGGGCACCGTTGAGGATACCGAGGCGGTTGCCGCAGCCCTGCGTAAGCTTGCGGTGCCGGATGAGGTGGTGATGCAGTACCTGCCGGTGGAAGGGAAGATGTTCGACCCGAACGGGCAGGCCTATACCTCCAATGGCGCATTCCAGTGGCAGGACGGTAATTGGGTCTTCGTGCAGGATCTGCCCTCCGACGCCCAGGCCTATTCCGCCTTCCTCAGCACCATCGACTGACACGCATCCGGTTGCGCGGGTCCTGACATCCGCGCGACCCGCTCACGGAGCGCGACCATGATCGAGATCATCCAGCAAATCATCAACGGCATGGCCATTGGCGGCGTCTATGTCCTGATCGCGCTCGGTCTGACGACCGTGTTCGGGATCCTCGGCATCGCCCATTTCGCCCATGGCTCGGTGTCGATGTTCGGTGGGTACCTGACCTTCTTCTTCGTGGTGATGCAGGGGCTTCCGCTGATCGTGGCGATCCTGATCTCACTGGTGGTGGGGCTGCTGCTCGGGGTGCTGATCGAGCTTCTGGCCTATCGCCCCGTGAGAAACGCCAGCCATATCAACGCTTTCATTGTGGCGCTGGGGCTGACCATGATGGTCGAGGGGCTCAATCTGGAGTTTTTTGGCCATGAGCAGGTGGTCATTCCCACGAATTTCAGTCGTGTGTTCAACATTGGCGGGGTCACGATCCCGGAGCTGAGGCTCTATGTGATCCTCGCGGCGGCCCTTCTGATCGCGGCCATGACGATCTTTGTCGAAAAGACCAAGACCGGACAGGCGATCCGGGCGGTGGCCGAGAACCGCGACGCGGCGATCCTCATGGGGGTCAATGTCAACACCATCCCGATCATCGTCTTTGCGATTTCCACGGCCCTTGGCGTCTGTGCCGGGGTCATGGTCGGTGCACTCTTTGCCATCGCACCGGGGATTGGTGAGGGGTTGGTGGTCAAGGGGTTTGCTGTACTGATCCTCGGCGGGCTCGGCTCGATCCCCGGGGCAGTGGTCGGCGGGCTGGTGCTTGGCATTACCGAGGCTCTGGCCGCAGGGTTCATCTCCTCGGCTTATAAAGACGTGATCGCCTTTGTCGCGATGATCCTCGTGTTGCTCGTGCGCCCGCAGGGCCTGATGGGGAAAGCATGATGCCCGGGTCCGGAACAAAGGCGCTCTGGCTGCTGGCCCTGATTGGGTTCATCCTGCTGCCGCAACTGATCTCGGTGAAGTATTACCTGCATCTGTCGATCCTGGCCCTGTGCTGGGTGATCGCGGCGCAGGGGCAGAACCTGATCCAGGGCTATACGGGTTACGTCTCGATCGTGCAGGCCGGGTTCATGGGGATCGGCGCCTATTCCACGGCGCTGATGGGGCTGCATTACAACCTGCCCGTCTGGCTTACGATCCTGCTGGCGCCGTTCGTGACGGCAGTTTTTGCACTGGCTACGGGCTACCCCAGCCTCCGGGTCAAGGGGCACTACTTTGCAGTGGTCACACTGGCATTCAATCTGGTGATCTTCATCGTCCTAATGAACTGGCACGATTTGACCCAGGGCGAGGCAGGGATCACCGGCATCCCGAAGCCGGGGCCCAAGGATGGCCTCTTCGACTGGCGCGACCGGGAGATCTACTACTATTTCGTGCTGATCATTGCCGTGCTGATGACCGCTCTGGCTGCTCTGATCGTGCGGTCGCGGATCGGACAGATCCTCGTGGCGATCCGCCAGAACGAGGATCTGGTCGGCGCGGTGGGCGTAGCGGCCTGGAAGTACAAGCTCTTCGCCTTTGTTACTTCGGCCATGTATGGCGGGCTCGCGGGGGCGGTCTATGCCCATTACCAGAGCTTCATCAATCCCGAGATCTTTGGCGTCGCCCAGTCGCTCGACGCGATCCTCGCAGTGATCATCGGAGGCTCCGGAACGATTGCCGGGCCGGTGATCGGAGCGTTCTTCGTGGTGTTCCTGCCGGAATACCTGCGCTTCGCCGACAGTTTCCGACTGATCCTCTATGGGCTCGTGCTGGTCCTGGCGACCATTTTCATGCCGCGGGGCATTGTCGGCGTGGTCGGCGATCTCTGGGCGCGTGTGAAGGCGCGGCGATCATGACGCCCGACGCCTTTCTAAAGGATGTCCGCGACTTCGCCTCCGGCCCGGTGGCCGAGGGGGCAGCCCAGTGGTCCCTTGGAACCACGCCGGACCCCACGCTCTGGCGGGCAGCGGCGGATCTGGGTCTTCTGCGGATGACCGTGCCCACGGCAGAGGGGGGGCTGGGGTTTGCCTTTCCGACGCTCGTAGCGGCCTGCGAGGCGCTTGCTACGGTTGATTTCGGTTTCGCCATGTCGCTCGTGAACAGTCACAATGTCGGGCGGCGTCTCTGTCTCTCGGCCCCGGAGGCAGTGCGGGCGCGCTATCTGCCCCGGATCATGGCGGCGGACATCTCGGCCTGCACGGCCCTGACCGAGCCTGGGACCGGATCGGATTTTGCGGCCATCACAACGCTGGCGCACGAGACTGGAAGCGGGTGGGAAATCACTGGGGAAAAGACCTGGATCGTGAACGGACGCGATGCGGGTTTCGCGATTGTCTTTGCCCAAACAGCAGATACCGGGGAGGCGCGGGGCATTGGCGGATTTCTGGTCGACCTGACCCAGTCCGGGGTGCAGCGCCATGCGATCGAGTCAGCGTTTTCGCAGACGTCCATGGGAACCGGTGGGTTCACCCTTGACCATGCCCAAGCGCATCTATTGTTGCCTCCGGGGCAGGCGTTCAAGTCCATTCTGACCGAGATCAACGCCGCGCGCACCTACGTCGCTTCCATGGCCAATGCCATGTTGGCCGCCGCTCTGACAGAGGCGCGTGCCTATGGTGCCACACGGCAGAGCTTTGGCCAGACTCTCGACCAGTATCCCAGCTGGCACACCCCTTTGGAGTGTGCCGCCCGTGACCTTGCGCAGGCACAGGCCTACACGGCCACAGCCGTCGCGCAGATCGCGTCCGGCGCGGAAGCCCAGCTCGCTGCCGCTCGGGCCAAGGTCACAGCGGTGGTGGCAGCGCAACGCCACCTGCCGGAAATGCTCCATGCCATGGGGGCCGAAGGGCTGCGCCCGGCGCGGTGCTTTACCCGCCATCTCGCTGCGGCCCAGATTGCCGGGCTGACCGATGGCGCCACGAACCTGCTGCGGGAGAGGGTCTCCAAACTCTCTGCACCGCGCCATGACATACCGGAGGGTTGAGCCATGCGTGTCTTTCAGATCGAGGGCGACTGGGGGTTTGACAGTCTCACCCTGGCCGAACGTCCGGAGCCAACACCCGGACCGGGCGAAGTGCTGCTTGCCATGCGGATGGCCTCTCTGAATGCGCGGGACCTGATCGTGCCGGAGCGGGGCTACGGTCGCGCGACCGGTGAGTTGCCGTTGATCCCTATCTCGGATGGGGTGGGCGAGGTGGTGCAGATTGGCGCGGGGGTCACTCGCGTCGCTGTCGGGGATCGTGTCTGTCCCACCTATTTCCAGAACTGGACCAGTGGCGCCCCGACGCCCGCCCGCTTTGCATCGGCGCTGGGTGGCCCGCTGGACGGGGTGATGACGGAGCTGATGTGCCTGTCGCAAGAGGGTGTCGCGCGCGTTCCCGACTATCTCAGCGATGCCGAGGCCGCGACCTTGCCATGCGCTGCGCTGACTGCCTGGAGCGCGATTGTCACCCAGGGCCAGACCCGCGCCGGCGACAAGATCCTGATCCAGGGGACAGGCGGTGTCGCGCTTTTCGCGCTGGCTTTTGCCAAGATACACGGCGCTCATGTGACGGTGATCTCGTCCAGCGATGACAAGCTCGACCGCGCGCGCGCCATGGGCGCGGATGAGACCCTCAACTATGCCGAGACCGAGGATTGGGCCCGCGCAAGCCGGCCGATCACCGCCGATCGCGGTGGCTATGACACCATCGTGGAGCTGGGCGGGGCGCAGACCCTGCCGCTGTCACTGCGGGCGGTGCGCCCGGGGGGGACGCTGGCGATGATCGGGGTGCTCACAGGCCTGAACATAGAGGCCTCGCTCGGGCCCATTGTGGCGCGTCAGCTGCGCCTGCAGGGGGTCACGGTCGGTCATCGCGACGGGTTTGAGGCCATGCTTCGCGCGATGGCCCAGCACGAGATCCACCCGGTTCTGGGCGAAACCTTCGCCTTCGAAGACCTCAAACCCGCCCTCTCGCATTTGCGCGCCGGAGGCCATTTCGGCAAAACCCTGATCCGGTTCTGAGCCCCGTGCCACCGCCGACCCATCCCTATCAACCGCGCTGCCATCCACCGGACAAGCCTGCCTTCGTCATCTGTGGGACCGGCGAAACGGTTAGCTTCGGCGCGCTAGAGGCTCGTGCGAACCAGGGGGCGCATCTCCTCCGCGCGGCGGGGATCAGGATGGGGGACCATATCGCGCTCCTGATGGAGAATCGTCGCGAGTTTCTCGAGATCTGCTTTGCCGCCGACCGGGCCGGGGTCTACTACACCACCATCAGCACCCATCTCTCCGAGGAAGAGATCGGCTATGTGCTCGCCGATTGCGACGCGCGGCTGCTGGTCCTCTCCGAGCGGTTCGCGCCTTTGGCCCCGGGGCTGGCCGCCCGACATTCCTGCGCGCTCTACCAGGTGGGCGGAGCTGGGGGCCTGCCCGAGTGGGGGGCCGTGGCCCGCGCTCATCCCGACACCCCGATCCCCGATGAGCGGCAAGGGCTCGACATGCTCTACTCGTCGGGCACGACCGGGCGCCCCAAGGGGATCAAATGGCCCTTGCCCGATGATCTCCCGGGTGGGCGCAGCATGCTGATCGAGCTTTTGACACGGCTCTTTGGCTATGCAGCCACAACCCGCTATCTGAGCCCTGCGCCGCTCTATCATGCGGCCCCTTTGCGCCATTCCATGGTAACGATCCGCATGGGGGGGACGGTCTTTGTTATGGAACGTTTCGACGCGGCCGAAACTCTGCGCCTGATCGAAGAGCACCGGATCACACATAGCCAATGGGTCCCGACCATGTTCGTGCGGCTCCTCAAGTTGCCCGAGGCCGCGCGCAGGGCCCACAATCTGACCTCAATGGAGATGGCGGTGCATGCCGCCGCGCCATGCCCGCCGGATATCAAGCGCAAGATGATCGACTGGTGGGGCGAGATCATTCACGAATACTATGCGGGCACGGAGAATAACGGTTTCACCGCGATCACCAGCGCGGAATGGTTGACGCGCCCCGGCTCCGTCGGGCAGGCCAAGCTCGGCCAGCTGCATATCTGCGGCGAAGATGGTGCCGAGCTTCCGCGCGGAGCCGAGGGCGAGGTTTTTTTCGAGAACGGCCACCAATTCGCCTATCACAACGATCCGGCCAAGACTGCGGCCTGCACCAATGGGCAAGGCTGGACCACCCTCGGCGATATCGGTCGCATGGATGAGGCAGGTTATCTCTACCTGACTGATCGCAAGTCCTTCGTGATCATCTCCGGCGGGGTTAACATCTACCCGCAAGAGACCGAGGATGTGCTGCTGACTCATCCGGCTGTACTGGATACGGCCGTGATCGGCATTCCCAACGAGGAGTTCGGCGAGGAGGTCAAAGCAATCGTTCAGCTCGTGCCAAGCGCGACCCGGTCACGTCAGCTCGAGGAGGAGCTGATCGCTCATTGCCTCGCGCGGCTCTCGCCGCTGAAATGCCCGCGTAGCATAGACTTCCACGACAGCCTGCCTCGCTCGGCCACGGGCAAGCTCTACAAGCGCAAGCTGCGCGAGATGTATTGGGGCAGGGCAGCGCTAGACTAAATCGCGCCCTCACGGAGCCTTGGCCCGGCTAGGTATGGGGCGGCAGGTCCTGCAACGGGCTCTGGGCCAACAGATCCGTGAGGAGCGGGTTGGGAAACCGACGTGGCCGGGTAACAGCATAGAAACTCTCCCGGATTTCCGGCAGGGGTGCCAGCTCGACCAGTTCGCCCGATTGCAGCTCGTCCCGCACGACGATGGGCGGCAGCACTGCAAGGCCCAGATCCTGCCGCGCCAACAGGCGCAGCATGGCCATATCATCCACCTCCGCTGCGATCCGGATCGATACGCCAAGCCGGGCGCTGAGCGCATCAAAGGCCACGCGGATCAGGCTGGTGGGCAGGGGGAGGATCACCGGATGCCGCGCCAGATGATCAGCCACGCTATCGCCGGTTTGGCCAACGCGGGCTGGCGTTGCGATCAGGCTCACGCGTTGCGCGCCGAGCTCCTGCGCGCGGTAGGCGGTGCCCGCATCGCGCAGGGGCGGCTGGTTGGTCAGCACCACATCATGGGCCAGTGCATCGAGCCCGCGAAAGAGCTCCTCCACCGAGCCGGAGCGCAGGATCACTTCCACGTCCTCGCGGTGCAGGACCGGGTCGAGAAAAGCGATCTGGAAGTTCCTCGAGAGCGTGGATTGCGCGCCCACCCGCAGGATCTGCCGCGTCTCACCGGTTTCCTGCAGGGTCGCGAGCAGATCATCGCCGGTCGCAAAGATCGTGTCCGCATGATCCAGCGTAATCCGCCCAGCCTCGGTCAGCAGAAGCTGTCGCCCCCGACGCTCGAACAGGGCGTGGCCCATCCGATCCTCCAGCTTGCGGATCTGCACCGAGAGCGCGGATTGCGAAAGGTTCAGCCGCGCCGCTGTACGGGTGAGGTTGCCGTCATGGGCCACGGCCCAGAAGTAGCGCAAGTGGTTGTAATTGAGATCTGCCATTCATTCGTTTTAGGTGAACGATTTAATGCGAACAATGAATTTTTCTTCATGAAGCGGAGGCCCTACTTCCCCGACAGCACCACTAACCTGTCGAGGATCTCTCATGTTGCTCTCGTTGACTGCCTTGCTCGTCCCGCTCGTTCTGGCCGCTTTGGGGCTTGCTTTGCTGCTGCGCCCGGACATGCTGCGCAGCCATATTCGCCGGGTTGCCGCGACCGCAGCTGGGCTTGCCCTTGCTGTGACGCTCGGAACGGCCCTCATCGGCTTGCCCGGTGGTGGGGTCGCACGGCTTGATCTCGTGAGTGCGGTGATGCTGCCGTTGGTGGCGGGTCTCGGCTGGGTGGTGCTGTCGTTTTCCAGCGTGTCCCTGCGAGATGAGCCGGAGGGGGTGCCCTTTATGGGCTGGATCGCGCTGGCTCTAGCCTCGGTGATGATCATAGTTCTGGCGGCGAATGTTGTGGTGCTTTGGTTGGCCTGGCTGGGTTTGGCGGGCTGCGTCTACCGGCTGTTTCTCACCTATCCCGATCGGCCCATGGCCCGGGCCGCGGCGCGGAAATACCTGCTGAGCGCCGGGATCGCGACACTCGCGCTCGGACTTGCGCTGACCGGGTTTGCGACAGGCTATGGCACACTCTCCATTGTGGAAATCACGACGGCAGCCGAGGCCGGTGCCGCGCCTGCCACGCTCGGCTGGAGCCTCGCGGCGCTGGTCCTCGCGGCGGTGACGGCAAGCGCGCTGTTCCCGCTGAGCGGTTGGTTGACCGAAGCCATGGAGGCGCCGACCCCTTTCTCTGCGCTGCTCCACGCGGGAATTGTGAATGCCGGTGGCGTGCTGCTTCTGATCTTTGCGGATCTGCTGGTACTGGCGCCGGGAAGCCTCGCGGTTCTGGCCCTGATCGGAGGAGGCTCAGCGCTGATCGGTGCTCTGGTGATGTTGACCCAACCCGCGATCAAGACCGCCTTGGCCTGGTCCACTGTCTCCCAGATGGGCTTTCTGATGCTGCAGATTGGTCTCGCGCTCTTCCCTCTGGCGCTGCTGCATATCGTTGCCCATGCACTCTACAAGGCCCATGCCCTGCTGAATTCCGGCACTGCGGTGACCGCCGTGACCGAGGCGCGAGGGGCGGGTCCTGTCGCCTTGCCCGACGCCAAGGTCGTGGCCAGAGCCTTTGCACTGGCCCTGGCGATTTACGGGCTTGGCGTGGTGCTTTTCGGGGCGCTCGACAAGGCACCGCAAGCGTTGGCGCTGGGAGTAATCCTGATCCTCGGGATTGCCTATCTCATCGCGCAAGGCATGGCGGGTGGTGCTCCCAAAGCGCTGGCGATGCGACTGGCCGGGTTCTCGGCGGCGGCGACGGCGGCCTATCTCGCACTGCAGGCCGCAGCGCAGGCCCTTGCGGTCAGCCATCTACCGGCCCCGCCCGCAGCCACCGCGGCGACTTGGGCAGTGATCGCGCTGGCGCTGGTCAGCTTTACACTGGTTGCGGTGGCCCAGACCCTGCTGCCGCGCTGGTCTGATCATTCCAAGGCGCGCGCTTTGCGGGTGCATCTCTCCAATGGTCTCTATGCGACCGCGATCCTTGACCGGGTGCTGCGCCGGTCCGCTGCCTGATCTCTCCTCTCTCAGACCTTCAAGGAAACCTCCCATGACCCATGCCGTTCCCGCTCTGAGCGCAGAGCAGACTGCCACCCTGACCGACACCGCCATCCGGGCAATCCCACCGGCCTTTCCCCTCGCGGCGACGGTGGCGGTGAACCCCTTCCTCGGTCAAACCGACAAGACCCTGCCGGAGACTGCCGCGCTGTTGTCGCGCGTCGCTGGGTGCGCCGCGACTGCGCCGCGCAGCTGGTTCGCCGCGCGGATTGCGCGGGGCGAGATCACAGCCGAGGACGTGGCCGCAGCCCTGGCAGGCGGTGAGGCGTCCCTCAGCGTGACGGATGTTCTGGCCGCAGTTGGGCAGGTGCGTCCGGTGCCCAGCCCCTTGCCGACGGTGTCAGCTTTGGAGGGGCAAGCGCTGGCGGAGGCGCGGATTGGTGCTTGGGCGTCGGGGTATTTCGACCAGGGGCAAGCGCTCTGGGCCGCGCAGTCGGAGGAAGGGGCCTATGCCAATTGGCGGCGCTACGCCATCCATGACCTGCAGCCGGAATTCGCCGGGGTGCCGGGGATCCGTGCGAGTTTTGCCGCATTGCCGGAGACTTCCGAGGACGCACTGATCTGGGCACTGGCCCAACTCGAGATCCCGGCGGAAGCTGCGTCGCTTTTTGCGCACCGGTTGTTGATGTCCCTCGGCGGTTGGGCGCAGGCGGCCCGCTACCGGCTCTGGCAGGCGGAATTGGCGGGAGAGACTGACACCAGCCTTGCGGAGTTGCTGGCGATCCGCGCCGCGTGGGAGGCTGTCCTTTTGGCCCACAAGCCCGCGCTGCTCCCGGCATGGCGGTCTGCGCTGGCCTCCTATAGCGCGCCACAGACTCCGTCGTGGGATGATCTGATCGACGGGATCCTACAGGAGGCTGCAGAGCGCGCGGTTCAGCGGCGGCTGGCGGGGGCCTTTTGCCCGGCTGCACCCAGAGGGTCTGCTGCGCGGCCCGTCTTGCAGGCAGCCTTCTGCATCGATGTGCGCTCGGAGGTCATGCGGCGTGCGCTGGAAAGTCAGTCGCCCGAAGTCGAGACGCTTGGCTTTGCCGGCTTCTTCGGTCTGACCGTTGCCCATACCCCGGCAGGGATGTGCGGGGCTGAGGCGCGCCTGCCGGTATTGCTCTCGCCGGGCCTGGAAAGTCGGGCCGAAGGCGATCACGGGGCAGCCCGGATTGCGGGGCGGGCGCGGCGCGCCTGGGGCCGGTTCCGGCAGGCCGCCGTGTCGTCCTTTGCCTTTGTCGAGGCCACCGGGCCGCTTTATGCGGGCAAGCTGGTGCGGGAGACGCTGGGACTTGGGCATGACGTCGTGTCCTCCGCCAAGCCAGTTCTCGATCCGCCGTTGCCGCTGGAGGCGCAGGTTGAGGCCGCCGCGACCATCCTGGGCGCGATGTCTCTGCGGGAGAACTTCGCGCAAGTGGTCCTGATTGCGGGGCATGGGGCGCATGTCGCGAACAATGCCCATGCCAGCGCGCTGCAATGCGGGGCCTGTGGCGGCTATGGTGGAGATGTGAATGCGCGGCTGCTGGCCGGCGTGCTGAATCAGGCGGAAGTCCGGGAGGGGCTGGCCGCAAAGGGGATCGTGGTGCCTGTGGATACTGTGTTCGTCGCGGCACTCCACGATACGGCACAGGATAGCATTTCCCTGTTTCTCGATGATCTGGATGAGGTGCAACATGCGGGTGCGGCGAAAGTGCTGACGCAGGTCGCGTCATGGTGTGCGGCCGCAGGGTCCCTGGCGCGGGCCGAGCGGGCGGTCTCGCTCCCCGGAGCCGCGTCCGAAGCGGAGGTTGCGAAACGGGCGCTCGACTGGGCGGAAACCCGGCCTGAATGGGGGCTCGCGGGGTGCAAGGCCTTCGTTGTGGCTCCGCGCGACAAAACTGCCATGGCCCAGCTCGACGGGCGGGTGTTTCTGCACAGCTATGACTGGCGGCAGGATGAGGGTTTTGGAGTGCTGGAACTGATCCTCACCGCGCCGGTGGTCGTGACGAGCTGGATCAGCCTGCAATACTATGGTTCCGTGGTCGCGCCAGAGGTGTTTGGCAGCGGAACGAAGCAGGTGCACAATGTCACTGGCGGGATGGGGGTGCTGGATGGCGCAACCGGGGCGCTGCGCGTGGGGCTGTCCCAACAATCGGTCCATGATGGGACAGAGTTCGTTCATGAGCCCCTGCGCTTGAGCGTGGTGGTGGACGCGCCGGTTGCAGCAATCAGCGAAATCCTCGGACGTCACCCAACCGTGCAGGCGCTTTTTGACAATGGTTGGTTGAAACTGTTGCGGTTGGGAGAGGCTGGAACCATCGCCGACCGCTATGTTGGTGGGCTGACATGGGAACCCTTCGCCCAAGTCCACAAGCCAGCGCTCGCAGCGCGGTAGGACATGGAGTTTGCCGAAGCGCGGTCGGTTGCCAGGACTGCGCGGACGCGCTCCAGGGGACATGGACACCACGACCCCGGCGGCCAACAAGGGCCAATTGCCAAAGCAGCGCGGCGGGTCCGCGCGTCCGGCCTTGGCTGGGCCCTCGCCCTAGCTGATGATCTCGAAACGGGTCACGTCCACCATGCCGCGATCGGTGATCTTCAGGGCCGGGATCACCGGCAGGGCCAGAAAGGCCAGTTGCAGGAATGGCTCCTCCAGCGTCACGCCAAGGCTCCGTGCGGCTTCGCGCAGACCCACCAGCGCATCGCGGACCTCCTCGAAGGGGGCTTCGCTCATCAATCCGGCTACGGGCAAAGCGAGCTCGGCCAACACCTCGCCACCGACGACCACGACGAAACCGCCTTCGATCTCGGCGACGCGGTTTGTGGCCAGTGCCAGATCCGCATAGTCGGCCCCTACGCAGACGATGTTGTGGTGGTCATGGCAAACGGTTGAGGCTATCGCCCCTTTCTGCAGGCCAAAGCCCCGCACGAATCCTGTGGCGATGTTCCCATTCTTGCCGTGCCGCTCCACCACTGCGATCCGCATCAGGTCACGCTCGGCATCCGGCAGCTTGTCGCCATCGCGGATCGGGATCACTTCATGCAGATGCTCCGTGAGGATCTTGCCCTCAAGGATCCCGATCACATCGGTTTCCTCGCGGTTGCCGCCGGCCCGGAACACGTCCGGCGTCACGTGGGGGGCGTGAACAGATCCGCGTCCCACGGGCGGGATCTCCTCGCGCGCGGCAAAGGCCTCCGCAGTGACCCGCACCCCACCGCAAAGCACGAGTTCTGCCCGGCACTCCTCGAGTGAAGGCAGGGCCACGATATCCGCGCGCAAACCCGGCGCAATCAGCCCGCGATCCTTGAGCCCGAAGGCCTCGGCCGCCGACAAGGACGCTGCGCGGTAGACCGCCAGCGGCGGCACGCCCCGGGCGATCAGCGTCCGGATCATGTAATCGAGATGGCCGTGCTCGGCGATATCAAGCGGGTTCCGGTCATCGGTGCACAGGCACATATAAGGCGCGGTCCGTTCAGTCAGGAGCGGTGCCAGCGCCTCGAGGTCCTTGCTGACCGAGCCTTCGCGGATCAGCACGCGCATCCCCTTTTGAAGCTTCTCGCGGGCTTCTGCGGCGCTGGTGGCCTCATGTTCCGTCCGAATCCCGGCGGCCACATATGCGTTCAGATCCTTGCCCAGAAGAAGCGGGCAGTGCCCGTCGATATGACCGCCCTCGAACGCCTCCAGCTTTGCCATCACGCCCGGGTCGCGATAGATCACGCCTGGATAGTTCATGAACTCCGCCAGACCGATCCCCGATGGATGCCCGCGCAGGGGCTCAAGATCCGCCGCCTCGATCTGCGCCCCCGCAGTTTCCATATCCGTGGAGGGTACGCAGGAACTGAGCTGGACCTTGATGTCCAGAACCGTGCGTTCGCTCGCGGCTTGGAAATAGCGGATCCCGTCCGGGCCGATCACATTGGCGATCTCATGAGGGTCGCAAATGGCCGTGGTCACCCCGCGCGGGGTCACGCAACGGTCGAACTCAAACGGCGTGACGAGGGAGCTTTCAATATGCAAATGGGTGTCGATGAACCCGGGCACGAGGGTCAGGCCAGAGACATCCAGCACCTCGCGCCCTTCATACGCGGCCCCGGTCCCAACGATCCGATCCCCGCAGATCGCCACATCGCCCGCGATCACGTCCCCCGTCACCAGATCGAGCACCTGCCCCCCGCGCAGGACCAGATCCGCAGGCGCGTCGCCGCGCCCCTGTGCTATGCGTGATGCGAGGTCTGACATGGGCGCGCTCCTATCTGCTGTGCCCGCAGGAGACACGAGGCGCGCGCCCTGTGCAAGCCGGACAGAGTGCAAGCCGGACCCGGTGCAGGCCAGATCCGGCGCGAGCTAGAGCAGGCTGTCAGGCATCTTCTGTTCCGCGGCCGTATTGGCCCGGCGGAAGATCATGGTCACGATGCTCGCCACGATGATGATGAAGAGCGAGTAGAGCACCGGCACGGCCATAACGGCCTGGGCCTGGGTGCCCTCAAAGGTGAAGACGATGATCGCCACGGCGAGGGGACCGTTCTGGATCCCGGTCTCCAGGCCCACGGTGCGGGCATTGCGCGGATGCAGCTTCAGCGCTCGGGCAAACCCGTAGCCGATGGTGATCCCCACCGCCCCGAGCCCGATCGCCGCCAGATAGGTAGCCCCCGAGGTCTCCAGCAGGAATTGCCAGTTCCGGGGAATCCAGCTGACCATCAGGAAGGCGATGAAGAAGAGCGCTAGAGCCGAGCCAAAGAACTCGGTCACAGCCCCCACATTCGCGTTGAACTTGCGCAGCACCATCCCGATCCCTACGGGCACCAGAAGCAGCACGAGCGTGATGATGATGTTTTCGCGCGGGATGCTGAGATCGAGCGCGGTCGCATAGAGCAGCAGCACGAGAGGGATCATGATCACCCCGGTCACCGTGGAGGTCACGGTCATCAGAACCGAAAGCGCGAGGTTCCCTTTGGAGAAATAGGTGAAGATGTTGGAGGTCGTCCCCCCGGGCATGCAGGCCATGATCAGGATGCCGATGGCGATGGTCTCGGGCACCGTCAGCAGCGTAGCCAGCAGGAACCCGATAAAGGGCATGAACCCGTATTGGGAGATCACCCCGATGGCCAGCCCATAGGGCCGCCGCAGGGCGAGGTAGAAGTCACGCGGGGTGAGCGATGCACCCATCCCCAGCATGATGACGAAGATCATCAGCGCCAGCAGCGCCTGCTCAAAGGCTCCGACCATGGCTCATCCCTCCTCGGTCTGCGCAAGCTCTTGGGTGCGCAGGTCTTTTCGCAGGATCTTGCCCACATTGGATTTCGGCAGCTCGTCGCGGAAGGCCACCTTCTTGGGCACCTTGTAGGCGGTCAGATGGGCCTTGCAGTGGGTGCGCAGCTCCGCCTCCGAAATCCCCGGATCGCGCTTGACGACGAAGGCCTTCACCGCCTCGCCGCTCCCGGCATCGGGAACGCCGATCACCGCGACCTCATCCACGCCCGGATGGGAGGCGAGGCAATCTTCGACCTCGTTGGGATAGACGTTGAAGCCCGAGACCACGACCATGTCCTTCTTGCGGTCCACGATGCGGAAATAGCCATCCGGATCCATCACGCCGATATCACCGGTCAGGAACCAGCCGTTCTTTATGACCTTCGCGGTCTCTTCGGGCTTCTGCCAATAGCCAGCCATGACCTGCGGACCTTTGGCCGCGATCTCGCCGCGTTCGCCTTGGGCCACGGGTTGGCCCTCCTCATCTACACAGGCGACAAGGGTCGAGGGCAGGGGCACGCCGATGGAGCCCGGGCGCGTCTTGTTCAGGGGCTCAAAGGTCAGGACAGGTGAGGTCTCTGTGAGGCCATAGCCCTGCAGAACCTGTGCGCCGGTCACGTCTTGCCAGCGCTCGGCCACGGAGGATTGCAACGCCATCCCCCCGGCAGAGGCGAATTTCAGGTGTTTGGGCGGGCTGTCCTGAAACCAGACCTCGTTCATCAACCCGTTAAAAAGGGTGTTCACCCCGCTCATCCAGGTGATTTTGTAGTTCTCGAAGGCCCGTTTGAGGTTCGCGAGCGGGCGCGGCGAGGGGATCAGGATGTTCCGTGCCCCGAGCCAGTAGAACCCCAGCAAGTTCACGGTGAAGGCAAAGATATGGTACATGGGAAGGGCGGTCAGAGCGACTTCCTTGCCCTTTTCCATCCCCTCGATCATCTCCATCACCTGCTCCATGTTCAGGATCAGGTTGGCATGGGTCAGCATCGCACCTTTGGAGACCCCGGTCGTCCCGCCCGTATATTGCAGGCAGGCGACATCCTCGGGCGTGACCGATTGGCGGTAGCCCTCAATCTCGATCTTTTCCGCATCCGCATGGAGCCGCCCAACCTGCAGCGCTTCGGGCAGGCGGATATGGGGCACCTCCACGGGTTTGACCGAGCGGTCCCAGTATTTCTGCACCAGCCCGACAATTCCACGTGGCAGGGCGGGCAGGAACTCCGCCACCCGGGTGACGATGATGTTGGGGATCGGGTGGCCGCGCGTCGCCTCGGGGATCTTGTCGGCGAACATGTCCACGATCACCAGCGCATGGGGCTCGGCATCGGCGAACTGGCGGGCCATCTCCTCGGCGGTGTAGAGCGGGTTGACGTTCACCAGCACACAGCCCGCTTTGAGGATCCCGAAGGCGGCGATGGGAAAGCTCAGCCCGTTGGGCATCTGCACCGCCACCCGGTCGCCCTTGTTGAGACCGGCCACCTCGCGCAGATAGACAGCGAAGGCATCCGACATCTCATCCACTTCGCGGAAGCTCAGCGTGCCGTTCATCCCATTGGGCAGGCAAGTGGTGAAGGCCGGGGCGGATCCGAAAGTGCTCGAGACCGCGCTGATCATATCGCCCACGGTCCGGTAGGACGCGGTGCCAAGATCCGCGCGCATTTCAGGCCCGTAGAACGCGGTCCATGGCCGGTCTGACTTTATCATTCTGCCCTCCCCAAGCTTCGTTTCGTACATGTAGGGATCAAATCCCCCGGATCGACCAAAACTCCGATGTTTCGCGAGCTTGGCGGCAGGTCCTGTTGCTGGCCAGACCTGTCGTTACGGCAGCGGCACGTTCAACACCTGCCCGAAGAGCAGCGTCACCGCGAGGATCGTGCCCACCACGCCCGCCAGCAGCAGGGCCCAGCCTTTAGGTGTGAAGGCGTCATGCTGGGCGGGGATAATCAGGGCCGCCCCCAGCAGGAGCGCGGCAAGCTCGAACCCCAGAACCGGGATCAGGGCGACGGCTCCCAGCATCAGGAGCGGCACCGCCACCATACGCGTGCGCGTGCCGACCACAGGGATTTCTGTGACTTGCCGGGTCAGCAGCAGCTGAACCACCGCGAGCCCGGTCAGGGCCAGCATGCCCATGGCTATGGTGCGCGGGAAGACCGCCGCATCCGGGTTGAGCCCCGCCGATTGCACGATCACCACCAGAGCCACGGCGCCAAAGACGGCGAATGCGATCAGGTCCCTGGTGATAGCCGCGCCGCTCGCCGGGGGCAGGGCCTCATCCGGGCGGCCTGGACGGCGGCTCATGGCGTTTCGGATGCGCGGCCAGAACGGGTAGAGAAAGCTTAGCAGGGTCAGGGCTATGATCACCATGGAGAGCGGCCGGCCAAAGAACTGCCCCGGCAGGTCCCCGATGGCGTCGCCGATGGTCCAGCTCTGGACAAAGCCCTGCTCGGCGATCCGCCCGAGGATCAGGCCCAGTACGATGGGCGAGGGGGAGAAGCCGCGCTTGGCCGCGACCCAACCGATCACGCCCAGCACGATCATGATCACGATGTCCGAGACCGAATTGCGGATCGCGAAAGAGCCGATCACGGTCATGAAGGCCACGATGGGCACAAGTGCCGCCTTCGGCGCGCGCACGATGGCGCCATAGGCGAAGCGCCCGATCAAGAGGCCCACGGGGAGCATCAGGATCGTCGCCAGCAGCAGGCCGAAGATGAACGTGTAGACGATATCCGCCCCTTGGGTGAAGAGCGTCGGCCCAGTGCGGACGCCTTGCACCAGAAGCGCGCCGAGGATCACCGCATCGGGTGGCGTGCCCGGAATGCCCAGCACAAGGGTTGGGATGAACCCGCCGCCCACGGTGGCGTTATTCGCGGATTCCGTGGCGATGATCCCACCGGGATTGCCCTCACCGTATTTCTCCTCACCCTTGCCGACCCGGCGGGCTTCGGAATAGGCCACAAGCCCCGCGATGGAGCCGCCCGCGCCGGGCAGTGCACCGACCATGGTGCCGATGACCGAGCTGCGCAGCACGTTGAACTTGTTCTTCATCAGGGTCCCGATCGCCTCGGGGAGGCGGAAGCCACGCGTCTGTTCCGGGGCGGCCAGATGGCGGTTCGGGGTGGCGACAAGATCGATCAGCACCGGAATGCAATAGAGCCCGATCAGGGCCGAGACCGTATCAATACCGCCCAGCAAGGTGTTGGACCCAAAGGTAAAGCGGACCTCGGCGCTCGTCTCCGACACGCCGATCATCGCGATCAGGAGGCCGAAACAAGCCCCGATCATCCCTTTGATGAAATCGCCTGTTGAGAGGGCTGCGATCATCGACAGACCAAAGATCGCCAGCCAGAAATACTCGACCGGCCCGAAGGCCAGTGCGGCCTTGGCCAAGGGAGGTGACAGCAGAAGCAGCGCCAGCGCCCCCACCAGACCGCCCACGACCGAGGCGAGACAAGCGGTGGAGATCGCGAGGTCTCCATCCCCGCGCTTGGCCATGGGATAGCCGTCAAAGGTGGTGGCAATCGCCGAGGGTGTCCCGGGCGTGTTCAGCAGGATCGCCGCATAGGCCCCGCCATAAATCGCGCCGGTGTAGATCGCCCCCATCAGGATCAGCGCGCTGTCCGGGGACATGGTAAAAGTCAGCGGTACCAGCACCGCCACGGCCATGGTCGCGGTCAGACCCGGGATCGAGCCGATAATGGTCCCCGCCGCCACGCCGAAAATGGCCAGCATGAGGTTGAGGGGGGTCAGGGCCGACGCGATATACTCGAGCATCCGAGGTCTCCTGGCCCGTGCTGCGCGCCGGACCGCAAAAAGGGGCACGCGCGGTTGTCCCGCGCGCGCCTGTCCGTCAGTCTGTCAGGTTACTCGATGATGCCGGCCGCTTTGGCCGCATCGATATAGCCGGTGGCTTTTTCCGCCATGAACGCATCCATATCCGGGCCATAGCCCACATCCACGAGCGCGAAGCCGCCATCGATCATCTGCTTTTGGAAGTCCGCATCGGCGTTGATCTTGGCAATTGCATCTGAGACCTGCTGACGGGTTTCCGCGCTGGCCGAGCTCGGCACGGCGATGCCGCGATAGGCGCCGGAAACCATGTCAAAACCCAGCTCGCGGAAGGTCGGCACATCCGGGAAGGCTGGGTGACGCTCTTCCATGGCCACGGCCAGCATACGGACCGCATCGCCCTGGGCCGCGCCCACGGTGGTGTAACCCCAGGCCGCACGGACCTGATCGCCGAGGAGCGCTGTGACCGAAGCGCCGGTGCCCTTGAAGGCCACATAGGTGGATTCGATGCCTGCGAGCTTGTCGAACTGCACCTGTGCCAGATGGTTCGCCGTGCCCTTGCCCGAGCCCGAGAAGATCACCTTGCGTGGGTTCGCCTTCGCGTCATCGATCAGGTCCTGCAGCGACATGAAGGGGCTGTCCGCCTTCACCACGATCGCGTCCGGTGTGTAGTGGAACCAGTAGACCGAGGTGATATCCTCGGTGGTGAAGCCCACATCGCCCTGCTGCGGCTTGATCACGATATGGGGCAGGTTCACGCCCATGATCTTGGTGCCATCCGAGGCCATGCCGTTCAGCTGGGACCAGCCCACAGCACCACCGCCACCGGGCTGATAGGAGACGACGAGCTGCTCGCCAAAGAGCTTCTCGAAGAAGGGCTGCTGGAAGCGCGCGGTGATGTCGCTCTCGCCGCCGGGCCCGAAAGGAATGACGTAGTCGACGCTGGATTTCGGGAAGTCTTCGGCGCTTGCAACGCCCGCCATCGCGGTCATCGCGGCGGCCATCATGAAGGTCTTAAAGATCATAGGTTTCTCCTCCTCTGTGTGATCTTTGGGGTGCCCGGATCCGGGCTGCGGCCCCGGCTTATCCGCCGGGTGCCGCCATTGGGGTTAGGGGGCCTTTGGTTTGTCTTTTGGGGTCGGACGCGCGGGCCGGGGCGTCATTCCACCGGCTCCATCAGGGCGCGTTGGACGTTTTCGACGGTGATCCGACTGACGCGGATATTCGCCTCGGCGGTCACGCCTGCAATATGTGGTGTCAGGATCAGGTTCGGGACATCGGCAAAACGCGCGCCCGCTCTGGCGTCCAGCGGCTCGGCGGCAAAGACATCGAGCGCCGCGCCCCCGAGATGGCCCGAACGCAAGGCCGCGCAAAGCGCATTCTCGTCCACGATCCCGCCGCGCGAAGTGTTGATCACAATCGCCCCCGGCTTGAGCATGGCGAGCGCCTCGGCATCGAACAGCCCGGCGGTCTCGGACGTCAGGGGCACATGCAGGCTCAGAATGTCCGCGTCGGCCAGCAGCGCCTTCTGCGAGAGGCGCTGGACGCCTTGCCATGCCGGATGATCTGGCGGCAGATGCGGATCGGCGGCCGTCACACGCAGCCCGAGCGGCGCTGCGAGACTTGCCACTGCTTGTGCGATGGCACCAAAGCCCAGAAGCCCAAGTGTCCGCCCGGCGATCTCGCCACCCTGGCCCAACGTTCCTCGGGGCCAGTCGCCCGCAATCATCGCCGGGTTGGCGGCATAGGCCCCGCGGATGAGGCTGAAGGCGGTGCCGATCACGTATTCTGCCACTGACCGCGTGTTGGCCCCGGTTGCCGGGAACACCGCTATCCCGCGCGCGGCACATCCAGCCATGTCGATATTGTCGAGCCCGACGCCCAGCCGTCCGACCACGCGCAGTCCGGGGGACGCTGCCAGAAGCTCCGCATCGACCTGGGTGCGGTTGCGAACGATCAACGCGTCCGCTTCCGCCGCGGCGGCCAGCGTGGCCGCGCGGTTCTCAACCAGCTCGGGCGCATAGCGCACGTCCAGATTGGCACTGAATCCGGATAGGGCGTTCGGGTCCATGAACTCGGTGATTACAACTTTCATGCGGGTGCCCCCCCTCCCAAGGCGGCCTGCGGTTTTTGCGGGGCGCGGTTCGGCTCCACCACGCCTTCGATCTCTCAATTGTGCCAAGTATGCACTTTTGTCGCAGGCCCGCCAGCCCCAATGTAAGCCCTTACATTGCCTAATCTTGGCGCTCTAGCCCAAAGCCTGATCGAGATCGCGCCAGAGATCCTCGGGGGCTTCGATTCCCACGGACAGCCGGAGGAGGGTTTCGGGGATGCCGGAATCCGGTTCGATGCTCTGGCGGTGCTCCACGAGGCTTTCGAGACCGCCGAGCGACGTGGCGCGTTGGATGAGCTGCAGTCGTCCGGCTGCGTCCAGCGCGTCTTGGCGGGCGCCGCTTACAAGAAAAGACAGTAATCCGCCAAATCCGCCGCGCATTTGTGCCACGGCGATATCGTGGCCCCGATGACTGGGCAAGCCGGGATAGAAGACCTCCGCAACCCGATCATCGGTGGCCAAACGCTGCGCGAGTTCCAGGGCGGTCGCGCTCATCCGTTCCACCCGCAGGGGCAGGGTGCGCATCCCGCGCAGCAGCAGCCACGCTTCGAACGGGCCGAGGATCGCGCCTGCGTCATGACGGTCCATGGCAATAGCTTGCCATTGGGCGTGGTCCGGATCGCGGGTCACGAGGGCGCCGGCCAGCACATCGGAATGCCCGTTGATCCCCTTGGTGGCCGAATGCATGACGATATCCGCGCCAAGGCTCAGCGGTTGCGTCAGGACCGGTGTGCAGGCGGTGCTGTCCACCACCAGTCGCGCGCCAGTGCCGTGGGCCGCTTCGGCGGCGGCGCGAATATCCACGGTTCTGAGCCAGGGGTTCGAGGGGGTTTCCACAAAGACAAGATCGGGATCATGGGTGGCGCAGGCGGCCGCGAGAGCCTGGGGGTCGCTCGCATCCACTTCAAGCAGGATAAGGCCCCGCCGCGCGCAGAATGCGCGGGCGAACTTGGAGGTTCCATAGTAGATCCCCGATTGTAGCACGATCCGCGCGCCATTGGGCAGGCTCCGGAACACCGCCGCCGTGGCCGCCATGCCCGACGGGAAAGCGAGCGCTGCCGACCCGAGCTCAAGCTGTGCGAGCAGTGTCTCAACCGCGCGCAGGGCTTCGCTGTCATCGCGGCTGTAAATATTGGCGGGGTTCACAAGATCGTAGTTCGGGTCGCGCAAAAATGTTGTGGCAGGCTGGATCGGTGGCACCACCCCGGCCGAGGCGGTGTCGGTGGCACCACCGCCATGGGCTGCAAGGGTAGCTGGATCCAGATCGTTGGGAAGCGGCATGAAGGGCTCCGGTCTCAGAAGGTCAGGGCGGTCACCGCCAGCCCGCGCGCGGCAAATGCGTGGGCCAGCGGGGCAAGATCTGCGGCGTCGCGATCGGCGGCACTTCCGGCCGCTGCGCGGTCGGCAATGCCCACGAAGATCACCGCAAAGCGGAACATGGCAAAGGCAACATGGAAGGGGTTGAGGGGGGCGGTTTCCGGCGCGGTCTCGCGATAGGCGGCAGTGAAGGCGGTCATCTCGGGCAACGCTTCCGCGTCCAGGTCCACGCCCAGAAGGCCGCCATATTCCGACGGGGCCGAGTGCCAGGCCATACAGGCAAAGCCCAGATCGGCGAGAGGATGGCCGAGGGTCGACAGCTCCCAGTCCAGCACGGCGATCACCCGGGGCTCTGTCGGATGCAGCATCATGTTGCCCATCCGGAAGTCCCCATGGGCGATGGACACGGCCCCGTCATCCTCGGGCATGGCAGCAGTCAGCCAGTTGCGCAGGGCATCAAGCTCCGGGATCGGCTCGGAGGGGGAGGCCGCGTATTGCCGGGACCAGCGCGACATCTGCCGCTGAAAGTAGTCGCCAGGTCGCCCGTAATCGCCCAGCCCCACGGCCTCGGGTCGGACCGCGTGGAGCCGTCCGAGCGTGCGCGCCATGTCCAGAAGGGCGGGCCGTCGATCCGGTGGCGCAAGCTCGGACAGGGCATAGGTTGGACAGACCCGCCCATTGAGCCGCGCCATCACGTAAAAGGGCGTGCCCAGCACCTTGGGGTCCGCCTCGAAAGCCAGCGCCTCGGGCACCGGTACATCGGTTCCGGCGAGTGCGCGGAGCACGCGAAACTCCCGGTCGACCGCGTGGGCCCCCTTCAGAAGCGGCCCCGGAGGCTGCTTGCGCAGCACCAGTTGTCGGTCGCCATGGGTCACGAAAAAGGTCGGGTTGGACTGTCCGCCGCTGATCCGGGCGATCTCAGGTGGCGCATCCGCTGGTCCAAACTGCGCGTCACACCAGCGCCGGAGCGCCGCAGGCTCAAATTCCAAGCTCATGGGGCAGCGACAGGCCAGCGCCAGAAGTCGCTCCCTTCCTCGGTCAGCAAGCGATTGAGCACCATGCGGTGGACCTCATCCGCGCCATCCACCAGCCGCGCTTGCCGCGCGTAGCGGTAGATCCATTCAAGAACCGTGTCCTTGGAATAGCCCCGCGCGCCATTGATCTGGATCGCCGTGTCCGCCGCCTGATGCAGCAGGTTCGCCACATGCACCTTGGCCATGGAAACCTCCTTGCGGGCAAACCCGCCCTGATCGATCTCCCACGCGGCCTTCATGGTCAGCAATCGCCCGATCTCGATATCCATAGCGAGCTTGCCAAGCATAAGCTGGATACTTTCGCGGTCGGCCAGCCGGACGCCAAAGCCCTCGCGCTCGGCGGCATAGGCGGTGGCAATCTCGACGCAGCGTTTTGCGAGGCCGAGCCAGCGCATGCAATGGGTCAGCCGCGCAGGACCAAGCCGGGTCTGGGTGACCTTCATCCCGCGCCCCTCGGCCATGAGCACGTTGTCCTCATGCACCTCAAGGCCGTCGAAGATCAGCTCGCAATGGCCGCCATGCTCCTCCGGGCCCATGATCGGGATCCGGCGATCGATCCGCCATCCGGGCTGATCCGCGTCAAACAAAAAGGCCGTATGGCCGCGCTTCGGATCCTGCGAAGTTCGCGCGAGCAGGATGAAATGCTGCGCCTCCGCCGCCCCGGTGATGTACCATTTATGGCCATGGATGACGTAGGTATCACCGCGCTTTTCGGCGCGCGTCTGCATCATCCCCGGATCCGAACCGCCACCCGGATGGGGTTCGGTCATTGCAAAAGCCGAGCGGGCTGTGCCGTCGATGATCGGTTGCAGCCAGCGGTCCTGCTGCGCGGGCGTGCCGAGCCTGGCGAGTACGGCCATGTTGCCGTCATCGGGGGCCGCGCAGTTGAAGCAGACCGGGCCAAAGATCGAGCGGTTGGCCTCCTCATAGAACACCGCGCGAGACACGGTATCGAGCGCCATGCCGCCTCTTGCCTCGGGCGCTTGCGGGGACCAGAGACCTGCTGCTTTGGCCTTCGCACGCACGGCTTCCAGCACGGGCAAGGCGATGTTCTCATGGGCGTCGAAATTCCCGCGATCAGCTTCTAGCGGCAGGATCTCCGCCTCGACAAACGTCGCGACACGGCGGCGCAGGGTCTCCAATTCGCTGGATAGCTGAAACTCCATCTCGATCCTCCCTCTGGTCGTCCCGGGGCCTCTGGCGGGCCTGGTCCGCGGGAAATGCCCGCACTGCGGCAGTTTACCCATGGCGCGAGCGAAGCAAACCCCGCCCGTGACGCTTGACCTCGCAGCGCGAAGCGCGTCCCCTAGGGACAGGAGTTTGACCTGTCCCGGAGGCGCGCCCCATGCCCGTTTTGTTCAAACATGACCGATCCCAGTGGTTTGCCGCGCTCAAATCCGTCGGTGGCCAGATCGATGACTGGAATCTTGGCCTGATCTCGGCAGGGGTGGCGTTTTACGGCCTGCTCGCGATCTTTCCGGCCCTTGCAGCGGTAATCGCAATCTGGGGGCTGGTGGCGGATCCGGTGGTCGTGGATCAGCAGATGGCGCTAATGGGCAATATCATGCCCGGGGATGCCTATCGGTTGATCGATGCCCAGATCGACGCGTTGACCGGCACAACCTCGAGCACGCTGGGTAAGGCGACCATCATTTCGATTCTCGCCGCGCTCTGGTCCACCCGGGCCGGGGTGAGCGCGTTGATGCGGGGCTTGAACGCAATCTACGGGACACCCAACCGCAAGAGCTGGCGACACTACCTTGCCGCGCTCGCCCTGACCGGTGTCCTTGTGCTTGTGGCGCTGGTGGCGCTGACGGCGGTGGTGGTCACGCCGATTGTTCTGTCGTTCCTGCCACTTGGGCCCTGGGCGGAGCTGGCCTTACGCTTTGCGCGTTGGGTTGTGGCCATTTCGGTCCTGCTGGCGGGGCTTGCGATCGTCTATCGCTATGGACCGAACCGCACCTGTGTGCGCATGCGCTGGCTCACGCCGGGGGCGCTGGCGGTGGTCGTGATCTGGGCGGCGGCGTCCCTGGGGTTCAGCTATTACCTCTCGAATTTCGGCAATTACAACGAGGTCTATGGCTCCATCGGGGCGGTGATCGCATTGCTGATGTGGCTTTATATCAGCTCGTTCCTGCTGCTCCTTGGGGGCGGCTTGAATGTCGAGCTTGAGCGGCGCGCCGGCATCGGGCCGCAAGCCAGTGCCGCGCCGCCGCCGGCCGCAGGTCTAATCGAAGAGAATGACGTTACGGCGGGCTTGACCTGAGATCGTGTCGGCGATGGCCTCGTTGATCTGATCAAGCCTCCAGCGTCCGGAGATCAGCGGCTCAAGCTGCAGTCGCCCCTGCCGCCAGAGATCCACCATCCACGGGATGTCCCGTGCCAGTACCGTGTCGCCCATCATGGAGCCACGCAGCTCCTGCCCGCAAAGGGCGAGGATTACCGGCTCGTAGCGCGCCGTCTCGCCCGAATGGGGCATGCCCACCATGATCATCCGTCCACCCCGCGCGAGATAGCGGGGGGCGGTGTCATAGACTGCCGCGGCTCCGACTGTGACAAAGACCGCATCCGCCCCGCGGGGCGTGACCGTCCTGGCGGCAGCCCAGGGTTTCTCCATGGTGGCGAGGATCGTGTCCGTTGCACCGAACTCCCGCGCCTCATCCAGCTTGTGAGGCAGAAGGTCCACGGCGACGATCCGCGCCGCACCAGCCAAGCGCGCGCCCTGGATCACGTTGAGCCCGACACCCCCTGCGCCGATCACGACCACGGTTTCGCCCACGCGGACCTGCCCCGTCTGAACCACCGCGCCTACCCCGGTGGTCACGCCGCAAGCCAGCAGGCAGGCCGCTTCAAGCGGCATGTCCGGGGGCAGCGGGGCAAGCTGTGCTGGGGTGACCAGCACCCGTTCGGCAAAGGCGCCACAGGCTAGGCCCTGAGCGACCTCCGTGCCGTCCGGCAGGTGCAGCGGCGATGGCAAATCCGGTGGGCTCTCGCAGGTCACGGGATGGGCTGTGCTGCAGGAAGCACAGGTGCCGCAGCTGCGCAGCAGGGTGACAAGCACCTGATCTCCGATGGAATAACCGATGGTCCCGGGACCGATAGCAGAAACATGCCCGGCGGCTTCATGGCCGTAGACCGCAGGCAGAGGCCCGCCCCAGCCGCCTTCTGCATAGGAAATATCAGAATGGCAGACTGCGACCGCGCCCAGCGTTACCTCGACCTCGCCGGGGCCGGGATCGCGCAGATGGACGGTTTCGACCGAGAGCGGCTTGCCAAACTCGTGGCAGATCGCAGCACGGATCGCACGGCTCATGACGTTTCAGGCCGGAGCGCGCAGGGCGCAGCGGGGCAGGAAAATCCCGAGGCAGAGCGCCATGATCGCCATGGACAGGAAGAAAGGCGCGCCGGGCTGATTGATCCCGATCTCCGCATCTGTCGCTAGGAAAAAGATCTGGGTCATGACCAGTGGCGACAAGATCGCTGCGACGGAGCGAAAGGAAGAGACAAGGCCCTGCAGCTCCCCCTGCTGGTCCGCACTGGCGGTTTGGGACATCTTGCCCTGCAAGGCTGGAGTGACAACCGCGCCGAGGGCGGTGAGCGGGGTGAGGATCAGCGCGATCGCCCCGGACGTGACCAGCCCAAGGGCGGCGAAGGCACAGAAATTAAACACAAATCCGTAGAGGATCACCTTGGTCTCTCCGAATTTCGGAAGGATCACCCGAATGAGCCCGCCCTGCACCACGGCAATGGCCACGCCGAACAGTCCGAGGGAGAGGCCGACCATGCCCGGCTCCCACCCGAACTGGGCGCGGGTGAAATAGGCCCAGATCGCCGGATAGATGAAAAACGCGAATTCGTAGAGGAAGAAGAGCGCAAGATATCCCTTTAATCCCGGTAGTTTACCCAGATGTTTGAAGGCGCCCAAAGGGTTGGCCCTGCGCCATTCGAAGGGCCGGCGGATGGCGTCGGTGACGGTCTCGGGCAGCACAAAATAGCCGAGGATCAGGTTGAGCGTCGCCAGGGCGGCGGCGGCGTAGAAGGGCGCGCGGGTGCCGAACTCCCCCAACGCGCCACCGATCAGCGGGCCAACCACGAAGCCGATCCCGAAGGCTGCGCCGACAAGGCCGAAGTTTTTCGACTTGTCCTCGGGCTTAGAGATATCGGCGATGAAGGCCGTGGCGGTGGACTGGGTGGCGGCAGCGATGCCCCCGACGATGCGAGCGACCAGCAGAAGCCAGATCGACCCGGCAAAGGCCATCACCATGTAGTCAACGGCCATAACCGCCAAGGAAACCAAGAGGATAGGGCGGCGGCCATAGCGGTCCGAGAGGCTGCCGAGCGTTGGCCCGCAGAGAAACTGCATCACCGCGAAAGAGGTCGAAAGCACCCCGCCCCAGATCGCGGCCTGGCCCAATGTGCCGCCGCTCAACTCACCAATCAGGTCCGGGAGGATCGGCAGGATGAGACCGATGCCCATGGCGTCGATCACCAGCGTGATGAGGATGAACACGAAAGGCAGGCGAGAGGACATGGGTGCTCCGGAGGCAATAGAGCGAGCCTAACGCAGGGTAAAACTGTAAGCAATGATTTACAGTTTTGCGGGAGGTGTAAATCTAGAGTGACATGACTGCGCCCGTCCGGACCTCTCAGTTCAGCCCCCCAAAACCCAACCCGACTGCCGTAAGCACCCTGTCGGCCTTCCGTCGGACACCTGTCGGGCAAGTGTCGGGCACCTGCGCGCGGTTGGGCAAGACCCGGTTAAACTCTCGCGCACGGCGCAGGTCCGGATCGAGCCCAACTTGACCGATGCTGCGACGCCTCCGAGGTCTGCTTCTGAGCCCATACCTACCGGATACTGCGCGAGCGCGAATGTCGGCTTTTCTCAGTCAGGCACTCGCGATAGTGCTGTCCAAAAAATCGATTCTGGAACGGACAGGCGAACTCTTGTCGTTCCGAAGGATATCGGACAATTCGGCCATTTCAGCCGTCAAGTGTTCCCGCTTTGAGATCAGAAATTCAGCCGCAATCCTTCGTACTAATGAAGATTTATCTCGTGCAGCAGCCCCCAGAATCTCCTCGACTCCAAAATCAATGTCAACGTGGCGGGTTTCGAACTCTGCAACGCGCCGTGTGATCCCGTAGACCTTGTTCACCCACTCTCGCCGATATCCCACAAACCATCGAGCTCGCCCCATTAAAAGGGTCTCGGCGGCAATTGCTCGCACAGTTGGAAGCCGTGCATCCAAAGCAAGTTTCTCAAGGTGAATGTCAAAATCTGCCCGCCGAAGAAAGAGCCTCAGACTCCGTCCAACCTTGCCAGCACGGGGCGCGAGAAACTGCTCTCGCAACTCGTCCAGCACGCTTGTGCGATAGATGCTGTCCTGAAGGACCGAAAACGCCTGATCATCCCATCTGCTCAGAAAGTTCATCTGAGGAAGAACAAAAAATGCGCTTTCGCTTATGGCTTCTGCGCTAGCGGTTACGAGAAATTCTCTCGCGTACGTTGTCGATGCTGTTCGCACGTTGCCAACCCAGTCGTTCAGGCGATAAACGACGGCCGCGACTTCGAACGGGCAACTCGGTGAGGTCGTAAGAGCTTCCATGGCAGCCTGACGCACATATCCGCTGCCATGAAACATGAGAAGCCAACCCAAGTCGGGATGCTCTCGCAGCAAAGTGTCCCCTTTCTTGTGGTTTAGACCAAGGGACTGCAAGAACCTTGAGCCAAGTCCGACTGGTTCTCTTTGGCCATAACCCACATTCATCTGGGCTATCTCTCTGATCTCATCTGCACCACGCGGGACGGACTCAGCGGGCAAATTTTGCAAAGCGTGTCTAAATGCCTCTACCAGCTCCGCCGAAACCAGCTTTCTTTGAAACGACACCCCCAACTCGCGAGCTAGTTCCTGTACATTTTCAGGAAGGACAGACCTTTTGCGATAGGTGAACAAATTGGGATACTCAGGGTGCCTTGGCATTCAGTTCTTCCCGTCAACCGGCGGATCGAAGTCGCCTTTGATAATTTAGCATCGCCTATGACGCGGCCCAAGAGTAGACATTGTCGTAAGAAACTCGAATGACGGCTCCGTCCGCGATGCCGACCTTGGGCGACGCATCAGTCCAGCGAGCGCAGCGAATGTCCGGTTCGGCGAGGCCGCACTGCGGCGCAGTCTGACACGATGGATGGCTGGTAAGGGCCCCCCCCCCATAGATCAGTAACCGCCATCGCCCACGTAGGTCGCGGACTGCCCCGAGAAAATCCCCCACCCCCAAAAGCCAAGTATGCTGGTCCTTCTGATAAGTGCTATGCAATGAGGCAGATAACACGAGCTGTAGGCCCTGACCCTGCATCTCTGCCGTCTGAATTCTAGAAATTGCAGGCTCCAGCGTCAGCAGATGCTTCGCCCGGATCCGGTCCGCCTCGGCCAGAACCTGCCGCCAGCGATCTTTGCAGCTTGTTTTCACCGCCAGCATAGCAAGCTGGTCATCCGGATAACGGCGGTCGGCGTATTCGTCCTCGCCGGGAAACAGGAAGTCGGCAGCGTTCCGCTTCTCGGTGGTGGCTTCGCGAGTGTCGCTGACCCCAGCATGCCGCAAGATCCGTCCGTTGCCCACCAGGGCATTGCGCAGCAATTTCGGCCCCTCACGCCGCCACAGCCGTTCGACAGGTTTGTTATTCTTCGCCAGCCAGCATCTCGCGGCAACGCAGAGACCCGACGCTCTCGGGACATCACGCCGCGATGCCCTGCCGGGCAATCGATAGCCGTAGCGGCCTTACTGCCGGGTCGACTCGATCATATCGGCCACCAATCGATCTTCGTCTGGGCGGCCAACTGATAGCCTCCACTGTGTAGATCGGTGTTGCCTGAAGATACGGCACGCCGGGCGCTCCGACATGTTCAGCCCAATTCGTTTAGCAAGCCAAGGTACTTGATGTCCGGTGTCTTGCAAGGACGGTAGCCGCGTCAGAGTTGCCCGCAAGTTACGAGCCCGCGGCGATGGTAGAGGCGCAGTACAAGGACTTCGGCCTCTGCCGAGTTCTAAGGTTGGAGCACCCCCTATGGCTGCATCATTGGTAGCGAGGTTCCGCGCTTCAAACGAGGTGTGAACGGACGTCGTTAGCTCAAAGTCCCCTTCCGGAGGCATTTCGGGGGGCAGGGCAAGCGCCACAGGTTTTCAAAACCCGGTTTGCACTTGTGGCGAGCGGCCAGGGAAGAAGGGGACAGCCCGGCAGCGGCAAGACCAGTGGAAAACCCATGGCTGCTCTGCTGACGAAAACTACTGTATCTGCCGCAACCCTGGATAGGCGTTTTGGAACATGTGATACGCGTCATTGATCGCAACGCGGTGTTGCTCCACCTGAGGGATGGTTTCGCTGATTTCGGGCGGGGTCACCACCTCTGATACCATGCGTCCGGTATCCGCGAGCAGGCCCAGACGTGCTGCTCCGAGGGCCGCGCCGAATTCCCTGCCGCTAGGCAGCAACAGCGGGATATCGAGCGTCGAGGCGATCAGTTTCAGCCAGTAAGTCGAGGCGCTGCCGCCTCCGATGGCGATGAGACTTTCAATGGTCACGCCGGTCGAGCGCAGGGCCTCGAAACTGTCGCGCAGGCCAAAGGCAACGCCTTCCAGCACCGCGCGCGTCAGATCCTCGGTCGTGGTCGCGGTCGACAGCCCGGTAAAGCCGCCGCGAATCTGCGAGTCGTTGTGGGGCGTGCGTTCGCCCGAAAGATAGGGCAGGAACCGTACGGCACCGGGCGGGCGGATCTCGTCCCCCAAGGCGCGGGTGAGCTCAGCCGGGCGTGTGCCGGTGATCCGGGACAGCCAGTTCAGGCTATCTGTCGCGGAAAGCATCACACCCATCTGGTACCAGCGGTCCGGCACTGCGTGGCAAAAAGTATGAACGGCCGCATCCGGTGCGGCGGCATAGCTGTCACGGGCCACCAGGATCACCCCCGATGTCCCGAGGGAAACGAAGCCTGCGCCTTCGCTAAGGGCTCCAATTCCGCAAGCCGCCGCAGCGTTGTCGCCCGCGCCGCCGGCGACCGTCACACCCGCCGCGACACCCCAGGCGCGCGCAAGCGCTGGCCGCAATGTCCCGGCGGGGGCAGACCCTTCGACGAGCCGGGGCATCTGGTCGGGGCGCATCTGGCCGGCATTCAGCAGGTCTTCGGACCAGGCGCGACGGCCAACATCCAGCCAGGAAGTGCCCGCGCTGTCCGACATGTCGGCGACATACTCTCCGGAGAGGTAGTGGTTGAGGAAAGCTGCGGGCAAAAGCACCTTGGCGACCTTGGCAAAGATCTCTGGCTCATGGGCGCGCACCCAAGCCAGTTTAGGGGCTGTGAAACCCGGAAAGACGATGTTGCCGGAAAGGTTGCGCACCCCGTTTGTTGCATCCAGCGCGGCGGCCTCGGCTTCCGAGCGAACGTCATTCCACAGAATGCACGGACGCAGCGCAGTCCCCTGGGCATCTAGGAGCGTGGCTCCATGCATGTGCCCGGCCACGCCAATCCCGCGGAGCCCGGCAAACTCCGGAAAGCCGTTGCGCAGCTCAGCCACAGCGGCCTCCAACGCGTCGATCCAATCCGCCGGGTCCTGCTCGGACCAGCCGGGGTGAGGGTTCGATACGCTATAGGCGCGCTCTGCCGATCCAATGGGTGTGCCGGCTTCATCCACGAGGAGCGCACGCAGACCGGAAGTCCCCAGATCGATTCCTAAATAGCTCATCACTCGCCAGTCTGTTGTTCGGGCCGCCCTGAATGGCCGCTATATGTGGGCGCGGCCAACAATTCCGCAAACCCGTTCAGAACACGCGCGGCACCTGCGTTCAACAAGACCTCGGCATGCGCGCTCCGGATGTCGGTCAGGTGTCCGCCATCGACAAACCCGAACACACGCATACCCGCCGCACGCGCAGCTTGCACGCCGTGGGGCGAGTCCTCGATGACAAGGCACGCGTCGGGGGCTGTCTCCATCTGCTGCGCCGCGTAGAGAAAGAGGTCAGGCGCGGGTTTGCCATTCTTCACCTGCTGGGCGCTGAACAGATGGGGGAAGTGCTCTGTGAGCCGCATCGTGGTCAGAGAGAGCCCGATGCGCTCGAAATTGCTACTTGAGGCGATGCAATGATGGACGCCGAGGCTCTGCAGGGCCTCCAGAAACGGCAAGATCGCGTTGACGGGCGTCAGGTCAGAACGCAGTTGCCCGAAGAGAGCATTCTGCCAGCGCTCTGCAAAGCCCTCGGCGGCACCGTTGGGACCGTGAAGGGCGATGTGCTCGGTGATGGTGGCCAGCGATGTGCCCAGAAACAGCTCGCGCACCCGCGCCAGCGACATTGGCATCCCGCAATCGGCCAACGTGTCGCGCAGCGTCCCGAGCGAGAGCACTTCGCTATCGGCAATCACGCCGTCGAAGTCAAAGATCACCAGTTCCGCGCCTGAGAGGGCCTTGGCGAGGGGGGAGCCGTGCTCCGGGGGAATCCGTTGTGACTGGGCCAAAATGCTGCCTTACAACGCGCGTCCGTTTGCATCGAATTGGTGCAAGCGGTTCTCCGGAATATTCAAGCCGATCTCGGCGCCGTTCTCTGTCGCGTCGTCGCCATCGACCCGCGCGACCAGCTGACTGCCATCGGGCATCGCGAGGTAGAGCAGGCTCTCGCCACCCAGCCGCTCCTTGACCCGGACGGTGGCGTTGATCTGCCCCTCGCCACTGGGCTTGAGCTCAAGATGCTCGGGACGGCAGCCGATATAGGAGGCATTGGGATCCAAAGGCAGGTTCTCGACACCGCCTTGCGCCGTAAAAACGTTCATGGCCGGGGACCCGATGAACTCGGCGACAAATCGCGAGACCGGCTTATGATAGAGTTCCATCGGGCTTCCGACCTGCTCGATCCGGCCGCCATTTAGGACAACGATCTTATCGGCCATGGTCATGGCTTCGACCTGATCATGGGTGACATAGATCATCGTGGCGCCAAGTTGCTTGTGCAGAGCCTCAAGCTCCACGCGCATCTGGACGCGCAGTTTGGCATCCAGGTTAGAAAGTGGCTCGTCAAACAAGAAGACTTTGGGGTTCTTGACGATCGCGCGCCCGATTGCCACCCGCTGGCGCTGACCGCCGGACAGCTGGCCGGGCTTGCGGTCCAGATAGTCCTCCAGCTGCAGGATGCGGGCCGCTTCGGCGATGCGTTCTTCCTGGAGTTTGGGCGCAAAGCCGTTCACCTGCATGCCGAACTCCATGTTCCCGCGGACCGTCATATGCGGGTAGAGCGCGTAGGACTGGAACACCATGGAAAGCCCGCGATCCGCCGGCTCGGCCTTGGTCACATCGGTTTCATCCAGAGTGATCTTGCCTGTCTCAACACCTTCCAGCCCCGCAAGGCAGCGGAGCAAGGTGGACTTGCCGCAGCCCGAGGGGCCGACGAAGACAACGAACTCTCCGTCCTCGACATCCAGATTCACGTCAAAGAGCGCCTGCGCGTCCCCGTAAAACTTGTTCAACCCTTCGATTTTGATCCCTGCCACGAGACGCCCTCCTAGATCGGCATCGATGTTCGATCACCTTATGTATTTTGATAGATACATTTGTATTGACATTCAAGCATGAAATTACAATTGTAATGACCAGAATGCAGATGAATTTGTATTCCAGCATAATCAATGGGAGGATCCAAACTCATGAAAAAGCTACGCAATCTTTATTGCTCAGCGGCGCTGGCCAGTCTGGTGGCGACAGGTGCGATGGCGGATGGACACGGGTGGAGCCTGAAGGACGCTGCGGCGCCCTATGCAGGAACCACAGTGGATGTCGTATTCCTGCTGCGTCCCGGATACGAGGCGATCGAAGCGATGCTGCCTGCCTTTGAGGAGGAGACAGGCATCAAGATCAACATCATCAAGCACCCCTATGAGAATGCTCTGGGCGAACAGGTGCGTGATTTCGTGTCTGGCGGCGACCTGGACATCGCGCTGATCGACCTCGTATGGATCGGCAACTTTGCCGAGAACGAGTGGGTGCTGCCGCTGTCAGAAGTGCAGGCGAAGTTCCCCGATGCGGTGGACCCGGATCTCGACATCGACGATTTCTTCCCGCTGGTGCTGAACGCCTTTGGGGGTTGGAACGACACGATTTATGGCCTGCCATTCGACAACTACTCCGGCCTGATGTTCTACAACCGCTGCATCCTCGAAGAGGCTGGCTTTGACGGGCCGCCGAGCACCTGGCAACAGCTCAAGGACGAGTATGGTCCGGCGCTCACAAAGGACGGCAAGTATGCCTTCGCGCTGCAATCCAAGCGGAACGAGACGCAATCCGCCGACAGCTTTGCGCGGGTGCTGTGGCCCTTTGGCGGGTCCTTCCTCGATGCGAATTTCAAGTCCAATCTGTTGAGCGAAGAAAGCCAAGCAGGTCTGAAGTTCCGCCAGGATCTGATGGCGTACATGCCCGACGGCATCGTGGCCTATGACCATGCCGAGACCGTCAACGCGTTCAGCCAGGGCGACGTGGCCATGATCACCGAGTGGTCCGCCTTCTATTCGAGTGTCGTCTCGACAGAGACGTCCAAGGTTGCAGATTGCGTCGAGATCGCACCGGAGCCCATGGGGCCGGCCGGACGCAAACCTGCGCTGGGTGGGTTCTCGCTTGCCGTGGCAAGCCAGGCGGATGAGGCCGAGCAGGCTGCCGCCTATCTCTTCATTCAATGGGCGACCTCCAAAGCCAATGCGCGCGAGTACCTGGAGCGTGGTGGTGTGCCCGCCCGGCAGTCCGTGTATCAGCAAGACGGCCTCGACGACTTCAAGTTCGTCCCCGCCTTGGTGGAAAGCTGGCAGGACGGTGTGCCGGAATTCCGTCCGCGTTTTGCGGAATGGCCCGAGATCACCGAGATCGTTCAGGAATGGGGCACCAAGATGATGCTGGGTGAAGTCACCACCGAAGAAGGCGCGCAGGAGATCGGCTCGCGCATGGAAGAGGTGCTGGACGCCGCAGGCTACTACTCCGGCGATAAGCCGCTCGCACAGTAACAACAACAAAGGCGGGGGCATCCCTGGGGTGCCCCTGCTCCCCAGCTTTGGGGAGAGGGAGGACGAACATGCGTGGACAGGTTTCCCGCAAAACCATCTTTGCGTTCATCGGACCCGCCGTCATCGGACTGGCGATGGTCGGGATCGCCCCGCTTTTGTATGCGATCTGGACCTCGCTCCATTTCTACAATCTCACGAAGCTCAAGCGCGTCGAGTTCATCGGCCTCGAGAACTACTGGACCGTCCTCACGGACGAGGTGTTCTGGCAGGCGATGGGGCGGACGTTCTTCCTTTTGGGCACAGCCTTGCCGTTGCAGATCGCGCTCGGTCTGGGCATCGCCTTGGTACTGCACCAACCGGGCCTGACCTTGCTCAAAACCTTGTGCCGGTTGAGCCTCGTGCTGCCCATGGCCACGACCTATGCGGTGGTGGGGCTTTTGGGGCAGGTGATGTTCAATCAGAAATTTGGCGTTGTAAATCAGCTCCTTGGCGGGGCAGATATCAACTGGATCGGGGATCCGCAGAACGCCTTCGCGATGATTATCTTCTGGGATGTCTGGCAATGGACGCCGTTTGTGGCCCTGGTGCTGCTTGCGGGTCTTACCATGGTGCCGGGGGAGGTCGAAGAGGCCGCGCGCCTGGAAACCAAATCCAAGTGGACCGTGCTGCGCTATGTTCAGCTGCCCTTCCTATTGCCCGGCCTTGTCGCTGTGCTGATCCTGCGCACGGCCGACACGCTGAAACTCTTTGACATGGTCTTCACCCTGACCCGCGGCGGGCCTGGCGCCTCGACGGAGTTCATTTCCCTGATGATCCAGCGGGTCGGCTTTCGCGGCTTTGATCAGGGCCTGGCCTCGGCCCAGGCGATCATCTTGCTGATCATCACGATCATTCTCGCGCAGATCTATATCCGCGTCTTCTACAAGGAAGTCTGAGCCATGACATCGACACGTTCGCTCTGGTCGCAGATCCTTCTGCTGGGGGTGATCATCACCGTCTGCGTCTTCCCGTTCTACTGGATGGTGACGACCTCGCTGAAAACCCAGATTGTCGCCCTCGAGGCACCGCCGGTCTGGCTGTTCGAGCCGACCCTGGGCAACTACCGCGAGGCCCTGTTCGAAGACGGGGTGCTGCGGACCCTTATCAACTCGCTGGTCGTCGCAATCTCGACAACCCTGCTCGCGCTGCTCCTCGGCGTTCCGGCGGCCTTCGCGCTGGCGCGGTTCGAGTTCCGCGGCAAGAAAGATCTGTGGTTCTGGTTCATCACCAACCGCATGGTCTCGCCTATTGTTCTGGCGCTGCCGTTCTTTCTGATTGCGCGCAATCTGGGCCTTCTGGACAAGCATATCACGCTGATCCTGATCTACCTGACCTTCAACCTGCCTATCGTCATCTGGATCGTGACGGACCAGTTCCGCGGCATCCCCTATGACCTGGACGAGGCCGCGCGTCTCGAAGGCGCGTCGCAGTTCACCATCATGCGCAGGATCTGCCTGCCGCTCGCGATGCCGGGCGTCGCGGTCTCAGCCATTTTCTCGTTCATCTTCTCGTGGAACGAGTTGATGTTCGGTTTGATCCTGACGCGGACCGAGGCCAAAACAGCCCCGGCCATGGCCGTCAGTTTCATGGAGGGCTACAACCTGCCCTATGGCAAGATCATGGCGACCTCGACCCTGATCGTGATCCCGGTGCTGATCTTTGCTCTGATCGCCTCCAAGCAGCTGGTGCGCGGCTTGACCATGGGAGCCGTGAAATGAGCGCGGCCCGCATTTCCTTCGCCTCTGGGCGCACGTAGCCTGCGCGGAAACAGGAGGCCCCATGTCACGATCCATCAAGCTCGAACAGATCAACCCCGAAGAACAGTTGCTGGCGCGACTGGCCTGGGCCTGTGAAGTCGAAGGGATGACCCAGGCGGAAGCCGCCAAGCGGTTCGGGATCACGCGACTTCGGGTCAACAAGGCTCTGAGTGAGGCGCGCAAAAGGGGAATCCTGCGGATCAGCGTGGACTCGATCTATGCCGCCGCTGCCGAGCTTGAATGGCGCCTGGAGCATCAGTTTCGGCTGGCCCGAGCCATCGTCGTGCCCTCCCCCGAGGACACGGCCTCGGTCACCCCTTTGGTGGCCGCAGGGTTGGGTGCCCATCTTGGCGATGTCCTGCAGGACCCGGCGCTGACGCGTTTTGGCATGTCCTGGGGCAATACTCTGAACCTTGCAACCCGGCACATGCAGCCGTTGAACCGGACCGATCTCGAGATCGTTTCGATCATGGGCGGCGTGTCGCGCGGATCGGATGTGAACGGCTACGAGATCACCACGCGGCTCGCGGATCTGTGCAACGCCCAACACAGTTTCTTCACGGCACCGCTCTATGCCGGTAGTGCCGAGAGCCGGGACATGTTTCTCGAGCAGGATGTGATCCGGGACATGCTGACCAAAATGCGGTCCTGCGGTGCGGTGGGGCTTGCGACCGGCGATCTGAGCAGCTCGCTTCTGGTGCGCGATGCCATGCCGACGGGGGTCGAGGCGGCGGAGCTGATCGCGCTCGGCGGCGTCGGGGACGTCATGGGCTACATACTGGATGCGGCGGGCGATCTGATCGACCACCCGATCAACAGCCGCGTTATCGGACTGTCTCTGGACGAGTTGGACAAGATCGAGAACGTGATCCTTGCCGCCGGTGGGCCACAAAAGGTGCCAGTCATTGGCGCGGCGCTAAAACGCGGTCTGGTGGACACGCTGGTCACGGATGAGAACACGGCAACTGCGCTGCTGACGCAGGCGGCGGCGTAGCAGAAAAGGGGACGCAATGGCACAAGCACTGGTTTTGGAAGAGACGCGCAAACTGGCGTTGCGGGATATTGACCTGCGCGAAGCGCTCGGCCCCGGCGATGTGCGTGTTGCCATTGATACGGTCGGGGTGTGTGGCAGTGACGTCCACTACTACACCCACGGCAAGATCGGACCCTTTGTCGTGCGGGAACCGATGGTGCTGGGTCACGAAGCCTCAGGCCGGGTCACCGAGGTCGGTGCGGAGGTGACACATCTGGCTTTGGGCGACCGGGTATGCATGGAGCCGGGCTTGCCGAATCCCGCCTCCAAGGCGTCGAAGCTGGGGGTCTACAATGTCGATCCGGATGTGCGCTTCTGGGCGACCCCGCCCGTCCATGGGTGTCTGACGCCATCGGTCGTCCACCCGGCGGCATTCACCTATCGCTTGCCGGATCATGTGAGTTTTGCCGAAGGTGCGATGGTCGAGCCCTTCGCCATCGGCATGCAAGCGGCGGCGCGGGCGAAAATCAAACCGGGGGATGTTGCGCTGGTGACAGGCGCCGGGCCGATCGGCGTGATGTGCGCCCTTGCAGCCCTTGCCGGAGGCTGTGCCAAGGTCTTTGTGACGGACCTTGTGGAAGAAAAACTGCAGGTGGCAGCCAAATATGACAATGTCGAGCCGATCCTCATTCCGCGTGATGATGTTTCCCGGACGCTGAAAGACGCGACCGAAGGCTGGGGCGCGGATGTTGTGCTGGAGTGCGCAGGCGCCGCAGCTTCCATCCAGACGGCCCTGGAGGCTGTCGCCCCCGCGGGCTGCGTTGTCTGGGTCGGTATGCCGGTGGATCCGGTGCCCGTCGATATCGTGCTGGCACAATCCAAGGAAATCCGGATGGAGACAGTGTTTCGCTACGCCAATATGTATGACCGTGCGATCTCGTTGATCGGGTCGGGCAAGGTGGACCTCAAACCGCTCATCTCCGAAACGTTCGCCTTTCAGGACAGCATTGCGGCCTTTGACAGGGCCGTCGAGGCGCGACCAAGCGATGTGAAAATCCAGATCAAGGTCAGCCCGTCATGAGCCTCGCTGGTCAGGTTCTTGAGGAATTGCGCCCCGGGCTCGCGCCTGAGGTTCTCGCGCAAATCCCCGATTTGTCGGAGCGTCTTGCCAGGGCCCGGCGCATCGTTTGCTACGGGGTCGGTCGTGAAGGCCTGATGATGAAGTCACTGGCGATGCGTCTTTATCATCTGGGCCTCGACGCGCATGTGCAGGGGGACATGACCACGCCCCCCGTCGGGGACGGAGATCTGCTGTTCGTGAGCGCGGGGCCCGGAAGTTTCTCGACCGTTGCCGCCCTGGCCCGCGTCGCGCAGAAGGCCGGAGCCGAAATCCTCTGTATCACGGCCGAGCCGACCGGCGCGGTACCAAAGTTCGCCGATATGGTCGCGCATATCCCTGCGCAGACCATGGCGGCGGATCAGGGCGCGGCACAGACATCCATTCTGCCCATGGGCTCGCTCTATGAGGCGCTGATGTTTCTGTTTTTCGAGCTCTTGGTTCTGGACTTGCGCGACCGCCTTGGAATCGCACCCGATACCATGCGCGCCAACCACACGAATTTGGAGTAGCAATTGGGCTGGACCGACAGATTTTCGATTGCCGGAAAGACAGCTCTGGTCACGGGTGCCTCGTCCGGTATCGGCGCGGAAGTTACACGGGTGTTCACCGAGGCCGGGGCACGTGTCCTTGCCAGCGGGCAATCGCAAGATCGGTTGGATACCTTGGCGTCGGAGACCGGATGCCAGACGATCGCCGCCGATATTGCGACGACAGACGGTTGCGAAACCCTGGTCGCGCAATCGCTAGCCCTCGCGCCCCGGATCGACATCCTTGTAAACTCCGCCGGCATCGCGCTGGTCGGCCCGATGCTGGACTACAGCGCAGCGGACTGGGACCGGACGATGGCCATCAACCTTCGCGCCCCGTTCCTTCTGGCCAAGGGGCTTGCGCCGCAGATGATTGCGGCCCAGGCAGGCAAGATTGTCAATATCTCGTCCCAGACCGGAGTGATCGCGCTGGCGGACCATGCGGCCTACGCAGCGTCGAAAGGCGGGCTGAACGCGCTGACCAAATCCCTTATGACTGAGCTCGCGCCTCACAACATTCAGGTCAATGCCATCTGCCCCACGGTCGTGATGACTGAGATGGGACGCGAGATCTGGAGCCCGCCCGAGAAGTCCGGGCCCATGATTGCCGCGACACCGCTGGGCCGCTTTGGCGAACCCGTGGAGATCGCGGATATGGCGCTGTATCTGGCCTCGCCCGCTTCCGATCTGGTGAATGGCGCGCTGATGATGATCGAAGGTGGGTACTCCAGCGTATGACGGGCTTGGGCGCCGATACATCCGTGTGGCGATGCTGTGGCAGGCCCAGGGCGCTATGGGCCCCGTGGCCGCAAGCGCAGAGACAGCCATCGGTTCGGGGCCACCGTTCCTGACAAGAGCGGCCGCATAACACGGTTTCAAGTGAACCACGCAACACAGTCTACTGAGGGATCGAGCATGTCGAAACTATCGGGAAAAGTAGTGGCCATCACCGGGGCCGCGTCGGGGATCGGATTGGCCTGCGCAGAAGCTTGCATCGCGGAAGGCGCCCGCGCCGCCCTCGTGGATCGGGACGCCCCCGCCCTCGAGGCCGTCTGTGCCAAGCTTGGGTCAGACGCACAGCCCATTGTCACCGACCTGATGGACAAGGACAGCGTGGCGCAGATGTTGCCGCAAATCCTCGGCGCGCTGGGGCGTTTGGATGCGTTTCACGCCAATGCGGGGGCCTATGTGGGCGGGGATGTTCTGGAGGCCGATGCCGATGCCTGGGATCACGTGCTGGACCTGAATATCAACGCCGCGTTCCGGTCCGTCCACGCGGTGTTGCCGCATCTGGCGCAGCAAGGCCATGGCGATGTGATCCTGACGAGTTCGGTCGCCGGAGTGGTGCCCGTTGTCTGGGAGCCGATCTACACCGCATCAAAGCATGCCGTGCAGGCCTTTACCCATACGGTCCGCCGCCAGATGTCGCGGCATGGTGTGCGCATCGGAGCGGTGCAGCCGGGGCCCGTCGTGACCGCCTTGCTGGATGATTGGCCGAAGGCGAAAATGGATCAAGCTCTCGCCGAGGGCAGCCTGATGCAGCCGGAGGAAGTCGCCGCTTGTATCGTTTTCATGCTGACACGGCCGCCGAATGTGACTGTCCGAGACCTCGTGTTGCTGCCAAACGCGGTAGATCTATGACCGCGTTCATCGGTGTCGATGTGGGCACAGGCAGCGCTCGTGCCGGTGTTTTTGATGGCAGCGGCCGCCTTCTGGCGAGCCACAAGCAAGATATCAAAATGTGGCGCGAGGCAGGCGACATTGCAGAACAATCGTCGGTGGATATTTGGCAGGCCGTGTGCCGAGCAGTCCGTGCTGCTATGGAAGAAGCAGGGACCACGCCCCGGGAGGTGCGCGGCATGGGGTTCGACGCCGCCTGCTCGATGGTGGTGCTCGACCGGGAGATGAGCCCGCTCAGTGTCAGTGCGTCCGGCGACCCGGCCCGCAATGTGATCGTCTGGATGGACCACCGCGCGACTGCGCAGGCCGCACGGATTAACGCGGCCGGCCATGCAGTGCTCGACTATGTGGGCGGGCGGATCTCCCCGGAGATGCAGACCCCCAAGATGCTCTGGCTTAAGGAGCACCAGCCCGAGCAATTTGCACAAGCAGGCCAGTTTTTTGACCTACCGGACTTCCTGACTTGGGCGGCGACCGGGTCGCTGACCCGGTCCGCTTGCACCGTGACATGCAAATGGACCTATCTGGCCCATGAAGCGCGTTGGGACGACAGCTATTTCCAGCAAATCGGCCTGCCAGAGCTCTTCGATGAGAGCTACGCGCGGATCGGGCAGGAGATCGTGGCGCCCGGTACAGCGCTGGCTCAGGGGCTGACACAGAGCGCAGCGCAGGAACTTGGGCTCTTGCCCGGCACGCCCGTTGGCGCCGCGTTGATCGACGCCCATGCTGGAGGCATTGGGACCGTCGGGGCCGATCCGGAAACCGGTCCTGAGGCGACGATGGCCTATGTGTTCGGCACCTCGGCGTGCACCATGGCAACCTGTCGCGGCGCCCACAAAGTGCCCGGTGTCTGGGGGCCCTACTACTCGGCGATGATCCCCGGCATGTGGCTGAGCGAGGGAGGGCAATCCGCAGCGGGCGAGGCTATCGCGCATCTTGTCTCCACCCATGCGTTCAGCGCCGAGGCGATGCGCGATGCCAAAGCGGATGGGCTATCGCTACAAGCCTATCTTTTGCGCGCGCTCGAACGCTGTGCACCGGGCCCGGAAGCGGCGGTCCGCCTCGCCGGGTCACGCGTGGTTGTGCCGGACCTGCTCGGCAATCGCGCCCCCTTCGCCGATCCGGGTGCAACAGGAATCGCGTCCGGTCTGACATTGACGCAAGACCTCCATGATCTGGTCGCGACCTATGCCGCTGCTGTCTTCGGGGTGGGCTACGGTCTCAGGCAAATCCTTGCGGTTCAGGCCGAGCACGGGGTCGCCCCCGAAGCAGTGGTCGTCAGTGGCGGCGCAGGTGAGAGTGCGACGGTCAAGCAGTTGCTGGCGGATGCCAGCGGGTATCCGATCTTGTCCACCTCCTCCCCCGAACCCGTGCTTCTGGGGGCAGCCATGCTGGGGACTGTTGCAAGCGGAGCCTATCCTGGCATTCCAGAAGCCATGGGAGGAATGTCCTGTCTGCAAGACCAGATGCTCCCCTCTGAAGGTGTCACGAGAGAACTGCATCTGGCCCGCTACCGCGCATTTTGCACATTCCAGGAAGGAGAGCGTCAACTGAGGGCTGTGCTGTCTTAACGTTAAACGGTCGAAACATTCTGCTCTGCCCTGCTCAGAGACCGCGCGTATAGTTCATCTCTGCCCCGGTATTGGCCTTCCTTTCACCGGATAGCATATTCGTGTGGCGTCAGGCTAACGCGTTTGGAGTGTGGCCTGTTAGGAGTGCAATCGATACGCCATCCCGCAATCATGGTCGTGCACTTCCCGCCATTGATCCGAGGATAACGGACGACAGCATTGCACCGAGACGAGAACAGATGTTCGTTCAAGCATTCCTCGCGCCTGCGTCCGTTGAAGCATTCGACCAGACTGTTTCTTGAAGCTTGCCTGGCGCAGTTTCGTGCCAGCCCAGCGTAGGATCCTATTGCCATCTCAGCATTCCGGTTGATGTCAGTTTGGGTTTACTATCGCTGGCGACCACGCAGATTAACCCGCAAAACTCGGCGATCCGACCCAGTTCTCGGACGACCCGCACTGCGCCAAGGGATGTGTTCACGACGGCTACCAAGCATTCCCGGCTGGAGGCGTCGATGACGTTCAAAGCAGGGAACCGGTCCCCGTCCCTCAGACATAGAGTCGTGCGAACTCATTGCTGGGCAGGAGATTTATGCACCAAATCTGTCGAGAAGAGGCTCTGGTTTGGCGCCTATAGGATTGCGATGAGTGTTCTGCTGCCCGCTACGATAGAGCCGGGAGAGTTATTTGCGGTTCACTTGCCATGCCTCGCGCTTCAACGGCGTCTGCAGACGACGATCACCAAGGCCCATCACTGGATAGATTTTTGACCAAGGCCAACTCAAATCTGGCTGGCCGAGTGCCTAGCTGCGCTTCCCGGAGCGACTGCGCGCAATGCCCAAGGCCGCGATACCGGTCAAGCCCAGAAAAAGCCCGGCGGGCAAAGGCACAACCGCTGTTTCTGGGGTCAGGCTTGTGATTGTATATCTGAAACTGTCCCCCTCGACGGGCCCGTCTCCGATACGCCGCCCTGAAAACAGGGTCATCTGGGCGGTTTCAAAATCCGCCAGGTTCAAATTCATCGGGAACCCGCTGCCGGAAATTGCAGTGGCATCGTCATCTTGCAGAAAAAGAGTGACCCCATCCGCAGCTGAATCAGGGAGAAAGCCGCCAGTTGCGGTTGCGATACGGTCCCGGCCAAGAATATCGTCTGCAACTACAGTGCTTGTTGGCAACCTGCCAAAACCGGAGACATCGAACTCGTTGATCGCGATTTGCACCGGGGCATAAAAGTCCTGGCCGAGAGAGTCGGTCGAGTCGAATGTGTCATCAAACAACAGCGTTCCTGAAATTGTTGAAAACGACGCGGCCAGCGTGTCGGTCAACGACATAAAGTCCGCGTCTTCAAACGCATACCCGTCGGCGCTGGCGGTAAATGTGTAGGACAAAGTACCTGCATTTGCAGAAGTCGCTGCGAGAAGTTTTGCCGCCACCGCGGCGATCCGAATGTGTTTCATATCAAATTCCATGCCGCGACGGTGACTGTTTGTGCAACGCAACAATTGGCCTTGTTGCGGCGCCAGGCCGCCAGACCTGTTTCTCAAACGCCAGCCAGAGGCGTTGGCAGGTGGGGGGACGCGAAGCGTCAAACGCGCATGCCGAGCTTTGGAAATCTTTGTTTGAATGCGCGACACCGCCCTCTACCCCTTAAGCAAGTCACCAAATTACAACCAAGTCGCGCGGCCCCTCCTCGTCAGGTCCCAGCGCAACAGCGCGACCTTCACGTTAAAAGTGCCCCCTGGCTCCGACAACCTATGGATTTCCTTAGTCGAACGCCCAATCGCGCGTTAAAGAACCACCTTGCCTGTGGAGATTGCGATGGCGAGCGCCTGCTCCCGGGTTCTCGCATCAAGCTTCGTGCGCGCGTTGCGCAGATGCATCTCGACAGTCACTGGCTTGATATTGAGACGGTCGCCTATTTGCTCATTTCGCAAGCCGTTGGCCAGAAGGGACAGACAGTCGATCTCACGGCTGGAAAGCACCTCGGTTTTTCTGGATTCACCCAGCATAATCCGCTGGTCTGCCAAAGCAGCACAGGTGAGCAAGAGGCTTCCAATCTCCGCATGCAACGCGATCAACTCGCTCTTTTCAAACTGGCCCAGCAGGTTCCACCCCCTGAAAATCCCATTGCTCCCGTCTGCCAGCTTCAGGGCTATCCCGCTGACAATGCCAAAGGCCTCTGCGCGGCGTATCACCGCCAGATCCTCCTTTTGGAGATAGGGGTAGTCTTCAACAAACGCGGCCCCGGTAAAGAAAGTCACCGGCATGTTTGGCGCATAAATGAACAGCGGATCGCGCTCGTAGTCCTTGTGCGCCATATAGGCGTCTCTCCAACCCAACATTTGGTTTGAGAACCGAATGTCTTCCGCAGTTGGCGTCTTGCTCAAAACGCGCCTTCCATGGACACAGCCTGAAAACCCAAAGCTCTCCATGAACTGCGTGGTCAAGTCCCACGCATCCTGTCCGGACAAGTTCATGATCCTGTTTGCGAAATCAGTTAACCGTTGATCCACACTGTCCTCGACCGCGCTGCCGCTCCTCCAGACGTCCTGAACTACTCGATACCTTTGAAGGATGTTCTAACAACTGGGGGTTAGCTCGCAAAGCGCTGAGCAGTGTCACTCCAATCCTCTGATTTGGGGGGAGGCTTGGATAAAGCGCTTCGAAGCTGTCTTTGCACAGTTTTAGGCGGGCCCTTCGCGGCTTGCGCAACCTCATCACTCTTGGGACGCGTTTACTGCGAAGCATCAGGATGTTCAGTAGTAAGGTCCAAGAGTGCATCAGTGTACGGGGCCAAACCGGACAATGCTCCCAGGCGCTTGAAATCGCAGCATATACTTGAGCTCGCAGTGACGGCTCCACTGCTACGCCACGTACTTGCCGATTTCGCCCCTTCACATTCTCAATGCAGCGTTCACTGAAATACCTCCTCGAGGGAGATTCTTAAATTCGACGCTCCCGAAATTGGGTTGATCTCCATACAAACGTTTTCTCTGTTTTGACCATTACGCCTGGATTGGTCTGGGTGGAACTCTGCTCAATCCCCTAAGAACATTAAGCTTACGCTGAAACCAAAAATCCGCCGTTATAGGTATCGCTTTTTCGACGAACCTGCGAGTGTTCGACAATTCGCTCGCGTGCAATACCGCGAAACTCTTCGATCGAGCCATGGCCTTTGCGTTCCAAGTAATCGAGCAGATCATCCTTCAGCTCCTGAATGAGCTGGACGCCAACTCCGCCACTCCCTTTTTCTTCCATCGCTGCGGTACAAACCTGCAGATTCCCAGCGCCATGCACAATGAAATTGAAGGCTTCACGAAAACCGCGAATACCGCCTATGCCCGAGATTGATTTGTCTGGAAACGCGCGCGAGATATCGGATACGCGTTGCAGGGCCTGATGCAAAATCGCCAGACCACCCAACCCACCGGATGTCACGAGGCCATCGACTTCGACCTCGAATTTCAGGGTTTCTGGGTCCATCAGGGGCAGCGATGGAAAAGTGTTGCAGAGCGATATAGAAGCCGCGCCCGCCTGATACGCGGCTGCGGCGCCGTCAAGAAGGGATGAACTCGCCGGCGTCAGCTTGACCCAAATCGGAACGCTGACAGCGCTTCTGACGGCCTCAAGGATTGACGTAATTGTTTCTTCGTCATTGGCCACATGCGCTCCCATGTCCTTTCGGTCCATGTGAGGGCAGGAAAGGTTGAGCTCAATGGCGTCACAGCCCGCGCCGATCACCGCCTTTGCCAGTTTCTTCCAATTCTCCATTTCTTCCTGATTTCCTGCACCGGCCATGATTGATGCAATGACCATACGATCCGGATACGTGGTCTTGATCTCTTCCAGATCGGGCAACCAAAGATCCAGAGGCTGGTCAGAGATCAGCTCCCAATTCCAAGAGGAATGCGAAACCGTATCAGGGCGTTTGATCCGTGACACGTAGGGCTTCGTATCGCTTGTGCGTTGATAGATGGTCTTGGGACCGGCCACGTTTTCAACCGGGTGAAGGCCTATGGTCTTTGTTACGACCCCGCCCCAACCAGCGTCGAAAGCCTTCAGAATTTTCCGCTTACTCTCTGTGGGTGGCGCAGACGCCAAAACGAAAGGATTCACGAAATCGAGGCCGGTGAAGGTTGTTGCGAGCGTGCTTGCCATTCGAGAGCTCCAGTTTGGTGTTTCCTCATGGAAGATTTTTTTGACCAGCTAGTCAATATTTTTCCACCTCCGTCCCAGGAGCCGTGCGGAGCAAGGTCTTGAGCGCAGCAGATTACAGGACCTCTGATTACTTCTTAGGCCGATATGTACAAGACAGTCTGCGATAGGTTGACCCTCTTGGCTCATTTCAATACCTTGCTTCCGCCTCCCAGCAGGTGCCTCGACACATGGCAAGGTCGGCCCGCATCAAAGCGAGGAAGCAATAAATGCCTGCCACATACACTCAGCAAGACAATACTCTCAAAGCGGTCGCCGACCTGCCAATCGATGACTTCGAAGCCGCCCTGCTTCCGCTGTTGCGCCACTTCACCTTGGCTCTTTCAGGTGAAGCACCCAAGGGATGGCGAACAGCTTTTGGGCTGGCTGAAGAGCGTTGGGGAACACCAATTGGGCTTTCAGTTGCACACGAGATCGGAAAACTGGTGGCAGCTCTGGAAGAGACACGAGGGTCGCTGCCTTTTGTGCAGGATCCGTTTTGCATAGAGGCCCGCTTGCTCATCACACAAGATGAAGAGCGCTTCCTTCTTTTGATCCATCATATGCGACGAGATAATACGGCAGGTGCCCGAGATGCAGTTTGGGCTCTAACCGATGGGTACAGCCAAGCTGCTTTTATCCGACAAGCCCTTAGCTTTGCTAACAAACACCGCTTGGCTACCCCCCTTGCGACTGGGCGGGCACCGGTTCTGCGAGTTGTCTAAGAGAGCGATTGTTCCAAACGTGCCAATCATCAGCTTCTCACTCTTGCAAGGCGAGCCTTGACCTTTTCAGCAACCTCGGCCCGAAAATTGGCTGCGACCATCTCATTCGGGAACCAGCGCCAGGACAGGAAGCCGGTAATTGACGAGTGCTGCCTGCGCGATGGCTGAGCGGAAGACCTTCGGACCGCGGTCGCTTCGGGCGGTGACGCGCCGCCAATCCTTTGACCGCCTGCATATGATTTCGATCCGGTTGCGCCGTCTGTCGCGACGCTTGTAGTGCTTTATCGGTTTCTATCGCTGCCTTCGACAAGGGCGACAGACGCGTAGGCCAGAGCATCGAGATCATGTTTAGAGCTACGACATCGTTCATTGCCGTACCGACGACGGGAAAGCGCTCCGGACATCCGTTCGGATCTTGGGCTGAACTCAGGCAACGTAGTAGATGCCCTGAGCAATCTGTTCACCCCGCGCAGCATCCCCTTCTTTGTCTGGTCTGACAACCGTACCGAGCTCTTTTTGCAGAAGTTGTGGGGCTGAATCCTCCGTCTAAGGGGACTTAAAAAGAAAACTCCAAGCCGCCTTTGTGTTCGTGGAACTGGCGGCTGTCACGAGGCATCAATTGCATCTTTAGAGTGGAAGATGCGCATCTGGGTTTCGTGATCGGACTGTCGCGACTAGGGGTCAGAGCTGCCTTGTAGCGGGCAAGAATGCGCCCCTCTAGTGAACTGCCACTTGATTGGTTCGGGTCAAGGGGTGGCGCAATCGGCCAATTGCTTGGAGCGCAGTTTCGAAGCTCGAAAGAGCAAAAGCGCACGACCTACTAGCTTGATTCAATCCGGTTGCGGGCGCGCCATCCTGCGAGAGTTTTCGGAAAAATCGAAACATCTTTTTAATTGTTCCGACGCCCTACTGACGGGGTGTGCTGGTCTGTTCTGGCCGCGCCGCACGTTCCTGATCCAACGCAACATGGCGAGGTCCCTGGTGGTTCACTCTAGCTCTTTCACGCGCTTTGCTTCTCCGAGCCGGAAACTCCTCAACAGCACCGCCTTGCAAGGCAGCTTGAAGCCTCAACCCAAGGGTCGGTTGCCGCGGCGCTCCGTAAGGCCGGGGATGGGCGCATTGGTCTTCAGCATCGCGTTCATGGCGACGGCAACCTTTGCGACATCGGGCTTTGGCTCAAGCTGTTCGACAAGCGGCACGGTGGTGACGTGCTCAGGCGCCTTGATCGGGGGGGACACTGATTTCTCCGATGGTGATTACACCGATCTGATCCTTGAGGATATCGACGATTCCGACAGCGCGGATTGGTACTTCGTGCATATCAAAAACATCGGCGATGAGGGGGACGACCACGGCGATGACGGCGACAGCGTGGACGCCCTCACCGTGACCTTCGAGGGCGGCGATACTGAGATCGTCCTCGTCGATGGCGATGAAGAGCCCGCCATCTCACTCTTCGGCGAAGGGGGCGCGGGGCATTCCGGCAAGGATCGCACCAGCTCGAGCTCGTCTGGTAAAGGCGGCGATGGGGGCGACGGCGGAGAAGTAACCGGCGCTCAGATCCTAGAACTGGAAGGCGGATCGATCTCCGGCGAGGCGCTCAGCGCTGCGACCGTGACAGCAGAAGGCGGGCATGGCGGCACCGGAGGCGATGGCCGATCCTATTTCACCTCCAACGGCAAGGGCGGCGATGGCGGCAATGGGACCAACGGCGCCGAAGCGCTGTTTTCCATGTCGGACGGCGCCGTGCTGGACATCACCTCAACGGCGGATGACCAGCCCAGCCTCTATGTTCACAGCTCCGGGGGCTATGGCGGCGAGGGCGGCCAAGGCCGCGGCGGCGACGAAGCCAAAGGCGGCGATGGGGGCGATGGCGGCGACGCAGGCACGGCAGAAATCTCGGTCGAGAGCGGCACGTCCCTGATCATTACCACCGATGGCGACCTGTCCCACGGGGTCGAAGCCCTGAGCGAAGGCGGAGATGGCGGCGATGGCGGCAAGGCCAAGGACGGCATATTCGACGCATCCGGTGGGGATGGGGGCATCGGCGGCGATGCCGGCGACGTGGTCGTATCGATCGAGGACGCTGAGATTACCACCAACGGCGCGGACGCGATTGGCATTCTGGCCCGCTCCTATGGCGGTGCGGGCGGCGATGGCGGCGACGCGGATTCGACCTTCGGGGGCGGCAGCGGCGGCGCCAGCGAAGGCGCCGGGGTGGCCGGAGATGTCGAGGTCACCTTTGGCGGTTTGATCACCACCTATGGCGATGGCGAGAGCAGCGACGACAGCGGCAGCGACGACACCACGACCTCAACCGGCATTCTGGCCCAATCCATTGGCGGGTTTGCCGGGGATGCCGGGGATACAGAAGGCCTGCTGACCACCTGGGGCGCGTCCTCCGAAAGCGCCGGGGATGCCGGGGATGTCACGGTCTATGTTGATGAGGCCGGATCGGTCATCGTGACCTACGGCTCCTATTCGGCCGGGGTCGAGGCCCAATCCATCGGCGGCGGCGGCGGCAAAGGCGGCTCGGCAGATGCCATTGTCGCCGTGGGCGGGGATGGCAGCTCCGGCGGCGATGGCGGCACCGTCGTCATCAACACAGAGAGCGATGACGAATACGACAGCTATGTCCTGACTTTTGGGGATTATTCCGCCGGGATCAGCGGGCAATCCGTGGGCGGCGGCGGCGGCAAAAGCGGCGGCAGCTCCGGATTAGCCACCATTGGCGGCAGCGGCGGCGATGGTGGGGACGGCGGCGAGGTTGTGATCGCTCTGGACGTGATCGTTGCGACGGGCGGCGATTATTCCGAAGGGGTCTTTGCCCAATCCCTGGGCGGCGGCGGCGGCGTCGGCCACTCCACCGACGGGCTCTTCTATCAAGTGGGCGGCAGCGCGGGCGATGGCGGCGATGCTGGCGAGGTCGAAGTGGCGCATGTCTCAGGCCTCATCTCGACCTCAGGGATCGATTCCGACGGTGTCGAGATGCAATCCATCGGCGGCGGGGGCGGCAAAGGCTCCGCCTCCATGGATGTCAGTTCCACATTCAGCATCGTTGTCGGCTCCTCCGGCGGCGATGGCGGCAATGGCGGCGAGGTGCTCTACATCGAGGGTGTCGATGACGATCACGAAGTGACCACCCGGAATTCCTACTCCGCTGGGATCACGGCACAATCCGGCGGGGGCGGCGGCGGCCATTCCGGAAATGTCACAACCGTCACGGACAGTATCGGGATCAGCGTCACCATTGGCTCCACCGGCGATGCCGGCAGCGGTGGGGATGGCAACACGGTCACTGTCTATACCTCGGCGGACATCACGACCACGGGCGCGCAGTCCGACGCGATCTTCGCGCAAAGCTTCGGCGGCGGCGGTGGCACGGCGGGCCAGATCCTGAGTACGAATTCAGGCGTCGATCTGCTCGATGTGTCGATCACCAATGGTGGCGATGGCGGCGATGGCGGCAGCGCGGATGCGGTCCTGGCCTCCGCCGCAGGCGACATCTCCACCAGCGGGGATTTCTCCTACGGGATCTACGCGCAATCCGTTGGCGGCGGCGGCGGCAAGTCCAGCAACTCCTACACGATCAATGGAACATCCTTGGCCTCCATCACGAAGTCTGTCGGGGGGACCGGCGGCGAAGGGGGTGATGGCGGCGAGATCACTGTCAGAAACACCGGGTCCATTTCCACTGCCGGCGAAAGCGCCTCGGCGATCTTCGCCCAATCCCAGGGCGGCGGCGGCGGCAATTCCGGCACGACCTTCTCCTTTGACACGATCGAGCTCGGGGCGGTCTCCATCTCCGTGGGTGGCGATGGCGGCAACGGAGGCAGCGCGGACGCCGTCTCGGTCACCAATTCGGGCGCTCTGACGACCAGCGCGGACGACTCCGACGGGATCTTCGCCCAGAGCCTTGCGGGCGGGGGCGGCAAATCCGGTTCCACCTTCAGCGGATCCGGGATTTCCGGGGCCGATATCACCATCGCGCTTGGCGGCGACGCAGGCGATGGCGACACTGCAGGGACCGTGGATATCGACAATTCCGACGACATCTCCGTCAGCGGGGCCAATGCCAGCGCAATCTATGCCGAAAGCCGCGGCGGCGCGGGGGGCAAGGCCGGGACAGTGATGGATGTGGACGCGATCTCGGTCGGCGCGGTCGAGATTGCCGTGGGTGGCGAAGGGGGCGATGGCGGCACCGCAAGTGCTGTGACCATCGACAATTCCGGAGACCTCACGGTCGGCGGCGAAAACGGCATCGGGATCTACGCCACCTCCCAGGGCGGCGAGGGCGGCAATAGCAGCAACACGATCACGACCGAAGCCCTGACCGCGGACGCGATCAACGTGGCGATTGGTGGCGGGGGCGGCGCAGGCGGCATTTCCGCAGACACCACTGTTGTCAGTTCGGGCGACATCACCACCACCGCGGACCTAAGCTATGGCATCCTCGCGCAATCCATCGGCGGGGCCGGCGGCAATGGAAGCACAGTGATCGACTTCAGCGGGCTTAGCATCCTCTCGACCGCCACGGACGGCATCGCGGGTGATGTGCAGGTGAACCTTGGCGGGGATGGTGGCTCTGGGGGCGTGTCCGGAGAAGTGCTCGTGCAGCTGGGGGGCGACATCACCACCAGCGGCGACAAAGCCTATGGGGTTCTCGCCCAAAGCATTGGCGGCAATGGCGGCTCCGGCGGCTCGGTCTACTCCTTCAACGCGGATCTCTTCTCAACCACGGATATGAATGTGGACGTGTCCGTCGGCGGCTCGGGCGCAGGCGGTGCGACCGGCAACACCGTCTACGGAACGAGCTACGGCGACATCCAAACCGACGGCCTCTATGCCCATGGCATCTTCGGCCAGAGCATCGGCGGATCCGGCGGCGCGGGCGGCAGCGTCACCGCCTATAGCGTGACCACAACCACGGAGTTCGATCTGGGGGTTTCCGTCGCCGTGGGCGGAGAAGGTGGTGACGGCTCGGTGGCGGGCGACGTGGCCTTGACGAATTTCGGCGATATCTCAACGACATCCGAAGGCTCCGTCGGCCTGTATGGACAGAGCATTGGGGGCGATGGTGGCGATGGGGGCAGTGCGTCCACGGTGGTGCTCGGCGCGACCGTGGCCGAATCCGATAGCGGCACGTTGTCGGTCTCGATTGCCGTGGGTGGCGAAGGAGGCACCGGCAATGATGGCGGCATTGTCGGCATCGACAACGAAGGCTCCATTGCCACAACCGCCGAGAGCAGCGACGCGATTTTTGCCCAATCGGTAGGGGGCGGCGGTGGGGATGGCGGCTCAGCCGCAGCCACGGCGGTGGCCTTTGTCTCCGGCGATGAAGACTCGATCAACCTGAGCGCCTCCTTCCTCCTGGAGCTGGGCGGATCTGGCGGCAGTGGCGGCGACGGTGCAGACGTTGCGGCCGTGAACTCTGGCTCGATTTCCACCGAAGGCGACGTCTCCTATGGCATTTTCGCGCAATCCGTCGGCGGTGGCGGCGGCACGGGCGGCGAGTCCGGCTCTTCCACGTCTTCGGACAGTTCCGACATCTGGGTCGAAATCGAAGACGCCGCCTCGGACCTCAAAGGCACGGCCCTCAGCGGCTATTCGCTCTATTCCCTGTCCCAGAACTACAGCAGCTATTTCACCAATTGGGCGATCTCGGTCGGGGGATCCGGCGGTGCGGCGGGCGATGGTGGGGCAACCAGCGTCTACAACTATGACGAGATCACCACCTCCGGGACCGATTCCACCGCGATCTATGCGCAATCGGTCGGCGGCGGCGGCGGCACCGGGGGCACGGGAACCGGCGCCTCGATCACCACGAAAGCCGAGGTCGGCGGAGATGGCGGCGCAGGCGGCCATGGCGGTGAACTCTATGTGTTCAATCGGGGTGACATCACGACCAGCAACGCGCGCGCTAACGGGATCTGGGCCCAATCCGTGGGAGGCGGCGGCGGAGATGCCGGCGATGTCGAAGGGGCCTTCGGCGCGGGCGTGGATGACCTCTTCAGCGCGCTCACCGATACGGACGACGTCAACTTCTCCATCGATATCGGCGCGAATTACGATGGCGATGCCGGGAATGGCGGCGATGGCGGTGCAGTCACCGTCGAACTCAGCGCCGCTGACCTGACCACCACTGGGGACAGCGCGATTGGCATCTGGGCGCAATCCGTGGGCGGCGGCGGCGGCACCGCTGGCAGCACCTCGCTCTCGGTCTATTTCGCAGGCTCCAATGGGGCCGAAGGGGATGGAGGCGATGTCGATGTCAGCCTGGATGGCGGCAACGTGAGCGTGACGGGCGACGCCTCCGTGGGCCTTTTTGCCCAATCCAGCAGCGGCTCCACTTACTCCAGCGAGGAGACGGACGATCTCGACAGCTATTTCGAGTATGACGGCGACAGCAGCTACGAGTCCGGCGACGTCACCATCGCGCTGAACGACAGCTCCAGCATCGCGGTCAGCGGCGAGAACAACCGCGCGGTCATGGCCGCCGCCACGGGCTACAGCGTCTCGGGCGCGATCTCTCTCAGCGTCGACGAGACCAGCTCCATCTCAGGCGAGAACGGCAACGCCCATGTGATCTCGCTCTATGATGGCAACACCAACAGCATCGCCAATTACGGCAGCATCGAGGATCTCGATTTCACCGATACCAGCCGGGACAGCGACATCTATGTCATCCACACAGACGTCTCCAGCGACGGCTATGACAGCTCCGGAACCGGCGGCCAGGGCGCGGTGACAATCTCCAACTACGGCACGATCTCGGGCTCGATTGACCTCTATGAGGACACCACAGGCAGCAGTTTCGTCAACGGCTCCGAGGGAACCTTCAACATGGGCTCCGTGGTCCGCCTCGGCGAAGGCGGCGGCACGCTGAGCAACGCCGGAACCCTGTCGCCCGGCGGCGTGGATGAGCTCTTCACCACCACAATCTCCGGCGGCGCATTGGACCAGGGCGAGGATGGCATCCTCCTGATCGATCTCGAGCTGAACACCGGAGCCGATGACGAAGAGGCCGACCTGATCGTCGCCGACAGCGTCACGGATCTCTCCGGCACGCTCGAGATCAACGCAACCGGTGACACCAATGTCTCCGACGGCGATAGCGGCTCGGTCTACATCCTGGTCGCGGACGATCTGAGCGCCGAGGACCTGAGCGTCGAGGATGGCGCCATCGTCCAATACGACATCGCGGTCGTGTCCGGAGACATCACCACAGGGGGCGACACCTACAGCGACACTAACGCCGTCCGGCTGAGCTACACGATTGACACCAGCGCCTCGGGGGCCAGCGTCAACACGACGAACCTGTCGAACTATATCATGTCGGACAGCTCCGACAGTTTGAACAGCTCCGAGAGCCTCTCCGGTAGCGCAGAGCTGAGCAGCGCTCTGGCGTCGAACGCCCTCGTCTTTGCCGCTAGCCCCGGGTTATCCACCGAAGACGAAACCCCGGACATCCTATCCAGCAGCGCGGCCCCCCGCGACGCTCCGGTCCCGGTTGCCGATCCCCTCTCCGCCAGCCCCGAGATCTCTGACGTAGGGCCCAGTGAGGCAGAGGCCGCCGCCCAAGCCCTCTTCAACGATGTCCTGAACGCAGACACCGCCGAGGACGCAAACCGGCTCGCCGCCGCCCATGTGATGGACGAAACCGGCGCGGCCCTGTTTGCCGCCCGCCAGGCAAGCAGGACGGTCCATACCCATCTGCGCTCCTGCCCGACGCTCGAAGCCACGAATTTCTTGCGCGAACAGGATTGCAGCTGGGTCAGCCTGATCGGCAGCAAGACCCGGTTCGAAAACGAGGCTGGCGGGGCGGGCGCCACGGTTGATGAACGCTCCTACGGCCTGGCCGGCGGGGCGCAGCGGATGCTGGATGATGGCCTGATCCTCGGCGCCATGCTCCAGTATCAGGACGTGTCCCTCTCCGGCACCGGCTTCGACCAGGACGGGGATCGACTCATCGCGGGCGCCATCCTGAAATATGAAACCGGACCGCTGACCTATTCACTCTCCGCCGCCCTCGGCCAGCAGGACCTGCATGCCGAGCGCGCCTATGCGCTGAGCGGCACCATGCACACCGCCACATCGAACCTGCAGAGCCAGATCTTCTCCGTGGACGCCCAGGTGGCCTATCTGCAGCAACTGGACACGGCCTATCTGCGCTGGGGCCTCGGGCTCGGCCTCTACCACACCCGGCAAGACGGGTTCACCGAAACCGGAGACGGGCCGCTGAACTGGTCCATGCACAGCAGCGAGGAAACGGACTTCGTGATCCGCCCGCATCTGGAGGTCGGCACAACCTTCGGGAAAGGCGAACAGTTGGGCCGCGTCTTCGCCGGATTCGGGCTCATAGCCAATCTCACGGATCCGGAAAACGAGGTCAAAGGAAGCCTTGTTGGCCTCAACAGCAACAGCGAAATGTCCCATGTCTTTGGGTACGATCGCTACGCCGCCGAGCTGCGACTGGGGCTCGAGTACAACCTGTTCGAAAACATGCGGATCTCTCTGCGCGGAAACGGATTGCTGTCCGAAAGTTCTCGCAGGGGAGAGCTCTCTGCATCCATGATATGGACCTTCTGACCGACCTAGCGACATAGTACGCCACAACATCGCCTGGAAGCCAAAGCTGGCGACTATCCTCAGCCCCATTCGACATAGCCGTACCGCAGCTATGTAACCCGCCTCAAACCCGGTAGGAATCTCAGCTCAATGTTCAATGACGGCCCAGTTCGAAGCTTCAACGAACATCCGCTTTCCGTCATATGAGCCGCCCAACCCCCCCCTTAGCAACGCTGCCGCCAGCGCGCTCAGCGCGGGGCGCGTTAGGGGGGGCCTTGCAACACTCCCCTCCACGCATACGAAAATGAAAGACGGAGTAGATGGGCGCAGAAATCCTCCACGCTGGGTTTGATGGCCTGAAGGTCACCGTTCAGGCGGATATTCCATTGGCCCTCCAAAACCAATTCTCCCAAGCGAAGACCCAGTGTCGAAAGACGAACAGTGAGTGCTTCGTCCAGATTGGCGACACCGCCTTCTCAATGACTCCAAAGGGAGCACGCGGGTTTACCTGTCATACCGGGGACCTTGGTGCGGTCTGGATGGTCCAAGACCCCCTTGATCGGGTTCCTAACAATCCCGGAGTAATTGTCGACTTCCGAGCGTTGGGCTTGGCGACGGGCGGGCTCGGTCAAGCAGAAGCACATTTCCGTAGCGTGGTTGAGGATCTGGGCATTCGATACTCCGACCGGTTGTTGCGCGTCTCTCGCGTAGACGTCGCCGTGGATATACTTGCGCCATGGTTTGAACCCGACCGCGCGGCACTCGTTGCTCCACCAGGCACCGAGGTCACCGAGGTCACCTAGTATACAGGCATCGATGAGACGGCCACACAAGCGACCGGCGCTCGCGTCACTGGCCTTCGTGCCGGGGCAGTGAGCAACCGCCAACTGGCAATTTATGCCAAGCGGCTGGAGGTTATGAAGACCGGAAAGCTCGGCTGGGTTGAGATCTGGATCAAAGCGCGCAGTCAGCACGGAAACGCCCCCCTGGACTTGAGAGATCGGGACAAGAGTCAGGTCTGGCGGTTTGAGATGCGCCTTGGCTCCAAACAGCTCCGCAATCAGTTCGAGCTCTGCTCTTGGGATGATCTGCACTCCGGCATCGGCGATGCCTACCGGGACGCTTTCCGCCGCATCCGCTACACATCACCCACCCAGGATACCAGTCGCTCGCGGTGGCCGTCGCATGAGCTCTGGCGTACGTTCTCGGATACAGTTCTAGACGACCTTGCCGATCACAGCTGTGGCCTTGTGCCAACAGACATTATCTATGCAAACAAGCTCGCCAAAATCCGCCAGATAGACACCCAGCTCATGGGCCTCTTCCTCACACACGCCGCTCAACACACGCCGATCATCAACGCGTGGCTTGCCGTGAGACTTGGGAAAGAAGGGCTCAAGACGCGCCATCTGCGCATCCGTCAGCCAGAATAGATCAGACATGTTCACCGCTCGTTTTTGAGTCGTGAA
>JBCDKN010000015.1:0-84552 GCA_038746545.1 Pseudomonadota bacterium
CCACCTTGGGGCAGACGCCAGGTCTTGAGCTTGTAGACCATGCCTGACGTGGTGAAGATCAAAAGCGGTGTGTGCGTGTTGGCCACAAAGAGGTTGGTGACAACGTCATCCTCCTTCATCGAGCCACCGCTCAGACCTTTGCCGCCGCGCCTCTGGGATCGAAACTCCGCGAGTGGCGTGCGTTTGACATAGCCGCCGGCGGTGACAGTGACGACCATATCCTCACGCTCGATCAGGTCCTCGTCTTCCATGTCACCGGACCACTCTGTGATCTCAGTGCGGCGGGGCACTGCAAACTGCGCGCGCACATCGCGCAGCTCGTCAGAGATGATCGCCATAATCCGCGCACGGGAGCGGAGAATGTCGAGGTATTCCTGGATCTTACCGGCCAGTTCCTGCAGTTCGTCGGTCACTTCCTTGACACCCAGTTGGGTCAGACGCTGCAAGCGCAGTTCAAGGATTGCGCGGGCCTGGGTTTCGGACAGGTTATAGGTCCCGTCCTCGTTCATCGTATGGGTCGGATCGTCGATCAGACGGATGTAACCGGCGATCTCCTCGGCGGGCCAGCGCCGGGTCATCAGTTTCTCGCGCGCCTCTGCCGCATCGGCGGAGGCACGGATCGTGGCGACCACTTCGTCCACGTTTGAGACCGCCACGGCCAGGCCACAGAGGATATGGCTGCGCTCCCGCGCCTTGCGGAGGTCATAGGCTGTACGACGCGCTACAACTTCCTCGCGGAAGGTGATGAAACTGCTGAGGAAATCCTTCAGCGTCAGCTGTTCAGGGCGGCCACCATTCAGCGCCAGCATGTTGCATCCGAACGAGGTCTGCATGGGCGTGAAGCGGTAGAGCTGGTTCAGGACCACCTCGGGCGTGGCGTCGCGTTTCAACTCAACCACGACACGGACGCCGATCCGGTCGCTTTCGTCCTGCACATGGGCAATACCTTCAATCCGCTTGTCGCGGACCAGCTCGGCGATCTTCTCGATCATCGAGGCTTTGTTGACTTGGTAAGGGATCTCGTCGAGCACAATGGCGTAGCGGTCCTTGCGGAGCTCCTCGATGCGCGTCTTGGCGCGGATAATGACCGAGCCGCGCCCCTCCAGATACGCTTTGCGCGCGCCGGAGCGCCCGAGGATCTGTCCGCCCGTCGGGAAATCCGGGGCGGGGACGTATTGCATCAGGTCCTCGACCTCGAGATCCGGGGTCTCGATCAGTGCCAGCGTGGCATCGATCACCTCGCCCAGGTTGTGGGGCGGAATATTCGTGGCCATGCCGACCGCGATCCCGCCCGCACCGTTGACCAGCATGTTCGGGAAACGCGCCGGAAGGACAGTTGGTTCCTGATCCTTGCCGTCGTAATTGTCTTGGAAATCAACGGTTTCCTTCTCGATATCCGCGAGAAGGGCGGCGGCGGGCTTGTCCATCCGCACTTCGGTATAGCGCATGGCGGCGGGGTTATCGCCATCCATCGAACCAAAGTTGCCCTGACCATCCAGAAGCGGCAGGGACATGGAGAAATCCTGAGCCATCCGCACCAGCGCGTCATAGATCGCACCGTCCCCATGGGGATGGTATTTGCCCATGACATCACCCACGGGCCGCGCTGATTTGCGGTAGGCCTTCTCGTGGGAGTTCCCGGTCTCGTGCATGGCATATAGGATCCGCCGGTGCACCGGCTTGAGCCCGTCACGCAGATCCGGAATGGCCCGACTGACGATCACGCTCATGGCATAATCGAGATAGGAGCTCTTCATCTCTTCCGCGATAGAGATGGTCGGCCCCGAATAATCGGACCCGCCGCCGGGGGTTTCGTCCATGTTCTCAGGGGGTTCCGGGGTGTCGGTCACGTGGGCCGAACTCCTTTGTCAGAGGCACAATATTTAGTCCTTTGGAGTATAACAGAACCTTCATCTTGCGCACAAGTTGTGCATGAGATTTACGAGCAGCCCCCGGAAGGGAGTGCTAACATGCTGTTCTTATTGAATTCTTAAACACGTTATGGCTCGATCATCTTATCGGACCGGAACGGAGACGCATATGGCAGGCCAAGAGACCGAATTGATGCTGCGCGGATACGGGTTGACGACGGCGGAGATGTACTACCGCATGCCCGACCATCCGAGCGTTCTGAACACCTTCATCTGGCAGGAGTATGACCTCGCACCGGACTACCCGGCGCTCTTCAAGTTCATCGAGTTCTGGCAGGCCGAGATCGAGGGCGCGCTGCATTCTGTTCGCTTCGCCCATCGCAAGATGATCTCGCCTGGGGAGTGGCGGCACGTCACCCATGAGCTGCCCCTGCACTAGGTCTGAGGGCCAGCCCGACTGCGTCGGCGCCCCGTCAGCCCTCTGTCGGACATGTGTCGGGCACGGGCGCACGGTGGCGCAGGGATGCATTAACCTGCGCACGCGGTCTGGTCGTTTGAGGATACGCTGACGCAGGGAAACTGCCGGGCTGTGCTCAAGCCCGGGCTTTGCGGATCAGCGCCAGCGCCCAGAGCGCGGCGAGGCCGAGGCTGATCACCATGTTCCAACTCGCCATGGAGAGGCCAAGCAACTCCCACGCGACTTCATCGCAGCGCACCAGCGGTGCTTCCATGATCGATGCGAGCAGGTCTTCGGGGCTCATGCCGGTGATATCGCCGGAGGTGCAGGTGGTGGGGCCCTCCCACCAGCCACGCTCGACGCCCGTGTGATAACCGCCAATCCCCGCTGTGGTCAGCGCCCCGCCAAGCCCCAGCCAGGCGGCGAGAGGGGAGACAAGGCTGAGCCCACCCGCAAGCACCGCCACGGCATGGGGCCAGCGCTGCCAGAGACACATGGCGCAAGGGGCGAGACCGCCGAGATGTTGAAACCCGAAAGCGCTGATAAGCATAGCGAGGGACCCGCCAGCGGCGATCAGTGCGAGCATGCGGGGATTATAGAGCATCGAGACCTCTGAGAGCAGCGGATGGGCGTTCATCGCCCATGTCCCGTGGCGCTGCAAGGTCCCGTCAAATCACAATCAGAGGCCGATCCAGGATTTCAGGAGGCTGACCACCGTTGCACCGGCGAAGATCAGGGTGCCGATCCAGGCGGTGCCAAGGATCGCGCCGAGAATGACAAGGATCCCGTCGCGCTGCAAAAGCCCCATGGCGACGATGACGACCGCTATGCCCGGCACGGTATTGGTGGATGGCAGCGGAACCAGGATCGAGGCGCTGAAGAGGACCAGCGCCAGACCGACAAGGCGGTCGGCCGGCGCGCGGGCCAGAGCGGAAAGCCGGGGGCGGCTGATGCTTTCGATCCGGTGCAGCCAGGGTTCGGCACGCGAGGCAAGGCTGGACAGACCTTCCGTCGTGACTTCTCGGGCGCTCAGGCGCTCCGGCAGCCAAGGGGTTTGACGTCCGACGAGGATCTGGGCAGACACGAACATCAGCGGCAGCGCGACCACCTGCGGAATGCCATAGAGAAAGGGAATGCAGCAGGGCAGGGCGAGGATCAGCAGGAACAACCCAAAGGCCTGTTCGTGAAGCCGCGACATCACCCATCCGAGGGTCACCGAGGCGCCCTCGGCCTCCTCCACCAATTGGTGGAGACGCTGGGAGATTGCGACGTCTTCGGTCTGCGCAGATGTCTCTTCCGGGTCCTGATTGAGCTGCGCGTCAGACATGGGGTCCCCCGCAACTGGATCCGAGCGTGCAGGACGGGTTTGCGACGCAGGCTTGTGCCCGGTCAGTCAGGATGCGGAGTTTCAGGGCCTTATAGGTCATGGGCTCATGCACCATGGGGGCCGCGCGGGGTCAATCCCCGCTGCTGCGATCTGCCGGGCCAGGGCTGGAATTTCCGCAGATCCGGCCGGTTCGACGCGGGATCGTGCGCCTTGCGCAGGGTTGTGGCAATCGGGTGCTGGGCCCGTGGGTTGACCGCTCGTTGCAGATGCAACAAACCTCTGGCGCTTTTGCGTGGTCCGGCTACACTCTGATCAACCGGGGCCGCGATCGCATCAGACCGATCCGCCCCGGGCGATATGTGATTGCAGTCGTTCCAGGGAGGGAACACCATGAACAGCCTTATGAAGACCGTCCTTACGGGGGCGGTGGCCCTGACGCTTGGTGCAGGCGCCGTAGCGGCCCAGGAGGTCACGCTCCGTTGTCAGCATTTCCTGAGCCCGCAAGGGTCGGTGCCGAAGTTCTTCATCACGCCCTGGGCGGAGAAGATCGAGGCGGAATCCAAAGGGCGAATCAAGGTCGAGATCTATCCGGCGATGCAGCTTGGGGGCAAGCCTCCCGCGCTTTATGATCAGATCCGCGATGGGGTGATCGATTGCGGCTGGGCCTTGCCGGCTTATACGCCCGGGCGCTTCCCGGAGAGCGAGGCGTTCGAGCTGCCCTTTATGACGACCATGTCCGCCGAGGCTTCGTCCCGCGCGGCCTGGGAGTTTACCGAGAAATACCTGATGGAGCGGATGGGCGATATCCACCTGATGGCAGTCCATGTCCATGGTCCCGGGGTGATCCACAAGAAGGGTGATCCGATCATGGGGACGGCGGATTTCGATGGGCTGAAGCTGCGCGGCCCGTCGCGGCAGGCGAACAAGCTGTTGGAAACCCTTGGGGCGACGCCCGTGGGCATGCCGGTGCCTGCTTTCCCGGAATCCCTGTCCAAGGGCATTGTCGATGGCGGGGTGATCCCGTGGGAGATCGTGCCGCCGCTCAAGGTGCATGAGCTGGCCGACAGCCATACGCAGATCGGCGGAGACCGGGCACTCTACAATACCTTCTTCGTCTGGGGCATGAACAAGGCGAGCTATGACCGACTGCCCGATGACCTAAAGGCGATCATCGACGCCAATTCTGGGCTGGAGGCCTCCGCCTGGGCCGGACGTGCCATGGATCAAGGGGATGAGCTCGGCGAAGGTGTCGTGGCCGGGACTGACAACAAGATCCATGTGCTGGATGATGGAACCGTCGCGGAGCTGCGTAAGATCGGGGATGATCTCACCGCGGCCTGGGCGGCTGAAATGGAGAGCAAAGGTTTGCCCGGATCCGCCATGGTCGAGGACGCTAAGATGTTCGTGACCAAGCACGAGAATGGCGGCAGCTAAGCGTGTCCGCAGGTCCCGCATGCCGGGGCCTGCCACGGATCTGCGCAGGACCGTCGGGTCCCGGGGTCGTGGCGCGACACGCATGTGCGTCGCGCTGACCCGCCCGGCGGAGCGCCCTCGCGCGTGGCTGTCGGGCGACTTCCGCTTGCGTCCCTGTCTCAGGGCAGTACATCAAGGATCGACCCGATGGAGCGGCCCGGTTTCGAGCCGACCCATGCCTGCCAGAGTAAGAGACCTGCTCACATGATCGCACCGACCCTGGAGGCCCGGACGGGCCGCGTGCTTGAAGCGCTGGCGCGTTGGCTGGCCTATGGGGGCGGGCTTGTCCTCGTGTCCATCGCACTTCTGACCGTGGCTTCGATTACAGGGCGCGCCCTGATCGGCCTTGGTCTTGGCCCGATCACTGGCGACTTCGAGCTCGTGGAGGCCGGCTGTGCCGTGGCGATTTTCGCCTTTCTGCCCTGGTGCCAGCTCAAACGCGGCCATGTCACCGTGGATATCTTCGTGGACCGTCTGCCTGCGCGCCTCAAGGCGCTCACAGGTCTGATCGGAGATGTGCTGATCGCGCTGGCCGCGGGCGTGATCTTCTGGCGGCTTTGGTTGGGGTTTGGCGAGAAGTTCCCCTATGGCTCCGAGACCCTGCGCGAGACGCTGTCGATGGGCTACAAGCCGTTCTTCCCGGAAACCACCTATGAGCTCGAGCTGCCGGTCTGGATCCCCTACGCCATGGCGGTAACAGGGGCGGCGATCTTCCTACTCGTGGCGCTCTACACGGTTTGGCGCAGTCTCAACTGGGTGCTGGCCGGGCGGGAGAGTGCGCTATGAGCGGGATCGAACTCGCTCTGACCGCCTTTGCCCTGATGCTCGGGGCGATTTTTCTGCGCGTGCCTATCGCAGTGGCGATGGGGCTAACGGGATTTTTTGGCACCTGGGTCGTGCTGGGCCATCCGAATGCGACGCTGAGCCAGCTCAAGACCCTGAGCTACGACACCTTCTCAAGCTACTCGCTCTCCATCGTACCGCTCTTTCTGCTCATGGGGCAGTTCGCAACGAAGTCGGGGATGTCCGCGGCCCTGTTTCAGGCGGCCTCGGATTGGCTGGGGCATCGCAAGGGCGGCGTGGCCATGGCCGCAGTCGGCGCCTGTGCCGGTTTCGGAGCGGTCTGCGGCTCGTCACTGGCGACCGCCTCGACCATGGGGCAGGTGGCTCTGCCGGAGATGCGCAAGCGGGGTTACTCCGACAGTCTTAGCACAGGGGTTTTGGCCGCTGGTGGCACGCTGGGTATCCTCATCCCGCCTTCGGTGATCCTTGTGATCTACGCGATCCTGACCCAGCAGAACATCGTGAAAATGTTCATCGCTGCGCTCATCCCCGGCATCATCGCAGCACTTGGATACATGCTGACCGTGGCGATCTATGTGCGGATCCGTCCAGACGCGGCGAGCACCGCCCCGCGCATCCCCGTGGCCGAGCGGATGCGGACGCTTTGGCGGATCTGGCCCGTGGTGCTGATCTTTGGCCTTGTGATGGGCGGGATTGCCGGCGACTGGAACTGGGCGCAGGACGGGGTACAGGCCCTCTTTACACCGACCGAAGGCGCAGCGGTGGGGGCGGTTGCCACAGGACTCTATGGCTGGGCGACGGGCGGGCTGACCTGGCGTGGGTTGCTCGACTCGATCCTGCAAACGGCCAGCGCTTCGGCGATGATCTTTTTCATCGTGCTGGGCGCGCAGCTCTTTAACTCCTTCCTTGCTTTCACCCAAGCCCCGCAGCAACTGGCCGAATGGGTGACGACCCAAGGGTTTGCGCCGCTCATGGTGCTCTCGGCGATGCTGCTTTGCTACCTGATCTTCGGCTGCGTGATGGACAGCCTTTCGATGATCCTGCTGACGATCCCGATTTTCTTCCCAATCGTTCAAGCGCTGGATTTCGGGCTTACACCCGAGGAGGCCGCGATCTGGTTCGGGATCCTCGCGCTGATCGTGGTGGAGGTCGGGTTGATCACGCCGCCCGTGGGGATGAACCTCTTCATCATCAACTCCATGGCGCGGGATGTGCCCATGGGACGAACCTATCGTGGGGTTGCCCCCTTCGTGGCCTCGGACCTGATCCGGGTGGTGATCCTTGTGGCGTTCCCGGGGATCACGCTTTGGCTTGTGGGCGTGATGTTCTAGCGGCGTGGCGGGGCGTTTTTGCCCTGGACGCGGTGCGCCCGTGGCGGTAGCACAGCCCCGTGCCCGAGTGGCGGAATTGGTAGACGCAGGGGATTCAAAATCCCCCGATGGCAACATCTTGTCGGTTCGAGTCCGACCTCGGGTACCAGCCGCAATCCTAAGTCAGCCTGTGATCTTGATCTGAGGGCCTGCTACGAGCAGCGCCGCGCATAGGCTGCCTTCATGGCGATATCCTCGCCCTTGTGCAGTGCCACATCGGCAGAGGCGTCCCCGGTGAAGGCGCTTGGCGGGATTAAGACAAGAAAGACGCCAACCGCATCTCCTGCAACGGCGTTGCGTTGCCGTTCTTCCGCCTCCGAGAGTTCCTGCGAATTCTCCGTCATTTCTGAATAGAGTTCCTTGCAATTGTGGTGATCGTAGTTCGACGTCGAGACTGCGGTTGCCGGAATGCTGCTGGGTGGTTTCGCGCAGGCTCCGAGCGCGATGAGGAGGACGAGGCAAGGAAGGACAGATTTCATGATCAGGCACCAGTCGCAAAGGAAAGCAGAACACATCCGGACTGCACGAGACCGGATATGACGGCAAAGCAGCAGGCGCCCGTCTATCGCAAGTCTCGCGCGTCGGACGGGCGGTATCGTCGCAGGTTTGACGTCTGATCAGAGCCAATATGGGAAGGCGCGGAACATTCGGCGCGGCTGAGAAATTGTACGTTTGTAAGCGCTCAAGGGTCCTGGGCTTTCTCTGCGCGCCACGCGGCCCAATCCCCGGGTGTGTCAAGATCCCGACGGGCTCGGGAGTCGGGCAGGGGCACAAGATGGACGTGGTCGCGATGTCGGGCGATCATGGCTTGACCGCCCTCGTCGCCCGCAAGGCGCGCGAAATCAGGGAAAACCTCAGGGGCAAAGAGGATCGGGTGGCCCGGCGCGCCGGACATGGTTGCGCCGCGCCAGATCCGGGCGCTGGGGACTTCTTCTCGAGCGGTCAGGACCGCGCGCAAGTCGTCTTCCGTTATGTCCGGCAGATCTCCGAGAAGGAGCAGGAGGCCAGTGCAGGTCTTGGGCAATCGTGCGACCGCACCCCGTAAGGTGCCGCCCATCCCTTCGGCGCTTTCGGGGATCGGAAGCGCGGTCACGCCCAGCGCGTCAAGCGCCCCGTATCTGGGATGGGGTTTGGGGGGCAGGGCGACGATGACATCCCGCGTGACCTTCGCAGCCAGCGCAGCTTGCCGCGCCACGAGCGGACGGCCCTCTACAAGTTCCATCAGCTTGTCGCGACCGGCCATGCGTCGGGACGCCCCGGCGGCGAGGATGAGGGTAACATCAGACATTGCACGAGACTGCCGTCTGACGGGTGGTTTGGCCAGTGGTGGGAGCCTCCGGCGGGGATATTTGTAGACTTAAGCTATGGGCGCTACCCCCGCATCCGCGTGCCATCGGGATCGAAAAGCGGCGTGATCAGGCGTTTGGCCGGGCGCTGCTCCCCAAGGATTTCGATGCTGGCAGTGACATCCTCGGTAATCCGGTTTGTCGGAAGAAATCCGAGCGCGATGGAGGTTTCGGCAAAGTGGGAATAGCCCCCGGAGGTGCAAAAGCCCAGCACCTCTCCCTCGATCGAGATGGGTTCATAGGCCACGACATCCGCATCGCTGGCGTCAACCGCAAAGGCGCAGAGCCTGCGCGTGGGGCCTGTGCCGCGTTCCGCTTCGGCGGCAGCGCGTCCGATAAAGTCCGCGGTTTTGTCGAAATGGATAAAGCGGTCGAGCCCGGTTTCGGCAGCAGTGTAGTCCGGCGAGTATTCCCGGCTCCAGGCGCCAAAGAACTTATCGAGCCGCAACGACATCATCGCCCGCATTCCGAAGGGACGGATGCCGTGACGCAGTCCCTCCGTCCACAAGCATTGAAAAAGGTGGCGTTGTTCGCTGGGAGTGCAGAAAATTTCATAGCCCAGATCGCCGGTATAGCTGACGCGTTGGACAAGGCATTGGGCCATGCCGATGGTCATGGGGCATACATCCCGGAACCGGAACGCAGCGGCAGAGACATCCGCGCGGGTGCACGCCGCAAGCACGTCGCGTGCTTTGGGACCCGCGATCTGGAAGCCGGTGCGCGTGTCGGAGATATTCTCGACCGACACACCCTCTTCGAGATGGGTGTCGAACCATCGCCGGTGCTGGTCCTGCGCGCCATAGGAGGCCGTGAGCTGAAACTCGGTCTCGCCGAGACAGGAGACCGTGAAATCCCCCATGAGCTTGCCCGATGGCGCCAGCATCGGCGAGAGTGCGAGCCGTCCGGGCCCCGGGATGCGTCCCGCCATGATCCGGTCGAGCCAGACCCGGGCGCGCGGGCCGGTGACTCGGAACTTGCCGAAATTCTGCAGCTCATTGATGCCGACTGCAGTCCTTACCGCGGCAACCTCGGCGCCCACGGCCTCCCACGCGTTGGAACGGCGGAAGCTTGGTGTCTCATACCGTGGCTCGCCTTGCGGGGCGAAGTAGTTCACGACCTCGAGTCCGTAGGTCTGGCCAAAGACCGCGCCCATGTCGTTCCAGATGTCATACATCGCCGACGTTCGAAAAGGCCGCGCCGCGGGCAGCTCTTCATTCGGGTAGCTGACTGAGAAGCGGTTCTGGTAGTTCTCGATCACCTTGGGCACTGTATAGCCCGGGGTCGTCCAGGTGCCGAAGCGGGCGACGTCCATGGCCCTTGGGTCACGCACGGTCTCGCCCTCGATCATCCATTGCGCCAGCGCGAGGCCAACGCCGCCGCCCTGGCTGAACCCCGCCATGACTGCGCAGGCGGACCAGTAGTTCCGTAGACCCGGCACAGGCCCAACCAGCGGGTTGCCATCCGGCGCAAAGGTGAAGGGCCCATGGATCACGGATTTGACACTTGCGGTTTCGAGTACGGGAAACCGCCTGTAGGCGAAGGCGATGCTATCCTCGATCTTTTCGAATTGGTCGTTGAGCAGTTCATGCCCGAAATCCCAGGGCGTGCCGTCCACGGACCAGGCCTCACAGGGTTTCTCGTAGAACCCGATACAAAGCCCGCGCCCCTCCTGACGCAGATAGCTCTCGCCGCCTGGGTCGATCACATGGGGAAACTCGCTGCCGCGTTCATAGATTTCGGGGATGTCGTCGGTCACGATATACTGGTGCGCCATAGGCAGGAGCGGCAGGTAGATCCCGGCCATTGCCGCAACCTCCCGCGCCCAGAGGCCGCCGGCATTGACCACATGCTCGGCAATCACAGCACCCTTGTCGGTCGTGACGGTCCATGTCCCATCTGGGTTTGGTGTGGTGGCGGTCACCTTGGTCTGGGTGTGGATTTTCGCGCCCTTCAACTTGGCGGCCCGGGCATAGGCATGAGTCGTCCCCGATGGATCGAGATGTCCATCCAGCGGATCATAGAGCCCGCCAAGAATGCCGTCGGTGTTCACGAGCTCGGCCCGCGCCTTGATCTCGGAGGGGCTGAGGATCTCGGTGTGCAGCCCCATGTAGCGGTGCTTGGCGCGCTCTGCCTTGAGCATGTCGAACCGCTCGGCTGTGTCGGCGAGGGTGATGCCGCCCACATGATGGAGGCCGCAGGACATGCCGGTGATCTCTTCAAGCTCCTTGTAGAGCCCGATCGTATAGCCCTGCAAAGCGGCCATGTTCGTGTCGCCATTCAGCGTATGAAACCCGCCCGCCGCATGCCAGGTGGAGCCTGATGTCAGCTCGGAGCGCTCCAGCAGCATTACATCCGACCAGCCCAGTTTTGTCAGGTGATAGAGAACAGAGCATCCGACGACGCCCCCGCCGATGACGCAGACCCGCGTGTGAGTTTCCATGTCCTGCCTCCTTGCGGTACCCCCCGAGGGTCGGAGGCCGGAGGGGCTTGGTCACGTCCGTTCCCGACATGGAAGGTCGGTTTCCGCGTGTCGCTCCGCCGTCAGGCTAGCCGTTCTGATCGCGGTAACGCTCAATGAGGTTCGCGAAGGCCGCCTTCTCACGCATGCCCGCGGTCATGGCGGCGATCCGTTCGGCGACATCGTCAAGCTTCGGTGCCTCCCCGGCAACCACCAGCATGACCATCCCGTACTTCCCGTGCCGCTGACAGCGAAACCCATAGAGCCCAGGCGCGCTGAGCCGGACGCCCGCTTCTTTCTGTGCCCGGATGCCAACCTGATCGACGCCCTCGGGCCAGAGTTGCGGAACCGAATGGACCGTGTGCTCGCCCCGGCTGTTGAGAAAGGTGATTTCGGTGCCCGGGCTGGTCACCACGAGATCCGGCGCAAAGCGGAACATGTTGGTGGCGGCGGTGGCGCGCGGATCTGTGATCTGATCGATTCGCGGACCCGGGCTTGGTGCTCCTAAGGTTTTGCCACCGCAGCAGCACGCTGCCATGGAGATTTGCACGACGCGGCGACGGGTCAGAGGTGGAGGTGTCATGGCCAGTATCCTTTATCGGAGATGGCCTGGCTGGCATCGGCGCGAGGGTGGTTCCCGGCACGGGCTGGCTTGGTTCCTTCAGGGTAGTGCAATCTGCGTGCGCCCAACACGACACAGATCAAATCGGACGGGGGTCGCTGGGGCAGGGCGGTTTGCCCCGCCGGTTGTTTCCGGGCAGGGTCAAGAGGTTCGCGATCGAGGCCGATGCCATGCCAAACGTTCCTGCGCGCGCCTATATGCTCTGCACCACACCGCGGAGCGGCAGCACGCTCTTGTGCCGCATGCTTGCGGCCACCGGGGTGGCGGGGCAGCCGGACTCCCATTTCCATACGCCCTCTCTGTCGCGCTGGTTGCAGGTCTACGGGTTGGAGGCGCAGGTTTTCGACACCCGGAAAGACGCCCTTCGGGCGGTCATAGAGGCCGCTCTGATGCGTGGAACGGGGGAGACGGGCTGTTTCGGTCTGCGCATGCAGCGCGGGAGTTTTCCCTACGCCATGGCGCAATTTGCGGGTCTGTATCCCGGTCTGCCCACGGATCGCGCTCGGCTGGAGACAGCCTTTGGACCAATGCGCTTTCTGCATCTGAGCCGCGCGGACAAGGTCGCGCAAGCGGTGTCGCGCCTGCGGGCCGAGCAGGGAGGGCTCTGGCATGCCCGTGCGGATGGCTCCGCGCTGGAACGTTCGGCTCCAACCGCGCCGCTACACTATGATCGCGCGGCCATTGCAGCACATGTCGCGGAGCTGTCGCGTTGGGACGAGGCTTGGGCCGCATGGTTTGCGCAGGAAGGGATCACGCCCTTGCGCCTCAGCTACGCCGCGCTTGCAGAAACCCCGCGAAACGTGTTGGCGCAGGCGCTCGGCTATCTGGGGCGCGACGCCAGCGCGGCATCCGGCGTGCGCATCCCCACCGCCCGCCTCGCGAATGCAGAGAGTGCGGAGTGGGTTGCCCGGTTTCGGGCCGAGACGGACGCGGCTATTCCGCCGCGATCTTGATCACAGGGGTCATGCGTGCGAGCGCCTCCTCCGACAGGTGACACTTGATCTGGTGACCGGTCTCGGAACTGCGCAAGGGCGGCACCTCATGTTCGCATTTTGCATCGGGCACCTCCGTTTTCCAGCGACAGCGTGTCTGGAACGGACATCCCGGGGGCGGGTTCATGGCCGAGGGGATATCGCCCTCCAGCACGATCCGCTCTTTCTCTACAGTCGTGTCAGCTATTGGCACCGCCGAGAGCAGCGCCTCGGTATAGGGGTGATAGGGCGGTGCAAAGACCTCATCCGTGGTACCAATCTCGACCACATGGCCGAGATACATCACCATCACCCGGTCGCTGAGATAGCGCACGATGCTGAGGTCATGTGATATGAAGAGAAGCGTGGTCTTGTTCTCGCGCTGGATTTCCATGAGGAGATCCGTCACCGCAGCCTGCACTGAGACATCGAGCGCGCTGACCGGCTCATCGGCCACCACGATCCGCGCATCGCCGGCAAAGGCGCGCGCTATCCCCACGCGCTGCTTCTGGCCACCTGAAAGCTGCCGGGGCATGCGATCGGCAAAGGCACGCGGCAGCTTGACCAGATCCAGCAGCTTGAGCATGCGCGCTTGCCGGTCTTCATCCGTCCTGCCGACACCAAAAATCTCGAGTGCGCGGACGATCTGCCGCCCGACCGTCATCGACGGGTTCAAGGTGTCGAACGGGTTCTGAAACACCATCTGCACATCTGCCACCGTCCCGGTATCGCGGTGTTCGATCTGCGTGCTCTGGATCTCACGATTGTCCAGAAGGATGGTGCCACCCGTCGCAGTCTCGAGCCCCATGAGCACCTTCGCAAAGGTCGACTTGCCACAGCCGGACTCACCCACAATGGCCAACGTTTCGCTTTCGCGGGCCTCGAAACTCAGGTCTTCGTTGGCCTTCACGACCTTCTTGTTGGCCCCGCCAAACAGGGCTGAGGCTGCCACCTCGTAGTGCTTCTTGAGGTTATCCATCTTGAGCACCACGGGCCCCGGCGCGGGCTTGCTGCTCTGGGCCTGCATCTCGACCGGGGCTGTCCAGTCGATCTCGTCAAACTTCAGGCAGCGTGTTCCGTGTCGATCATCACCGAGCACCTCGGCCACGGGAATCTCGTCCCGGTCGCAACGCCCGGCCTCGAAATACGTGCAGCGCGGACCGAAATTGCATCCTTTGGGCCGCTCATGGGGCAGAGGGAAGTTTCCCGGGATTGCCACAAGCGGGCGCGCAGTCTTATCCGCCCCCGGTAGCGGGATCGACCGGAACAGCGCCTGCGTGTAGGGATGCTGCATCCGATCAAACACATCCGCGATCGAGCCGGTCTCTACCGCCTCTCCCGAATACATCACGCAAAGCCGGTCGCAGGTTTCCAGCACCAGCCCAAGATTGTGGGAGATAAACAGCATCGACGTGCCGTACTTCGCCCCGAGATCTTTGACCAGATCGACCACGGCGGCCTCCACGGTCACGTCCAGCGCGGTGGTCGGCTCATCGAGGATCAGAAGCGCCGGGTTCGCCATAAGCGCCATGGCAATCACGATGCGCTGTTGTTGCCCGCCGCTCAACTGATGGGGAAAGCTGTTCAGCATCCGCTCGGGATCCGGCAGGCGCACATCCGTCACGACTTCCAGCGCGCGGGCATAGGCCTCGGCCTCGGACACGCCCTCATGGATCATCGGCACTTCCATAAGCTGCTTGCCGATCCGCATTGCGGGGTTCAGGCTCGCCATGGGCTCCTGATAAATCATGGCAATGTCCTTGCCCCGGATCCGGCGCAATTCCTCAGGCGACATGGTGTTCAGATCGCGCCCTTTGAACTTGATCGTTCCGCCGACAATCCGCCCGTTCACGCCCAGATCCTGCATAACGCCCAGCGCCACGGTGGATTTTCCGCACCCGCTCTCGCCCACCAGCCCCATCGCCTCGCCAGGCATGACCGTGCAGGAAAAATCCATCACCGCCGGGATCTCGCGCAGCCGCGTGAAAAAGGAAATCGACAGGTTCTCGATCTCGAGAATGGGGCCGTCATAGGGCTCGGTCATCTCCACCACCTGTCTTTCATTGTTCCGGAAGTACTCCGGGTGTGCGCGGGCTGGCCCCTGCGCGGTGCCTCAAGCCCAGAGTGCGGTCCGCAAATGTCATAGCCCAGCACCCTCCTCAATCCTTCAGGCTTTCTTCGCGCAGTCCATCGGCCAGCAGGTTCAGGCCAAGAACGAGGCTCATCAGCGCCATCGCCGGGGCCAGCGCTGGATGGGCGTAGACGGACAATAGCCGACGCCCTTCGTTGATGGTGGACCCCCAATCCGGGCTTTCAGGGCTGACGCCCAGCCCAAAGAACCCAAGCGTGCCCAGAAGGATCGTCGTATAGCCAATCCGCAGGCAGAAATCGACGATAAGTGGGCCGCGCGCATTGGGCAGGATCTCCCACAGCATGATGTACCACGGGCCCTCGCCACGGGTCTGGGCGGCGGCCACGTAATCGCGGGTCTGGATGTCCAGAACAATGCCCCGCACAATCCGGAACACGGTGGGTGAGTTCACGAAGACCACTGAGACGAACACGATAAGAACGTTGGAGGGCATGGAGACCAGTCCCAGCGGATCCGCGTCAAAGGCCAGCCCAAGATAGAGCCATCCGCCGATCAACACCGTCAACCCGACATAGAGGTTCCGCTTGCCCGGCTGGGTGAAGAATCGCGAATGCCAAAGCACCACCAGAAACAGGATGGGAAAGAGGAACAATACCGCCGCCATGTATACTGGGATGCCCGTGGCCACGATCTCGGGGGTCACCAGCAGGTAGAAAAGCAGGATCACCGGGAAGGCCAACACCATATTGGCGACAAAGCTCAGCACTGCATCGAGCTTGCCACCGAAATATCCCGCGGGCAGACCGAGCACGATCCCCACCATGAAGGCAAAGAGCGTCGCTGCTGGCGCGATCTTGAGCACTTCACGTGCGCCCATCACCATCCGGCTGAACACATCGCGGGCGAGATTGTCACCGCCGAAGATGTAATGGGTAAACCCATCCGCCCCTGAGGGCAGGGGTGTTCCGGGCGGCTTGTTCTTCATCCCCGATACCTGCTGGATCGGGTCATGGGTCACGATCAAATCCGCAAAAAGCGCAGTGAAGACCCAGAACATGACGATGCCGAAACCGATCATGCCGATTGGGCTGTCAAAAAGCTTGCCATAGAGCCCAAGTCGCCGTTTGTAGGCCGTCGACAACAGGAAGGTCGAGATCAGCGCGACCCAGACCGGCATGAATTGTATGAAGGCCTTGGTCCAGATCTCGATAGCGGTCATCGGTTCCAAATCCGTGTCTCCTCAGGCGATCCGAATGCGGGGATTGAGAAAGACATAGCCAATGTCCGAGATCAGTTGTGTTACAAGCACGACGACCACGGCCACGATCGAGCAGGACAGCAGAAGTTCGATATCATTGTTCGAGGCTGCCTGAACCAGCGTCCAGCCGAACCCTTTGTAATTGAACAGGGTCTCTACGATGACAACCCCGGTCAACAGCCAGGGAAACTGCAGCATGATGACCGTGAACGGCGCGATCAGCGCATTGCGAAGGGCGTGTTTCAAAACGATATTCCGAAAGCTCACGCCCTTGAGCCGCGCGGTGCGGATGTATTGCGCTGTCATGACTTCAGCCATGGAGGCGCGGGTCATCCGCGCGATGTAACCCATGCCATACAGCGCCATGGTCATCACTGGCAGGGTGAAGTTTTCGAAGGTAGCATCCTCCGCCGCGGAGGAAGCCGATCCTTTGAGCATGGTCCGCCCGTCGATCCAGCCCCATTCCGCCAGGATCGGTGACAGCCCCGAGGTCGAAGAGGCAAAGAGCACCACCAGAACCACGCCCGAGACATATTCTGGCGTGGCCGTCGTCGCGATGGAGAAGGTTGATAGCGTCCGGTCGGTGCGCGACCCCTCGCGCATCCCTGCGAGCACCCCAACCAACAGCGCCGACGGCACCATCACCACCATCACCCAGAACATCAGCTTGCCCGTAAGCGCCAGCCGCTCGGCGATCACTCCGCCCACATCGGCGCGGAACACGGTCGAGGTGCCGAAATCACCCTGCAGAATGCCGCAGCGGTTGCGATCTGGCGTTTCGCCCGCGGGCAGTGTTCCCTCGATGCACCGCCCTCGAAGCCCGCTATCTGCATCAGTTTGGGTCCAGCCCGGAACCACGCCCAGCCATTCGCCGTAGCGCAGCAGCATCGGCGCGTCATAGCCGTTCCGGGTCAGCCAGCTCTCGACCTCCGCATCGGTCATGCGGACCGAGCCCTGGCTCTTGGCGACCTTCTCCAGATTGGGCTGCAGGTTGGTCATCGCGAAGACGATGAACGTCACACAAAGGGCTGTGAGCGCGACCACGCCTGTCCTGCGCAGGATGAAGGCGAGCATGAGCCGGACCTCTCTTTCTTGCTGTGATCAAGATCCCGGACAGGGCCGCTCAAGGACACCGAGGCCGCGCACGGGCGGCCCCGGGTCTATCAGGATGAACCGGGTCTGCCTTCAGGCGCGGAAGCCGATCTTGTGCAGATGGATCTCGTGGCTCGGATGCTTCTCGGCATTGACCACATCGCCCCGGTGGTGGTTGTAGAGCGAGCGCCAGAATGGCTGGATGATCACCCCCTCGTCGCGCAAGATCTGCTGGATCATCGCCATTTTCTCGCGACGGGCATCCGCGTCGGAAATCGCCATGGCCTCGGCCAGCGCCGCGTCGAATTCCGCATTGCTGAAGGCCGTCTCATTCCAGGCCTCGCCCGTGCGATAGGCCAGCGCCAGGATTTGCACGCCAAGGGGGCGATGGTTCCACGAGGTGGTCGAGAAGGCGTGCTTGGTCCAGTCGCCCCAGAAGGTAGCGCCGGGTTGGATGCGATGCTCGATGCTCAGCCCGGCATCCCGGAATTGCGCGGTCAGAGCCGCGCCTGTGCTCGACAGCCACTCCTCGTCCGGTGTAATCAGCACATGCTCGAAGTCGCCGAGCCCTGCGGCGTCCAGGGCGGCCTTGCCTGCGGCGGGATCATGGACGGGGGCCGGGATCTCGGCGTATTCCGGGTGGATCGGACAGACATGGTGGTTCTCCGCCACGGTGCCCAGATTGTTATAACCGAGTTCCAGAAGAACACTGTTGTCCACAGCTTGCGCCATGGCACGGCGCACGGCCGCATCGGCGTAGGGTGTGACCCCGTCCACCTCAGCCACCTGGTTCGGGCGCAGCACAACGGTCGCGCCGGTCACTGCCTCGGTCCCGGTCCAGCCGATCGCATCGAAAAGGTCCACGAAATCGCCTGTGGTTTCATAGGTCAGATCAACCTCTTCGGCTTCAGCTCCGGCGAACCATGTGGCCGGATCCGTGCCGTAATCGATGAATTCGACCCGGTCGAGATAGGGGCCCCCATAAACGTCGGTTCCCCACCAGGTGTGATCGGTGGCCCGCTCCAGCACGGCGCGGACATTGGTCTCGAAGCTCACCGGGCGGAAAGGGCCCGTCCCGATACCGTGATCGAACGGATTTCCGCCATCATAGCTCGCATGGGTGATCGCCGCCGGGTAGTCCGACATGTTCGCGATCACCGTGATATCCGGGGCCGAGAGCGTCAGCGTGACGGTCAGATCCCCGTCCACGGTGATCGCGCCCTCGCGGGCCTGCCCGGTCTCGGGGTCGATCAACCCCGAGAAGCGCGCGGCCATGGAGTTGCCCTCGAGGCTGGTGTCGCACCATCCGGCAATGTTGCGAGCCACATCCTCGGCGGTGAAGGGATCGCCGTTGTTCCAGGTCGCGTTCGGGCGCACGTTCAGGACATAGACCGTGGCGTCCTCGTTCACTTCCCAGCTTTCCAGCAGCATGGGGCTGAACGTGCCGTCGGCATTGTAAGACACGAGGTATTCGAGAAAGCCGCGCGTCTGGTTGCCAAGCTCGGACCAGTCATAGGTGCGCGGCTCCTTCATGGCCTTCACCAGATGCTGAATCCGGAGCGTGCCGCCCATGGCCGGGGTCTCGCCATGTCCGGCGGCCCGGACCGGGGTCACGCCGATCAGGGCATAGGCCGCGGCGGCCGTCGCGCCCAGCGCGGAGGCCCGGGTCAGAAACTCCCGCCGAGACAGGGTCCCGCTGCGGCAGTCCTCGGCATACATCTCCACCGCCGGGTGCATTGCCTTCCCGTGGATTGTTGTGAGTGTCATCTTGTCAGTTCCCCCTGAGACACAATCTTTTTTTGGCGCGATCAGCATCCCGGCGTGCGCGGCGATCCCTCCATCAGGAGCGCTTTGAGCCACGAAACCCAGGGTGCGATATCTGCGTGTGCTGCCATGACGCCCCATTCTCCGGAGCCGGTCAACACCTTGAAACGGTATTGGGTGGTAAAAAAACGACATTGACTTTGCACAAAAACGACATGAGTGCCTCTGCATGCTCGAATCCGAAGCGCTTTGACGTTGGGTCAATCGCGGAAAGGTCCTCCAGCGCTAGCCCCGTCGCAGAGCTTGGCGGTCCGCACTCGGGGGGTGCCCCATCCGGGCGCCATAGCTGCGCGCGAAATAGGCGGCAGAGCCATACCCCAGCGCATCGGCGATCTGGTGCACGGGATTGGGGGTATCCGCCAGTCGCCAGCGCGCTTCCGACAAGAGCCGATCCTGCAGAAGCGCCGAGGCGCCGACCCCTGCCACGGATTGGCAAACGCGGGTCAGGTGCGTGGGCGTGATGCCCAGCCGCTCCGCATAGCCGGCAACCGAGGGTTGGGTCTCCGGGCGCGTGCCCAGATCGTCCTCGATCAGGCCCATGAACTCCGCCACAAGGCGTTCAGATTTGCTCACGGCCCAGACCGGCGCGCCGTCCTGACGGTGCAGACGCGCGATCTCGAGCGCCAGAAGTGTTCCGCAAGCCGTGAGAGCTGCCGCTACGTCCTCGGTCCCGCTGCGGCCTTCAGCCTCGATCCGGGCGAGCATCCAGGCGAGATCTGCCTGCACCGCGCCGGTCGGGCTGCGCACCAGAAACGCGGTCGCCGGTAGGGCTTCGGCAATCTCTGGCGCAAGGGTCAGCTTCGTGCCGAAGACCTGCACCGGAAAGGCAAAGCGCGTGGTCGCCCGTGCCGGAATGTAGAGATAGCAGGGACTGGTTAGCCCCCGCGTCTTCCCATCGACAAAGACGCGCCCCTGACCCCTCGTGAACACATAAAGCGCCGGGTGCGGATCCGCGTGCAGGTCCGTCAGGCGCCAGCGCCCACGCTGCAGGATGGCGGCCAAAGGCGTGACGGTGACAGGAAGCTCAGGCGCAGTCATGGCAAAATGTTAACCATTGCACAGGGGTTGGGCTAGGGCACTCCGCGCAATGGGCGAGATTATGCGGGCAGGGGGGTCCAGGCCTTCATCCGCGCGCGGAACCACGTCCGTTGCCGCTTGGCATATTGGCGGGTGGCGACGATTGCGGCCTCTTGCGCGGCATCGAGGTCCATCTCCCCGCGCAGATGGGCGATCAGTTCTGGCGCACCTATGGCGCGGGCCCAGGGCGCGGTCGGATCCCAGTGGGGCAGGGCGGCGCGCGCCTCCTCCAGCGCGCCATCGGCGAGCATCTGCTCAAAACGCCGGGCAATGCGTGGGGTAAGCCAGTCCTTGGGCGCCTCGATCACGAAAGCCGCCGCCTGATCGAGGGGCAGATCCGGTGCCGGGGTCTCGTCCTGCCAGGTGGCAAGGGGTTTGCCGGTGGCCTCCAACACTTCCCAGCCGCGCTGCACCCGCATCGGGTTTGCCATGTCGATCCGTGCGCTGGTGGCCGCATCTCGTTGCAGCAGATCCGCCGCCATCCTGGCTGGATCCTCAAGGCGGAGCGTATCGGCTTTGGCCCGGATCTCGTCCGGAATTTCCGGGATCGGACTGAGGCCTTGGGTCAGGGCTGTGAGGTAAAGACCTGTTCCACCGACAATAATCAGTCTCGCAGCGCTGGATTTGCGCAGCTGCGCAACTTCGCGCAGCCAATGCCCCACCGAATAGAGCGCGCCGCGCGGCACATGGCCATAAAGCCGGTGTTCGGCCAGTGCCAGATCCTCGACACCCGGGCGCGCACTGAGCACCCGCCATGCATCATGGACCTGCAGTGCATCGGCATTCACGATCACGCCGCCTTGCTGTGCCGCGATCTCGAGCGCGAGCGCGGACTTGCCCGACGCGGTGGGTCCGGCGATGAGCACGGGCTGCTCGGCAGAGATCTGCGACAGGTCGAAGTGAGGCATCTGGGAACCGGGTTTCAGGCAATCACGCGGGGCGCGGCGGTTTCGCCGTTGATCCCGGCGCGGAATAGGATCATTTTGCGCGCAATTCCGCTCCGGAGACAAGACAGAGGTCACCCCATGGACGATGCCGCCCCAAACGCGACAAAATATAAGCGCGTTATGCTTAAGATCTCCGGGGAGGCGCTGATGGGCCCTCAGGGGTTCGGGCTGCATCCCCCGACGGTCGAACGCATCGCGCAGGAGGTGAAGTCGGTCCACGACCTCGGCGTCGAAATCTGCATGGTAATCGGGGGCGGCAACATTTTTCGCGGTCTGCAGGGCAGCGCTCAGGGGATGGAGCGGACAACCGCCGATTACATGGGCATGCTGGCCACGGTCATGAACGCGCTCGGCATGCAGGCCGCGCTTGAGGGGCTTGGGATCCACACACGCGTGATCAGCGCAATCCCCATGGATCAAGTCTGCGAGCCCTATATCCGCCGCCGCGCTGTTCGCCATCTCGAAAAGGCACGGGTTTGCATCTTCGCAGCCGGGACCGGCAACCCCTATTTCACTACGGATACGGCAGCGACCCTAAGGGCCAATGAGATGTCCTGCGAAGCAATTTTCAAGGGCACCAAGGTCGATGGCGTCTACAATAAGGACCCGGTCAAGCATGCGGACGCCGTGCGGTTCGACCAGATCAGCTATGATGATTGTCTGGCCCAGCATCTGGGCGTGATGGATGCCTCCGCGATCGCGCTGGCCCGGGACAACAAACTGCCGATCATTGTCTTCTCGCTTGACGAACCTGGCGGGTTCCGGGGCATTCTGGCGGGCGAAGGCACCTATACTGTGGTCAATGCGGGCTAAATCGGCCTGCATGTTAGCGACACCGCAACACTTGTCATGATTGGTTGCTATACATCTGCGCATCCCCGGGTATACAAAGCCCTTGGCAGATGACAGCGACACGAACCAAGAGACTTATATGTCCGACGAAGATTTCGACCTTGATATTGATGATCTGGCGCGCCGTATGGATGGCGCCATTGGCAGCCTGCGCACGGAATTCGCCTCGCTGCGCACCGGGCGGGCCTCGGCCTCGATGCTGGAGCCGGTGATGGTGGATGCCTACGGCCAGAAGACCCCGATCAACCAGGTGGGCACCGTGAACGTGCCCGAGCCGCGCATGGTGACGGTGAATGTCTGGGACAAGGGGCTGGTCGGCAAGGTCGAAAAGGCCATCCGCGAGAGCGGTCTGGGCATCAACCCGCAGCTCAATGGCACGATCATCATGCTGCCGATTCCGGAGCTCAATGAGGAGCGGCGCCGCGAGTTGACCAAGGTCGCCGCACAATACGCTGAGAATGCCCGGATCTCGATCCGCAATGTCCGCCGTGACGGGATGGATCAGCTCAAGAAGTTCAAATCCGACGGGATGAGCGAGGACGATCACAAGATCTGGTCCGATGAGGTGCAAGCCCTGACCGATGCCGAGATCAAGAAAGTCGATGACGCCCTGGAGACCAAGCAAGCTGAGATTATGCAGGTCTGATCAGGCGACGGCTCGCCTCCGGGCGGGCTCTGGATCAATTCGGGGGGCAGCGAAAGCGAGACAAAGATGCAAAAGGCAGCACAGACACAGCTTAAGTCCTCTGGTGGTGAGGGCGGCCCAGGCCATGTGGCCATTATCATGGACGGCAATGGCCGCTGGGCCCAGGAGCGCGGTCGCCCGCGGCTCTTTGGACACCAGGCAGGGGCACGTCGCGTCCGCGCAGTTGTCGAGGCCTGTCCGGATCTCGGGATCGAGTACCTGACGATCTTTGCCTTCTCGACCGAGAACTGGAAACGCACCCAGAGCGAGGTCTCTGGCCTCATGAGCCTGTTCCGGCGCTATATCAGCAAGGAGATGCAAGGCTTTTTGCGCGAAGGTGTGCGCGTGCGCTTCATTGGCGACCGCGTGCGGCTGGATGAGAAGCTGCGCGACCTGATGGATGAGGTTGAGGAACTGACCGCCCATAACACGCGGGTCAACCTGACCATCGCGCTGAACTATGGCGGGCGGGACGAGGTCGCCCGGGCAACCAAGCGTCTCGCGCAGGAAGTGGCAGCCGGGCGGCTCGATGCCGATACGGTGGATGAAACCACGCTGACCCACTACCTTGACACCTGCGTTCTGCCCGATCCGGATCTGGTGATCCGGACGTCCGGCGAGGCACGCATCTCGAACTTCCTGCTCTGGCAGTCGGCCTATGCGGAATACGAGTTCATCGACACGCTCTGGCCCGACTTCACGCCCGAGATCTTTGCCGAAGTGGTGGACCGCTTCGGAGGCCGTTCGCGTCGTTTCGGCGCGATTGCCTGAGCCTGCGGACCGCACCTGAATGCCTGCCAAGGCCAGCTTCGACGACCTCTTGCCCCGATTGGGGTCTGCGGTTGTCATGGTTGTGGTGGGCGTGACTGCGATCTGGGTCGGCGGCACGGTTTTCCTACTGCTACTGGCGCTGGTTGTCGGCGCGATGGTGTGGGAGCTTGCTCGCATGATCGCACCCGAGGATGGCCGGGGGGCCATGGTGGTCGCCGGGGCGGCCGCTGCGGCACTGGCCTCCTGTGCGGTGCTTCCCTTGGGGTTTGCGCTGCCGCTTTTGCTGCTGCCGGCGATGATCGGGGTCGGGCGTTTTGAAACCTCGCGCCGGGTCTTTGCCCTCTACACCGCGTTTATCGGCGTGGCGGGCCTTGGTCTCTGGGTTTTGAGACAGGATTTCGGCATGATCTGGATGCTCTGGCTCGTCTTGGTGGTCGTGGTCACGGACGTGGCGGGCTATTTCGCAGGTCGGATCATTGGCGGTCCGAAATTCTGGCCCAAGGTAAGCCCCAAGAAAACCTGGTCGGGCACCGTGGCGGGCTGGGTCGGGGCCGGAATCGTTGGCTGGATCTTCATGAACCAGACCATTGCGGGCGCTGAGCTGATCGGGATTTCCATCGCGTTGGCGATGGCCAGCCAAATGGGCGACGTCACCGAAAGCGCCCTCAAGCGGCGCGCCGGAGTCAAGGACAGCTCCGCCCTTATTCCGGGACATGGCGGCCTGCTGGACCGGTTCGACGGGATGCTGGGGGCGTCGGTTTTGCTTTTGCTGGTCGAACAGATCATCGATTTCCCGCCGTTGCCCCTCTAAGACAGAGCGGGGGGCACGAGGCATGGCACGACGTATCTCAATCTTTGGCTCGACTGGTTCCATCGGGACCAACACGGTCGATTTGATCGAGCGTGACCTCGGAGCCTATGACGTGGTGGCCCTGTCCGGAGGTGGCAATATCGCACTTCTGGCAGAACAGGCGCGAAAGCTGCGGGCCGATATCGCGATCACGGCCTATGAGGACCGGCTCGAGGATCTGCGCGCGGCCCTTGCGGGCAGTGGGGTCGAAGTTGCCGCCGGCGCTCAGGCGCTGTGCGATGCTGCCGACCGTCCTGCGGATTGGGTGATGAGCGCGATTGTCGGCGCTGCCGGCCTTTATCCGGGCTTTGCCGCTCTGCGCCATGGTGGGTCTCTGGCGCTTGCGAACAAGGAAAGTTTGGTAACCGCGGGACCCCTCCTTCTGGCAGAGGCCCGCGCCCATGACGCGCGGATCCTGCCCGTGGATAGTGAGCACTCAGCGGTGTTTCAGGCGCTGGTCGGCGAGGATATGGAGGCGGTCGAAAGGATTGTGATCACCGCCAGCGGCGGCCCGTTCCGCGACTGGCCCCTTGATGCCATTGCCAAGGCCACCCTGGCCGAGGCTGTGGCTCATCCGAACTGGGATATGGGCCAACGGATCAGCATCGACAGTGCGTCGATGTTCAACAAGGCGCTGGAGCTTATAGAAACGCGGGAGTTTTTTGGCATCGCCCCGGAGCGGATCGAGGCCGTCGTGCATCCCGGCTCGATCGTGCATGCGCTGGTCGGATTCAAGGACGGCGCCTTGATGGCCCATCTCGGCGCACCGGATATGCGCCATGCGATTGGCTACGCGCTGCACTGGCCTGAGCGGCGCGATCTGCCCGTGGCGCGGCTCGATCTCGCGGCCATCGGCAATCTCAGTTTTGAACGGCCCGATGAGGCGCGTTTTCCCGCCCTGCGTCTTGCGCGCGAAGTCATGGCCACAGGTGGCCGCGCCGGTGCGGTGTTCAATGCCGCCAAGGAGGCCGCGCTTGATGCGTTTATCGCAGGTCACATCGGGTTTCTCGACATGGCCGCCGTGGTCGAGGCGACGCTCGAGGGCATGGACCGGGACACAAGTCTGTCGATTCCACCACAAAGCCTTGATTGCGTCGCGGAAGTGGACCATCTCGCAAGGAATATGGCCGCGCGCGAGGCGCAGGCCCGCGCGTCAACCCGCTGAAGACAGCATCAAGCGAAGGACATCTCTTGGACCTTGTCGGACTGATCCCCTCTTTTGGCGGGCTCGCATTCACCGTGATCGCTTTTGTGGTCGCACTCAGCATCATCGTCGCGATCCACGAATACGGGCATTACATCGTCGGACGCTGGTGTGGCATCCATGCCGAGGTGTTCTCGTTGGGATTTGGTCCTGTTCTCTACAGTCGGGTCGACAAGCGCGGCACCCAATGGCAGGTCGCGGCCTTGCCCTTTGGCGGCTATGTGAAATTTCTCGGCGACAGTGACGCGGCCAGCGGCAAGGACGGCGAGGCCATGGGATCGCTTACCGAGGCGGAGCGCGCGCGGACCATGCATGGCGCAAAGCTCTGGAAGCGGGCGGCGACCGTTGCGGCCGGACCGGTGTTCAACTTCATCCTGTCGATCGTAGTTTTTGGCACCATGATCTTCTGGCAGGGCACTGCCACCGAGCGCCCGACTATCGGCACGCTGGTCGATGTGCCTGTGGCCAATTCCGAACTGCGCAGTGGTGATGTCATCACCGCGATCGAAGGCCAGGCGACCCCTGACTATGTGGCGCTGAATACCCTGCGCGAGACGCTGCCCCGGCAGCCCGAGCTGACCTATACGGTTGAGCGTGAGGGCGCGCGTCGCGAGGTTACGGGGCCGTACCTGATGCCGCCTCTGGTCTCCGGGCTCCAGCCCCGCAGTGCCGCGATGGACGAAGGGTTCGAGGTGGGCGACGTCATCACCGCGATTGATGGTACGCCGGTCTACGCCTTTGAGGATCTGCGAGAAGCGGTGGAAGCCTCTGCCGGAGCCGAACTTGCCATGCAAGTCTGGCGCAACGGCGCAGAGCTGACGATCACTGTGGCGCCCCGGCGGATGGACCTTCCTTTGCCGGAGGGCGGGTTTGAGACCCGCTGGCTGATCGGGATCACCGGGGGGATGTTCTTTGAGCCTGAGACTGTGACCCCTGGGCCCTTCGCTGCGCTGTGGCAAGCGGTGGAGCAGATGATCTTCATCATCCGGTCCTCACTCTCGGGGCTGTGGCACATGATCACGGGCGCCATCAGTACCTGCAACATCTCGGGGCCAATCGGAATCGCAGAAACCTCAGGCGCCGTTGCGTCACAGGGGCTGGATCAGTTCATCTGGTTCATCGCCGTGCTGTCCACGGCGGTGGGGATGCTGAACCTCTTCCCTGTACCGGTGCTCGACGGCGGACATCTGGTGTTTCATGCTTATGAAGCGGTCACAGGACGTCCGCCCAGCGACAAGGCGCTGCGCGTAATGATGACTGCGGGGCTGGCCATGTTGCTGACCTTGATGGTCTTTGCTCTGAGCAACGATCTCTTCTGCCCCTGAACCTGCCGCGAAGCGCGTTCTGCGCGGTCCTGCCAAGGGCAGCGCTTCTGGTAGTCTGAGCGCGCGAAAACTCGCAAGAATTGCGCTCGTTTTTTTGACAATCCCCGCCGTTCCCGCTACGGGACAAGGACAGGCAAGGTGTGGGGCAGATTCTATGATTACCTGGATTCCGAGGTTGGGGACGTCCGCGTTGCGCGTCCTTCTGGCTACATTCCTTGGTATGATGCTAAGTCTCAGCGCCCCAAATATGGGTGCTGCACAGGATTTTCGCTTTGACCGGGTTGAGATTAACGGCAACCAGCGGATCGAACCCGCAACGATCCTGAGTTTCGCTCAGATCGACCGTGGCCAAACCGTGACTGCGGGCGAGTTGAACGACGCCTTCAACCGGATCCAGGCCTCGGGTCTTTTCGAATCTGTTGAGATCACGCCGCGCGGCGGCACCCTCGTCATCGACGTTGTCGAGTATCCGACGATCAACCGCATTAATATTGAGGGCAACCGCCGTCTTGATGACGATGTTCTGCTGCCTCTGATCGATGCCAGCCCACGCCAGGTCTATAACCCGGCATTGGCTGAGGCCGGCGCTGCCGCTATCGTTGAAGCTTACCGTGTGAGTGGACGCCTGTCCGCGACTGTCCAGCCGGTTATCATCCGCCGCAGCGAGAACCGCGTTGATCTGGTTTTTGAGGTTACCGAGGGAGCGGTGGTCGAGAACGAGCGGATCAGCTTTGTCGGCAACCGCGTTTATTCCGACCGGCGCCTGCGTCGTGTTCTGGCCACCAAGGAGGCAGGGTTCCTGCGTCAGGTCATTCGCGCCGACAGCTTCATCGAGGACCGGATCGAGTTCGACCGACAACTCCTGACCGATTTCTATACTTCCCGTGGCTACGTGGATTTCCAAGTGCTGTCTGTTGCGCCTGAACTCACACGGGAACGGGACGCGGTGGTCGTGACCTTTACCCTGCGGGAAGGCCTGCAATTCCGCCTTGGAGAGCTTACGGCAAGCAGCGACCTGCGCGAAGTGGATATCGCGACCTACGTGGCGGCGATCGACCTCGATGTGGGTGAAGTCTATTCCCCTGCGAAGATCGACCGGACAATCACGCGGATGGAACGACTTGCTCTGCAGCAGGGTCTGAACTTCGTGCGGGTGTCGCCAAGGGTGAGCCGCAACGATCTCGAAGGCACACTCGATGTCGATTTCGTGGTTGAGCGTGGTCCACGGGTATTCGTGGAGCGGATCGACATTGAGGGGAACGCAACGACACTGGATCGCGTGATCCGCAGGCAATTCGACACGGTTGAAGGGGATCCTTTCAACCCTCGCGAGATCCGTCAGGCTGCCGACCGCATCCGAGCATTGGGATACTTCGGGGTTGCCGATGTGGACACCCGTCCCGGCTCCAGCGATGATTCAGTGATCATTGACGTCAATGTCGAGGAGGCCCCGACAGGCGCTCTGTCCTTTGGCGGGTCATATTCGGTCGAAGATGGCTTTGGCCTCGTCGTTTCGCTGACAGAGCGCAATTTCCTTGGCCGTGGCCAGTCAGTCTCGCTCAACTTCGATGGCACCTCAGGGGATCAAAACATCAGCTTCCGTTTTGTGGAGCCCGCTTTTCTCGCGCGCGACTTGAGTTTTTCGTTCACGGCCGGTGTGACAAGCTCGGACAATTCTAACCGCGAGTTCGATATCGATCGCGTGGGTGTTGATTTTGGCCTGTCCTTCCCCGTCAGCGAAAATGGCCGACTTGGCCTGACCGTGGGTTATTTCGAGACTGAGCTTTCAGACCTTGACCCAGATGAATCTTCGCCGATCCTTTTGCGTGAGATAGGCAAGCAATCCGGTGCCCGCATTGGCTACAACTACAGCTATGACACCCGTCGTTCCGGTCTGAACCCCACCGCTGGGGTGCTGCTGAGCTTTGGCCAGACCCTTGAAGGTCTCGGCGGCGAAAACAGCTTCCTGATCACCGAAGCGCGCGCCATTGGTGAACGTCGCTTCTTCAACGAGGACATCTTGCTGCGGGCGGCCATCGAGGGTGGAACGATCACGGCGATCGGTGATGGCTCTCCGAATGTGACAGAGCGGTTTTTCCTCTCGCGCTCCCAGTTGCGCGGTTTTGCCTCAAACGGGACAGGTCCCCGAGACTTGGAAGCGCCGAACGAAGACGCCCTGGGCGGCAACCACTATGCAGTCGCGCGTTTCGAGGCCGAGTTTCCCCTCGGCCTGCCCGAGGAGTATGGCATCGATTTCGGTGCCTTCCTTGACATTGGCTCGGTCTGGGATCTTGATGATACTGCAGGCTTCAACGGCGTGGAGGTCGATGACAGCCTGCGTTTCCGCTCCTCTATCGGTGTCTCTGTCTTCTGGGACACAGCCATCGGTCCGCTGCGCTTCAACTTCTCGAGGGCTTTGAAAAAAGAAGACTTTGACGAAGTGAATAACTTCGATTTTACGATCTCCACGCGGTTCTAGGACAGTGAAGGCGCGTCGCTGTGTTTTCTGCGCCGTGCGCGGAGCGGTCGTTGGCACCCTGTTGGCGTGGTCTACTCCTATACTGGCGCAGCAAGACCTTCGCAGCAGCATTCTGGTTCTCGACCAGGATCGCCTCTTTGCCGAGAGTACCTTCGGCGTTCAGTTTAATCGTGCACTTGAGGAAGCCTCCCGCCGTCTGGCCCAGGAGAACCGGCAGATCGAGACGGACCTGATCGAGCAGGAACGGGCACTGACCGAGGCGCGCCCGACCATGACCCCGGACGCGTTCCGCGAAGCGGCAGACGCCTTTGACGCACAAGTCTCTCGTTTCCGCGAAGAGCAGGACGCTAAGTCCCAGCAGCTTAGCACCCTCAGCGACCGGGAACGGCAACGGTTTCTCGAGCTTGTCCTGCCTGTGCTGGGGGGGCTTCTGTCGGACTACGGGGCCTATGTCTTTCTTGACCAGCGTCAGGTCTTTCTCTCCGACGACCGCATTAACGTGACCGACGAGGCCATTGCCAGGGTCAACGCAGCCCTGGCCGAGATGGAGGCGCAATCCGGGGCAGCTTTGCCTCCTGCCGCGCTTGAGACAGATTTGCCCGGACTGGACCCCGGCGCGGAGAGCCCTGCGGCGGAGTAGCCCGCGCTCTCCGCTCCCTTGTCACAGGGCGCGCGGCTTGCTAGGCGAGACCTCACCAGACGACCAAGACAGCTAGGAGAGCAGGCATGACTGACACGGCGACACCGGAGCCGCAGATCGCCCGAACCGCGGATATCGATTTGATCCAACGGATCCTGCCCCATCGCTATCCTTTCCTGTTGGTGGACAAGGTCGTCGCTATGGAGCCGTTCAAATCGGCCTCCGGGATCAAAAACGTCACCTTCAACGAGCCGCATTTTCAGGGCCATTTCCCGGGTGAGCCGATCATGCCCGGCGTGCTGATCATTGAGGCGCTGGCACAGACTTCAGCGCTTCTGGTCGGGATCTCCATGGAGATCGCGGATCAGGACATGCTTGTCTATTTCATGGGTATCGATAAGTGCAAGTTCCGCCGCAAGGTCGTGCCTGGCGATGTGGTTGAACTGTCGGTGGAGGCGTTGCGTGGCAAGCCCGGCGGCAAGGTCTGGAAATTCGCGGGCAAGGCCACTGTGAATGGCGAACTCGCTGCCGAGGCAGAGTTCACGGCCATGATGGACCTTCCGAAGGACGCCGCATGAACGGGAGCGACCCCAGCGCGCAGATCCATCCCAGTGCGGTGATCGAAGAGGGCGCGACCATTGGCGCCGATTGCAAGATTGGCCCGCTTTGCGTCATTGGCCCCGAGGTCTCGCTGGGCCGCGCGGTCGAGATCAAAAGCCATGCGGTGATCACCGGATGGACCGAGATTGGTGATGAGACCATCGTCTTTCCCTTCGCGACCATTGGCGAGATCCCGCAGGACCTGAAATTTGCGGGCGAACGCTCGCGACTCGTGGTTGGTCAGCGCAACCGCATCCGCGAGCATGTGACCATGAACACCGGCACCGAGGGTGGTGGTGGCGTCACCCGGATCGGCGATGACGGGCTGTTCATGGCCGGGTGCCACGTCGCCCATGACGCGGTGATCGGGAACCGGGTGATCCTGGTGAACAACTCTGCCGTCGCGGGCCATTGCAATATCGGCGATGACGTAATCGTCGGGGGCCTTTCGGGCATTCACCAATGGGTGCGGATCGGACGCGGGGCGATTATCGGCGCGGTTTCCATGGTGACAAATGACGTGATGCCCTATGGTCTCGTTCAGGGGCCGCGCGGCGAGTTGGACGGGCTCAACCTCGTGGGGCTGAAGCGTCGTGGCGTCGCCCGCAAGGACATTACGGCGTTGCGCGCGGCCTTCCAGATGCTGGCCCAGGGTGAGGGGGCCTTCATGGACCGCGCGGCGCGGCTCGGAGAGGAAACCGAGAGCGATTATGTCCGTGAGATCGTGGCCTTTATTCTGGCCGATAGTGACCGCTCCTTCCTGACGCCGCGCTGATGCTGGCGCTGGTGGCCGGACGCGGGGGGTTGCCAGTGGCGCTTGCCCGTGTGCTTGGGCAGGCGGGTCGGGCCTTTCAGGTCTATGCGCTGGAGGGATTTGCACCGGATCTGGCGAATGTGATCAGTTTTCGGGTCGAGGCCCTTGGCCGGGTGCTGCGGGAGATGCGCAAGGCCGGGGTGACCGAGGTCTGCTTTGCCGGAGCCATGCAGCGCCCGCCCGTGGATATGGCCAAGCTGCATCCTCTGAGCCTCAAGCTGGTGCCACGGCTTATGAAGGTGATCGGCAAGGGCGATGACCGCCTGCTGCGCGAAGTGATCGCGATCTTTGAAGAGGCTGGGTTCAAGGTGCGCGGAGCCCATGAGATTGCGCCGGATCTTCTGGCCCAAAGCCCATTGGGGCGCATGCCGACAGCATCAGAAACCGCAGATGCGCAGCGCGGGGGCGAGATCCTTGCCGCGCTCGGCCCGCTCGATCTGGGGCAGGGCTGCGTGGTGGCCGGTGGGCTTTGCCTTGGTGTCGAGACGCTCCAGGGCACGGATGCGATGCTGGACTTTGTCCGACAGAGCCGCAGGGCGCTCGCCAACGAGCCGGGCGTGTTCATCAAACGCGCTAAGCCAGGGCAGGACCTGCGCATCGACATGCCCACTATCGGGCCGGAGACCGTGACCGCCGCGGCTGCCGCAGGCCTGAGTGGGATCGCACTGCACCATGGCGCGGTCCTGATGCTGGACCGTATCGAGATTGCGCGCCGGGCCGAAGCTGCTGATATCGCGGTCTGGACACAACCATGAGCCTCCATGTCTTTCTCATCGCCGGGGAGCCGTCGGGCGATAAGCTGGGCGCGGCCTTGATGGCGGGTTTGAAAACCCTCGTGCCTGAGGTGCGGTTTTCTGGCGTTGGCGGGCCGCTCATGCAGGCCGAAGGTCTGACGAGCCTCTTTCCCATGGATGAGCTGAGCGTTATGGGCATCGCCGAGGTGCTGCCGAAATACCGCGCGCTGAGACGCCGGATCGCCGAGACCGCAAGGGCGGTGCAAGAGGCGGCACCAGATGTGCTTGTCACCATCGACAGCCCGGACTTCTGCCTGCGCGTGGCCAAGATCGTCAAGGCCAACATGACCCAGCGGATCGTGCACTATGTTGCCCCTTCGGTCTGGGCATGGCGCCCCGGGCGAGCGGATAAGATGGCCAAGGTGGTGGATGAGGTGCTTTGCCTGCTGCCCTTTGAGCCTCCCTATATGACCCGCGCGGGCATGACGGCGCATTTTGTCGGACATCCGGTGGTGGCCGAGCCCGAAGCCTCCGCCGAGGACGCTGCAGCCTTTCGCGCCGCTCATGGGGTGTCGTCGGAGACACCCCTGATCCTTGCGTTGCCCGGCTCACGACGGGGCGAAGTCAACCGACTGGTTCACCGGTTCGGGGTGGGGCTGCGCTCGGTGTTGCAGGCCCATCCAGAGGCCCGGGTGGTGGTCGTGCCGGCCACACCGGTACGCGACATGGTCGCCGGGGCTCTGCGAGACTGGCCCGGTGATCCGATCCTGACCAGCGGAAGCGATCCGGATGAAAAACGCGCGGCCTTTCGTGCCGCGGATGTGGCACTTGCCGCGTCGGGCACGGTCTCGCTCGAGCTCGCGGCGGCGGCGACGCCCATGGTGATCGCCTATGACATGAACTGGCTGTCACGGCTCCTGATCGGGCGGATGCTGCGAATCGATACGGTCACGCTGGTTAATCTGGTGAGCGAAACGAGAACGATTCCCGAATGCCTCGGTAAGAATTGCACGTCCGAAGCGATCGCCGGGGCACTGGCTGGGCTATTGAGCGACCCAAAGGCACGTGAGGCGCAGTGCGCTGCCATGTCGGACACAATGTCGCGGTTGGGGCGTGGTGGTGAGGCCCCGGGCCTCCGCGCCGCGCGGGCAGTGTTGCAGGCCGTGGCGCGCTAACCCACGATCAGGCGCCGCGCCAGATCCAGCCACCGCCCAACACCCGTGTGCCCTCTGGGTCGTAGAACACGCATGCCTGACCGGGTGAGACGCCTTCCTCGGGTGTGAGCAATTCGACCGTCGCTTCGGTCTCGGAGATCGGACGAAGGATCGCCTCCCGCGGCGGGCGGGTGGAGCGGACTTTCACGGCAAGCGGCCATTCTGAACGGCTGGTCAACGGCGCATCCCCCAACCAGTTGATCTCCCGCAGGGGAACGGTACGCGTGCTCAGCGCGTCCTTTGGGCCGACAATCACGCGGCGTGCATCCGGGTCAAGCTTGACCACGTAGAGCGGCGTTTCCAGCCCGCCGATCCCGAGACCGCGCCGTTGACCGATCGTGTAGTGGATCACCCCGTTATGCTGACCGCGCACACGACCTTCCATATCCACGATCTCACCCGGCTCACCCGCCCCGGGGCGCAGTTTTTCGATCACCGCAGCATAGTTGCCGTTCGGGACAAAGCAGATGTCCTGGCTGTCGGGCTTGTCCGCCACGCTGAGGCCGTACCGCGCCGCGAGCGCGCGGGTTTCGGCCTTAGAGGTCAGGTGCCCAAGGGGAAAGCGCAGGTAATCGAGCTGTTCCTGCGTGGTGGAGAACAGGAAATAGGACTGGTCGCGATTAGCGTCCGCTGCACTGTGCAGTTCTGCCTTCGTCGCGCCCATTTTCCTTTGAATATAGTGCCCTGTCGCCATGCAGTCGGCATCAAGATCCTTGGCTGTCTCCAACAGATCGCGAAATTTCACCCGCTCGTTACAGCGGATACAGGGCACCGGCGTGGCCCCTGCCAAATAGCTGTCCGCGAACTCGTCGATCACGGCCACCCGAAAGGTGTTCTCATAGTCGAGCACATAGTGCGGGAACCCCATTTCTTCGGCCACGCGGCGCGCATCATGGATGTCGCGTCCGGCGCAGCATGCCCCTTTTTTTGCCAGCGCCGCCCCGTGGTCATAGAGCTGCAGCGTGACGCCCACCACATCATAGCCCTGCTGGGCCAACTCGGCGGCCACGACGGAGCTATCCACACCGCCGGACATCGCCACAACCACCCGCGTATCCGCGGGCGCCTTGGCAAATCCGAGCGAGTTGAGACCGGTCGCGGTATCGACCGTGGCGGAGACAGGGGAGGCTGTCATGGGGGATCTCCTGAGGAATGCTCGGAATATAGTTAAATGCTGAATACTCTCAAGAGGCCGCTTCACCCTCGCTTAACGCTGCTGGTCGAAATTGTTCCTGTCTGAGGGACAAGAGGGATTTTGGTACGATGTATATGAGAAAAGACAAGGGTCCTGCCTCCGTGACCCTGCCGGATGGCAGTATCATGACGCGGTCTGATCTGCCGGATCGCGAAACGCGGCGATGGGTGGCGAGCCGAAAAGCGGCTGTCGTCAAGGGAGTGATGTCCGGCCTGATTACTCAGGAAGAAGCCTGTAAGTTGTATGGGTTATCTGAAGAAGAGTTCGGATCGTGGATTTCTGCCATCGAAAGCTTCGGTTTAAAAGGGCTCAAGGCGACAAAGTTACAAGAGTATAGACAACCCTAGGTTGTTTTGCTTAAGTTCCCGTTATCGGTAACTCGCAGTTAACCATTTACCTCCACAGTGTGCGTTAACCAATGCGAGCCGAAGCGGAGAAATGGCAAATGCGCATCCTAATCATCGAAGACGACCCGACCACGGCAAAAAGTATCGAATTGATGCTGACCCATGCCAATCTGAACGTGTACTGCACGGCGATGGGCGAAGAAGGCATCGATCTGGCCAAGCTGTATGACTATGACCTCATCCTGCTTGACCTTGGACTGCCGGATATGACCGGTCATGAGGTGCTGCGTCAGATCCGCCTCGCGCGGATCGAGACGCCGATCCTGATCTTGTCAGGGGCCGATGACACGGAAAGCAAGATCAAGGGCTTTGGCTTCGGGGCGGATGACTATCTGACCAAGCCTTTCCACCGGGAAGAGCTCGTGGCGCGGATCCATGCGATCATCCGCCGCTCCAAGGGGCATTCCCAGTCTGTGATCAAGACCGGCGATATCCTCGTTAATCTGGATGCCAAGACTGTCGAGGTCGAGGGGGTGCAGGTCCACCTGACCGGCAAGGAGTATCAGATCCTCGAACTGCTCTCCCTGCGTAAGGGCACGACGCTCACCAAGGAGATGTTCCTCAACCACCTCTACGGCGGTATGGACGAGCCAGAACTGAAAATCATTGACGTCTTTATCTGCAAGCTGCGTAAGAAGCTGAGCCAAGCAACCGGCGGCGAGAACCATATCGAAACGGTCTGGGGCCGGGGCTATGTGCTGCGCGATCCCGATCCTGTTGAGACACCGGCACCGCAACTGGCCACTGGCTGAAGTCCATCACTCCGCGTCGTCGTGTTCAGGACCGCATCCCGGATCTTCCGGGGGCGGTCATTTACTTTTGAAGACTCGCTTTGTCGCAAACCCGTCTGGACCTTGGACACGGCCCTGCTATTCCTTTTGACCGAGTGAGCGGACAAGAGGGGGAAAGGATGGCGCAAGCGTCACCTCAGGTTGCGGAGATGAGCGAGGCGGAGGCGCGCGCAGAGCTGGCACACCTCGCCGAGACCTTGGGCGCAGCGAACACGGCCTATCACCAGAATGATGCGCCAGAGATTTCAGACGCTGACTATGATACGCTCAAGCGGCGGAACGCCGAAATCGAAGGGCAATTTCCGCACCTCAAACGTGCCGATAGTCCCAGCGATCAGGTCGGCGCACCGGTTTCGGACACGTTTTCGAAGATACAGCACGCGGTGCGTATGCTGTCGCTCTCCAACGGTTTTTCTGAAGACGACATCTCCGAGTTCGACCAGCGCGTGCGACGCTTTCTCGATCTCGCCGAGGATGCGGTCCTTGCCTATACGGCCGAACCAAAGATCGACGGCCTGTCGCTGACCTTACGCTATGAAAACGGCATCCTCGTCCAGGCCGCCACGCGGGGCGATGGCAGCATCGGTGAGAATGTAACCGCGAATGCCCGTACCATTGACGACATCCCGCATAGGATCGACGGGGCTCCGGAAGTGCTTGAGGTACGGGGCGAAGTCTATATGAGCCATGCGGATTTCGAGGATCTGAACGCAAGGCAACTGGCGAGCGGGGCCAAGACTTTCGCCAATCCGCGTAACGCTGCGGCCGGCTCACTCCGGCAACTGGATGCAGAGATCACGCGCGCCCGCCCGCTTCGGTTCTTCGCGTATGCCTGGGGGGAGACCTCCGCTCCCCTCGCGGACACCCAGAGCGGTGCCATCGCGCGCTTCGCGGAGATGGGGTTCAGCACCAACCCGCTCACCCAGCGCTGCGACGGGCCCGCCGAGATGATTGCCCATTACGCAAAGATCGAAACGCTGCGTGCCACGCTCGGCTATGACATCGATGGTGTCGTCTACAAGGTGGACGACCTGTCCCTGCAGGGACGGCTTGGCTTTCGATCGACAACACCCCGCTGGGCCATCGCGCATAAGTTCCCGGCAGAACTCGCCTGGACACGTCTCGATGGGATCGACATTCAGGTCGGGCGCACGGGGGCGCTCAGCCCGGTCGCGCGGTTGACCCCGGTGACAGTCGGTGGCGTCGTGGTGTCAAATGCGACCCTCCACAACGAAGACTACATCGCGGGGCGCGACAGCACCGGCGCAGAGATCCGGGGCGGCGTCGATATCCGGGTCGGGGATTGGGTGCAGGTCTATCGCGCGGGCGATGTCATTCCGAAGATCAAGGATGTCGATCTCAAACGACGTCCCGAAGATGCGACCCCGTTCGCATTTCCGACGGCCTGTCCCGATTGCGGATCCGACGCGCCTCGCGAGCCGGGCGATGCGGTGCGCCGCTGCAGCGGCGGCTTAATCTGCCCTGCCAAAGCCGTTGAAAAGTTGAAACACTTCGTGTCCCGTGGAGCGCTCGACATTGAGGGGCTTGGTGCCAAACAGGTCGAGCAGTTCTACCTCGACGGCTGGATTCGTGAGCCTGCCGAGATCTTCACGTTGCGCACACGGTTCGGCGACGGCCTGCAGCAGCTCAAGAACCGCGAGGGTTGGGGGGCCAAGAGCGCTGAGAACCTGTTCAACGGAATCGACGCGGCGCGAACCGCGCCCCTCGCGAAGGTACTGTTTGGCCTCGGGATCCGGCATATCGGGGAGAGCGCATCGGGCCTTCTGGCCAATCACTACGGCACAATGGAGGCGGTTTTGAATGCCGCGGACGCGGCGCAGGATGAAACCAGCGAGGCCTGGACGGATCTTCTGAACATCGACGGGGTAGGGGAGGTGATGGCGCGCGCCCTTGTGACGACTCTGACCCAGCAGGCGGAGCGCGCCTCAATCGACCGTCTTCTGGCCGAAGTCTCGCCAACACCTGCAGCGCCACCCGAGGTGCAGGACTCTCCGGTAGCCGGAAAGACGCTGGTCTTTACAGGAACGCTGGAAACCATGTCCCGCGCCGAGGCCAAGGTCACCGCCGAGGCTCTTGGGGCCAAGGTCGCGGGCTCTGTCTCCAAGAAAACCGATCTGTTGATCGCCGGACCTGGCGCAGGCTCCAAGGCCACCAAGGCTGCGGATCTCGGGATCGAGGTGATTGACGAGACGGCCTGGCGCGCGTTGGCAGGCCTCGCGTGAGCGGCAGGCCCGACGCCCTCTTTCCGCTCTTTTCCGAGCTGGAGACGCTGCCCGGCGTGGGCAAGAAGACCGCCCAGACATTTGCGCAGATGGATGTGCTGCGCCCCCGGGATCTTGTGTTCACGCTGCCCCATACAGGGATCGAACGGCGCCCGGTGAACACCGTTCAGGACGGTCCGTTTCCCAGCGTGATGACCGTTCCGATTACGGTTCTGCGGCATAGCCCGCCAACCGGGAGGGGTCGACCGTACCGGGTCGAAGTTCAGGACGCGGCAACGACGATTACGCTGGTTTATTTCCACGCGCGCGCAGCGTTCCTGCAGTCTCTGCTGCCGGTTGGCGAGAGGCGGATCATCTCAGGCCGCGTCGAGCTCTATGATGGGCAGGCACAGATGCCTCATCCTGACCATGTCCTCACCCTTGAGGAGGCCGAAAGCCTAAGCGGGTTCGAGCCGGTCTATCCTCTGACCGCTGGAATCACCCAAAAGACCATGCAGAAGGCCGTGAGCGGTGCGTTGGAACGTGTCCCAGAAGTTGCAGAATGGGCGGACCCGGCGCTTGTTCTGCAGGAGCGTTGGCCGACTTTCGCAGAGGGGCTTGCCACGGCGCACACACCACAAGTTATGGGCGATCTGACATCCGAGACCCCCGCAAGACGACGTCTGGCCTATGACGAGTTGTTGGCCCATCAAACAACGCTGGCTCTGGCCCGCGCCCATCGGCGACGCAAACCCGGGCGGATGTTGACAGGGACAGGACGGCGGGTCCGCCCGGTTCTGGACGCGCTGCCCTATACTCCGACTGGCGCGCAGCAGCGGGTGATTGCCGAGATCACGGAGGATCTGGCCGGGCCACACCGGATGAATCGCCTGCTGCAGGGCGATGTGGGGGCGGGCAAGACATTGGTGGCGTTGGTTGCCATGCTGCTTGCGGTCGAAGCGGGGGCTCAGTCCGTGATGATGGCCCCGACGGAAATGCTCGCCAGGCAACACCTGAGTGCTCTGCGCCCGCTCGCCGAGGCCGCGGGTGTGGTGGTCGATGTGCTGACCGGGCGAGACAAGGGAAAGGATCGGGCCGCGAAGCTCGCCGCGTTGGAGGCCGGCGATATCCATATCCTCGTGGGCACCCATGCCGTGTTTCAAGATGACGTGGCCTTCCATGATCTGGGGCTTGCTGTGATCGACGAACAGCACCGGTTTGGCGTGCGCGAACGGATGCGGCTCGGTGCCAAGGGTGCAGCGGTGAACGTGCTGGTGATGACCGCGACGCCGATCCCGCGCTCCCTGGCGCTGGTGACCTATGGCGACATGGATGTGTCGATCCTCGATGAAAAGCCTCCCGGACGCACGGCTGTGAAAACCGCGCTGGCCTCGGCTGCGCGGCTTGATGAGTTGATCGACCACCTGGGGCGCGCCATGTCCGAGGGACGACAGGCCTATTGGGTGTGCCCGCTGGTCGAGGAAAGCGAGACGCTCGCTCTGACGGCCGCTGAGGAGCGGTTCAAACGTCTGCGGGCGCGCTTTGGCGACGAGCAGGTCGGGTTGGTCCATGGGCAGATGCCTGTCGCTGAGAAGGACGCCGCCATGGCGCGGTTCGTGGCGGGCGAGACTCAACTTCTCGTGGCAACTACGGTCATCGAGGTTGGTGTGGATGTGCCCAACGCGTCGATCATGGTGATCGAAGGAGCCGAGCATTTCGGCCTCGCGCAGCTCCATCAGCTACGCGGACGTGTGGGGCGGGGCAGTGCGGCCTCCACTTGCCTGTTGCTCTATGCGCCGCCCTTGGGTGAGACAGCAGAGCGCCGGCTTAAACTGATGCGCGAAACCGAGGACGGGTTCCGGATCTCGGAGGCTGATCTCGAGATGCGCGGTGCAGGCGATTTGATCGGGACGGCGCAATCCGGCTTGCCGCGATTTCGCATAGCGGACCCGGAACGGCAGGCCGGGCTCATGGCCATGGCCCAAAGCGATGCACGCACTTTTCTGGCCGCGGACCCCAAGCTCGAGACCCCGCGCGGCGAAGCGCTGCGCATGCTGCTCTGGCTGACCGGGCAGGACGAAGCGATCCGTTTAATTTCGGTAGGTTAGACGCCTCCTCACTGTTTTGTTCGCGCCTGTTCTTAAAAAGTTCTTTACTTTGCCCGCCAAAAATGAGAACAAAAGGTCAACAACGGAACATATGGAGGCAAAGATGCTCGCAGAGATTAAGACAATCATTACCCGCGCACCGGTGTCTCTGGCTCAGGATGCAACCGGGGCTTTGGCGATCACGGTCGTCTTCGCCACCCTTTTGCACGTGCCCGTTCTGTTCTGATCTGCCTGCGGTCCGCCGTGTTTGGTTCCCGGCGTTCGGGCCCCCACCCGACGCCCTGATCCCGCGTTGCCTGCCTGCGTCGCTGGATCCGAGATTGCCTGTCTCGCACAAACACCCTTGATCCGCTGCCTGGCCGCCGCCTCTCCCCAGAGTGCGGCGGCTTTTTTCTAGAGCCGATAGATCCGGGCAAATTTCGCATCAAGATAGTCAAGCAGAGGCGCTTCGTTGGGCGCATGGCCACAAGCCGCTTCGATGGTCTCGGCGGGCATGCGCAGAGCACCATGCCGCTGGAGCGCCTCGCGAAGCCACGCGGTGCAGGCCGTGGCATCGCCTGCGGCCAGACCGGTTTCCCAGTTGGGCAAATCCCGCTTCATCGCCTCAAACAGGCACCCCGCATAGAGATTGCCCAACGTATAGGTCGGGAAGTAGCCAAAGAGACCGACGGACCAATGTACGTCCTGCAACACGCCATTGGATGGATTGTCTATGGCAACCCCGAAATCCGCCTCGAATCGCGTGTTCCACGCAGCCTCAAGATCGGCAACATCGAGCCGCCCGGCAATCAGATCCCGCTCCAGATCGAAGCGCAGCATCACATGGAGGTTGTATTGCACCTCATCCGCCTCGGTCCGGATGTAGCCCGGGGTAACCCGGTTGACCGCGCCATAAAATGCCTCCGCATCGCCGATCCCGAGATCGCCAAAGCGCTCGGTCATCTGCGCAAAAAGCCAGCCGGTGAAAGCGCGGCCACGTCCAAGCTGGTTCTCATAGATCCGGCTTTGGCTTTCATGCACCCCCATGGAGGCGCCGCGCCCGATCGGCGTGAGCAGATGGGCCGCATCGACCCCTTGCTCATAGGTGGCATGGCCCACCTCATGGATGGTCGAGTAGAAACAGTTGAACGGATCGGTCTCCGCCACGCGTGTGGTGATCCTAACATCGCGGCCCGAACCCGAGCTGAAGGGATGCACCGCGAGGTCGATGCGCCCGATATCGAGATCATAGCCGAAAGCCAGCGCGAGAGATTTCGACAGGGCCAGCTGACCTTTTTCCGCAAAGCGGCCTTCGAGCGGGTCAGGGGCGTGTGACGCGCCGAACACCCTGTCGCGCAGTGCCACCAGACGCGGACGCATCCGATCGAAAAGCGCGGCGATCCCGGCTTCGGTCGCGCCGGGCTCATAGTCTTCGAGCAACGCATCGTAGAGCGCGCCATCCGTTGCAAGAGCCGCGGCTTCCTCCCGGCGCAGGTCGACCACCTCGCGCAGGACGGGCAAGAAGGCGGCCACGTCATCGGCGGCCCGCGCGCTGGCCCATTTTCCCTGGGCCAGGGAGGTGACGCGCGCAAGCTCTGCGGCGAGCCGGGCGGGCACTTTGGTGTTGCGCGCATAGCTGCGGGCGATCTCGCGCAGATTGGCGCTCTCGGCTGGGGTTTGGGGCGTGGCGGTGTCGAGCCACTCGCCGATCCTCGGATCGGTGCGGCGGGCATGGAGAACCCCTTCCATCGCGGCCATCTCGGCGCTGCGTTGTTCGGCAGCCCCCCGGGGCATCACCGTCTCCTGATCCCAGCCGAGGCGGCCAGCGACCTCACTCAGGGCTTCGGTGTCGCGCTGAAAGGCCATCAGCTCGGACAAGGCGGTCATGCGGTGCTCCCCCGGATGGCTGTGGCAATGGGATAGCGTGCCCGGAAGCGCGCGCGCAGGATGAGGCAGATCGTGACGACCGCGCCGAACTGGTGGGCAATCGCCCAGGTCCAGGGCGCGGCGTTCAGCACGGTGACGATGCCAAGGGTCATCTGACCAAAAAGGATCACGGCGACCCAGTCAAAGGCACTGCGCGTGGTCGGATGGGCGCTGCGCCGCGACCGCCACCAGACAAAAAGCCCAACGACAAGGAGCAGATAGCCCACCATTCGGTGGTTGAATTGCACGAGCCCGGGGCTTTCGAAGAAATTCCGCCAACCGGGTGTAAACTCCCACATGTCGATGGGTAAAAACCCTCCGGCCATGAGCGGCCAATCCGTATAGCTGCGTCCGGCATCGATCCCGGCCACGAGCGCGCCAAGCAGAATCTGAATCGCGGCCAGGCCCAGAACCCAGCTTGCCCCCGTCACCAACCCGGCCTCGCCGGAGCGCCGCGCTTGGAGAAGGTCGCGCTCGGGCCGTCCAAGCCCCATAACATACCAGGCGATGAGCCCAAGGATCAGGAAGGCGAGGCCCAGATGGGTCGCCAAGCGGTAGGACGCCACGTCGAGCATCGTGCCCGTCAGCCCGCTGGACACCATCCACCAGCCGATTGCGCCCTGAAGCCCGCCGAGTACCCCGAGGCCAAAGAGCCGCCCGGTCCAACCCGGCGGGATCTGGCGGAAGACGAGAAAGCCAAAAAACCCGAGCGCCCAGACAAGGCCAATCACGCGGCCCAGCTGCCTGTGGCCCCATTCCCACCAATAGATGAACTGAAACTCCGTCAGGCTCATGCCTTTGTTCTGCAACTGGTACTCCGGGATCGCGCGGTAGCGTTCAAATTCCCGCGCCCAGTCCTCAGCGGTGAGCGGCGGGATCGCACCGCTCAGTGGGGCCCATTCGGTGATCGAAAGGCCACTGTCCGTCAGACGGGTCAGTCCGCCCACGGCAATCATGATCACCACCAGCGCAAAGAGCAGCATCAGCCAGATCCGCACCGCGCCGCGCGCGCCGGTCCGGGCCGCGCGGTCGATCACCCCGGGCGAGACCGGAGCAGGGGCCGCCTGAGAATCGGTGCCGACCTCTTCGAAGATGCTGCGTTTCTTACTCATGCGTGGCCTTTCTGGTAACTGCTGCGGAGAGTATGCGCGGGCTTTGCGGGCTTCAAGATGAGCCGCCTGACTTGTCCTTCCACCGCGCGAGTTGCCGCAGCATGCCGTGAAGGGTCTGCACATCCACCAGTGTCAGCGGCAAGCGCGAGAGCATGTTGCGCAGGTTCAGCTTCATATGGGCGGATTTGTGGGGCGGGAAGAAGAACCCGGCTTCCTCCAGCCGTTCTTCGAAATGGTCGCCGAGCTTCTCCACCTCTTGGCCATTGGCAAAGCGCGTGCCTGCGAACTCGAGCACTTCGGGCGGGGTTTCGGTGACCTGACGCTCCCATTCATAGGCGGTCAGCAGCACGCATTGGGCGAGATTGAGCGAGGGGAAAGCCGGGTTCACGGGGACCGAGACGATGGCATTGGCGAGAGCAATATCGTCATTCTCAAGCCCGGCCCGCTCCGGCCCGAAAAGCACGGCGACCCGCTGACCACTGGCGATCAGGGCGCGGGCTTGGGTCATGGCGTGCTCTGGCGTTACCACAGGCTTGGTGAGATCCCGAGACCGCGCCGTCGTGGCAAAGACATAGTCCATATCGCGCAGAGCCTCTGCCGTGCTGTGATAGAGCCCGGCCTCATCCAGGAGCCGACCCGCGCCACTGGCCATGGCTACGGCCTTCTCGCTCGGCCAGCCATCGCGCGGGGCGACGACGCGCATCCGGTCGAGGCCGAAATTCCACATGGCGCGCGCAGCCCCCCCGATATTCTCGCCCATTTGCGGGCGCACGAGGACAAAGGCGGGTTGTGTGGGAGCGCTGGTCATGGCCCGCGTGATAGGGCTGGCGGTGCCGGGGGGCAAGTCCTGACAGGTATTGGTCATTTCCCGCAGCTGGGGCTATACGGGGGCAACACGAACAGGAGCCTGTCATGGCCGACACCCCCGAGCAGCCGCAACTCTATCTCATCACCCCGCCGGAGGTGGAGTTATCAACCTTTCCCGGCCAGTTGGCGGCGCTTTTGGATGCAGTCGAGATCGCCTGTGTACGGCTCACTCTGGCGACCCGGGACGAAGATCGGATCGCACGCGCGGCGGATGCCTGTCGCGAGGTGGCCCATGCACGGGATGTGCCGCTGGTGATCGACAGCCACTTCCTGATGGTCGAGCGTCTGGGTCTGGATGGGGTGCATCTGGGCGATGGTCCGCGATCGATCCGCAAGGTCCGCAAGGCGATCGGTGCGGAAGCCGTGGTTGGAGCCTGGTGCGGGGCGTCTCAGCATGACGGGATGAGCGCGGGGGAAGCCGGGGCAGACTATATCGCCTTTGGGCCTGTTGCGGCGGGGTTGACCGGGGCAGGCGAGGTGGCCGAGGTCGACCTTTTTGCCTGGTGGTCGCAGATGATCGAACTGCCGGTTGTGGCCGAGGGGGACCTGACGCCGGACAGCGTGGCGTCCCTCGCGCCTGTTACTGATTTCTTTGCCATCGGCGAAGAGATCTGGGGCGCGGAGGATCCACTTGAGGCGCTCAAGACCCTGACCGCAGCCCTTTGACGGGCGGCGAAAAGGGCGTCCGGGCATGAGCACCAGCACTTGTATAAGCGCCGACGCTTACTCCATGGGGGCCATTTTCTCGACCTCGACGCCGTCTTCGACCGCCGTGTAGAAACAGCTACGCCGGTTCGTGTGGCAGGCTGCCCCGACCTGATCGACGATCACCAGCAGACAGTCCCGATCGCAATCCACACGGAAATCGCGCAGGGTCTGCACGTGGCCTGAAGTCTCGCCCTTGATCCAGAAGGACTGGCGCGAGCGCGACCAATAGGTGACGCGGCGGGTCTCCAGCGTCTTGACCACGGCCTCGGCATTCATCCAGGCCATCATCAGCACTTCGCCACTTGTGGCGTCCTGTGCGATGGCAGGGATCAGACCTTTGTCGTTATAGCGCAGGGTTGCGGGATCGAATTTCATATGCTCCTCCTTAACAGAGCCGATTTGCGGTCTATCTACGACGGGACCCGGAGGAAACACCATGTCTGATACGGACCTGATCAAACTCTATTCCCAGCGCATCCTGGGACTGGCAGCGGCCATTCCCCATACGGAGCGGCTGAACGATCCGGATGCGTCCGCCAAGAAGCGTTCGCCGCTTTGTGGTTCGACCGTGACTGTGGATGTGAATGTGGCAGAGGGGCGCGTGGCGGCCTTTGGTCAGGACGTGAAGGCCTGTGCCCTGGGTCAGGCGGCGGCATCGGTCTTGGGCGCCGCCGTGATCGGACGCAGCCTGGCCGAGCTGGAAGGCGCGCGCGATGCGCTCAAGGCAATGCTCAAGGAAGACGGCCCGGTACCCGCAGCACCGTTTGACGGGTTCGAAGTTCTGATCCCGGCCAAGGATTACAAGAACCGGCATGCGTCGATCCTCTTGTCACTGGACGCCACAGTCGCAGCCATGCGGGAAGCCGAAAGCGCTCATTGCGCTTGAGGGATTGGAGGGCCAGCCCTCCAAACCTCCCGGGATATTTCCAGACTTAAGCTAGGCCGATGGCTGTTACTTTTCCGGAATGAGCCCACGCGGACTGAACCGCAGCACCAGAAGCAGCACGACTCCCATGGTCAAGAGGCGCATATGGGCCGCACTGTCGAGCAGGTGGTCCTTCAGGGCGGAACCGTCCGACATGCCAGCGGTGATCCAGAGCATCAGTTGCTGGCCCATGGGCTCCACCTGGATCCAGAGGAACCAGATCAGAAAGCCGCCGAGGATAGCGCCCCAGTTATTGCCCGACCCCCCGACGATCACCATCACCCAGATCAGGAAGGTGAAGCGCAGCGGTTGGTAGGAGGAGGGGATGAGTTGGCTCTCCATTGTGACCAGCATGGCCCCCGCAATCCCGCAAATGGCAGAGCCCATGACGAAGATCTGCAGGTGGCGGCGTTTGACGTCCTTGCCCATGGCCTCGGCGGCGGTCTCGTTGTCGCGGATCGCGCGCATCATCCGGCCCCATGGCGACTTGAGCGCTGCTTCAAGCAGGAAAAGCAGGATCAGGAGCACCGCCGCAAAGAGACCCGCATAGGCGAGCTTGACCGTGACCGAGGAGGCCACCACCGGGTCAAAGCCCCAGCCTGTCATCCGCTCAACGAAGCTCGGGTCGTTCTGCAAGTCAATCTCATAGGGCACCGGGCGCGGGATAGAGACGACGTTTTTCACGCCCCGGCTCAGCCAATCCTCGTTCTTCATCACCGCGATCACGATCTCGGCGATGCCAAGGGTCGCGATGGCAAGATAGTCTGAGCGCAGGCCAAGGGCCGTCTTGCCGACAACCCAGGCTGCACCGGCGGCAAGAGCGCCTCCGATGGGCCAGGCCAGCAGAACAGGCAGTCCCAGCCCGCCCAGATAGCCAGTCCCGGCGGGATTCACGGCCTCGACCGCCGCAACGGCGGGATCAAAGAGCGCACGGAAGGAGAAGAATCCACCGATCAGAATCGCCATCATGGCCAGTGTCCGCGACCGGCCCGCCGCCATGCGCTGGTAGGTCAGAATTGCCGCGGCCAGGACGATCAACGCCCAGAGCAGCGCGAAGACCAGGCGCAGTCCGCCCGCAGACCACGCCTCTCCCACAGGGGGCATGGAGACAAGGACCACGGCAAGGCCGCCCAGGGCCGCGAACCCCATGATCCCCACATTGAACAGTCCAGCATAGCCCCACTGCATGTTCACGCCGAGCGCCATGACCGCTGAGATCAGACCGTAGTTGAGAATGGTGAGCGCGACGTTCCAGCTTTGCAGGACGCCGGTCCCGACGATCAGGAGGGCGACAAGGCCAAACAGCCCCAGATTGCGCAGATTGATCGTCATACAGATTTCCCCTTGAAGAGGCCTGTGGGCCGGAAGAGCAACACGATGATGAGGATGGCGAAACTGACGGCGAATTTGTAATCTGTGCTCAGGAGCTGGACGAGGCCATCTGGTTCGAGCGCTTCGGGTAACAGATACCCTAGGACCTTTTTGAAGGCATAGGTGATCGTAACTTCCGAAAACGCAATGACGAACCCTCCGGCAATCGCGCCCAAAGGATTGCCCAGGCCTCCGACAATGGCGGCCGCGAAGATCGGCAGCAGGAGTTGGAAATACGTGAAGGGTTTGAATGACTTGTCGAGCCCATAGAGCACCCCGGCGACGGTGGCGAGTGCCGCCACGATCAGCCAGGTCACCATAACCACCCGTTCCGGGTTGATCCCTGAGAGAAGCGCCAGATCCTCGTTGTCAGAAAAGGCCCGCATGGATTTGCCCGTCCGCGTGCGGTTCAGAAACCAAAAGAGCAGCGCGACCACGATCACCGCCGTCACCACGGTCAGGCCCTGGGTGGTCTTGATCGCAAGGCCCTCGCGAAGACCTGTTATCTCGCGGAAATCTCGCGCCGAGATGATGAACCGCGCGCCATCGCTGAACCGCTGATCGTCGGGTCCGATGATGAACCGCACCAGCGCATTCATAATGAACATCACGCCGAGCGAGGCGATCACGAAGATCACCGGGACGGCCTTTTGCTTGCGATAAAAGCGATAGACCAGCCGGTCCGTTCCCACCAGCAAGAGCCCGGTGACCGCCATCCCGAAGGGCAGGGCGAGGAGCGCTGTGGGCAAGGGGCCAAGGCTGATCCCCATGGCCTGAAACGCCCAGGTGAAGAGGATCGTCACCATCGCCCCGAAGGCCATCGTGTCCCCATGGGCGAAGTTCGAAAACCGCAGGATGCCGTAGATCAGCGTCACGCCAAGCGCGCCAAGTGCGAGCTGGCTGCCATAGGCTGTGGCCGGGACAACGACGAAGTTCAGAAAGGCAACGAGCGCGTTGAGAAAATCCATTAGTCTGTAGCCAATTCTGCAAGAGTTGGAGCGCCGCACAGATGCAGAAGCTTTCTTACCACTTCACTCAAGGGCCCATAGACAGGCAAGCGGCCTAACTTGCTAGGCTCGCCGTATCGCAATTGGTTCGAGACCAATAGGTCCGAGATTACTGCAAGTACGTGTTGATCTATTTCAGGAAGATCGACATTGAGGTCTTTGCAACGAGCCCAAGCTGCCTCAAGGTCATGCCCTAGCTTTTTAACTTCGAACTCTTCAACACCCTGCTTTAAAAGGAAAGACTTTAGCGAAAGCTCAATTGCATGGGCGCAAAGCGTCATAACCGGCGGCGGTGCAGCGATTTCATAGCCTGGAAGCAGTCCAATCTTTGAGTCCGCTTCCTCAGCGCACAGAAAATTCAGTTTCGCTAGCATCGCATAGTAGTGCGCTCGTTGGAGAGTGCGTTTATTGACCACGCTTAGCCTCCAAGGAACGACTTGCGGACGTCTGGATCAGCGAGGAGCGCTTGCCCGGTATCCGTGTAGCGATTGCGCCCTTGAACGAGCACATAGCCTTTATCCGCAATCTCAAGCGCTTGGCGGGCGTTCTGCTCGACCATGAGGATCGAGATCCCCGTGCGCGCCACTTCGATGATCCGGTCAAACAGCTCATCCATCACGATCGGGCTGACCCCCGCGGTGGGCTCATCCAGCATCAGGACCTGCGGCTGTGTCATCAGCGCACGACCCACGGCGACCTGCTGGCGCTGACCGCCTGAGAGCTCGCCTGCGGGTTGCCGCCGCTTGTCACCGAGGATCGGGAAGAGCTCGTAAACCTGCGCAATCGTTTGAGAAATGTCGTCTCGCCGCAGGAAGGCTCCCATCTCGAGGTTTTCCTCCACACTCATGGAGGTAAAGATATTGTGGGTCTGAGGCACAAAGGCCATGCCCTTGGCCACGCGGGCCTGCGGGGTGAGCCGCGTGATGTCCTCCCCATCCAACCGCACCGCACCCGTATGGATGTTCAACATCCCGAAAACGGCCTTCATCGCTGTGGATTTGCCGGCGCCGTTCGGTCCGACGATCACCGCGATTTCACCCTTATCCACCGAGAGCGTGCAGGCATGGAGGATATCTGCCCCGCTGCCATAGCCGCCGGTCATGGCGTCTCCGATCAAAAACGGCTCCCCGGCCTGCGCGACCCCGCCCGGAGAGGTCGCTGATCCCGGCGACAGTGTCCCACCGGGCCGTGGATTGGCGATAGAGGCGTCCGTGTTCCCACGCGCGTCCTGATAGGGATTGCCGCTCATGGTCGCCCTCCGTTCCGCGCTTTGGGCTTCAGTGTTCCACAAATACTCAAATCCCGCCCTCTCATGGGGTTCAGGCGCTTGCCTTGTTCTTAAGCCCGGTGCCGAGATAGGCCTCGATCACCTGCTCATTCGCTTTGATCTCGTCAATCGTGCCCTGAGCAAGTTTCTTGCCCTCGGCCATCACGATCACCGGGTCGCACAGTTTTCCAATGAAATCCATGTCATGCTCGATGACGCAGAAGGTATAGCCGCGTTCCTTGTTCAGCCGCAAAATGGCATCGGCGATGGTTCCGAGAAGGGTCCGGTTCACACCGGCGCCCACCTCATCGAGAAAGACGATCTTGGCATCGACCATCATCGTGCGGCCCAATTCGAGCAGCTTCTTCTGCCCGCCAGAGAGGTTTCCGGCCTTTTCATCCTTCAGGTGGTCGATCGTGAGAAACTCAAGCACGTCGTCGGCCTGCTTCAGCAGGTCTGCTTCTTCCTGCGCGATCCGCCGCCTGTTGAACCAGGCATTCCACATGGTCTCGCCCGATTGGGCATCCGGAACCATCATCAGGTTCTCGCGCACAGACATGGATCCAAATTCATGGGCGATCTGAAACGTCCGCAAGAGACCCTTGTGAAAGAGCTCATGGGGCGGAAGGCCAGTGATATCCTCGCCGAGCATGGTCACTGTGCCAGATGTCGGTTTAAGATTACCCGCAATCACATTGAAAAGCGTGGTTTTACCGGCGCCGTTCGGCCCAACAAGGCCGGTGATCGAACCTTCGGCAATCTCGAGCGTGGCGCCATCAACGGCGCGAAAGCCGCCAAAATGCCGATGCAGGTTTTCGACCTTGATCATATATGCCTCATACCAAACAGCCCGGGGCGGGCCCGGGCTGTCTGCTTTGCATCTGGAGTGGTTAGCGGAAGCGCACCGTGGTGACTTTGCCGTCCTGCATTTCCATCTCGCGATAGTTTCCTGCGGACTCACCACCACCGATCAGCTCGACGGCCGACGCGCCGACATAGTCGATCTCGCCGCCATTCTTCAGGATCTCCAGCGCCTTGCCGAGTTCACCCGGCAGGATCGGTTCACCCGGCGCATTGGCCACGTCCATCACATGATCCTTGTAGTCGCCCGGCTCGGCGGACCCGGCGGCTTGCATGGCGAGCATGATCAGCGCGGCCGCATCATAGCTTTCGGCGGAGAAAGGGGATGTTGGGTCGTAGGCGTCGCCTACCATCGTGGCATAAACCTGCGCGCCGGAGCTGTCTGTGCCCGGGTTCTGGCCGAAGGAGCCATCGATATCGGAGCCGAAGTTTTCCTCAAGCGCGACGGAGACCATGCCATCGGGCAGGACGAACGTATCGAACGCGCCAGTGTCCAGCGCTGCCTGGATGATGCCGGAGCCACCCTGGTCGACATAACCCGCCACAACGAGGATCTCGCCACCGGCAGAGGCCAGCGCGCCGACTTCTGCGGAATAATCCGCTTTGCCATCCTCATGGGAGGCATTCAGGGTCACCGTTCCACCCGCCGCCTCGAAAGCAGCAGCAAAGCTGTCGGCAAGGCCCTTGCCATAGTCATTATTGGTGTAGGTCACCGCGACTTCCTTGAAGCCCCGGTCCATGATGACCTCGGTCATGACCACACCTTGACGGGCATCCGACGGCGCGGTCCGGAAAAACAGGCCATTGTCTTCGACCGTGGACAGCGCAGGCGAGGTGGCGGAGGGCGAGATCATCACGACCCCGTTCGGCATGGCCACATTGGACAGGATCGCCCCCGTCGCACCCGAGCACATCGCCCCCATGATGCCCTTCACGCCCTCGGCGGTGATCAGACGTTCGGCAACCGCCGTGGCAGCACCCGCGTCGATGCAGGTACTGTCGCCGCGCACCGGCGTAATCTTGGCGCCGTCGAGCAGCATCCCGCTCTCTGTCACTTCGGCCATCGCCATCTCGGCGCCCATCGCCATGGGCGGGGCCAGGGATTCCAGCGGGCCGGTGAAGCCGACGGAAATACCCAGCTTGATCTCGTTGGAATGGCCTGCCGCAAAGGCTGCGGTGGCCATGACAGCTGTCGCCGCAGAGGCGAGAAGCAGCTTTTTCATGTAACTCTCCCGTGTTGGATCTTGATGTCCTTATCGGAGGCTAGTTCGAGCCAATCCGATTGAAAAGAGGTGGAACACGGCTTTTCCTGGCGTCGTCTTCACCAAATCGCCGGTTTTAGCGCCGATTGCTGCTAGAAGTGAGACGGGGTCATGTTGGCCTGCGCGATCAAGATCCTATCTGAGAAGGGTGCGCAGCAACCGGAGGCACCCGATGATCCGTTCCGCCTTGATGACCTTTGCCCTCGTTCTGGCGACGCAGACCGCCAACGCAACGGAGGGTGAGCGCCTGCAGAGTTCCGCCGGCGCGTTGGAGGTGACCCGGGTCGTCATGGATCTGGACGAGCCCTGGGCCTTTGGCTTTCTGCCCGGGGGCGGATTGCTCATCACCGAACGGGGCGGACGGCTTTTGCATATCGCTGCGAATGGCCAGCGCCAATCCGTAGGCGGTCTTCCCAGAATTGCGCGCGGCGGGCAGGGCGGTCTGCTCGACTTGCTGATCCCGCGGGATTTCGCCGAAACGCGGCAGATTGTGCTGACCTATGCCCGGCGCCAAGGCTCCGGCGCGGGCACGGCGGTCGCGGTCGCCACGTTGTCTGGTGACAATGCGCGGCTGGAAGATACCCGAACGATTTTCGAAACCGAGCCCGGGGATCGCGGCGGGCGACACTTTGGATCGAGAGTCGTCGAGGGGCCGGATGGGTTTCTCTATGTCACGATCGGTGATCGTGGCGATGACGCTAGCGCGCAGGATCTCGGGACCCAGAATGGCAGCGTGATCCGCATTGGCCGCACTGGCGGCGTGCCCACGCGCAACCCGTTCATCGACACGCCCGGTGCACAGCCCGAAATCTGGTCCTACGGCCACCGAAACCCTCAGGGAGCGACGCTCGACCCCGCCGGCAACCTCTGGGTGGTAGAACATGGCGCGCGAGGCGGGGACGAAATCAACCAAGTGCGTCGCGGGGCGAATTACGGCTGGCCGGTGATCTCCTATGGCCGCCACTATTCTGGCCTCCGGATCGGAGAGGGCAGCTCAAAACCGGGGATGGAGCAACCGGACCATTTCTGGGATCCTTCCATCGCACCGTCGGGCATGATGATCTATTCCGGCGCGCTCTGGCCCGAATGGCGCGGAGACTTCTTCGTCGGAAGCCTGAAATTCGGCTACCTTTCCCGGCTGGAAGCGGGCAGCTTTGCCGAGGAAGAGATCGAAGGCGACAGCACCGCACGCCTGCGCGATGTGCGCGAAGGCCCCGATGGGGCAATCTGGTTTCTTAGTGTCGGAAACGGCGCGCTCTATCGCATGCGACCGGCGCAGTAGCACCGCAGGCCTCGCCGATACCAAGCGTTTCCGTATCGACAAAACTGATACAATCCCGGACATCCGTCAGAAATATTTCCAATCTAGACAGTTCCTCACACGACGACGCGGCTCGATCCCAAAGCTCCGCAGCGCCGTGTAGTATCAGTAACGCCCTGTTTTTAGGGCAATTGAGGAGCAGACCATGCCCGAAGATAGCAGCTTTTCGTTTAAGTTTATCAAGAGTAACGGTGAAAGAGGGGATGAGGGCGACATGATCAATGACGCCATCGCCCGCTATCTCGAGACAGAGTTTTCGCTGTCCGAGAGCCGCGCCAAGACACCGGTCGATACCGGTCGCGACGCGGATTGGGACGGGAACGTGCCGCCGGATTTCGGCGACGGGTTCGAGTTCATGCTCTAGCCAGTCCTTGCGTGTGCCAAGACACGCAAACCTCGCTTGCAAAACGTAGCTTCGGTCGGTCGCGCCTCCTCCCTGGGGCCGGGCGACCGAACGCCTTTCGGAGGAAATGCTATGACCATCGCGCGCAGAATGGACCGTTTTGACGGCAAGACCCTGCTGGTCTGTATCGGAGCCGCGAAAACCGGAACAAGCTGGCTTCACAGCTACCTTGAAGCCCGCCCGGATGTCGCAGTTTCGCCGTTGAAAGAAGTACACTTCTTTGACGCGAAGTTTCCGGAATTCGCCCTCGGGGATCCGGACAGCTTTGCCATGAAGCGATTGGAGTTTCATTTGAAGGCGGCAGCGGCCGAGCCGGATCAGATTCGTGAGAACGCGCTGTTGCAGGCCAGTCTCGACCGTGTCCGGATGATCCACGCGCCTGACGCCTATTTTGATCATTTCGCCAGTCTTGCCACCGAAGACACGCGGGTCGTCTGCGATATCACGCCGGGCTATTCTGCGATCGGCGAAGATGGTTTCGCCTATTTGAAGTCCTTCTGCGCAGCGCAGGGGCTGAGGGTGAAGATCCTGTTTCTGATGCGTGATCCGGTGGAGCGTCTCTGGTCACAGCTCAGGCACCTGCAACAGCTGAGCGCCGAGAATGACGCGCGACGCGACTGGTCGCGCCTTGCCGCACATCCAGCTGTTCGGGCCCGGGCGGACTACGCGCAGACAGTTCGCGCGCTCGATGCGGTGTTCGCCGAGGGTGACGTGCTGCATTTGTTTTACGAAGACTTCTTTATAGATCCGGCCCTGCGCAGGCTGAGCGACTTTCTGGATCTGCCCTTTGCCGCGTCCAGGCAGACAGAGTGTTTGAACGAAACACGGGTAAAGCTGCCCTTGCCGGAACAGGCGTTTGCCCGCTTTGCCGAGGACCTTGCGCCGCAATACCAGTTCTGTCGCGACCGGTTTGCGACCCAAGTGCCTGCCACGTGGCTGGCGGAGGCGCGGCACAGGTAGCGCGCGCCCGGGTTCCTCTGTCAGGAAAGGACAGAGCAGCGGCCCCACCACGGTTCGCTGCTCTGCCGGGTCGACCGGCTGGCTCAATCCCTGCGCCCCACCAGCGCCAAACGAGATCAAACCCGGCGGTCAGACCCTTATGTCAGGCAGCTTTCAGGCAGCCTGTTTGCGCCGCCGGGCAAGACCCAGCGCACCAAGCCCTCCAAGCAGCAAAAGCGCGGGCATCGGCAGCGGCACCGGGCTCGTGGCGTCGATGCGGATATCGTCGTAGCCAAAGCCCGAGGGCTCGCCCACCGGGGTCAGCAGAACGCTGGTGGCCTGATCAAGACCAGCAATGGTGTAGAAATCCTTGGTCTCGCTCACGAAATCGAAGCTGCTAAAGCTGTCCATCACCATGCCCGAGGCGGTGGTGAAGGTCAGAGTCAGTGAGGAATTCGGGCCTTCATCGGACACGATGTTCATGGAGAACATGTCCGTCGCATTGGGGAACACGATCTCGAGCGGATTGCCGCAATCACCGGGCTGACAGGAGAGGACATAGGTCGTGCGCGTGCCGGGATTGTCGTCAAAGATCCGCACTTCGGAAGGGGCGGTCGTGTTGAACGTAAAGCCATCCACCGTGAAGGTGGTCCCGTTAAAGCTGGTGGGTAGGCCTTCAAAATCGACCGATGCGGCGAGGGCCGGACCGGATATGCAAAGCGCGAAAAGCGCAGCAATCAAAGTTTTCATGGTTAAATACTCCTATAAGTCCCGCGATACTCTGCGGGTGAGGGAGCATTGAGCGGCGTCCGTTAGATCGCCGTGAAGACAGCGTTGGGGCGAAAATCAGACCGACAAACGGCCCGATTGGGCGCCGCGCTCGCGGTAGGGTGTGGTGTTATACTGCGACCGGTAACATTTCGAAAAATGCGAAGGCGAGGTGAAGCCGCAGGCCAGCGCCACGTTGATCACGCTCATATCGGTCTGCATCAGAAGGTTGCGCGCCTTTTGCAGGCGCAGTTCCATGTAGTACCGCTTGGGAGAGCGGTTGAGATAGCGCCGGAAGAGGCGTTCGAGCTGCCGGGTGCTCATTCCGATATCGGCGGCGAGCGTCGAGGGGCTGATCGGCTCTTCGATATTGGCCTCCATCATCTGGATGACCTTGCTCAGCTTGGGGTGGCGCACACCGATCCGGGTCGGAGTCGACAGCCGTTGAGTGTCCTGATCCGTGCGGATGGTGGTGTAGATCAGCTGATCTGCCACCGCATTGGCCAGATCCTCTCCATGATCATCGGCGATAATCTTGAGCATCAGGTCGATTGAGGCCGTCCCGCCAGCGGTGGTGTAGCGGTTGCCATCCATCACGAAGACGGACTTCGTCAGCTCGATCTCGTCGAACTCCTCAAGAAAGCTGTCATGGTTTTCCCAATGGATCGTCGCGCGCTTGCCGTCCAGCAGACCCGCCTTGGCCAGCGTGTAGCCCGCGGTGCATAATCCCGCCGTCACTACGCCGCGACGTGCTTCGCGCCGGACCCAGTTCAACAATGTCTTGGTGGAGGCGTTTTTTACATCCAGCCCGCCACAGAGGAACACCACGTCATCCCGTGCGAGTTCCTCGAGATCCATATCGAGTTTGAAGCCCACCCCGGCCGAGCAATAGGCTGTGTCCCCGCCTTCGCCTGCAAGGCGCCAGGTATAAAGGTCTTGCCCGGACATCCGGTTGGCAATCCGCAAGGCCTCCACCGCCGAAGCAAAGCAGAGCATCGTGAAGTTCTCCAGCAGGACAAAGACATAGCGCTTGGGCCGCAGTAGGGCAGCCGGCTCCAGATTGCTCTTTACACGAGATAGCGGCGGCACCTCGTTCGTCATGTCGTCATCCCCATTTTCGGGACACGAGACTAGATTTGGCGCGCGGGCGCAATGCCTGGCGGTCCGAGGAGCGCGGAAAATCGCATGTCCGTAGATCGCGAATGCGGATTGGCAAGGTCGAACCAGTGGCGTAAGGAGAGCGCCACTTCAATCTGCAATCCGTGGAGGAATAGGATGGCATCGACGTGGAACAAGTCGAGCTGGCGCTCGAAACCTCGGGTACAGATGCCCGATTATACGGACCCGGCGGCTCTGGCCGCCGTGGAGGCGCAGCTGACAAAGTATCCGCCGCTGGTCTTTGCCGGTGAAGCGCGCCGTCTGACCCGTGCCTTGGGCGAAGTTGCCGAGGGGCGCGCGTTTCTGATGCAGGGCGGTGATTGCGCAGAGAGCTTTGGCGAGTTCGAAACTGACCAGATCCGCGACACCTTCCGGGTGATGCTGCAAATGGCGATCGTGCTAACGTTCGGGGCAAAAATGCCCGTTGTCAAAGTCGGTCGTATGGCTGGGCAATTCGCCAAGCCACGCTCTGCGCCGACTGAGACCCGGGGTGATGTGGAGCTGCCGAGCTACCGCGGGGATATCATCAACGACATCGCCTTCACTCCTGAGGCGCGGATCCCTGATCCGGCCAGGATGCTGCAGGCTTATACTCAGGCGGCAGCGTCCCTGAACCTCGTGCGAGCGTTCTCTCATGGGGGCTATGCAGATGTGAACCATGTCCATGGCTGGACGTTGGGCTTTGTCGAGAGCCAGAAGGCTGCCGCCTATGCGGATATGGCCAACCGGATCGCCGATGCGCTGGACTTCATGCAGTCCGCTGGTGTGAACAAGGACACGGCGCATACCCTGTCTTCGGTGGATTTCTACACGTCGCATGAGGCATTGCTGCTGGAATACGAAGAGGCGCTTTGCCGGATCGATTCCACCTCCGGTCATCCGTTGGCCGGGTCCGGTCACATGATCTGGATCGGCGACCGCACGCGACAGCCGGACGGTGCTCATGTGGAGTTCTGCCGCGGCGTGCAAAACCCGATCGGCCTGAAATGCGGCCCGTCGATCTCGGCGGACGATCTGAAGGTACTGATCTCCAAGCTGAACCCGGACAACATCCCCGGGCGTCTCACGCTGATCGCGCGCTTTGGTGCGGGTTCCGTGGGCGAGCATCTGCCGCGTCTCATCAAGGCGGTCGAGGAAGAGGGCGCCAAGGTCGTCTGGTCCTGCGACCCCATGCATGGCAACACGATCAAGAGCGCCTCGGGCTACAAGACCCGCCCCTTCGAGAGCGTGCTGCGCGAAGTGCAGGAGTTCTTTGCCGTCCACAATGCCGAAGGGACCTATCCCGGCGGCGTCCATTTCGAGATGACCGGTAAAGATGTGACCGAATGCACCGGTGGTGTGCGCGCAGTTTCGGATGAGGATTTGTCGAGCCGGTATCACACCGCGTGCGATCCACGCCTGAATGCGAGCCAATCGCTCGAGCTGGCGTTCCTTGTGGCCGAGGAAATTGAAAAACACCGCAGCGCCGCTGACGCGGCCAAGCGGACCGCCTAAAGCAAAACGCCCCGCCGGTCCTATGGGACGGGCGGGGCGCCTTACCTTGGGTGTGCCAGGTCAGCCGTGAACCGCTGAAACGTCCGGCGTCTTTCTACTTCACAACTTTCAGATAGGACGGCAGTTCGCGCCCCGCGGTGGCCGCAGGCGTCGGCGCGCTCGGTGCCGGAGCATAGGGCTGCGCGGGCTCGTGGAAACCTTCGAGGGCATGATCCTCAGGGCGCAGTTGCGGACGTTCGGACTCTTCGGCAACAACCGGATGCGGCAGCGGGGTGCTGCGCGACTGCGTCACCTGGAACCGGTAGGGCGGCGACAGGAGCGGACCACGGGCCACGAGACAACCCAGTGCGCGGGTCGGACGCCCATCATCATCCAGCAGCGGCAGGATCAGCATCTCGGCCTCTGTGGCCTCTTCACCGGCCTTGCGAGAGGACAGGCTCAACTCCAGCGAGCAGGGTGCGCGGAACACCTTCTCGATCATCGGCAGCAGGCGGTTGCGCTGGGTATGGGTAAAAATCGCGCTGATCGGCATGCCGCGGACTTCCATCCCCATCAGGTCGTTCAGATGGCCACCGGCCACCCGGAACCGCGCGAGGCCTGGTGCAATTTCCTCGAGGATGAAAGCGTAGGGCAGTGCGCCCTCGATCCGGCGCGGATCGATATCGGCGCGCCGGGGCAGGCTGTCGCCATCGCGCATACTCTCCCAGTACTCCATGACGTCCAGGAGGATCTTGCTGCGCAGCGTTGCTTTCTTCTTATTCAAAGACACGACGGCGTTTTCCATCTTGGATGTGACCTGACCAATATCCGACACGCTTACTCTCCTTACTCCGGTGACCGCTTATGCCGGAGTTGTCGTTGCAAGCGTCTGGTGTTAACCGTTACTCGCATAATGATTACTCAAGTCTTAATACCGGGAAATTCGCGAAAATTGCATCGGTATTTTTCGCCAATGGTTAATCTCCATGACTAGGTCCATGACAGGGTTCGCCGCCCGCGAAGGGGCGCTGGGGTACTGGGTCTGGACCTGGGACCTGAAATCCGTGAATGCCCGGGGCCTCGACCTGAAAATCCGGGTGCCCGACTGGATCCCGGGGCTCGACCAAACCCTCCGCAAGCGGATATCTAAGGACGTCACCCGTGGCTCTGTCACGGTCTCCCTGCGCCTGTCGCGCGCCCAGGATACGGCGCAGCCGATCAACGAGGCCGCCCTGGACGCCGCACTCGCCACAATCGCCTCGGTCACCCAGCGGGCCAAAGAGCATGAGCTGGCCCTTCCCGCTCCCAATGCATTGGATATTCTGAATTTTCGGGGTGTGAGCGAGATCGCCCAACCGGATACAGAGGAACTCGCAGCCTTGAGCGGAGCGCTGCTGGCGGAGTTTGATCTGGCCTGTCCCGAGTTCATCGCCGCCCGCACCCGCGAGGGGAAAAGCACAGCCGAGACGCTGCTCGCCACTTTGGATGCGCTGGACGCCATGGTCTCGGAGGCGCGCGCGCTCCTGCCACAACGGGCCGAACGGCAGGCCGTGCAGCTCCAAAGGAGCCTGCAATCGGTGCTCGATCTTGCCGCCCAGGAGGCTCCTGATCCGGCCCGTATCGCGCAGGAATTGGCGCTGCTGGCCGTTAAGGCTGATGTGGCTGAGGAGTTGGAGCGACTCAACAGCCATATTTCCGGGGCGCGCGAAATTCTTAACGCGGACGGTCCAAAGGGGCGGAAACTCGACTTCCTGATGCAGGAATTTAACCGTGAAGCGAACACGCTCTGCTCCAAGGCCAATGACACGGAGCTGACCCGGATCGGGCTCGACATGAAGATTCGGATCGATCAGATGCGGGAGCAAGTGCAGAACCTCGAGTGATCGCCCTGCGGTTGCCGCGCCCTGGCGCGCCCTCTAAGAACGGGGCGAGCACATGGGCCGCTATGGGGGACGCCGGTGAACCTACATCTTTCGCGACGGGGACTTCTGATCATCCTGTCTTCGCCATCGGGAGCGGGGAAGTCGACCCTCGCCAAGCGTTTGATCGCCTGGGACCCGACCTTGTCCTTCTCGGTCTCCGCCACCACCCGTGCTCCGCGCCCGGGCGAGGTGAACGGCAAGGATTATACCTTCCTCAGTGAGAGCGCTTTTCGCGAACTGGTGGGCACCGGCGGGATGCTGGAACACGCCCATGTCTTCGGGAATTTCTATGGCAGCCCGGTGGCACCGGTGCAGGCGGCGATCACCGGGGGGCGCGATGTGCTTTTCGATATCGACTGGCAAGGCGCGCAGCAGATCCGGAACTCGGATCTGGGCAAACACACATTGTCGGTCTTCATCCTTCCGCCCTCTATCCGTGAGCTGCGCCGTAGGCTGGAATCGCGAGGCCAGGACACGGCCGAGACCATTGGAAAGCGAATGCAGAAGAGCTGGGACGAAATCAGCCATTGGGACAGCTATGATTATGTGCTGGTGAACGAGGATATCGACGAGACGGCGGCGCAGTTGAAATGCATCGTTTCGGCGGAGCGTCTGCGCCGGGCGCAGCAGCCGGGTTTGCAGGGGCATGTGCGCGGGCTTCAGCAGGAATTCGAGGAGGAGAAGACATGATCTACGCATTGGACGGGGTCGCCCCGGAATTCCCGGCCTCTGGCGATTACTGGGTAGCCCCCGATGCCAATCTGATCGGCCGCATTGTGATGGAGGAGGGCAGCTCTGTCTGGTTCGGCGCGACCTTGCGGGGCGACAACGAGGAAATTCGCGTGGGCGCGGGCTCCAACATTCAGGAGGCTTGTGTTCTGCATACCGATATAGGGTTTCCGCTTTCCATCGGAACGAACTGCACGATCGGTCACAAGGCCATGCTCCATGGTTGCACGATTGGGAATGGAAGCCTGATCGGAATGGGCGCGACTGTTTTGAACGGTGCCAGGATCGGCGCGGGGTGCCTGATCGGGGCAGGGGCGCTGATCACCGAGGGCAAGGAGATCCCGGATGGCAGTCTCGTGATGGGCGCGCCGGGGAAAATTGTGCGCACGCTCGATGCTGCGGCGCAGAGTGGTCTGCTTCTCTCGGCGGAAGGGTATCAGACGAACATGCGCCGCTTCCGGGCGGGGCTGCAGACGGTCTGACGGCAGAATTGACGTTACGGAAAGCAGCATGTCGAATTTACGACATGTTGACCTTATTGTTGCGTGAAAAACACAACTTTAGGCAAGCTCTCGCCTATGGGCGGAGATAAAACGGTTCATCAGGGACTACTGCAGCTCCGAATCATCACATTGTTTCCGGTAAGTAAACAACGCTGAGCGTCGAAGCGCCGCATCGGCGATCAGTCGCCGGTTCCGGTCCGTGTCGAGGCATCTTCGACGATCAATCGGCACAGAATGTTTTGCGCCACATCACGCAATTCCCGCTCGATCAGCTTGGGGTTGGGCAGAGCCGGACCGATGGCCCAAAGCTCCCCGTAATACCCGGCGAAGGCGAGGGTTTCAGCTACATCGACTGCGTCGAAACGTTCGGAAAACAAGGGAGTTACAATCAATTCCGGTCGATACTTCATGAGGGAATCGTCGCATAGCGCGCCATAGCGGAGTGCCTGCAACTGAACATCGGGTTCGGATAAATGGCGCCGCACGACCCTGGTTTGCGCGGGCGCCAAGTCGATGCAAAGCACCGGACGGGACACATTCGTCTGGGTATTGAATTGCGCAGGCCGGAGCACTTTTGAACGCAGATCAGTCCTGTCTTGCATGTAATCCTCTATCCCTCACTGGCCGTCTTCAGAGCCCGTTTGTCTCTACGCACCGTGTTTTCTCCTACCCTCAGGAAAATGTGACGCATGCGGATTTGAATGAAAAGCCGCTTGTTTTTGACGTGCACGTCAGAAACCTTGCCGCCCAACAGGCATAAGGTGGCGAAAATGGCTGAGTTCGAAATCGGAAAAATCGTGTCGGCGATCCCTATTCCGGCGTTCTTTGTGGGTGCGAATTTCAGAGTGCAGGTGCCGAATGAAGCAGCATGCGAGATTTTCGGATCCGAGATCGAAGGCCGCCATTATGTCACTGCGCTACGCCAGCCCGCGATCCTACGGGCCATTGATGCGGCGGTCTCGGAGGGGCGCAAGGTTGTCGGCCAATACACAGTCTCTGGCCCGGTGAGCGAGCGAAAATTTCGGGTCACCGCAGCGCTTCTAGAGGGGGATAAACCGAGGGGAGTTCTGGTCTCGCTCGAGGATGTCACGCCGGTCTACGAGGCCGGTCAGATGCGGCGTGATTTCGTGGCCAATGTCAGCCATGAATTGCGCACGCCGCTCACAGCACTTCTGGGGTTCATCGACACGCTCCAGGGGCCAGCGCGCGAGGACGCAGCCGCCCGGGATCGTTTTCTGTCGGTCATGGCTCGAGAGGCGCAGCGCATGAACCGGCTGGTTGGAGATCTGCTCTCCCTCAGCCGGGTGGAGTTCTCGGAACGCCAGATGCCGGATGACACGGTGGATCTGGGCGAGATTTTAAGCGCGTCAGTGGCAACACTCTCGACGGATGGGGCTGGAGAGAGGGTGCATCTCAATCTCAGCGCCATTGATCCAACCATCGACAAAGTGCGCGGCGATACGGACCAGCTTCGGCAGGTGTTCAATAACCTGATCGAGAACGCATTGAAATACGGCGGCGAGACCGCACCCGTGGAGGTGGCCCTGTCGGTCGTGCCCCAGGACCTCTATTTGCGCACGCGCAGCCTGCGGGTGGACGTGCAGGACCATGGTGCGGGAATCGCGTCGCACCATATCCCGCGCCTGACCGAGCGGTTTTACCGAGTCGATGCTCATCGATCTCGCGAGCTTGGGGGCACTGGTCTGGGGCTGGCTATCGTCAAGCATATCGTACAACGCCATCGCGGTCGTATGAACATCACCAGTGAAGAGGGCGCAGGCTCCTGTTTTTCAGTGATTATTCCCGTTGCCTGAGGATCCTTTGCCGGACTTTGCCTGACCTCTGTGGCACGCCTGTACTGTGACAATCGCAGCCGTCATAAAAGCGTTACAAAACTTTAACAAAAGCATTGCCAAAGGCGCCTAGGACACCAGCGAGTGCCGGATCACACGGCGCCTTCAGACCTACCTAGGAGAGCAATCTTATGTCTTATGTAAAACTCGCCGCCTCTGTTGCTGCCGTTGCCGTTGTTGCGGCCACCGCCGCTTCTGCGCGCGACCAGGTTCAGGTGGCAGGGTCCTCCACCGTGCTGCCCTATGCTGCCATCGTGGCTGAAGCGTTCGGCGAGAACTTCGAGTTCCCGACACCGGTCGTTGAATCCGGCGGCTCCTCCGCTGGCCTCAAGCGTTTCTGCGAAGGTGTGGGCGAAACCACCATCGACATCGCAAACGCATCCCGCAAGATCCGCGACCGCGAAATTGCCGCCTGCGCAGAAGCCGGCGTGACTGACATCGTGGAAGTGCGCATCGGCTATGACGGCATCGTTTTCGCCTCCGACATCAATGGTCCCTCTTTCGAGTTCACCCCCGAGGACTGGTACAAGGCCCTGGCCGCCGAGCACTTCATCAATGGTGAGCTGGTTGCCAACGCGTTCACCACCTGGGACCAGGTGAACCCGGCCTTCCCGGCGCAGGAAATCCAGGCCTTCGTGCCCGGCACCAAGCACGGCACCCGCGAAGTCTTCGAAGAGAAAGTGATCCTGCAGGGTTGTGAAGACGGTGGGTTCTTCCAGGCGATGCTCGACAACGGCGTGGATGAGGACACCGCAGAAGAAAAATGCATGGCTCTGCGCACCGATGGCCGCTCCGTGGATATCGACGGCGACTACACCGAGACGCTCGCACGGATCGACGGCGACAAGGACGGCATCGGCGTGTTCGGCCTGGCCTTCTACGAGAACAACACCGACAAGCTGACCGTGGCCACCATGAACGGCATCGTTCCGACCACCGAAGCCATCGCGGCTGGCGAGTACCCGGTCTCCCGTCCGCTGTTCTTCTACATCAAGAAAGCGCATATTGGCGTGATCCCAGGCCTGCAGGAATTCGCCGAATTCTTTGTGGCTGACGAGATTGCCGGTCCTGACGGCCCTCTGGCCGCTTACGGCCTCGTGTCCGACCCGGAGCTGGGTGACACACAGGCCATCGTGGCCTCTGGCGAGGCGATGTAAGCCACCGCGTTCAACGCAAGAGGGGCGGATCACCGCCCCTCTTTTCACGACGACACCCCTTTTTAGACGCTGGGAGCGGACATGCCGGTTCTCTGGATCATAGTGACCATTCTCGTACTGGCCGCCGTCGGTTACGTGCTGGGTCGCCAACGGGCCATGTCTGCGGCGGGCGGCGACGCCCGGGTGCTGCATTCGCTGCCCAACTACTACGGCATGAATGTCGTGCTCTTCACCGTGGCCCCGGCGCTTTTGATCATGGTGACATGGTTGTTGGTCCAACCTGGTCTGATCGAGAGCCGCGTCGCCTCCCTGATCCCGGAAAGTGCGATTTCCGAAGACAGCAGTCTCTCGCTGGTGATGAGCGATGTGCGCCGGATTGCCGAGGGCCTCGACACGGCGGTCGCCGAAGGCGTCATGACCGAAACCGAGGCCGGCGCGATCCGGGCCGAGACGACGGATGTCCGCAAGGTCCTGGGAGAGGTCGGCGTCGCCCTTGGCAGCGATGTGGAGGCCACGACCCTGCAGGCCTCCCAGAGTTTCCGCGCAATGAGCGCCTCTCTCGGCTCGTGGATGACGGTGGTTGTTCTGGGCATCGCGGCCCTTGGCCTCGGCATCTCGGTTCTGCGCACCCACAAGGATTTCCGCGCCCGCAACACGGTCGAAGCGGCGATCCTGGCCCTGCTGATCATTGCCTCCTCCATCGCGATCCTGACGACGCTGGGCATCATCCTGTCCATGCTGTTCGAGACGCGGAACTTCTTCACCCAGTACCAGTGGACGGACTTCTTCTTCGGCACGACTTGGAACCCGAGCTTCAGCGGCCGGGGCGGGGCGTCGGAGCTGGGGATCATCCCGCTCCTCTGGGGTACGCTCTATATTAGCTTCATCGCCTTGCTGGTGGCCGTGCCGATCGGGCTTTTCGCCGCGATCTACATGTCGGAATATGCCGGACCCAAGATCCGCTCGGTGGCCAAGCCGCTGATCGAGATCCTCGCGGGCATCCCGACCATCGTTTACGGCTTGTTCGCGCTGATCACGGTCGGGCCGCTCTTGCGGGACTATTTCGCTGCGCCCATGGGGCTGGGCCAGTCGAGCTCCAGCGTCATGACCGCGGGCATCGTCATGGGCATCATGCTGATCCCCTTTGTCAGCTCGCTCAGCGATGACATCATCAACGCCGTACCTCAGGCCATGCGCGACGGCTCCCTCGGTCTCGGAGCGACCCAGAGCGAGACCATCAAACAGGTGGTTATTCCTGCCGCCCTGCCGGGCATTGTCGGGGCGATCCTGCTCGCCGCTTCGCGGGCCATTGGGGAGACCATGATCGTGGTCCTCGGGGCAGGGGCGGCAGCCAAGCTCGACCTCAATCCGTTCGAGGCCATGACCACAGTGACGGTGAAGATCGTCAGCCAGCTCACGGGGGATACGGATTTCGCCTCGCCCGAGACGCTGGTCGCCTTTGCGCTGGGTCTGACCCTCTTTGTTATCACGCTGGGGCTCAACGTTCTCGCCCTCTACATCGTCCGCAAGTACCGGGAGCAGTACGAATGAGCGACGCAAGCCTCGGCGGGGCCGCCCCGTCCCAGCCCAAGAAGTCCTCGCTGCTGGTGCAGGACGCGCGGACCAAGAAACGCAACGCTGCCGAAAGCCGGTTCAAGGTCTATGGCATGGCCGCAGTGGTCACTGGCATCCTTGCGCTGGTCCTCCTGCTGGCCTCGATCCTGTCCAACGGGTTGAGCGCGTTCCAGCAGACCTATGTCACGCTGGAGATCGAGCTGCTTGAAGAGAAGCTCGACAAGTCCGGCGAGCGCGATCTGTCGGTGATGCGCAAAGTCTCGACCTTTGGCTACGCACCGCTGATCGCGACCGCGATGGGCAAGAAGCTCGAAGAGAACGGGATCGCCATCGAAGGGCTCAGCACCAAGCAAGCGGGCGCGATCATCTCGAAGGATGCCCCGGCTCAGCTGCGGAACTTCGTTCTGGCCAACTCCGAGGTGGTCGGCACGACTCAGACCTTCGAGCTTCTGGCGAATGGCCGGATCGACGGTTACCTCAAGGGCCGCGTGACCATGGAGACCGCGGCTCTCGACAAGAACGTCTCGCCTGAGCAACTGCTGCTCACAGATGCCCTGCAGGAGCTCGGCACGCTGGAGAAGCGGTTCAACTGGTCCTTTTTCACCAACCCGGATGCCTCTGGTCAGCGGCCCGAGGCCGCGGGTCTCGGCGTGGCGATCCTCGGCAGTCTTTACATGATGCTCGTGGTGCTCTGCCTTGCGCTGCCCATCGGTGTCGCCGCCTCGATCTACCTCGAAGAATTCGCGCCGAAGAACCGGCTCACCGACCTGATCGAAGTGAATATCTCGAACCTTGCTGCGGTGCCGTCGATCGTCTTCGGGATCCTGGGTCTGGCGATCTTCATCAACTTCGCGGGTCTTCCGCAATCGGCGCCGATCGTCGGTGGTCTGGTGCTGACGCTGATGACGCTGCCGACGATCATCATCTCGACCCGTGCGTCGCTGAAATCCGTGCCTCCCTCGATCCGGGACGCAGCGCTGGGGATTGGCGCGTCCAAGATGCAGTCGGTCTTCCACCACGTGCTGCCCCTCGCAGCCCCGGGCATCCTGACGGGTACGATCATCGGTCTGGCGCAGGCTCTGGGCGAGACCGCGCCGCTCCTGCTCATCGGGATGGTGGCCTTTGTCCGCGAATACCCCGCCGGTCCGCCCGAAGGGTTCTTCGATCCGGCCTCGGCTCTGCCGGTGCAGGTCTATAACTGGACCCAACGGTCCGACCCCGCCTTTGTCGAGCGTGCCTCTGGCGCGATCATTGTGCTGCTCGTCTTTTTGCTCATCATGAACGCGATCGCGATCCTACTGCGCCGTCGCTTCGAGCGCCGCTGGTAATTGGGAGAGCGACCCATGAACGATATGCGTCTGACGGAGAGAGCAGTGCAGGAAGAAAAGAAGATTGCCGCCCGCGGTGTGCAGGTTTTTTACGGTGAGACCCACGCGATCAAGGATGTGGATGTCGATATCCTCGACAAGACCGTGACCGCCTTCATCGGCCCTTCGGGCTGTGGCAAGTCGACCTTTCTACGCTGCCTGAACCGGATGAATGACACGATTGATGTGGCCCGGATCGAGGGCGACATCCGGATCGATGGTGAGGATATCTATGACCCCAAGGTCGACCCGGTGCAGCTGCGCGCCAAGGTCGGCATGGTGTTCCAGAAACCCAACCCGTTCCCCAAGTCGATCTATGACAATGTAGCCTACGGGCCCCGGATCCACGGGCTGAGCCGCAACAAGGCTGAGCTGGATGAGATCGTTGAGAAATCCCTGCGCCGCGCGGCCATCTGGAACGAGGTCAAGGACCGGCTGGACGCGCCAGGCACCGGCCTCTCGGGCGGGCAGCAGCAGCGTCTCTGCATCGCGCGGGCCGTGGCGACGAGCCCTGAGGTTCTTTTGATGGACGAGCCGTGCTCAGCCCTTGACCCGATCGCGACAGCCCAGGTCGAGGAGCTGATCGACGAGCTGCGGCAACGCTACTCGGTGGTGATCGTTACACACTCCATGCAACAGGCCGCGCGGGTCAGCCAGCGCACGGCCTTTTTCCACCTCGGCAATCTGGTCGAGTATGGCGAGACCGGGACGATTTTCACCAACCCCGAAGATCCCCGCACCGAAAGCTACATCACAGGACGGATTGGGTAATGGTTATCGACAGCGCGCATATCGCCTCGGCCTTTGACCGGGATCTCGAAGCGATCCAGGCCCTGATCATGAAGATGGGCGGGATGGTCGAGGAGCAGATCGTCGATGCCGCTCGCTCGCTTGCGGAGCGCGACGAGGAGCTTGCCGAGACGGTCCGCAAACGCGACAAGCAGATCGACCTCTTGGAAGAGCAGATCAACGAGGAGGCCGCGCGTCTGATCGCTCTGCGCGCCCCCACCGCCGGGGACCTGCGCGTCGTGCTGACGGTCATGAAGATGTCCGCCAATCTCGAGCGGATCGGCGACTATGCCAAGAACATGGCCAAGCGCACCTCGATCCTCGTGCAGCTGCAGCCCGTGGGCAATTCCGCGGGTTCCATCAAGCGCATGGCCAAGGATGTGGAGATGATGCTCCGCGATGCGCTGGATGCCTATCTGCGCCTCGATGTGGAGATGTCCGAAGCGATCCGTCTGCGCGATCAGGAAGTCGACCAGATGTATAACGCGCTCTTCCGCGAATTCCTGACCCATATGATGGAAGACCCGCGCAACATCACGGCCTGCATGCATTTGCATTTCATCGCCAAGAATATCGAGCGCATGGGCGACCACGTCACCTCCATCGCCGAACAGGTCATCTACATGGTCAGCGGTGAGATCCCGGATGACGACCGCCCCAAACTCGACCGCACCAGCGTCAAGTAACCCCAGCGAGGTACGCAGATGTCCGAGCAGCCCACCGTTTTGCTCGTAGAGGATGAACCGGCGCAGCGTGAGGTGCTGTCCTATAACCTCGATGCTGAGGGGTTCCGTGTGGCGGAGGCCGAGAATGGCGATGAGGCGATGCTTCTTGTGGATGAAGAACGCCCCGACATCATCGTGCTCGATTGGATGCTGCCGGTTGTCTCGGGGATCGAGGTGTGTCGCCGTCTGAAATCCAAGCCCGACACGCGCGGGATTCCGATCATTATGCTATCGGCCCGCTCCGAAGAGGTCGACAGGGTGCGTGGGCTGGAAACCGGCGCGGATGACTATGTGGTCAAGCCATACTCTGTGATCGAGCTGATGGCGCGCGTCCGGGCACAGCTGCGCCGGGTGCGGCCCTCGACCGTGGGCCAGCAACTGACCTTTGATGACATTCTGCTGGATGCTGAAAGTCACCGGGTCTTCCGCGATGAGCAAGCGCTTAAGCTCGGGCCGACCGAGTTCCGGCTGCTCGCCACCTTCATGGAAAAGCCCGGCCGCGTCTGGTCGCGCGAGCAGTTGCTCGACCGGGTCTGGGGGCGCGACATCTACGTGGATACCCGCACGGTAGACGTTCATATCGGGCGGTTGCGCAAGGCGCTCTGCCAGCATGGGGGCGATGATCCCGTGCGCACGGTGCGTGGGGCGGGCTATTCCCTCGGCTGAGAGCGCAGAAACGGCCCCTTCAGGGCCGTTTTGCCGCAGCTTGTAAACGTTTCGATCAGAATTCTTAACGGTTTCTCAAACCGGGCGCGCGATCCTCATGGCATTCGCGAAGGGATCTTGGGTCGATGAATAATTTCAACCGCCGGTACAACCCGCTATTGACGATCATTGTGTGTACGGCTCTGCCGGCCACCAGTGCCTATCTGCTCTATCAATACACCGACAACCCGACGCTGCGCCCCCTTGGGATCACCAAGGAGCAGCTGGTGCGCGTGCCCGGCGAGGCCAGCTCCATTGCCATTCGGGTGAATGTGGATTGGGGCCGCAATCAACCCGAAGGCGCCAGCCAGGATGAGCTGCGCAAGATCATCGCAAACACCCTGTTCAACTTCACCGATGATTTCGTCATCAAGTTCCGTGAGGTGCCCGGGGCCGATGTGGGCGTGCGCTTTGCTGTGGGGGCAAACTCCTACGGTCCCTTCACGCCGGATCGCATGCTGGATGGGATCATCCCATCGCTTATGGCGTGGGACGCCACCAAGACCGCCCATGAACGGCGCGGCGAGGTGCCCTGAGCGTCAGCAGATCATCTTGGCCAGATCGATGGTCGGGCGCAGCCCCACCGAGGGCAGATCCGCATCGAGAAAGGCCTGTGCAGCATCTTCGCCAGCGGATTTGAGCGACAGGATAACCGCCGGGTTGGGATAGATCTTTGTCGCCTCCGAGAGTGTCACCATCAGCCCGTCATCGGCTATCATATGGATCAGCACATCCTTCATCGTGCCTTTGACCAGCCGCCCATCCGCCAGCATCTCGTGGATCGACTGAATATGCGCGAGTTCCTGGATCAGGGAGGAGTTGAAGCTGATCTCGTTCACCCGGTTGGAGATCTCCTTGGCAGAGTTCGGGATCTCTTCGCGGTAGAGCGGGTTGATATGGACGATCACCACGTCACCCGGCAGCTCCGGATCCTGGGTCAGCGGCTCAAGCGCGGGATTGGCGGAATAGCCGCCATCCCAGTAGCTCTCGACCCGCTCTGACATCGGATCGTAGATCTCGACCGCCCGGAATAGGGTTGGCAGGCAGGCGGAGGCGAGGATCGGCGCTTCGCCAATCTCGGGGCCTGTAAAGACCCGCAGTTTGCCGGTGCGGACATTGGTCGCGCAGACATGGAATTTCGGCCCGGAATCGCAGCAGATTTTGTCATAGTTGAACTTCTCGACAATCCGCGAGAGCGGGTTATGCGCGCCGAACGGTGTGTCATAGGGGCTGACAAACTGCTCCATGGTTTCGGCCAGCGCGGTGTAGGGGGAGTACTCCAGCGCTGCCGCAATGACGCTGGGCGGAAACACCTCCAGCCAGGGGGCAAAGCGCGTGTCGTGGATTCCTCCAATCTGTCCCCAGAGCCAATCGAGATTTTCGCGCGCATCCGCGTGACTGCCGCCCTTGGCCAGCGCGGCCTTGACCGCCGCGCCGTTCAGGGTGCCGGCCGATGTGCCGGAGATCGCGGCGATCTCCAGCTCTGGCTCCTGCAACAGCCGGTCCAGAACGCCCCAGGTGAAGGCCCCGTGGGCACCACCGCCCTGCAACGCCAGATTGATCCGTTTGCGCGCCATGGGCGGCCTCCCTTTCTGCGATTTCCTGTCCGGACCGATTGCCCGGAGACGCGTCAGAGCGCCGTCCAGCCACCGTCAACGGAGATCGTGGTTCCGGTGATCTGGGCCGCGGCATCCGAGCACAGGAACGCGCAGGTGCCGCCAAGCTGTTCCACCGTGGCAAACTCCTTGGAGGGCTGGCGTTCGAGCATAACCTTCTTGATCACCTCTTCGCGGCCCATTTGGTATTTCTCCATCGTGTCCGGGATCTGCGCCTCGACCAGCGGGGTCAGGACATAGCCCGGGCAAACGGCGTTGCATGTGATTGGCTCCTGCGCGGTCTCAAGGGCCACGGTCTTGGTCATGCCGACAACGCCATGTTTCGCCGCCACATAGGCCGCCTTGTAGGGCGAAGCCGTCAGGCCATGGGCGGAGGCGATATTCACGATCCGGCCCCAGCCAGCAGTGCGCATCAGGGGCAGGGCGGCTGCGGTGGTGTGAAACGTCGAGTTCATGTTGATCGCGATGATCGCGTCCCATTTGTCCATGGGAAACTCATCGATCGGAGCCACATGCTGAATGCCTGCATTGTTGACGAGGATATCGCATGCGCCAGCAGTCTCGACGAGGGCACGGCATTCTTCGCCCTTGGACATGTCAGCCTTGATGTAGCGCGCGGTTGTACCCGTCGCGGCTGCAATCTCGGCGGCCAGGGCATGATCCTCGTCCCGGTCCGTAAAACTGTTGAGCACCACATCCGCGCCTGCGCGCGCAAGTTCCCACGCCACGCCCAGGCCGATGCCGGAATTCGAGCCGGTGATGACGGCCGTTTTGCCGCTGAGATCGGTGGTAAGGGCCATAACGAGCCTCCTTTTGCGTCAGTTGATCGCAGCTTAATGCTGCACCTGCAAAATGGCTAGAGCTTGGTGGCGCCCGAGGGCCCGGATTTGGGCATTGGCAAACGCGCGCCCAAGGTTCAAAAAGCGGGCCCTTTGCCCCTTGGTCTTACGACATCGCACCTCCGGAGATGTGGCGATGCGATAGGCTATTGGATGCGCTCGGCGTGACCTCGCAGTTTGTGAGAGTTCCCCAGTCCAATCCGGACACTACGGCCTTGGAACCACATTGCGCTGGCGACAGCCGCCTCCGACGGTTTATGCGGGACCGGAGTGCTTGCGCGACTCACCCCGCGACGACACCCACTACGGTCGGGAGCGCCGAAAAGGCAGACGTCATGGCCACTTGCAGGGTCAAAGGAATTTGGTGTTTGGGCGCGTATGGCTCAAAAAAAACGCCCGCACGAAGCGGGCGTTAAGTCATTGAGGCAGGTTTCATACAGGCAAGAAACCTATCGAGCAGTGACTCTGTTATAGGCAATCGCCTGCGCGCATCCAAGGGAAAAGTTTGCAGCCCCCATGTGGCATCGCTACGGTTTGAAACAAACCACACGCAGAGATGGGGATCAGAGCAGGTCATGAAACGGTTAAGCGCGACAAAACGACTGAGGGCGCTGCTGTGCGGCTGTGTGATCACATGGACCGGAGCGGGGCTGGCCGAGCCCAGCCATGGCATCGCTATGTATGGCGACCCTGCGCTTCCACCGGATTTTGTGTCTCTGCCCTACGCCAATCCCGACGCCCCCAAGGGCGGTCGCATCGTCACCGGTGAGGTCGGGAGCTTTGACAGCCTCAATCCGCATATCCGAAAGGGCCGTGTCCCGTGGCAATTGCGGTTTCTGGCCTATGAGAGCCTGATGGGCCGCTCCTATGACGAACCCTTTGCCCTCTACGGGCTTTTGGCCGAATCGGTAGAGGCGGATCCCGACGGGCTTTGGGTGGAATATACCCTCCGGCCCGAGGCGCGATTCTCCGATGGAAGCCCGGTCACGGTGGAGGATGTGCTGTGGTCCTACGAGACCCTCGGCACGGTCGGCCATCCGCGCTATCTCGGTGCCTGGACGCAGGTCGCCTCAGCGGAGGCTGTGGGCGCGCGCACCCTGCGCTTCACCTTTGTAGAGCCGAACCGGGAGCTTGCGCTGATCATGGGCATGCGGCCTGTGCTGAAAAAGGCGCAATGGGAGGGCAAGGACTTCGCAGACTCCGGCCTCGACGAGATTCCGATCACCAGCGCGCCTTATGTCATCGACAGCTTTGAGCCCGGGCGCTACCTGACCCTGCGCCGGGACCCGGGCTATTGGGGTCATGATGTGCCCTATCGTCGGGGGACCCAGAACCTCGACGAGATCCGGATGGAGTTTTTCGGAGATGCGGGCGTCATGTTCGAGGCCTTCAAGGCGGGGCTGATCACCACGATCCGCGAGACGAATGCTGCGAAATGGGACCAGCAATACGACTTCCCCGCAATCCGTTCGGGCGAGATGGTCAAGTCGGTGATCCCCCATGAGCGCCCCTCGGGCATTATCGGGTTTGCCATGAACACCCGCGACGGAGACTTCTCCGATTGGCGCGTGCGCGCGGCGATGATCCATGCCTTCAATTTCGAGCTGATGAACAACACGCTGAACGGCGGGGAAGAACCGCGCGCGACCTCCTATTTCTCGAATTCCGAGCTTGGCATGCGCGAAGGGCGTGCCGAAGGCCGGGTTGCCGAGCTGCTCGCGCCCTTTGCCGAGACGCTGATCCCTGGCACGCTAGAGGGCTACAGCCTTCCGGTTTCGGACGGATCCGAAGCGAACCGGCGCAATATCCGCAAGGCCCTACGCCTGATGGAGGAGGCGGGCTATACGATCGAGGAAGGCGTGATGACCCGGCCCGATGGCACGCCCATGACTTTCGAGATCCTGGTCTCGCAGGGCAGCTCGGAAGTGCAGTCCATGATCAACATCTACGCCAAGGCGCTGGAGCGTCTGGGGATCGAGATCACGACCGCCACCGTGGACAGCGCGCAGTACCGCGAGCGCACAGATGACTATGATTTCGACATGACATATTACCGGCGCGGATTGTCCCTGAGCCCCGGGAATGAACAGAGGCTCTATTGGGGCGCGGACGGGGTCGAGACGCCCGGCACGCGCAACTGGATGGGGATTTCCGACCCAGCAGTGGAGGCGATGATCGACGCCATGCTGAGTTCCGAAACCCATGAAGATTACGTGGCCGCCGTGCGCGCCCTCGACCGGGTGCTGACCGCCGGGCGCTATGTCATCCCGATCTGGTACAGCCAAGTCTCACGCATCGCCCATGACGCGGATCTCACCTATCCCGAGGCGTTGCCCGCCTATGGCGATTTCATCGGGTTTCAGCCGGATGTCTGGTGGTCGAAATCGGCTGGAAACTGACCCACGACGCCGATTTCCGCAGGATCAGATCGACTTGATCCAGGCTTGTTCACGGACCTTCTTGGGGTCCGTGTCCGGATAGACCAGACCGGCGGAGATCACGAGCTTCGCTGCGTCCTCCACGGACATATCCAGCACTTTCACATCGCGCTTCGGCACGAAAAGCAGAAAACCCGAGGTCGGATTAGGGGTCGTCGGCAGAAAGACCGAGATCATCTCATCCTCGCCCTTGGCCGCGATCTCTCCTTTGGCGGAGGTTGAGATAAAGGCAATCGCCCAGATATTCCGGCGCGGATACTCCACAAGGCAGGCCTTGTCGAAAGAGGTGCTGCCCGAGGCAAGGACCGTCTCGGCGATCTGCTTCATCCCGCCATAGACCGATCGGACCACGGGCATCTGCGTGACGACCCCTTCGGTCCAGCGGATCACAGAGCGCCCCAGAAGGCCCTTGGCAAGCCAGCCGATGGTCAGGGTGAAGAGCAGGAAGAACACGACGCCCACACCGCGGATGTCCACGGTGACGTCGAAGTACTCCTTGATCAGCAGGACCGGGTTGTAGCGCGCGGGCACGAAAGGCAGCACCCAGCTGTCGATCAGGCCAACAACGGACCAGACCAGCCACACCGTCACCGCGATGGGCGCAATCACGATCAGCCCTGTCAGGAAGTTCGCGCGCAGCCGGGCAAAGATGCCGCGTTTCGGCACTTGGCGTGGATCGGGGTCGAGTTTCACGGGCACCAGCTCTCACGGGGTCGGTCGGGATGTATCTAGGCGGCAGAGGGGGCGCGCACAAGCGCGCACTGCCCAGTCTTTGCCCACTCCGCGGCGTTGAGCCGCTTTTCAGACCTTCGCGACCAAAGCGGAGGCAATCTCTGCGCCGAGCCGGGCGTTATTGCGCACAAGCGCGATATTCGCCGTGAGGGAGCGGCCCTCCGTGGCCTCAAAGATCCGACCGAGCAGGAATGGCGTCACATCCTTGGCGGCAATCCCTTGGGCGTCGGCCTCGGCCAGCGCGCCCTCGATCACGGGCAGGATCTGATCCTCGGGCAGGGCGTCCGCCTCGGGGATCGGGTTGGCGATCAGGTGACCGCCCTTCAGGCCAAGCGCGGCGCGAGTCGCGATGCAGGCGGCGATCTCGGCAGCCCCATCCACGCGCAAGGGCGCGGGTAGGGTGCTTTCGCGCATCCAGAAGGCCGGGAAACTGTCAGTTCCGTTGCAGAGCACCGGCACGCCGAGGCTTTCCAAGAGCTCCAGCGTCTTGGGCAGATCAAGGATCGCCTTGGCCCCGGCCGCCACAACAGCCACGGGGGTGCGGGCGAACTCATAAAGATCCGCAGAGACGTCAAAGCTCGTCTCCGCCCCGCGATGGACGCCACCGATCCCGCCTGTGGCAAAGACAGCGATCCCGGCCATATGGGCGGCGATCATGGTCGAAGCGACGGTGGTCGCGCCGGTGCGCCCCGTGGCCACCGCATAGGCGAGATCCGCGCGGCTGAGCTTCAGCACGTCTTGCGCCTGCGCCAGCGTGGATAGCTCGGCCTCGGTCAGGCCCACATGGAGTTGCCCGTCGAGCACGGCGATGGTCGCGGGCACGGCCCCGGCCGCCCGAATGTCTGCCTCGACCTGCTGCGCGGTCTCGAGGTTTTGGGGGTAGGGCATCCCATGGGTGATGATGGTCGACTCGAGCGCCACGAGGGGGCGCCCTTCGGCCCGGGCCTCGGCGACCTCGGGGGCGTAGCGGGGGGTCATTCGGTCTCAGTCTCCGATTGCGAGATATAGCGCGCGGCAGCGTCCACCGCGGCGGCAAGGGCGGTCTCCGGGTCGGCCCCGGCGATCTCGGCGGCCATGTGACCGGCCATGAAGGTGTCGCCAGCGCCGGTCACCCGGCGCACGGGCACGGGGGGCGGAGCGACGGTGAAGGAGTGGCGCGCAGAGGCATCCGTCGCCGGGTTCGCGCCATCGGTGATCACCACCCGGTGCGCGCCCATGCCCAACAGGATCGAGGCGGCCTGCTGTGTCGTCTGGCTCGGATGGTCAGAGATCAGATTGGCCTCGATCAGGTTCACATGCAGCGTTGCGTCCGAAGCCGACAGGAAGGGCAACAGTCGCTTGGCCTTACCCGGCGAGGCCGGAGCTACCCGCAGATCCGCCCGGGCAAAGAGAGGGCTTCGCGCGATGTCGTTCAGCATCTCGTCGGTGAGGTTGCCGTCCAGTGCCACCATCCCGCGCCACGGCCGCTCCGTCGATCCAAGACGACCATCGGCGAGTGGGGTCAGGATCGCATCGCCCGCATCCTCCAGCGAATGGGCATCGGCAATGGCCGCAATCAGCCCGTTGCTGCCCTCAATCGCCATGTAGCGGTCCGTTGGACGGTCGCTGCGATAGACATGCTCAGTGATCATGCCCATCTCGCCCGCCCGGGAGAGAAGTTCATCGCCCTCGGCATCCGTACCCACTGCGGACAAAAGCGCCGGGAGCAGGTCGAACCGGCAGAGCGTCATCGCGATGTTCATCGCCACGCCCCCTGGCACGCGCCGGATCAGGCCAGGCACGTCATAACCGGATTTCATCTTGATGGGCGCGTGGCCGACCGTATCCCAGAGGACCGCGCCAATGCAGAGAACGTCAGGAGAGTGTGCCATGGCCAAGCTCTTTCACACCGTGCGGGCCGGGTCCAGAGAGCAGATGCGTCTCAGCCCCGGAGCGGGTAGCGGTCCGGCTCTTCGAACATGTCCAGAGCCACGGTGCCCGCAGTGACCTTGACCGCATGTTCTGTGCCCGAGGGAATGTCATAGCTTTCCCCGTGGCCATAGGTGCGGGTTTCGCCGTTCATGGTCAGCGTGACCGACCCTTCGAGGACGCTGCCCCATTGGCCCTTATGGCTATGCGGGGGCAGCTCGACATCCTGATGAAACCGAAAGAACACGACAAGCGCCGTGTCCGAGCGCACCACGTTGGTGGTGACAACATCGTCCGGAAAGGGCAGGTCCAGAGCGGGCAGGGCATCGAGAAATGAGGGCAGGGGCATGGGCTTTCCTTGGCAAAGGGTCAGGGTCTGACGTGGCCGATGATCGCCCAGACAGGGCAGGGGTTGCAATCCCGTGCAGACCGCCGTAAAGCACGCGCACTTCACAGGAGGGGCTTGGGCCCTTGAGGGAGACATCCTCAAGACGTCCGCCGGTTGAGCATTTGCTCTATGGCCCCTCTCAGGCGCAAACCGGAAAGGAACTTTGGAATGGCGCTTCCCGATTTTACAATTCGCCAGCTTCTCGAAGCAGGCGTGCACTTTGGTCACCAGACCCAGCGTTGGAACCCCCGCATGGGCCCGTATATCTACGGCGACCGCAATGGGATCCACATCCTCGACCTGACGCAGACCGTCCCCATGCTGGACCAGGCGCTGCAAGCCGTGCGCGACACCGTCGCCAAGGGCGGTCGTGTTCTCTTCGTCGGCACCAAGCGTCAGGCCCAGAAGCCGATCGCCGAAGCCGCTGAGCGCTGCGCACAGTATTACATGAACCACCGCTGGCTGGGCGGCACGCTGACCAACTGGAAAACCGTGTCGAACTCCATCGGGCGTCTCAAGTCCATCGACGAGGCCATGGAATCGGGCTTTGAGGGCCTGACCAAAAAAGAGCGCCTCGGCATGGAACGTGACCAAGGCAAGCTTCAGGCCTCCCTCGGCGGCATCCGCGAAATGGGCGGCGTGCCGGATCTGATCTTCGTCATCGACGTCAAGAAAGAAGATCTGGCCATCGCCGAAGCCAACAAGTTGGGCATCCCGGTTGTGGCGGTTGTGGACACGAACTGCTCCCCCGATGGTGTGGACTACGTGATCCCGGGCAACGACGACGCGGCTCGCGCCATCGCGCTTTATTGTGATCTCGTGGCCCGCGCGGCGCTGGACGGTATGTCCGCACAGCTCGGTGCAGCTGGCGTTGATCTCGGCGAGCTCGAAGAGGGCAGCGTCGAAGAGGCGATCGCCGAAGAGCCCGCAGCCGCCGAAGGCTGAGGGGCCGGGGCCTCGCCCCTGTCACATCACTGACATGCGGACCGGGCACATCCCGGTCCGACCCGTTGATCAATTTCAGGAGAAACCAAAATGGCGATCACCGCTGCATTGGTAAAAGAGCTGCGCGACAAGACCGGCGCCGGCATGATGGACGCGAAAAAAGCGCTGACGGAAAATGACGGCGACATGGAAGCTGCCGTTGACTGGCTGCGGACCAAGGGCCTCGCAAAGGCTGCCAAGAAGTCCGGCCGTACCGCGGCAGAGGGCCTCGTGGCCGTTGCCGTGGACGGTGGCACCGCCGTCGCACTGGAAGTGAACGCCGAGACAGACTTTGTGGCCAAGAATGCCGAGTTCCAGGCCATGGTGGCGAGCTTTGCTCAGGCCGCCCTGGGTGTGGACAGTGTCGAGGCGCTGAAAGGCGCATCCGTTGATGGCGGCACCGTGGAAGAGGTCCTGACCTCGAAGATTGCCACCATCGGTGAGAACATGTCCGTGCGCCGTATGGACAAGGTGACCGGCGAGAGCGTGGTCAGCTATGTGCACAACCCAGCCACCGAGGGCATGGGCAAGATCGGCGTGCTCGTCGCGCTGAACGGCACCGACAATGGCATCGGCAAGCAGATCGCTATGCACGTCGCGGCGGCCAACCCGGCCTCTCTCGGCGAAGCGGATCTGGACCCGGCGCTGGTCGAGCGTGAAAAGAACGTTCTGACCGAGCAGGCTCGCGAATCCGGCAAGCCCGAGCAAGTCATCGAGAAGATGATCGTCGGTCGGATGAAGAAGTTCCTCTCCGAGGTGACCCTGCTGGGCCAGTCCTTCGTGGTGAACCCGGACCTGACCGTGGAAGCGGCTGCCAAAGAGGCAGGCGTGGAAGTGACCGGGTTCGTGCGCCTCGAAGTGGGCGAGGGGATCGAGAAAGAAGAAGAAGACTTCGCCGCCGAAGTCGCCAAGATGAACGCCTGATCCAGGCCTTCAGACATGATTGACGAAGGGGACCCATCGCGGTCCCCTTTTTCATGCCAAACGCAAAGCTGCTGCGACACTCAACTTAGTTCGACGGATTGAGATGTCGGCTGAGCGGAGTTGATCAATATTCTCCCCCCAGCCGACGTGTCTTCAGGTGACGAATAAATAACTGCCGCCACTCCTAGGACGTGCTCCATGGCCTAAAGCCACCACTCACGGAACATCACGACACTGCCACCAACGTCTCTGTGACGAAAGTGTGGAAAACCTTACCTATTGGTCAAATTCATGTATTCGATCTATCGGTAGGTGAAGATCTGGTTTTGAACAGAAGCCTTTAGCACGGCCTGCGCCGTCGTCTGCGCGTTCATCGCTTCGCGCGCGAGCCGCAAGTGTTTTTCTACTGTTGCTTGTTTCCGACCTATTAGCACGCAGATTTCCGGGATTGTTTTTCCCTGAGCAACCCACTCCAGCACTTCACGTTGACGTTTGGTCAAACGATTCGAGCCCGGAGCCGGAAGCTTCGTAACTGTCAGGTGCATAACGCGATTCATCAAAATGATGTCCGCGCCATGCTCGGCCCAGATCGAGTCGAGCTCTTGCTGGCTCTGACCTGACGCGCCGGTCAAGCTGATCGCGCCAAAGGCTCGGTGCGCGAGATTTCGGAAGCTGATCGTGTAGCCCACCGAGATGTTGAACTCGCGATTGAGGCTCTGGATTGAGGGCAGGGCGTTTCCATTGGTGGCTGCGACGTCATGTCCCGGAATATCCCGCCAGCTCAGCGCGCCATCCTGCGCCTCCGCCCATTGGATCACCGGGTCCGTCCGCAACAGATCCTCCGCCAGATAACGATCCAGATAGTCGGGGTCATGATTGCTCAGGATCAGCGCGTCCTGTCGGTCCCCAAAGGAGACCTCATTGGCGAGGCGTGAATACCCGTAGAGCAACCGATCAAACCCAAAGGCCGCCATCTGCGCGCAATGCTGTGTCCACACTGCGTCGACAGAGGTCTCAGACACCAGTTTTTGCAGGTGATCCAGCGTCAAGAGGGATCCTTCCGCAAATGTGCGACCAAGCCCTCCAATGCCAGTTCATAGCCTTTGGCGCCGAACCCGCAGATCAGGCCGAGCGCGACAGGCGACAGGAAGGAGGTATGTCGAAAGCTCTCGCGAGCGTGGATATTGGACAGATGAACCTCGATGCAGGGCAGCTCGACGGAGGCCACTGCATCCATGAGCGCGATCGATGTATGGGTATAGGCGCCGGCGTTAATGATCAGCCCGGCACTGGTCGTCCGAGCGGCATGGACCTGATCCACAAGCGTGCCTTCATGGTTGCTTTGGTGAAACGCGATCTCGGTGCTAAGCGTCTGCGCCTTCGCGCAACACATCGCTTCGATATCCTTCAGCGTGGTCGATCCATAGACTTCGGGCTGGCGTGTTCCCAGAAGGTTCAGGTTGGGGCCGTTGAGAATCGTGATGTGCATATGTCGTCCGGGGTTCAGGCGCGAATTCAATCTTAACCTGTTAACAGACTTCTGTGCCAAGTCTAAGTTTTTTGCTGCACCGCCAGAGGGATACTGCCGATCCCCCAACCATCGCACCCCCTTGTGGACCGCTCGGACGAATGCCACTCTGCGCGCGGGGGACGCGGCGGCGTCCAAGGGGAGGATAAAGATGAGCGCCGTTTTGGGCTGTATTGCCGACGATTTCACCGGAGCAACGGATCTGGCAGGCTTGCTTGCGCGCAGCGGCGCGGCTGTCAGCTTGCGTATCGGAGTGCCTGACGCCACAGAGGCGGAAACGGCCGCTGATTTCGAGGTGATTGCCCTCAAGTGCCGGACTGCCCCCCGGGAGGAGGCCATCGCCAGCTGCCGCGCAGCTCTTGGCTGGCTTCAGTCCGCAGGGGCCTCGCGGTTCTTCTGGAAGTACTGCTCGACCTTCGATTCAACGCCAGAGGGCAATATCGGCCCGGTTGCCGAAGCACTGATGGCCGATCTGGGTGCGGCGCAAACGATCTATTGCCCGGCTTTCCCGGAAAATGGACGGTCAATCTTCATGGGCAATCTCTTTGTCGGTCAACAGCCGCTCCATGAAAGCCCTATGAAGGATCATCCGCTGACGCCCATGCGGGATTCCAACCTGATGCGTCTGTTGGCGCCTCAGGTCGGTGGCGAGGTTGGTCTGGTGGATCGACTGACCATCGCTAAGGGAGCGCAGGCTCTGCGCGCTGCACTGGAACAGCTTGCTGAACAGGGCGTCGCTCATGTGATCGTTGACGCGGTGGCGGATAAGGATCTCGCCACGATTGCCGAAGCTTGTCAGGATATGGTGCTGCTGACCGGTGGCAGCGCAGTGGCGCAACCCTTGCCCGCGCTCTACGCCAAAGGGCAGGGCGCCCCGCAACGCGGGTCCGCGCCGTCCGTCCCGGACGGCGCTCTGGTGCTTTCGGGCAGCTGCTCGCAGATGACCCGCGCCCAGGTGGCCGCTTATCTGGCTCAGGCGCCCGGCTACAAGCTGGATCCGTTGGAGCTTGCCAAATCCGGTCCCGGGGCAGCACTGGACTGGCTGAAAACCCAAGCGCCGGAAAAGAACCCTCTGATCTATGCGACTGCCGAGCCAGAGGATGTGCGTCGCGCACAATCCGAACTTGGCGTGTCCAAAGCCGGCGAAGTGGTCGAAGCGGCGCTTGCCGCGCTTTCAGTGGCGGCCCGCGACCTCGGCACCCGGCGCTTTGTGGTCGCCGGTGGAGAAACCTCTGGCGCGGTAACAAGCGCCCTCGGCGTCAAGCGCCTCGATATCCGCGACGAGATCGCACCGGGCGTCCCCTGGTGTTTTGCAAAAAGCGCCGGGTCCAACATTGCGATCACCCTGAAATCCGGAAACTTCGGTGCCGAGAGCTTCTTCTCTGACGCGCTTGCGCAACTGGACGCGTCATGAGCGCCGAAGCGCGCCTCCGCGAACAGCTTTGCGTGTTGGCAAAGTCCATGTTCGATCGCGGGCTGACCGGTGGCAGCACAGGCAACATCTCGGCGCGAACCGAGGATGGCGGGCTGCTTGTCTCGCCGACGGGGACCAGTTTCGGTCGTCTCGACCCAGGACGGCTCAGCCGGTTCGACGGACAGGGACGCCTCATCTCCGGTGATAAACCCACCAAGGAAATGCCGCTGCACACTGCGTTTTACGACACGCGCAGCACGGCAGGCGCCGTGGTGCATCTGCACTCCTGCCATTCGGTGGCGCTCTCGATGATGCCCGATGTCGATCCGGACAACTTCCTGCCGCCGCTCACTCCCTACGGGATCATGAAACTCGGCAAGGTGAAACTCTTGCCCCTGTTTCTGCCCGGTGATCCTGCCATGGGGGATGCGGTGCGCGGGCTTGCGGGAAAACGCAGCGCGGTGATGCTGGCCAATCACGGGCCAGTGGTCGCGGGCAAGGATGTGGAGGCGGCCTGCAACGCCATAGAAGAACTTGAGGCCACGGCCCAGCTCGCCATGATGACCCGTGGCCTCAATCCACGGGCTCTGACCCCGGAGCAAATCTCTGATGTCATCACAACGTTTGATGTGGAGTGGGATGTATGAGGTTTTCCGCTAACCTAGGTTTTTTGTGGAATGACAGGTCTTTAACGGAGGCTATTCATGCTGCGAAGGTCGCGGGTTTCGACGCTGTTGAGTGTCACTGGCCCTATGACACGGATCCTGCCTTGGTCAAAGACGCACTCGTCAATACAGGGCTGCCCATGTTGGGTCTGAACACACGCCGTGGCGATGTTGCGGGCGGCGAAAACGGGCTGACCGCGCTGCCTGGACGTATGGCGGAGGCGCGCGCTGCCATAGATGAAGCCGTGGACTATGCGACCATGATCGACGCGAGAGCTGTCCACGTCATGGCGGGGTTCGCGCAAGGTGCAGAGGCGCATAAGTGCTTTGTTCAAAATCTGCGCTACGCAGCTGAAATTGCTGAGAAAGCTGACAAGACGATCCTAATCGAGCCGCTTAATCGTTACGACGCGCCAGGCTATTTCCTGCAAACGACGGATCAGGCAAAGGTCGTCATAGACGAAGTTTCAGCGCCGAATTTACGTTTGATGTTCGACTGTTATCACGTCCAGCTCATGGAGGGCGATATCACGCATCGTCTTGCGTCGCTCAAGGATTTCATCGGTCATATCCAGTTCGCGAGTGTCCCGGACCGTGGTGCTCCGGATCATGGCGAGTTGAACTACGCACATGTCTTCGCTGAAATCGACCGTCTCGGATGGCGCGAACCGCTTGGTGCGGAGTACAAGGTTCTAGGCGAAACGGATGACAGCCTGAACTGGATGGAGAGCTTCGCGTCCTAGCGACTTGGGGTCCAGGATTGGCATACATGGACAAGTACGCGAAACTGCTCACAGAACCGTTCAACTATGCGGTTGTGCAGCTGCCGCAGCGAAATTTTCCGGGGGTGGTCGTTCAGGGAGACTCGCTGGCTGAGATGGTGAGACTCCTGGAAGGAGCCGAGAGTTCTGATGATATCGAATACGTTGCGGAAACGCTCCGCGAGGTTTTTGAAGACTACAAGCGGGTTTGCGCAGCGCATGGAATAGATCCGCCGATACGCTAAGCGTTATCAGGCTGCTAGCGATCCATATATTAACATAATACGGATTATCGGACTTTTCCGGAGGGCTCTTTCCTTCTACTCTGTAGGTACCAACTAACCAGATAGAAGGAAAGATTATGTCCAATGGCAGAACCGAAAGAGCCGCCTCAGACGGTACGGCTTTACACGAAAACCGAGGACGGATCAACGGTGGTGCTCGAAGCCCCGAGGGTCCGGGCCTACTACCGAGAGAGGTTTCTGACCATGTTCATGAACACCAGCCGCCTTCTGGCAACAATGGACCGACCGCAGGTCTATTACCGGGCATTGTTTCACCTGTTGTCAGTGCTCGATCCGATCCAGATGCGGCGGTACAGCGCGCGGGAACTGGCGCAGGCGACGGGCATGTCGCAGGTCAGCGCGGAACGGGCCATGGCGATGCTGGAAGCGGACCGGGTTTTGATGCGCACCGGCAAGGGCACGGCGAAGGCGCTGCGGATCAACAACAACCTCGCCTGGGCCAGCACGGCGGAGAAGCACAACCTGACCGAGGTGGACCCGGAGATCATCGATGCGCGGGGGCGAGCTTAGGCGCTGGGCATTTGCCCGGCGCAGTATCCGATCCCGAGACCGGCTTGATCTGGACGCCTACGGAGCCGCCTACTTGCGATCTGGCCTCGCACCTCCTTTGGACCGTCGCGAACTGGTCGCCAGAGCGGGGCAATCCCCTCACGGCTTGCGAGGCTGTGGATCTGGTACAAGTGCTGATCGAAGCGGCGGACTTTGGGGGGTTTGCGTGGTCCGACATCGACCGAGGACGGGTCCGCGTGTGCGTCCCCTCTGAATTGATGGTCACGACCGGGAAAGCGTAAGGACGACCGGGGGCGCGCGAGGTCGAGCGGCGCGCGCCCTCCCCAGATATGGCGATGCCGCGCCGGGTGTGATACAACCCTAAGTTGTGCGGATATGGTCTGGACCCTCTGGACAGATTGGACCGGCTCACCCATTCGGGCCGAACCTGCCGCGCTGCGAAGATCCTGCCTGCCCCTGTCAGAACGAGGCCACGATGATCGAGCACAGCATCGGCTCAATTGGAACCGAGCTTCGAGCGGAGAACACGGCTTTGCGCCGCCAGATCCGACTCTTGCGGATCGCCCTTGAAGCGGCGAACTATGAAGTGGACACCCTGCGCCAAGGCAGGGGTCTATCCCCTACCCGCCCGGCGCAGCCCGCGATCATGCCGCCCAGCGCGCAGCGTGGCGGGTAGGGAAAACAACACCCTGCCCCCTCCCCTTCATGTGAAACCTGAAACCCGCCGGCGGGGTCAAGGCTGGCCGGAGGCCACCGCGCAGCGGCGTGGCCTTGAGGCCGTCGCCGGGGTTCCGGACGCTCGAGCCGGCCCCCCTGCGGGGCCTCCCCAGCCAGCCCGGCCGAGTTTTCAGCCAGAGCCGCCTGCCCCGTTTCGCCGTGTCGGGCCGGTGGCGCGCCCACCCGGCCCGCGAGCGCGTCGCCCCCCGGATCGGAACGAGCCGCGGGGCCGCAGCCGCCCCGCCGGGACGGGAGGCGCAGCCGACCGGCC
>JBCDKN010000016.1:0-72379 GCA_038746545.1 Pseudomonadota bacterium
CACGGTAGCCCGTCGCCCGGCAGGGCGGCGGGCGTGGCCCGCGCGGGCGGACGGAGCGCCGGCGCGCCGAGGCACGCAGGCGCGCCAGAGCGCAGGCCGACCGCAAGGGCCGGGGCGCGGGCGAGCGCGCCGAGCGCAGCGAGGGCACCCGCAGGGCGCGCGAGGGCGGTAAGAGACGTGCCCCCGGTTGCGCGATTGACCCGGCGACGGCGCGCGGCGAGCGCAGCGAGCGCACCCGCAGGGCGCGCGCCACAGCCGGGGCAGATCGCGCAGGGGGCGCGGGCGAGCGCAGCGAGCGCATTGTGCCCAAACACGAAGTGTGCGGGCACGCGGCGGAACGGGGCACCAGCCGCGCAGCCGGTGCCGGGTCGATCCCGGCACCGGGTGCCATTGTTGGCCGGTGGATCACCTGCGCGGTTGTGGTCAAGGTCGCAAGCCGGGGACCGGCGCAGCGCCCGCCGCAGGCGGGTTGCCTTGACCACGGGCGCGCACCAGACGGTTCCGCGGCGCGCTCCGGACACCTGTCGTTTTCACTGAAATGTGGGCCTGCGCAGTGGTGCTTTGCTCCGGGCCGGTTGACCCGATCCTTGGGGTCTCTCACCCGCCCCGGCGCACCCCTGCGCACCCGCCCGGCTCACGATTAACAAGCCACTGTCCATCAAGCTTGATGGTAAGTGCTTGAACTGAATACGGATTACGAGCTTAAGTCGTCCCGACTGGTGCAAAGTCTCCCGTGGTTCAAGACCACGGCGCATGCCGGGTTTTCAGGCCATCGACGTGACCCACAGGATACTTGCATCCTCCTCACTCGTGGAGATCACGTTATGCCCCATGGAGGCATCGTAATACGCGCTGTCGCCCCGTCGCATGTCCACGGGCTCATAGAACTCGGTGATCAGTCGGATCGCACCAGTGAGCACGTAGAGAAACTCTTCGCCGTCATGCCGCACCCAGCCATCGAACTCGTCGAAGCTGCGCGCGCGCACGCGCGCGCGGTAAGGCAGCATGTTTTTCTTTGTCAGGGTCGCTGCGAGCAGCTCATGCTCATAGGTCGCCGTGGGATGGGCTTCGCCATCCTCCCGGCGCGTGACCGACATGCGGCCATTGACCTGCGCCTTGCGCGGCGGTGTAAAAAGCTGCGGCACCGAAATCTCAAGCCCATCGGCCAGCTTCTTCAACGCCTCATAGGTCGGAGACATCTGCCCATTCTCAATCTTCGAGAGCGTTGAGCGCGCGAGGCCGGCCTGCCCGGCTGCCTGTTCCAGCGTCCAGTTGCGTGCTTTGCGCAACTCGCGCACGCGCACGCCTAGGTTCAACGGCTCCACCGGTGTGCTATCACCGCTCTCGCGAGCCAAACGGATCAGACTGGGTTCGGTATCAGGCTTGGTCATAAGCGCATTGTCCGGAATTGCGCGCCGACTTGCAACCGCCCGACGCGCGGCCTAGCACCAGAGGCATGAGTTCCCAGCCCCAAATCGACCCATTTGCGCCCTGCCCTGAGCCGTTCAACCTCGCTGCGTATGTGCTGGATCCTGATGCGGCAACAGACTCGAAAACCGCGCTTGAGCTGTGGACCGAAACGCACGTGGACCGTTGGAGCTATGACCGGTTGCGCGGTGTCGTAGCCCGCGCGGCGGTGGCATTGATGCAGATGGGCTGCAAGCCGCAGGACAAGATCCTGATGCGCGTGGGCAATACCGTGGACTTCCCCATAGTCTTTCTGGCCTGCCTCGCGGCGGATCTCGTGCCGGTCCCAACCTCGGTCGCCCTGACGCAAGAGGAGATCGACTGGATCGCAGGTGACCTTGCGCCGACTGCCTGTGTCTGGGATGGCGAGACAACGGTGCCTCAGGGCGTGCGGACCTTACCGACAGACGACCTGATAAACTCAGGGCTAACCTCTGATTTCACGCCGATTTTCGGCGATCCGAACCGGTTGGCCTATGTGATCTACACTTCTGGCAGTTCCGGGCGGCCCCGAGCGGTCGCCCATGCCCATCGGGCGATCTGGGCGCGGCGTATGATGTGGGACGGATGGTACGGGATGGGGTCCGAGGACCGGATGCTCCATGCAGGAGCGTTCAATTGGACCTACACATTGGGCGTCGGCCTGATGGACCCATGGGCAATGGGCGCGACGGCGATTATCCCGGTTGCAGGCACACAATCTGCTGATCTGCCTGCGCTCTTGCAGCGGTCGCAAGCAACAATTTTTGCCGCCGCGCCAGGGGTCTATCGACAGATTCTCAAGTCTGGCGCTCTGTCCCGCGTGCTGTCCCTCCGCCATGGATTGGCCGCAGGTGAGGCCTTGCCGCTGACCATTCGCGAGGCGTGGCAAGATCGGATGGGCACCGAGATCTATGAGGCTTTGGGCATGTCCGAATGCTCCACCTTCGTTTCGGGGTCCCCGGCGCAGCAAGCCCCGCCGGGGGCAGCGGGTTTCGCCCAACCAGGCCGGCGCATCACGGCATTGGGACCAGACGGGATCCCGGTTCCGAATGGTCAGTCGGGACGCCTGGGCATCCATCGCAGCGATCCGGGATTGATGCTCGGTTATCTTGAACAAGGTCAACCCTCCCTGCCCCTCTCCGGGGATTGGTTCGATACAGGGGACATGGTCGAGATCGGCGAGGACGGTGCCGTGCGCTATCTCGGACGCGATGACGACATGATGAATGCGGGCGGGTTCCGCGTCTCACCGCTGGAGGTCGAGCGGGCGTTTCAATCCTTGCCGGGGCTTGCCGAGGCCGCTGCGGTAGAGGTCGAGATCAAACCGGATGTCACCGTGATCGCGCTCTACTACGCTGCCGCGGCACCGCTGTCGGAGGACCGGTTGCGCGCAGAGGCCATGCAACACTTGGCGCTCTACAAGCAGCCGCGCCTTTACATTTACCGCGAAACCCTGCCCAAGGGAGGCAATGGTAAACTGAACCGCCGCGCTTTGCGGGCGGGTTTCGAGGCCCCCCATGATCAAGCTTGATATTCTGTCCGATCCGATCTGCCCCTGGTGTTACATCGGCAAGAGTTATCTCGACCGCGCGCTGGCGGAGGTGCCCGATCATCCCTTCACCATCGAGTGGCATCCGTTCCAGCTCAATCCAGACATGCCGCGTAAGGGGATGGAACGGCGCACCTATCTAGAGGCAAAGTTCGGCGGCCCCGAGGGCGCGGCCGAGGTGTATGGCCGGATCGAAGACACCGCCAAGGCCGCCGGGCTCGACATTGATTTCGCAGCGATCCGACGCACGCCGAACACGCTCGACGCCCACCGGCTCATCCATTGGGCCGGGCTCGAAGGCCGACAGATCGCCATGGTTTCGCGTCTCTTAAAGGCCTATTTCCGCGAAGGATCGGATATCGGCGATCTTGATCTGCTCTGCAGCCTCGCCGAAGAGATCGGACTGGATGGGGCCGTCACGAGGACCTTGCTGGAGGGCGACGCGGATGCCGAGGATATCCGTGCGCGCGACGCCCATGCACGTCGGCGCGGCGTCACCGGGGTGCCGACCTTCGTGCTTGCAAACCAGCATGTGCTCAACGGGGCGCAACCGCCTGAGCTCTGGGCAAAAGTCATCGATGAGCTGCAAAGCCAGATCCGCGCCGCCCAAAGCTGATGTAGGGGGGCTCAGGTCCCATCCGGGCGGGACCACAGGGCGTATGGCGCGCGCCGCGCAGGCGTGTTAGCGAACCGGGAATCCACCGGAGCCTGTAATGCCCCCGCCCCGCCTGTCCCAGCCGGAGTTCATCGCCCTGATGGCGATGCTTTTTGCGACGATTGCGTTTTCCATCGACGCGATGCTGCCCGCCCTGCCAGAGATCGCGGCGGAGTTGACGCCCGACGATGTGAACCGCGCCCAGTTGATCGTGACCTCCTTTGTCTTCGGAATGGGGTTCGGCACCCTGCTCGCGGGACCGCTTTCTGACAGTTTCGGCCGCAAGCCGGTTATCGTGGCAGGCGCGTTGCTCTATTGCGTCGCTGCGGCGCTGGCTTGGGCTGCCCAATCGCTGGAGCTTGCGCTGGTAGCCCGGCTTGTTCAGGGGATCGGCGCTGCAGGCCCGCGTGTGGTGGCGATTGCCATGGTGCGCGATCTCTATGTTGGGCGGCACATGGCCCGGATCATGTCTTTGGTCTTTCTCATCTTCGCACTTGTGCCCGCGATTGCCCCAAGCCTCGGCGCGCTGATCATCCATCTGGCGGGGTGGCGCGCGATCTTCGCGGCCTTTATCGGATTTGCGGTCTTCTCCGTTGGTTGGATGATGATCCGACAGCCCGAGACCCTGCCCTTGGACGCACGCAGGCCGCTGTCGCTGCGCGAGGTTGCTCGGAATGTGGCCGAAGTGCTGAGTGACCGAGTGGTGCGCCTGTCGATCTTGGCCCAAACCATGGCCTTCGGCACGCTTTTTGCGACCCTTTCGTCGACCCAACCGGTTTTTGATGTTACCTTCGGCGAGGCCACGCATTTCCACCTCTGGTTTGCGGCGATTGCCGTTCTCGCCTCCAGTGCCAGTGCCATCAATGCCCGGCTCGTGGTGCGGCTTGGGATGCGGCGCATGGTGCGCTCGGTTCTAACTGGTCAGATCGCGATCTCGACCACTTTTCTGCTGGTGAGTTGGGTTGGCTGGCCCGACGCGCTTCATCTCTGGGCTTATTTCCTCTGGGTGACGAGCGTCTTCTTCATGGCCGGGATGACACTCGGCAACCTCAACGCCATCGCGATGGAGCCCATGGGCCACATCGCGGGCACGGCGGCCTCGGTTGTCGGATCGGTTTCCACCATGGGCTCGGTCCTGCTGGCCGTACCCATCGGGTTGATGTTCAACGGCACACCTGTCCCCGGAGTGGCCGGGGTTCTTGTGCTGTGCATCGGCGCGTTGGTCGTGATGCGAATCCTTGGAAACCGGGGTGAAACTCCGGCCTGAACCCGACGCTGAGAATGCTTGTGCGCGCGTCGGAACACACTGTCGCTGCGATGCCGCATTCGTCGCGGTCTGTTCATATGTGGCTTGAACTCACACTGCGAACCCGACACCCTGACTGGGCAGATATGTCTACCTCTCAGGAGCGTCCCATGATGAAATCGACGGCTATTGCCCTTGTTGCAGCTCTTGGAATTGGCGCGCCTGCGCAGGCAGATCCAACCATCGGGTTCGGGTTCACCATGGCCTTCAGCGGTGGGGAGCCGAATGCGGGTGTCGGGCTGCGTCTGTTTTCCGATGATGAGCGCGACAGCACGGTCGGCAGCATCGGAGTTGATTATATGTTTCGGACCCGCACCCTGCGTCCGACCCTTGGGATCGCCTATCTCGACGAGGATTACTATCTGGGGCTCGACGTGGGCTACGATCCTGCGCTGAACCTGCTCGATTTCGGTGTCAGTGCCGGGGCCGTTGACACGGATGCGCCAAGCCGCAACCGCGCCCCCGCAGATGACATGGACGACGATGGCATGGATGGCGGGGATCCGGTCCCTGTCGATGGCGGCGGTGATACTGACGGGTGACACCGCCATCGGGCCCATGAAAACCCTTGTCGAACGTATCCGCTCTCCTTTTGAGTCGGGCCTTTAGCTCGTTCCGCCCGACTTGCGCGCCGCGGGTTTCGCAGTACCCTTGGCCTGGGTCGCCAAGTCCTTGGCAATGGCAAAGGCGCCCTTGATCCGGTCGCTCTCCTTGGCCCAGTCCCGGCGCACCACGATCTTGTTGTCGCGCACCTTTGCCAGGCCCCGCTGGTCCTGAATGAACGTCACAAGCCCTGCCGGATTGGCGAACTTGTCGTTGTGGAACTGAACCGTCGCGCCCTTTGGGCCGCCATCGAGCTTGGCGATCCCGGCCTTCTTGCACATCGCCTTGATCCGCACGATCAGCAGCAAAGTATTGACCTCGCGCGGTAGCTTCCCGAAGCGGTCGATCAGCTCAGCGGCAAAGCCTTCCAGCTCCACCTTCGTGGTCAGTTGTGACAGCCGCCGATAGAGCCCCAGCCGCACGTCGAGATCGGGAACAAAGGCCTCGGGGATCAGCACAGGCACGCCGAGATTGATCTGCGGCGCCCATTGGCCGTCCATATCCGTCACGCCCTCCAGCTCGCCCGCCTTGATCTTGCCGATCGCCTCCTCGAGCATGGTCTGGTAAAGCTCATAGCCCACTTCGCGGAACTGCCCGGACTGCGCCTCACCGAGGAGGTTCCCGGCGCCGCGAATGTCGAGATCCTGGGAGGCGAGCGTGAAGCCTGCCCCCAGACTATCGAGCGAACCGAGCACCCTCAGACGCTTTTCGGCCCCCGGGGTCAGCTTCTGGCGCGGTTTCGTGGTCAGATAGGCATAGGCGCGGGTCTTGGCACGCCCGACCCGGCCCCGGATCTGATAGAGCTGGCTCAGCCCGAACATATCGGCCCGGTGGATGATCATCGTATTGGCCGTGGGGATGTCGAGCCCGGATTCCACGATGGTTGTGGCCAGCAGCACATCGTACTTGCCGTCATAGAACGCGTTCATCCGCTCATCGAGCTCCCCCGCTGCCATCTGGCCATGGGCGACGACGAAGCTGACCTCCGGCACCTGATCGCGCAAGAATTCTTCGATCTCTGGAATGTCCTTGATGCGCGGCACCACGAAGAAACTCTGCCCACCGCGATAGTGTTCGCGCAGCAGTGCCTCCCGCAGGGTGACCGGATCAAACTCCGAGACGTAAGTGCGGATCGAAAGCCGATCCACGGGCGGCGTGCCGATGATCGACAGGTCCCGCACGCCAGAGAGGCTCAGCTGCAGGGTGCGCGGGATCGGGGTCGCCGTGAGGGTCAGGACATGCACATCCGACCGCAGCTCTTTCAGACGCTCCTTGTGACCAACGCCGAAGCGTTGCTCCTCATCGATAATCAGAAGGCCCAGATTGTTGAACCGCACGTTCTTGGCCAAGAGCGCGTGGGTCCCGACCACGATGTCGATGGACCCGGCCCCAAGCCCCTTTTTCGTGTCCGAGGCGGATTTCGCGGGCACGAAGCGCGAGAGCGGGCGCACCTCCAAAGGGAAGCCCCGGAAACGCTCCGCGAAGCTCTTGTAATGCTGCCGCGCGAGCAGGGTCGTGGGGGCGATCACCGCCACCTGCACGCCCGAGAGGGCCGCGATGAAGGCGGCCCGCATGGCGACCTCGGTCTTGCCAAAGCCCACATCGCCGCAGATCAGACGGTCCATGGGCGTGCCCGCCGCGAGATCGGCTACCACATCTTCGATGGCGTTCATCTGATCGTCGGTCTCGGTATAGGGGAAACGGGCCGAAAACGCCTCCCACATGTCCGGGGGCGGTTCCAACATCGGCGCCCGGCGCAGAGCGCGCTCGGCGGCGATGCGGATGAGCTTGTCCGCCATCTCGCGGATCCGCTCCTTAAGCTTGGCTTTCTTGGCTTGCCACGCGCCGCCACCCAGCTTGTCCAGTAGGCCGATCTCCTGCCCGAAGCGGCTGAGCAGTTCGATGTTTTCCACCGGCAGGTAGAGCCGGTCGCCCCCGGCATATTCCAGAAGCAGGCATTCATGGGGCGCGCCCATGGCTGTGACCGTCTCGAGCCCTTTGAAGCAGCCCACTCCGTGATCCACATGGACCACCAAATCCCCGGCGCTGAGGCTTGTGGCCTCCTGCAGAAAGTTTTCCGCCTTGCGCTTGCGCTTGGTGGTGCGGATCAGCCTGTCGCCCAGCACATCCTGTTCCGAGATCACCGTCAGGCGCGTGCCCGCCGCGTCCTTGCCCTCGAACCCCTGATCCAGCGCCCAGACCAGCAGGAACACGCCCCCGCTACCGCCGGGCACATCCGAAAGTCGCGCGATCTCCGACAGGCCCGCGACATCCTGATCCTCCAAGAGCCCGCGTAACCGCTCCCGCGCGCCTTCGGACCAGCTGGCAATCACAACCTGACTGTCCGCGCGTTTGGCTGAGATATGGGCGGCGAGCGCCTCGAACAGCCCCGTGGCCTCGCTTTGACGTTCCGGCGCGAAGTTCCGGCCGATCCGCCCGCCCGCATCGGTCACCCCGGGCCCCGTCGCTGAGGGCAGCACGCTCAGTTGCAGGGTGCGCTTGGTGGCGAGCTGTGCCGCCTCATCCTCGGGCGGGATATAGAGGAGGTCTGGCGGGCACGGCTTATAGACCGTGCCCATCTGCCCCTTCTGGGCCAGCGCATGTCGCCGGGTCTCGTACTGGTCCTGAATGCCTTCCCAGCGGCTCAGATGCATCGCTTCGAACTGATCATCCAGAAGTAAACTCGCCTCGGGCAGATAGTCGAGCAAGGTCTCCAGCCGCGCGTGGAAGAAGGGCAGCCAATGCTCCATGCCCGCGTGTTTGCGTCCGGCCGACACCGCCTCATAAAGCGGATCATCGGTCCCCGCCGCGCCGAACTCGATGCGGTAAGATTGGCGGAACCGGGTGATCGCCGCCTCGTCGAGAATGATCTCGGAGACAGGCGCAAGCTCGATCGCGTCCAAGGTCTCGGTCGTGCGCTGCGTGGCCGGATCAAAGCGGCGCGCGCCGTCGAGGATATCGCCGAAAAGATCGAGCCGCACCGGACCGCTCTGCCCCGGTGGAAAGATATCGATGATACCGCCGCGAACCGCATAATCGCCGGGCTCGGTCACCGTGGGCGCCTGAACAAAGCCCATCCGGGTCAGGAACGCGCGAAGGCCCCGCTCATCAATCTGCCCCTCGACCTGGGCCGAGAAGCTTGCCTCGGCCAGAACCGCGCGGGCGGGCACGCGTTGGGTCACAGCGCTGAGCGTGGTCAGCAGAATGAAAGGCCCCGGCATGCCATGGGCCAACGCCGCAAGCGTCGCCATGCGCGTGGCACTGATCTCGGCATTGGGGGAGGAGCGATCAAAGGGCAGGCAATCCCAGCCTGGAAAGCGCAGCACCGGGATCTGTGGCGCGCTGACGGCCAGCGCGGCGGCCATGGCCGACATGCGCTTGTCGTCGCGTGCCACGAACACCGCCTGTCCGCCCGCCCCTTGCGCCTCGCGCGCGACGATTTGCGCGTCAAAGCCTTCGGGAACGCCGGTGATGCGCAGTCGTGTCAGAGATGTCTGGGATGTCATGGCGTGGAGGTACGTGCTTTGGCGTTGCTGTCAACTGCTCAGGGACCCGCGACGGGACCGGAGCGGGCTCAGTTTCCGAGGACTCCGACGCTCATGGTCTGCCAGATGCCCCAGAAGGCGGTGATGAAGATCGACACGATGCCTACAAGCTGCGTGCACAGGCGATGACGCTTGAGCCCGGCCACAAGCTCAGGTCCCTCGGGCTGCTTGTCGAGGATCTCCTGGGCAGTGCGCTGGCTCAACAGGGTCAGCAGGCAGAAGGGAAAAACCAAAAAGAACAGCGCCTGACACAGCTCGATCCAGTAGAAAAACCCAAGGATGAAAAGCGCGGTGATCAGAAACCCGCCCAACCCCGTGGCCAGCAGCCCGGCACGGGCGCTGAAGCTGACATAGCGCCGAGCCTGGATCCGGCTCACATTGTTAAGATCGCGCCAGGTTTCCGGGTCGTCGCGCCGTTGCGCCCGCTGCACAAGGTCGAACGGCACCCCGACGATATAGTGGCTCAGCATGGACCAGAACGCGGCCAGCGCGATCCAGTACCACATGCTCGAAAACGAACGGGCGTCGATCAGCTCGGAGATGGTGAGATGCAGGTCCAAGGGCACAATCCAAACGACGTGTGCGCGGACCATAGGCAGGTGCGCAGGGGAGTTCCAGCCTTGAGATATAGGCAATTTCGTGGCACCCAGACCAGAGTTACGAAAAGGCCCGATATGCGACCGACCCAAGCTCCGTTTCCCCATACCCGTTTCCGTCGGCTGCGCCGCACCCCCGCCCTGCGCAACCTCGCGCGGCAATGCGAGCTGAGCGTGCATGACCTGATCTGGCCGATCTTCGTCAGCGAGCCGGACGGGGCGGTGGATGTGCCTTCCATGCCCGGGGTCAGCCGGGTCACAGTCGAGGGCGCGGTGCGCGCAGCAGAGCGCGCGGCCAAGCTCGGGATCCCGGCAATCTGTCTGTTTCCCTATACGGATCCTTCGCTCAAGACCCTGCTCTGTGAGGAAGCCTGGAACCCGGAAAACCTGAGTAATCGCGCGATCCGGGCGATCAAGGCCGAGGTGCCTGAGATCGCCGTGATGACCGATGTGGCGCTCGATCCCTATAACATCAACGGCCATGACGGGATTGTCCGGGACGGGGTGATTGTGAATGATGAAAGCGTCGGGGCACTGGTCAAGATGGCTGTGGCTCAGGCCGAGGCCGGGGCGGATATCCTCGGCCCGTCGGACATGATGGATGGCCGGATCGGCGCGATGCGCGCCGCGCTTGAGGCCTCAGGCTACACGGATGTGACGATCCTCAGCTATGCCGCGAAATACAGCTCGGGCTTCTACGGGCCGTTTCGCGATGCGGTGGGCGCCTCAGGTGCGCTGGTGGGCGACAAGAACACCTACCAGATGGATCCGGGCAATTCCGATGAGGCGCTGCGCCTGATCGAGCGCGACCTGATCGAAGGCGCGGACATGGTGATGGTCAAGCCGGGCATGCCCTATCTCGACATCTGCCGCCGGGTGAAGGACGCGTTCGGCGTGCCCACCTACGCCTATCAGGTGTCTGGAGAGTACGCGATGATCCAGGCGGCTGTGGCCAATGGCTGGCTCGACCATGACAAGGTGATGTTTGAGTCGCTTCTGGCCTTCAAACGCGCGGGATGCGACGGGATCCTGACCTATTTCGCGCCCACCGTGGCGGAACGGCTGAACAGGATCGCATAAACCCGCCCGTTTTGCGCGCGCAGCGGACAATATGCAGGTATGTGAGGTGACAGCCCCCACTCCCTCGGTTAAAACACGACATCAAGGGGCCGCAGAGCCCCCAGCCACTAAACCGGCTGGACCCCGGCGCAACAGGCATTGCCGGGCCCGGCCGTCGTCATGAGAAAGAGCGAGCAGATGACACAGAAAATCACACGGCGCGGTGCCGTTTTGGGCGCAGGCCTCGGGGCACTGGTCGCCCTGACTGGGTGCGCCTCCGTCGAAGGCAGCGCACAACGCGCCGCCACTATCGATCAACGCGTGGATGCGGCGCTGCTGTTTTTGGAATCGAGCGTGCCGGGCGCGGCCGATCTGGGGCGTAAAGCCTCGGGCGTGCTGGTCATGCCCCTGATCACCGAAGCCGGTTTCGGCGTTGGTGGCGCCTATGGCAAAGGCGCGCTTCGGATCAATGGCGCGACCATCGACTACTATCAGGGCACCCAGGCGAGCTTCGGGTTCCAGATCGGGGCGCAGCAATACGCCCATGCCATCTTCTTCATGACCGAAGAGGCTCTGCAGAATTTCCGGAATGGCAACGGCCTGACCGTGGGCGGGGATCTTGAGATCACCCTGGCCGACACCGGAGAGGCCATCAGCGCAGAGACCCTGACCGCGCGCGACCCTGTGGTTGGTATTATCTTCGGTCAGGCCGGTCTGATTGCGGGCGCGTCCCTGAACGGGACCGTCTATAACCGGATCATCCCCTGATCCGCAGGGGTATGACCGGGCCCGGCCCGGGGTGGAAAGGGTGACATGGCGCGACTCCTGAAATGGATGATGCGGATCCTGTTGGCCAGTCTCGCGCTTGTCGGGATTGGCCTCGGGCTTACGTACTACTTCGCATCGCGCTCGATCCCCAACTATGATGGCAGCTACGCGATGCAAGGAGTGTCCGCGCCGGTAGAGATCGTGCGCGACACCCATAACGTCGCCCATATCTTCGGCCAGACCGATGCCGACAGCTATTTTGGCCTCGGCTTTGTTCATGCCCAGGACCGCCTGTGGCAGATGGTCATGATGCGGCGCACGGCCCAGGGCCGGCTCTCCGAACTGTTTGGAGCGCGGACATTGCAGATCGACGACTTACTCCGGCGGTTCGACTTCTACCGGCTCGCGCAATCCTCGGTCGACGTGCTGTCACCTTCCACGATCGAGGCGCTGGAGGCTTATGCCGCAGGCGTCAACGCTTGGATTGCCGAGGTGAACAAAGGCGCTCTAGGGCGCGGCGCGCCGGAATTCTTTCTGTTCGAGCCACAGATCGCTCCATGGCAACCGGCAGACTCGGTCGTCATGATCAAACTGATGGCCCTTCAGCTGAGCTGGCATATGCAGACCGAACTGCTCCGCGCCCGGATCTCACTCGCCCTGCCCGCGGAGCGCGTGCTCGACATCCTGCCCGAAAGCCCGGGCGACGGGGTCGCGGTCCTGCCGGATTTCGCGCAACTGGTGCCCGGCATCGACCGGCGACAGGCCTTTGCAGGTGCGCCCTTGCGGCTCGACCCACTCTCGCCCGTGCATCCGCGCCCCTTTGCCGGTGCGTCGAATGCCTGGGCGGCGGCACCGTCCCGTTCGGCCGCTGGCGGAACCCTTCTGGCCAATGACCCTCATCTGGAGTTCACAGCCCCGGCGATCTGGTATCTCGCGCGCATGGATCTCGGCGCGGGCGGGGTGATCGGTGGCACAGTCCCCGGTATTCCCGCAATCCTGACGGGTCGGAACGGGTTTCTCGGCTGGGGCCTGACCTCGAGCTATGCAGATGATCAGGATCTCTTCATCGAGCAACTGAACCCCGAAAACCCCGAGGAATACCTGACCCCGGACGGCTACAAACCGTTCCGTACGCGCCGCTCGGTGATCGAGGTAAAAGACGCCGCCCCGGTGACCATCACCCTGCGCTGGACCGAGAACGGACCGGTGCTGCCTGGCCAGCACTACAATCTGGCCAGCGTCACCCCCCAAGGCCACGTCGCTGCGCTGGCCTGGACCGCGCTCAGCCCGAACGACACTTCCATGGATGCCGCTCTGAACCTCATGGCGGCGCGAAATGTTGACGCGGCCATCGAGGTCGGACGCGATTTCATTGCCCCGGCCCAGAACCTGACCCTCGCCGATGCCGAACGGGTCGCCTTCCAGACCGTCGGCGCCCTGCCGCGCCGGGCCGCAGCGCATCAAAGCCTTGGGCGACTGCCGACCCCGGGCTGGCGACCCGAAAACCGTTGGCAGGGCGCGCTCGGCTACGCGGCCAATCCGCGTTTTGTCGATCCGAGCAGCGGCCTTCTGGGCAACACGAACAACAAGGTGATCGAGCGACCCTTCCCGTTCCATATGTCCTATGACTGGGGCGACACCCAACGGGTCCAACGCTGGGAACGGCTCATGGGCGCGCGGCAGGTCCATACCCGTGACAGCTTCATCGAAGCGCAGCTCGACACGGTCAGTCAGGGCGCGCGGACCCTGCTGCCGCTTGTGGCGCGGGATCTGTGGTTCTCGGAGGAGGCCTCCGAGATTGGCAGTCAGGCTCGGGACCGACGGATCGCCCTCGACCTATTGGCCGAGTGGAATGGCGAGATGTCCGAACACCTGCCTGAGCCGCTGATCTATGCGGCCTGGATGCGGGCGCTGCAGGAACGGCTGATCCGGGACGAGCTTGGGCCGCTCGCGGATGAATTCGACCACCCGGAGATCCTTTTCCTCGAACGGGTTTTCCGCGACGTGGATGGAGCGAGCATCTGGTGCGACGTGGTTCAAAGCAGCGAGGTCGAGACCTGCACCCTGCAAGCACGCCGGGCGCTCGACGATGCGCTCCTGTCCTTGTCGGAAACCTTTGGCCGCGCGGTCGAGGGCTGGCGCTGGGGCGATGCCCATGAGGCGACCCATGATCATCCCGTGCTGGGCGAAGCGCCCTTTATCGGGCCGCTTTTGAACATCCGTCAGTCCACCAGCGGCGGAGATACGACCCTGATGCGTGGCGTCACCAAGGGGACAGGTCCGAACCCTTACCTCAACACCCATGGCGGAGCTTATCGCGGGGTTTATGACTTTGCGGATCCTGACAGTTCTGTCTTCATCATCTCCACCGGGCAGTCCGGGCACCCGCTGTCGCGGCACTACGATGATCTGGGCGAGCTTTGGCGGCGCGGGGAATACATCCCCATGACGCTGGATCCGGATCTCGCGCGGGCGGGTGCGAACGGCGTGACCCTGCTCTATCCAGCGGAGCCTGGGCAGCCCTAGGCGGGATAGAGGGTCCTGAGCTGCGCCAGCGCGCGCTCTGCTCTGAGAGATAGGGCTTCGGGCGGAGGGGGGGCTTGATGACCCGCCACAACCCGGATCTGGAGATCGCCCAGGAGCAGCGTCACGTAGGTCTCTGCGATCTCTGTCGCTTGAGGGCCATTCGCCAATGCCCTCTGCCCCTGCGCCTGAGTAATGACGTGTTTGATGAGCGGCGCGATGGTGCCGCGCCCGGCCTCTGACAACGCAACACCCAGCGCACCACTCGGGTCCGCAGCCGCGGCCCGGTTGAGCGCGATAGCCCGTGGGCTGAGCAAGGCCGTCAGCAGATCAGGACCGACCGCCGCCAGCGCGTCCCACGCGCGTCCTTCCGTCGAAAGCGCCAGTTCTAGGCTCTCGCGGATGTGGCGGGCATTTCCGGCCACAAGCGCCTCAAAAAGGCCGACCTTGTTGCCGTACCATTGGTAGAGTGTGCCGTTCGACGCCTTGGCCCGTTGCGCAACCGACAGCACGGACATACCCGCAAACCCTTTCTCTTCGAGCAGGTCAAAGGCCGCAGCTTCGATCTCTGCCTTCCGCAGACGTTTCGTGTCTTCTCGCATTCCGACCTCACAGTAGTCTCTTGACGGCAACCGTACACATCATTACGGATATGGACAACCGTACATACTATTACACTTACTTGGAAAGGATCCGAGAGAATGACATGTCGCTATAGTCAGGCCGGGCTCACCGCCCTGATCGTGTTGCAGGTCGTGATGCTGAGCGCGCTTTACGCCGGAGTCGCACCGCACCCTCCAGCCACCACGCCGCTCTTTGCCATCGGGCCCTTCATCGGTGCATGCATCGCGGCGGCCCTGGCCGCGCTCTGGATCGGACCAATGGAGCGGGTCGGACGTGGACTCATGGTGCTGGCGGCCCTTGGCGCGCTGGTATCCTTTGGTCCACAGAAATATCTGGACGCACAGATCGCGCTGATCTGGCCCGCAGTAGTCAGTGGGCAGATAGCAGCAGCCGTTGTGCTATGGTGCGCTGTGCTCACCCGGCGGATGCAGGCGGCGTAACCGCGGGACGGAGGCTGGGGTTAGCTCCCGGCCCCTTCCAACACGGCGAAGCGCGCCTTCTGCGCTGGGGTCCAACGAACCTGCAACTCATAGCCGTCTTCGGTCTGCGCTTCGTCCTCGACCACGCCCTGCTCAAAGAGCCAGGCCCGCGCCCGCCCCTCGGCATAGGGGATAAGCACGGTCTCGTCGGTTAACGCCGGGGTCAGCAATGCCGCAACCGTGTCATGCAGTGCAGCGAACCCGTCGCCACGAATAGCCGAGATTGCCAGAACATCCTCTTGCCGGGCGGCCGCGTTGCGCAGCGCGTCGGCCTCCGCCTCGGGCAGAAGGTCCAGCTTGTTCCAAACCTCCACCATTCGGGTGGTTTCCTTGACGCCCAACGCATCGAGGATCTTGTGTACATCCTCGGCCTGTGCCGCGCTGTCCGGATGCGCGATATCGCGCACGTGCAAGATGAGATCGGCGTCCAGCACCTCCTCAAGGGTCGCGCGAAACGCCGCGACCAGTTCGGTCGGCAGGTTAGAGATGAAACCCACCGTATCGGACAGGATCACATCGAGTCCCGTGGGCAGCTTCAGTGCCCGCATGGTCGGGTCCAGCGTGGCAAAGAGCATGTCCTTGGCCATCACCTCCGCCCCGGTCAGATGGTTGAAAAGGGTCGATTTACCAGCATTCGTGTAACCCACCAGCGCAACGATCGGATAAGGCACCTTCTTGCGCGCCGCCCGGTGCAGCTCGCGGGTCTTCACGACTTTCGCCAGCTGCCGCTTGATCCGGGTCACGGCCTCATCAATTGCGCGTCGGTCCGCCTCAATCTGGGTCTCGCCGGGGCCGCCTACAAAGCCGAGCCCACCACGCTGCCGTTCGAGATGGGTCCAGGACCGCACGAGCCGCGTGCGTTGATAGGCGAGCGCGGCCAACTCAACCTGCAGCACGCCCTCCCGGGTCCTTGCACGATCGGCAAAAATCTCGAGAATCAGGCCCGTTCGGTCGAGGATCTTGGTCTTCCAGGCTCGTTCCAGATTGCGCTGCTGGACCGGGCTGACAGGCCCATCAATTAACACGAGCCCGATCTCCTCAGCCTTGATCCGTGCGCCAAGCTCCTCGATCTTGCCCGACCCAAAGAGCAGCCCTGGCTGTACCTTGGGCAGGCGCACGTTTTCCGCCCCCACCACCTCAAGTCGGGGCAAGGCTGCGGCCAAAGATACGGCTTCCTCGAGAGCCGGGCCCGCCAGACGGCGATCCCGATCCGAGGTCAGTTCGGGGTGAAGCACCAGAGCACGGGTCTGCTCGGGTGCGTGGTCATAGAAGTCGGTCAGTCTTCGCCCTCGTACAGGCTGATCGGCTGGGTCGGCATGACGGTCGAGATCGCGTGCTTGTAGACAAGCTGGCTCTGGCCATCGCGGCGCAGCAGGACGCAGAAATTGTCAAACCAGGTGATAACCCCCTGCAATTTCACGCCATTGATAAGGAATACCGTTACAGGAACCTTTGTTTTACGAACATGATTGAGAAACGCGTCCTGCAAATTCTGTTTGTCGCCGGCCATTCTGAGTGCCTTTTTCTTGTGCTGTGCCGCAAATGAAATCGCGGAAATCTTTGACTACACCAGAGTATGTGATGTGCACGCGGGGGATTCCACCCCTAAAGGCAGGGACATAGCGGAAATGCGCCCTAGTTCCGCCAGAAATCCGGATTGAGCAGGGCCAGAATGGCCAGTGTTTCCAGCCTGCCGAGCACCATGGCGGCGCAAAGAATGAATTTCGCTGTTTCCGGAAGTGTCGCGTAGGAAATAGGCACTTCGGTCGCAATTGTCGCAATTGGACCGGTGGTCGTGAGGGCTGCAAAGGTCAGTAATGTGGCCTCTTCAAACCCGAGTCCAGAAAGTGCCAAAGCGGACATCACCAAAGCGATAGATAAGGCAAAAAGCATGAAAAAGATCCATGCAATAGTAGAGCCTTCGCGCCGCAACCGACGCCCCGTATAGCCTGCGCTGTTTATGGAGGATGGATGGATCAGACGCTCCATTTCGCGCACCCCGTGCTTGTAGAGAACGTAGACCCGGAGGAGTTTCACCCCGCCCGCCGTGGTCGCAACACCGCCCCCAAACAGCGCAATCCCCGCCAGGAGCAGCCCCGGTGTGCCGAGGCCGGACCAGTTCTGCGCCGCGGCCCAGGAGGTGCTCTCGAACCCGGTGGTTGTCAGGAAGGACAGGACCATGAACATGCTGCCCCAGAGCGCCGTCAACGCGCTCTCATCGAGCTGGGAATGGACTTCGAACGCCCCCAGCCAATGGCGCAGGAACAAAAAGAGCGGGATGACGATCACGAAAAGCACTGCGATGCGCAGCTCGCGATCCCGGCGTAATTCCCGCCAGTTCGGGCTCAGCCCACCCATGAAGCTGCGCCGGGTGATCGCGAAGATCAGGAAGGCGAAAATGGCGATCTCGGCCAGCGCTCCGTTAGGTGCCTCCCCGGGCAAATCTCCCGCCGTGATGCCGCTGGTGGACAGGGTCGACATGGCAAAGATCAACCCATGGGCAGGCTCCGTCCCGCAAAGGATCATGATCAGCCACAGGATCCCCGTCAGGGTGATGTAGATCGGCGCGAGCCGCAGGGCGAAGCGGGTCAACCGGGTGGAGGCCGCCGCCTTGCCGCTGGTCTCACGGGTGCTGCGGCCCTGCCCGGCCTCCTGGACGGAGGTGACCTCGAACCCGCCCAGGGTAAGCGGTGCCATGACCGCAAAGGCCGTCACCCAGATCAGGAAGCCGCCGAGCCAGCCCACGGTCGCCCGCCACAGATGAACAGGCATGGGCAAACGGTCGGGCTCGAACAGGGTCGCGCCCGTGGTGGTGATGGACGAGACCATCTCAACATAGGCGTTGCTGAACCGCGTATCAGGCACGGCCTCGGCCAAGGGAACGGCGAGCATGATCGGCAGGGCCGAGAAGGTCAGCAAAAGCGCAACCAGCTGACGTCGCTCACTATTGGGCGCAGGCAAGTTCATGGTCGCAAGCCCCAGCAGGACCACCAACGTCAGAAACAGGATTCCGCCATAGAGAAAGGGCCGCGCGATTTCCACCTGCCCCGTCGCGCCTGCATAAAGCGCGGGGATGAACATCGCGAGCGCGCCGAACCCCATCAGCACCACGATCAGAGGGAACCGCCGGAGCGCTTGCATCAGAAGAAATCGATCGAGACCTGCAGAAGGCGCTCAACCTCAGGCACGTCCTTGGACAGGGCGAACATGACGATCACCGAGGTTTCCTCGATGCGGGTGCTGCCCTTGGGGCGGATCACCTTGCCGTCCTTGAGGATCCCGGCCAGCAGTACACCTTCGGGAAAGCCCACATCGCGCACCAGCTGACCGGCAAGGGGCGAAGTCGACAGCACCTGCGCCTCGATCACCTCGGCTTCCGCATCGCCGATGGAATAGACAGTACGCACCCGGCCGTGGCGCACATGACGCAGGATCGAGCTCACGGTTGTGGCCCGCGGGTTGATATAGGCGTCGATATCCAGCGGTCCCAACAGGGGCACCAGCGTCGGATCATTGACCAGTGAGATCGCCACCGGGCAGCCTTCGGACTTGGCGCGCACTCCCGAGAGCAGGTTGGTCTTGTCGTCATCGGTGATGCAGAGCACCGCATCGGCCTTTTCGATATTGGCCTCGCGCAACAGCTCCACATTCAGCCCGTCACCATTGAGCACGATGGTGCGCTCCAGCGCGTCCGCGGCCCGCTCCGCACGCTTGCGGTCCCGCTCGATCATCTTGACCCGGACGCGGTTCTCGCGACGCTCAAGCTGCCGGGCCACGGCAAGGCCCACATTCCCCCCACCCACGATGACTACCCGCTCTAGCTTGCCCACGGTCTTGCCGAAGACCTCCAGCGTCCGGTCCACATCGGCGTCCTTGCAAAAGAGATAGACCTGATCACCCTCGAACAGCTGATCACCCGGCTCCGGCACAAAGAGCGTGCCCTGCCGGCGGATGCCCACCACCATCACATGGAGCGTCGAGAAGAGATCCGTGAGCTGCCGCAGGGGCGTGGACAGAACCGGGCAGTCCGGGTCGAGCACAATGCCCAGCAGCTGTGCCTTGCCCTCGAGGAACTCCTCGGTGTCAAACGCTGCCGGAGCCGAGAGTCGTTGCAGCGCCGCCTCGGCAACTTCACGTTCCGGGCTGATCACCACATCGATCGGCAGGTGATCACGGCGATAGAGGTCCGAATAGATCGCCGTCAGGTAGCTTTGGGCCCGCAAGCGCGCGATCTTGCGGGGGACCTCGAAAATCGAGTGGGCGATCTGGCAGATCACCATATTCACCTCGTCCGAGAAGGTTGCCGCGATGATCATATCCGCATCCCGCGCGCCCGCAGAGGTCAGAACATCCGGGTAAGACGCAAAGCCCGTGATCCCCTGCACGTCCAGCGTATCGGTCGCGCGACGCACAAGTTCCGGGTTGTTGTCCACGACGGTCACGTCGTTGCGCTCGCCCGACAGGAAGCGGGCGATTTGCCAGCCGACCTGCCCTGCTCCACAAATGATGACTTTCATACACCCGCCTCATCTCGGTATGCTCCCGGCATACTTGGTTGTGCGCGTGGTGAAAAGAGTGGCGCCATGCGAGCCCGTTGGCAATGGATCACAGGAGAATCGGGATGCGTGTTGTAACTGCTTTCATAGGCCTTTCCGCGATTGGTCTTTCGGCCTGCTCAGAAGTTCTGGTCTATGATCAGCCGGGCGTTACGGTTTCACGCCTGGCATCGGACCTTGAGCGCTGCACACTCAGAGCCGAAGCGGTCGCGCCAAGGGAGATTCAGCGTCAGCGGAGAACCGTTCGCGTGGTGGATTATTACTACGGCCTCCCGGGCTACGGCTATGACCGGGCTTGGGTAGATGTGGATATCAACGCGGTTACACGCGAGGAATATCGCCTCGATTGCCTTGAAGACGCCGGCTACAGCTTGTCCCAAGTGACTGTCTGCGAACCGGGCCGGTCTTCGGAAGTGACCCCGGCCACGAAGCAGGTTGCAGCAGGCGAAACGTCCTGCGCAGTGACCATTGCGGATGTGGGCCCAGTGATCTTACCCGGTAGCTAGGATCAGGCCTCGCTGCCGCTCTCCTGGGACTCGACATGTGCGACACGCGCACCGGACTTGGTGCTCGTGACCACGTTCAGGGATTTGAGCTTCCGGTGCAGGGCGGAGCGTTCCATCCCGACAAAGGCGGCCGTGCGCGAGATGTTCCCGCCAAACCGATTGATCTGTGTCATGAGGTATTCGCGCTCAAAGAGCTCGCGCGCCTCGCGCAGGGGCAAAGTCGCAAGCGTGCCTGACACCACGCCGGTGCCGCCCGGCTCTTCGGAGCCACCGGAGCTTGGCAGTTCATCGGGTTCAATCGCACCCTCGGCACTGCCAAGGATCAGCACCCGCTCAATCACATTTTTCAACTGACGCACATTGCCGGGCCAGATCATCGTCTGAAGCATGGCTTCGGCCTCGGTGCCAAGCTCGCGGCTGGGCAGGCCTTGGCTTTCATTGAAATGCGCGATGAAATGCCGGGCAAGAACCGGGATATCCTCGCGCCGCTCCCCAAGAGACGGCACCGCAATCGGCACCACATTGAGCCGGTGATAAAGCTCCTGTCGGAACTGACCCGAGCTGACCGCCTCCTCAAGATTGGCCGTGGAGGAGGAGATCACGCGCAGATCGACCTTGATCTTCTGGTTCCCACCGACCCGCTCAAACTGCTGATCGACCAGAACCCGCAGGATCTTGGACTGCGTGCCTGCAGGCATATCTGCCACCTCATCGAGGAAGATCACACCGCCATCGGCCAGCTCCAGCAAACCCTTCTCGATGGATTTATCGGTCCCTTCGCGCCCAAAGAGCACATCTTCCATCCGGTCCGCCTCGATCGCTGCCGAGTTCACTGTGATGAACGGCCCCGAGGCCCGGTTTGAATTGGCGTGGATATAGCGGGCGGCGACCTCCTTGCCGCTGCCCGACGGACCGGTCAGCATCACCCGCCCGTTCGAGCGGGTCACCTTGTCGAGTTGGCTGCGCAAGGTCTTCATCGCGGCAGAGGCGCCAAGCAGATCGGCGGCAACCGGGCCCTGCCGCTTCAGTTCCGCATTCTCGCGGCGCAGCTTCGAGGTTTCCATCGCGCGCTTCACAACCAGCAGCAACTGATCGATATTAAACGGTTTTTCGATGAAGTCATAGGCGCCCTGCTTGATCGCAGCGACGGCAATCTCGATATTGCCATGGCCAGATATGATCACGATCGGGATCTCCGGGCGCTCACGCTTCACCTTCACGAGGATGTCGATGCCATCCATGCTCGAATCCTTGAGCCAGATATCGAGAATCATCAGACCCGGGGGCTGTGCCTCGATCTGAGCCATGCAATCCTCGGCATTCCCCACCGTGCGGGTGGCGTAGCCTTCGTCCTGCAGAATGTCCGAGACAAGCTCCCGGATGTCCTTCTCGTCGTCGATGATCAGTATGTCAGTCATGCTGTTTCGATCTTTTTATAGGTCGTGTCAGGGTTAGAATTCTCGCCATCCGAAGCCGTGGAGGACCGGTGGCAAGGCAAACGGATCAGCGCCTCGGCCCCCGGGGGGTCTCCGGGCGCGAAGGGCGGGGCATCGACGAGCTCGAGCGTGCCTTGATGCTCTTCTATGATCTTGCGCACGATGGGCAGACCGAGGCCCGTCCCCTTATCGCGCGTGGTCACATAGGGCTCAAACAGCTTGGCCGGATTGTCAGGCAGGCCAATACCGTTATCGGCGATCCGTAGCTCTGCCTCCCGGCCATGGGTCTGCAACGACACACGGATCTCGCCAGCGCGGGTGTCGCCGGAATTGCCCGACAAACGTCCCTCAATGGCCTCGCCTGCATTCTTCAACAGATTGGTGAGCGCTTGGCTCAGCAATGTCGGATCAAGTTCGGCCCGCACCGGGTCATGGGCGATCTCGATGACAAAGCGTGTTTCGGGCTGCGCGACCTGCTGCAGCAGAACCGCGTCGCGCAGGAGATCCGCGAGGTTGATCTCGGTGGTCTCTGGCTCCGGCATCCGGGCAAATTTCGAGAACTCGTCGACGATCCGGCGCAAATCATTGGTCTGGCGGATCACCACATCGCTCAATTCGACAAGTGCGGGGCCATCCTCGCCCAGCTTGGGGCCAAACTTGCGTTTCATCCGCTCCGCCGAGAGCTGTATCGGCGTCAGCGGGTTCTTGATCTCATGGGCGATACGCCGGGCCACGTCGCCCCAAGCGGCCATCCGCTGAGCAGAGGCGAGGTCGGTCACGTCGTCAAAGGCCACCACGTAGCCTTCGAGCATTTCATCGGAATTGGCCCGACGCGCCATGCGCACCAGCAGGCTTTCGGAGCGCCCCTGGCGACTGAGCACGATCTCCTGCTGGGTCACATCGCGCGTTCCGAGTTGCAGCCGGTCAAAGAGTTCCGCAAATTCCGGCACAACCTGACGGAGCTTGCGGCCACTGGCGCTGTCATCGTCGAGGCCCAGCATCGTCGTGGCCGAGCGGTTCATGAACTCCACCTGACCATCCGGGTCGAGACCAATCACCCCCGCAGTCACTGATCCGAGTACGGAATCAAAAAGGCGGCGGCGGCTTTCGATCTGGCTTGTGTTCTCCAGAAGCGCGTCGCGCTGCCCCTTCAGCTGCCGCGTCATCTGATTAAAGAGGCGCCCCAGCATGGCGATTTCGTCATCGCCGGGCTGCTCGGGGACCTTGACGCCAAGGTCCCCTGCCCCGACCCGTTGTGCCGCGCCCGCCAGACGCCCGACTGGTCGCGCAAGCCTCTCGGCAAACCACAGTCCCAGCCAGATGGACGCGATAATCAGGATCACCGCAAAGCCGATATAGAGCAGGCCGAAATCGAAGAGGAGCTGACCCCGATCGCTCTCCAACTGATTGAAAAGCTGCACAGTTTCCTGCGTGTCGTCGAGGAGAGTCAGGATCTGCCCATCCACATCACGGCTCACGTAAAGATAGCGATCCACATGGCGGCGCAGTTTGATCAGGGCGCGGAACTCGTTGTTCGGCCAATCTTCGATCACATAGGGAATGCTGCTATCAGCCAGGGCCATCTGTTCGGGTGTTGGCTGCTCAAAATCAAAGAGATAGCTGCGTTCGCCCCGCACCCGGATCTCGCCAATACTGTTGACGATATAGGCTTCGCGCAGACCGCGTTGCACCCGGCCCTGCCCCTGTGCCAGCAACTGTCGCAGGTCGCCATCGCTGAGGAACACCCGCTCGACCCGTGCCCGGTCGAGAAAGGCCGCAAGGGCTGAGGTGTCGATCTGCAGCTGAACGCGTTTTTCCTGCTCATAGGCTTCCGCAGCCGAGAGGGACGCACCCAGAACCCGCTGAACTCGGTCAGAAAACCAACCCTCCAGCCCGAAATTTACGGTGATCGTTGCGAAGACCGCCACGAGCACCGTCGGAACCAGAGCGACAAGCGCGAAGACCCCGGTTAGACGCAGGTGCAGGCGCGATCCTGCAGAGCGCGCGCGCCTGGCCGCGATCATACGCGCCACCCGTTGCAGCACGAGAGCCGCAAGGATCAGCACATAGACGAAATCCGCAAGGATCACGATCCGGAGGGAGGTGGCATCCGCCCCCTGATCCAGCGGCCCGAGCACAAGGAAAGTCGCGACCGCCAGCACCGGCCCCAGGGCCACCATGCCGAGGGTGGTCCAGGTTTGCACGGCGCGGAGGGACACATATTGCGCCATCCAACGACTTACATATCGCCCAGGGGCTGCTCGCACGTTTCCTCGATCCATGGGGCTTCGCCCCAATGCGACCGTGCCTTGATTGACACGCTATGTTGCGCTTTTACATCAACTTGCGGCGGCGTGTCACCTGAATATCCAGATCCGTGATCTTCTTGCGCAAAGTATTGCGATTAATTCCGAGCAGAGAGGCACATTTCGCCTGATTTCCGCCGGTTGCGTCCAGCGCGATCTCGATGAGCGGGGTCTCCACTTCGCGCAGAATCCGCTGATAGAGGCCCGGGGGCGGCAAAACCCCGCCATGCAGATCGAAATACCGGCGCAGGTGCTTTTCGACCGACGCGCTCAGTTTGTCGGCCTCGCCCCCGCCCATCAGCGGTTCGATCGCGGGCTGGCTGCCAAGCACCAGCTCCACATCGCCGCGCCCGATCTCATCCTCCTGCGCGGTGATCACCAACCGCTTCATTGCGTTTTCCAGCTGCCGCACATTGCCCGGCCAGGAATACGCACGCACCATATCGCTGGCCGCGTCGGAAAGACGCTTGAGGGGCTGGCCGTCCCGTTCCGCCCGGGACAGGAAATGGCTCGCCAGCAGTGGGATGTCGTCCACCCGCTCGCGCAAGGACGGCACGTTGATGGTTACACCGCCCAGCCGATAGAAGAGGTCCTGACGGAAAATGCCGCTCTCCATCTTCTGCATCAGGTCCTTCTGGCTGGTGGACATGATCCGCGGCGCGTTGTCGCCGAACGTATCCAGCATACGCACGATCCGCCCCTGGGCGTCGTCATCAAGATCGCCCACCTCGTCAAAGAGGATGGAGCCACCCCGTGCCCGCGCGACAAGGGTCGAAGGACCATCGGCCCCGGCCAGGTCCGCGGCCCCCGCCACCACAAAGGGCAATGACCGGCGGTCCGAGAAGTCGTGGATCGCCCGCGCGATCAGGCTTTTGCCCGTCCCGCTCTCGCCCGTGATCATCACCGGCAGATCCGTGTTCATCACCCGCGCCACCAAACGGTAGAGCGCTTGCATCTGCGGGGTGCGCCCCACAAGCGGCAGGTCTTCGCTCGCGGTCTCAGACGTCATCTTTGGCGGGGGCGCGCGGCGCTTGACCTCCAATGCCCGGGCCGCCCGCTTCATCAGATCCGGCAAATCAAACGGCTTCGGCAGGTAATCATAGGCCTCAGCCTCGGCGGCCTGAATAGCGGTCATGATCGTGTTCTGCGCGGAGATCACGATCACCGGCAGGCCGGGCCGCGCCTCGGTGATCTTGGGCAGCGTGTCGAGCCCATTGCCATCGGGCATCACCACATCGGAGATCACCAGATCGCCCTTCCCCTCTTCGACCCAGCGCATCAGCGTCATCAGGCTTGATGTGGCGTGCACCTTGCAGCCCGCCCGGGTCAGGGCCTGGGTCAGGACGGTGCGGATCGTACGATCATCATCTGCAACAAGGACGGTTCCATCCATCAGGTGGTCTCCTCACTTCGGGGGGCGACGGGAAGGGAAATGCGGAACACGGTGCGGCCCGGGACGCTGTCCACGGCGATCCAGCCATCATGTTCCGAGATGATTTTTGACACCAGTGCGAGGCCAAGGCCCGTGCCGTTCTCGCGACCGGAGACAAAGGGTTCAAAGACATCCGACTCGATATCGGGCGGCAGGCCCGGACCATCATCGATGATCTCGATCTGCAGGGGCACAGTGCCCCCTGTTCCGTCCTTTCGGCGCAGGCGCAGGGACAGTTCATAGAATGTCCGAATCCGGATCTTGCCACCGGGTTTGCTCGCCTCGGCAGCGTTCTTCAGCAGGTTGAGAAACACCTGCAAAAGCTGGTCCGCATCCGCGTAGGTCGAGGGCAGCGAGGGATCGTATTCCTCAGTGATTGATACATGAGCACCAAAGCCCACCACGGCGGATTTGCGGGCACGTTCCAGAACATCATGGATATTCACCGGCTTGCAGGCCGGCGGGCGCAGATTTCCAAACTGCTCCACCTGTTCGAGCAACTTCACGATCCGGTGGCTTTCCGCCACGATCAGATCCGTAAGCTCCCGGTCCTCGGCGCTCAGGTTCATGCTCAGGAGCTGTGCGGCCCCGGTGATCCCTGCCAGCGGGTTCTTGATCTCATGGGCCAGCATCTCGGCCATACCGATTGCGGATTTGGCGGCTGTCTTGGACTGGATCGAACGACCCAGCCGCCCAGCAATCTCGCGTGGCTCCAGAAGCAGCAACACGAGGTTCGGATTGTCCACGAGTGGGCTGACCTGAATGTTGCACAGCACCGGCGGACGCTCCCCCGTGCCCACATCCACATCATTGATGAAGAGCGGCGAGAGGTTCGTGCGCACCCGGGCAAAGGCCTCTTCCAGGGGCGCATCTACCATCAACTTGTCCCAAATGGGCATGTCCAGCAGGCTACGGAGCGAGCCGTTCATAAAATTCTCGGCGGCCGGGTTGAGATCAAGGATCTTGTTGTCGCCCGACAGGATCAGCGCCGGGATCGGCAGCGAAATCCAGAGCGCCTGGGTTCGGTTGGTCATGCGGCCACCTGTGCGGGCGCGGCCTCGGTCAGGGCCGCCGGGATCAGGCGCAGGGCCTCCGCGGGCCGGGTCTCCGTCAGGAGCGCGCGGCGCAGAGCCTTTGGCGTCTCGAGGCCGTCGGCGCGCGCCCCCATATACCAGCCAAGATGCTTACGTGCGGTCTTGAGGCCCAGTTCGGTGCCGTAAAACGACAACATCGCCTCCAGATGGCGGGACACCAGATCGATCATACCCTGCCCCTCAGGCCGCTTTGGCACGGCCGTGCCATAGAGCGCAGCAGAGATCTCTGCGAGTTTCCAAGGTTGGCCCTGGGAACCCCGCCCCACCATCAGGCCATCGGCCCCGGACAGGGCACGCGCCGACCGGGCGCTTTCGATGTCGACGATATCGCCATTGGCGACGACCGGGATCGACACAGCCTCTTTCACAGCGGCAATCGCCGCCCAGTCCGCAGATCCCTTGTAGAACTGGCACCGGGTCCGGCCATGGATCGTGATCATGGCAATCCCCGCAGCCTCGGCCCGGCGCGCCAGTTCCGGCGCGTTCAGGCTGTCATCATCCCAGCCAAGGCGGGTTTTCAGGGTCACAGGCACGTCAACCGCGGCAACCACGGCGTCGATCAAGGTCAGCGCATGGTCAAGATCGCGCATCAGCGCTGACCCCGAGGCGCCATTCACCACCTTCTTAGCCGGACAACCCATATTGATGTCGATGACCTGCGCACCCTGATCGGCGACAAAGCGCGCCGCCTCGCCCATCCAATAGGCATCACGCCCGGCCAGTTGCACCGAGGTGGCCTGCGCGCCACAGCCCAGCTCTGCCCGCGCACGGGAGCTTTCTTTGCCCTGCACCATCTCCTGGCTGGCCACCATTTCGGACACCACGAGCCCTGCGCCGAACTCCGCCACGATGGTGCGGAAGGGCAGATCAGTGATTCCCGCCATCGGCGCGAGGAGGACCGGGTGAGTCAACCGGCTTTCTGCCAAGATAACAGTCAAACGATTAATCCTTGTGCATGCCCTATTCCGGTAACTCGTTTAACGATTTCCCGCAACGTCCCCGGATTGATCTTGTGGGCAAAAAACAGCGCTTGCTTAATTTTTACGCGGAAATCCTCTGAACACAGCTTCAGGATTGCACCTTGTGGCGCGGCCACTTACCAACGGGGCGAATTCCTAAGCGAGAAGAGCACGATTTGACGCCCGATGTTACGGCCATTCTTGTCGCGGCAGGGCGCGGCACACGCGCGGGAGACGGGACCGCGAAACAATGGCGCCCGCTCGCGCAGCGTCGTGTCATTGACTGGACCCTAGCCGCCTTCGACGCTGTGCGAGAGATTGGCGCACTGGTTGTGGTCTTGCATCCCGACGATCTCGACCTTGCGGAGACCCTGCAAGCCGAGACCCCGACCCAAGTGGTGACCGGAGGTTCTGAGCGAGATCAGTCAGTCGCTAATGCGTTGAACGCAATAGAGAACCCAGAGAGTAGTCTCGTGCTGATCCATGATGCGGCGCGCCCGCTGGTCTCGCCTGATCTGATCGCGCGTGTGATCGCCGCGGCACGCGAGACCGGAGCGGCGGCCCCCGCCCTGCCCGTGGTCGACGCGCTCTGGACGGGGGCCGCGAAACAAGTGACCGGCCTGCAGGATCGCACCGGGCTCTACCGTGCGCAGACGCCGCAGGGCTTTCGTCTCGGCCTGATACGAGACGCCCACCGGGCCTATGAGGCGACCGCCGCGGATGATGTGGAGATCGCCCGGGCGGCGGGCCATGGCGTGACAATCGTTGCGGGCGATGAGAGCAATTTCAAGATCACCTATCCAGAGGACTTCGCGCGGGCCGCGACGCTGCTGGGGGAAAGGCAAGCAATGGATATAAGGACAGGCAATGGCTATGACGTGCACCGGTTCGGGCCGGGGGATGCGGTCATCCTCTGCGGGGTCGAGATCCCCCATGACCGGAGCCTGATGGGGCATTCCGATGCAGATGTGGGCATGCATGCGGTGACGGACGCGATCTATGGCGCGCTGGGAGATGGCGATATCGGCCAACACTTTCCGCCCAGTGACCCACAATGGAAGGGCGCTGCATCCGAGATCTTCCTCAAACACGCGGTCGCCCGGGCCACCGAGCGGGGCTACACGATCACCCATATGGATTGCACTCTCGTCTGCGAGCGCCCGAAGATCGGCCCACATCACGCTGCGATGAAAGCGAAAATGGCGGAGCTTATGGGGCTGTCCCCGGATCAGGTGAGCGTGAAGGCGACCACCTCGGAACGGCTGGGGTTCACCGGGCGGGAGGAAGGCATCGCCTCCCTCGCCACAGTCACTTTGCTACGCCCATGAGCCGGATGATCGCAACCGTCTTCGGAGTGGGTCTGATAAAACCGGCTCCCGGCACGTGGGGATCGCTCGCCGCCCTGCCCCTGGCCTGGGCCATCCATACCCTTGGCGGCTTCCCGGCTCTGGTGATCGCCACGCTCGTGGTCTGCGTCGTGGGTTGGTGGGCCACGGCCGAGGCAACCAAGGGCGCCGCGGATCATGACCCCTCCGAGATCGTGATCGACGAGGTTGCCGGGCAATGGATCGCCCTGTTCCCAGTCTCTGCAGGGGCTTGGCATGTGGGCGCTGATATCTCAGCGCTCTGGCCCGGATGGATCGCAGCCTTTGTGCTGTTCCGGCTGTTCGATATCTGGAAACCGGGTCTGGTAGGCTGGGCCGACAAGCGCCACGACGCGGCCGGCGTCATGCTCGACGATATCGTGGCAGGCGTTCTGGCGGCCATCTGCGTGGCCGTCCTTGCCTTCATCGCACATGAGGTTTTGGTGTGAGCGCGGCCGATCTGGTCGCGCTCTGCACAGCACGAGGCGTGACCGTGACCTGCGCCGAGAGTTGCACGGGCGGGATGGTTTCCGCCGCCATCACGGATATTGCGGGTTCCTCGGCGATCTTCGAGCGGGGCTTCGTGACTTATTCCAACACCGCCAAGACTGAAATGCTGCTGGTTGCGCCCACAACCCTCGACGCCCATGGCGCGGTCTCCGAGGAGGTCGCCGCCGAGATGAGCTCAGGGGCACGAGCAGCCGCGCGGGCAAGCATTGCCGTGGCCATCACCGGCATCGCCGGACCGGGCGGGTCAGAGTTCAAGCCAGAGGGGCGCGTCTGCTTTGGGGTCATCGGCCCGAACACGGCTCTGCGAACGGAAACGGTAGAGTTCGGTGCGCTGGGCCGGGCCAAGGTGCGAGAAGCCGCACGGGATCACGCGCTGCGACTGTTGTTGCGGGCTGCTCAGGCGGCCTGAGGCCCGTAAAGCGCATCGGCGCGCTTCTCGAACGCTTTGACGATCCGCTGCATCGCTTCGTTGAAGACCACACCGATTACGCCTTGCAAGACTTTGTTCTTGAATTCGAAATCCGTATGAAAATCGACCTTGCAGCCGCCCTCTTCGAGATCCGTGAAAGTCCAGCGCGACTGCATATAGCGGAAAGGCCCATCAAGGTATTCGGTGTCGATCTGATAGGCCTCCGGCACAAGACTGACCCGGCTGCCAAACTTCTCGCGAAAGACTTTGAACGAGATCACCAGATCCGCAAGCATCTCGGATCCTGTCCCTGTCTCGCGCACGGAGCGGATCCGCGCCGCCGCGCACCAGGGCAGGAATTTCGGATAGGCCGCCACATCCGCCACGAGCGCATACATCTGCGCAGCACTGTAGGGAAGATTGCGGGTTTCGGAATGCTGCGGCATGGCGTTTGGCGAGGCGCTCTTTTTCGTGGTGGTCCGCGCTGATTTCGGTGAATATGCGCCGGAAATCAAGGGGGCGGGATGAAGCACGACCATTATGTCATCGACAAGATGATTTCGGCCAAGGCCATCGCGGCCCGGGTTGAGGCACTTGCGCGGGAAATCGAAACCGCTTTTGCCGGAACGGACAAGCTGATTGTGATCGGTCTGTTGCGCGGCTCGTTCGTTTTTATCGCCGATATCGTGCGAGAACTGGACCTGCCGGTGGAGGTCGATTTCCTCGAAGCTTCTTCCTACGGCGATGGGATGGAGAGCTCGCGCGAGGTTCGGATTCTAAAGGATCTGCGCGGCGAGATCGCTGGGCGCGACGTGCTTGTGGTCGAAGATCTGGTGGATACGGGCTTCACACTTTCCCATGTCAAACATCTGCTCTCCTCGCGCGAGCCGCGCCGAATGGAGACGATCTGCTTGCTCGACAAGCCCACACGGCGCGAAGTGGATGTGCAGGCGACCTGGATCGGATTTGAGATTCCTGATGAGTTCGTTGTCGGTTACGGCATTGATTACGCTCAGAGAAACCGGAACCTGCCCTATATCGGAAAGGTTCGGTTGCTGTGAATATGGGCTGGTTCCTGCGGATGGCCCGCTGGGTCCGGCACCCGCCTTCCATGGGTCAAGTGAAGTTCCTGCTGGTGGTTCTGGCCGTCTGTGCGGCGATTTTCACCTATGAGCAGATCTTCGGTTGGCCCGAGGCCCTCACACCTGATCGCACCCCGCGCATTCCGAAATTCTGACGCTCAAGGATGGCGCGCGGCTTTGGCCTGCGCCTGATGCCGGGCCGCAGCCTCCATCATCGGGACCCGTTTTATCGCACCGCGCTGCGCCGTCAGTCCAAGCCAGCCTACCGCAAGGCACCCCGCCAGAGCAAAGATCAAAACAAGATCCTTGGCCAGAGGCGCATACCCAGAAAGCGGAGATGCCTCGGGCACGTCCAATGTGACTGCGAAACTCATGATCAGGACGACGGACATGGCCAGAATGGCGAGCAGCGCACCGATCCCGGCGAGCCCGGAGCGGATCTGCGCGATCCGGTAGGGCGTGGTGGATGGCAACAGAAACAGCGCGCCTCCCGCCAGAGCAAGACAGGTGAGGTAGTAAGGCACCTGATCCTGCCGCGGCATGAGCAACCGGTCCAGTTGCAGCGCGACGGCTGTCAGATGCACGGCTCCGGCCAGACATGCCAACCCGAAAACCCGATAGACCAACCACAGAAAGCGCTGCATCGCCAACGAGATATCCGCCATAGCTCACCTCCACACATAGGCCCCGAGGCCTGAACAAAGGTGTGATGCCCGCCGAACCCGGCGAAACTATGGCATTTTAGCTAAATTTCCTGAAAATCTAGCCACAATTTGGCCGGGACAGCAAAGTTGCGCGCCTCAGATGCCACCAAGCTTTTTCAGGCGGTTGTCACGAAGGCGCGCAAAGTCGTCCCCCGCGTGATAGCTTGACCGTGTCAACGGCGTCGCGGACACCATGAGGAAGCCCTTGCCATAGGCAGCTTTCTCATAGGCTTTGAACTCTTCCGGCGTCACGAAACGATCCACCGCGTGGTGCTTGGGCGTGGGCTGCAGGTACTGACCGATTGTCAGAAAATCCACATCCGCCGCGCGCATGTCATCCATCACCTGAGTGACGCCCATACGGTCCTCGCCAAGCCCAACCATGATCCCGGATTTGGTGAACATGCTGGGATCCAACTCTTTCACACGCTGCAGAATTCGGAGGGAATGGAAGTACCGCGCTCCGGGACGCACTTCGGGATACAGACCCGGCACGGTCTCCAGATTGTGATTAAACACATCAGGCTTGGCCGCGACCACCGTTTCCAACGCGTCAGGGCCACATTTAATGAAGTCCGGGGTGAGGATCTCGATTGTGGTGTTGGGAGAATGACGGCGCACGGCGCGGATGGTCATGGCGAAATGCTCCGCGCCACCATCCTTTACATCATCCCTGTCCACGGAGGTAATGACCACGTGGTTCAGGCCGAGTTTCTTGACCGCATCGGCAACACGCCCGGGCTCAAACGCATCCAGTGCGTTCGGCTTGCCTGTGGCAACGTTGCAGAAGGTACAGCCTCGCGTACAGATCTCGCCCATGATCATCATGGTCGCGTGACCCTGGCTCCAGCATTCGCCCACATTCGGGCAACCCGCTTCTTCGCAGACCGTCACCAGCTTGTGGTTGCGCATGATTTCACGGGTTTCCGTGTAGCCCTTGCCGCCTGGCGCCTTCACGCGGATCCAGTCGGGTTTGCGCGGCTGAGCGTTGTCAGGGCGGTGCGCCTTCTCAGGATGGCGTTGCTCGGGCAGTTTCAGGTCGCGCATGGGTCAGATCTCCTCTGGTCAAGATAAATAACCAGTTCTGCGCAAAAAGTAAGCGCGCATATTGCATAGCTGCCATGTTTGCGCGGATCTGTCTCAGTCTTTCGACTGAGGTCGCAACGGCTTTCAGGGCCTTGCACAGAAAAAACGCGCAGTGCCCCTGACCCGAGGCACTGCGCGCAAAAAAGGCAGGCCACCACACCCGCCTCGTTCCAGAAAGCGTCAGCCGATCAGGCCACCGCCGGATCCATGAATACGTTTATAGTGCTCGGAAAGACGCTGAAGAGCGATTCGCAACACGATCTTACCCGAACGCGCCGACCATCCCATGCGGCGTTCCGCGGTCTCTAGCCCTTCGAGATAGCAGCAGCAGCGCAGGACGACGTCTCCGAGGCCCGGACCGAGCTCTTGCAACGCCTGATGCACGCGGTCCTTCGCATTCATCGAACCGCCGCCATGGTCGCTGCCGGGCTGAAAGCTGGTGCGATCGGTGCTGGTCAGGAACTTCTCCCAGTTTTGAGTCGTGCGCGGCCCCATCTGGGCCAGCTCGAAGTCTTCGCGCAAGCGCTCGCCCGCGCTCACCATGTCATCGGTCAGGAAGGGGCTGCCATCCTTGTCGCGGCGCCGCGCGAGGCTGAGCATGGGGGATTCGGCGAGGTTGTAGCGCATGCGCGCGGTCTCACCGGTCTCGCCCGTGACCACCTGTTTGGTACCCCATTCCCGGTGCTGTTCGGCAAAGGCCGCTACCTCGGGGCTGTCGAGCCCAGTCTTGCGACGCGCATCCTCGGACAGGAGCCGCTTGAGCGCGAGCCGCCCGGCATGGGTGATTTCGTATTGTGCCACCTTGCCCGCGCTGCGGCACTTCACCCAATCCTGCAGGGCAAAGGCCTGCGCGATGCCGCGTTCCACCACGGCAATCCGGCGCGGCACACCATCGGTCATGCGCAGAACAACGGCCTTCTCCATCTCCGGCGAGACGGCAAGCACGGCATCACTTTCACACAGACGGCGCAAAATGCGGCGCGCCTCCCGTTCGATCTTGGCAGTTTCGGTCTTCAGCAAGGTCCGCGGGTGAGCGCTCATATGAATCACATCCTGTGCTTCTGGTGAGGGGGCAAAGTGCTGGCGCAGCGTGTCCAGCGCTTCGTCGATCAGAGGATCGTCGCGCTCGGTTTCAAGTTTCCGGATCTGGCGAAGCACCGTAGAGGCCGCACAGCCTGCCTCGCGCGCCACGGACCGAATGGACAGACCCAGTTCGGTATGGGCGAGGTAGTGACGGGCATGATGGGGCACCCATTCGGGCAGGTCCGTCATGCGGGGAGTGGCGGAGAATGCGCTGGTCAAACTGAGCCTCATCTTGCTTGCTGAGCACAACCTAGGGTTGCGTTGGTTACCGGAATCTTAAAAACGGCACGTTTGACGATTATTGTTTTTAAAAGATAAACAGATATTTACCCACCGAACGCAACGCAACGGGCGGACGCAACACAATCTGAGGTTGTGCTTTTGTGAGGAGGAACCCACGTAAGGACCCTTCCTCATGACCGCTCTTTTCTCCGCTCTCACCACCCTTCGCCGCCCCCAGACCCTGATGCGCGCCGCCCGGTTCGGGCTGCGGGACTATAACCGTGATCGCGACCTCAAGCGTCTGATTAAAAACACGAAATCTGTTTCTCCGGCAAAAGCACTCGGTGAACTGATGGCGATGGAAACCATTCTAGAGGATACGCGGCAAGCCGGGCTCGCCGCATATTCTGTTGCGCGTCATATTGAAGTGCTCGCCGCGATCATGGCGGAAACTCGGCTGTTGCCGGAGTTCACGCAGCTTGCGAAGGCAAGTTAAGAAAGTGTTGCCGGGTCCTAGATAAAGGCGTCCGGCATTCCACTCTTTTTACGTTCTATATATGTTCTCAACTCCGACTCGATTGCCGGGTCGAGATGAGGCGCTTCATACCGCTCCAAAAGGGCGGCGACTCGCGCGGTTGCGAGGGTTTGCGTGTCCCGCGCGCCCTCCTCCGCCCAGGTCTCAAAGGCCTTGCAGTCAAAGATCTCTGAGCGCCAAAACGCATCCTTATAGTTTGACTGGGTATGCGCACAGCCAAGGAAATGCCCGCCAGGCCCCACTTCGCGCAGGGCGCCCATCGCCTGGCCGTTTTCGTCCGCGGCTGCACCGGCCGCCATCTTGTGTAGCGTGCCAAGCTGATCCGCATCCATCACGAATTTCTCGAAACTCGCAACGAGCCCGCCTTCAAGCCAACCGCAGGCATGGAGCATGAAGTTCACGCCCCCCATCAGACCGGCGTTCAAGGAGTTCGCCGTCTCGTAGCCCGCCTGCGCGTCTGGAAGCTTGGAACCGCAGAACCCTCCACCGGATCGGTAGGGAAGCCCCATCCGCCGGGCGAGCTGCCCCGCGCCATAAGTGATCTGAGCGGCCTCCGGGGTGCCAAAGGTCGGAGCCCCGGAATTCATGTCGATGGAGGTTACAAACGCTCCGAAAATCACCGGCGCGCCCGGTTTGACCAGCTGCGAATAGGCCACCCCGGCCAGAACTTCCGCCAGCACTTGCGTCAGCGTCCCCACGACCGAGACCGGCGCCATCGCGCCGCCCACGATAAAGGGCGAGACAATGCAGGCCTGCCCCGCGCGAGCATAAACCTCCAGCGCGCCCATCATCGTGGCATCGAAGGTCAGCGGCGAGTTGATGTTGATGAGCGAGGTCATCACCGGACCTTGCGCCATGCGCTCTGCCCCAAAGAGGATCTCGCACATCTCAACGCTGTCCTGGGCGCGGCTTGGCTCGGTCACCGATCCCATGAACGGTTTGTCGCTCAACGTCATATGAGCATAGAGCATGTCGAGATGGCGCTTGTTCACCGGCACATCCGTGGGCTCGCAGACCGTGCCGCCGGAATGGTGTAGCCAGGGCGACATATAGGCGAGCTTCACGAAGGTGTTGAAATCCGCCATTGTTGCATAGCGCCGCCCGCCAGCCGCATCCCGCACGAAGGGCGGGCCGTAAACTGGAGCCAGAACAAGGTTATTGCCGCCAATCTCGACCGACCGTTCCGGATTGCGCGCCTGCTGCACGAAGCGACCGGGCGCTGAGGCGCAGAGCTTGCGCGCCAGCCCTTTGGGGATATGCACCCGCTCGCCGCGGACATCCGCTCCTGCCTCTCGCCAAAGCGTCAGCGCTTCGGGATTGTCGAGGAAGTTGACCCCTATCTCTTCGAGCACGGTCTCCGCATTGGCCTCGATGATCGCGAGCGTGTCTTCGCTATGGAGGTCGTAATTCGGGATCTTGCGCTGGATCGTCGGGGCTACGTCGAACCGCACCGCGGTCCGCTCCGCCCGTCGCGCGGCTCCGCCGCCGCCTCGTCCTCGCCGCCGTACCGGTGTTGCCTCGGCCATATTGCCCCCCGTTCGCTTGCGTTGGTGCCTCACACCTACGCCGGGAACCCGGGGGCCTCCGCTCGATTTGCGCCCCATGGCGGCGGTAAGCGACATCGGCCCTGCCTCCGGGCTTGCACGGGTTCGCCTGCATCCGTAAACGAAGCCCATGACCCAGACCTCCCATGACCGCCTCCTCATCATCGATTTCGGCAGCCAGGTCACGCAGCTCATCGCGCGTCGCCTGCGGGAGCTGAACGTCTATTGCGAGATCCATCCGTTCCAGAATGTCACCGATGCCTTTCTCGACGCGTTCGACCCCAAGGCGGTGATTTTCTCGGGCGGCCCGGCGAGCGTGATCGACGACGGCTCCCCGCGCCCTCCGGCCAGCGTCTTTGACCGCGGCGTACCGATCCTGGGGATCTGCTATGGCCAGCAGGTGATGATGCAGATGCTCGGCGGCAAGGTGGAGCGTGGTCATGGCACGGCCGAGTTCGGGCGCGCCTATGTCACCCCGGCCGAGGATCGGCCCGACTTGCTCAACGGCTGGTTCCTCGATGGGCAGGAGCAGGTCTGGATGAGCCACGGGGACCACGTCTCCGCCATCGCGCCGGGGTTTGAGGTCTTTGGCACCTCGCCCAATGCGCCCTATGCGATCACAGCCGATCTCGGCCGCAACTTCTTCGCCGTCCAGTTCCACCCGGAAGTGCATCATACGCCCAATGGCAAGACGCTTTATGAGAACTTCGTCAAGCTGGCCGGGTTCAGCGGCGACTGGACCATGGGCGCCTATCGCGAGCAGGCGATCCAGCAGATCCGGGATCAGGTCGGCGACGGCAAGGTGATCTGCGCACTCTCGGGTGGCGTGGACAGCTCGGTCGCGGCCGTGCTGATCCATGAGGCAATCGGCGATCAACTGACCTGCGTCTTTGTCGATCACGGGTTGATGCGCCTCAACGAGGCCGAAGAAGTCGTCACCATGTTCCGCGAGCACTATAATCTCCCGCTGATCCATGCGGATGAGAGCGAGCTGTTTCTCGGTCAGCTGGACGGTCAGTCCGACCCGGAAACCAAGCGCAAGATCATAGGACGGCTCTTCATCGAGGTGTTCGAGAAACACGCCAAGGAGATCGGCGGTGCGGATTTCCTCGCCCAGGGCACGCTCTACCCGGACGTGATCGAGAGCGTCAGCTTCTCGGGCGGCCCGTCAGTGACGATCAAATCCCACCACAATGTGGGCGGTCTGCCGGAAAAGATGGGCATGCAGCTGGTCGAACCGCTCCGCGAGCTCTTCAAGGATGAGGTGCGCGCGCTGGGCCACGAACTCGGCCTGCCGGCCTCCTTCATCGGGCGGCACCCCTTTCCGGGTCCTGGCCTCGCGATCCGCTGCCCCGGCGAGATCACCCGCCCCAAGCTTGAGATCCTGCGCAAGGCCGATGCGGTCTATATAGACCAGATCCGCAAGCATGGCCTTTATGACGAAATCTGGCAGGCCTATGTAGCGATCCTGCCCGTGCGCACCGTCGGTGTGATGGGTGATGGTCGGACCTATGACTATGCCTGCGCTCTGCGCGCGGTTACCTCGGTCGATGGTATGACGGCAGATTACTATCCATTCACCCATGAATTCCTGGGCGAAACCGCCACGCGGATCATCAACGAAGTGCAGGGTATAAACCGGGTGACATATGACATCACCTCCAAACCTCCGGGCACGATCGAGTGGGAGTGATGCGCGGCGTCTTGCGACTGGCCGAGATCGGCCTACTGCTTCTGGTTGGGTTCGGCCTCGCCACCCTGGCGGGCATCCTGCTCTACGAGCCGCCGAATCGCGAAGACTACGCAGCAATTGTCGTGTTGTCCCATGGTGCATTTCCAGATGGCAGCCTGACTGCGCAGACCGAGGCGCGGACACGGGCAGGTATCTCTCTCTATGAGACAGGCCTTGCGCCGCGTCTGGTGATGAGTGGCGGCAAAGCCGACGCAGACCCCGCGCCCAAGGCTGTCCTGATGGCCGGGCTGGCGCGGACCGAAGGTGTGCCTGAGACCGCGCTGCTGGTAGAGGATGCGTCCCATTCGACCTTGCAGAACGCGCTTTACACTGCCCGGCTCGCACCGGAGTTGCTGGACGCGCCGATCCTTCTTGTGACCCATCGCTACCATGGCGCGCGCTCTGTCGCGTCCTTCTGGTGGGCTGGGTTTGAGGACATCCATTTGGCCGCGGCCGATCCAGAAGATGCCGTTTGGGGCGGCGCCGAGTGGGAGCCGATCAAATGGGCGGGAAACACGGTGCGCGCGGCGGGTTACTCGGTCGCTGCAGGTCTCGGGCTCGGGACCCCTCGCCTCGATATGGTTTTGAACTGATGCGCTGCCTGTTCAGCCTCGTGGGGATCCTCGCTTGTCTGGCCGGACCTGCCTCGGCCACACTGCTCTGTCTCGGAACGGATCAGCATTTTCTCATGACCATCGACGGAGGCGATGTCGCCTTCGACTATCTCGACGAAGAGCGTCTGACCCTCGTACCTCCGGTGGATGAGAGCGAGGTCCTCCGCAGCACGCGCACCTATGTTCTGGAGACGGGCACGCGCCGCCTGCCCCTCGTGATTAAACCGCAGGCCTGTCCGGTCCTGACGGTTCAAACACCCCTGAGCCTCGAAATCCTCGTGAACACGCCCGACGGGTTACGCTCCTTTCAGGGTTGCTGCCTGATCCGCTGATGAGCCAACCCCGCAACGAGCCGGTCAAGGCGGCGATCTGGATGCTCGGCGCGATCTCGTCCTTTATGCTGATGGCCATCGCGGGACGCGCGCTGGCAGCCACCCATGACACGTTCGAGATCATGTTCTTCCGGTCGGTGATCGGGTTCGGGCTGGTCCTGTCGCTTGGAGTCGCATTCGGGCGGATCGGTGAGGTGACAACCCGGCATTTGCACATCCATGCGGTGCGCAACCTGTGCCACTTCACGGGCCAGAATCTGTGGTTTTTCGCCCTGCCCCTGATTCCCCTTGCGCAGCTCTTTGCATTGGAATTCACCACCCCGCTCTGGGTCACGCTACTGGCGCCGCTCATTCTCGGCGAGCAGTTGACCCGCACCCGTCTTCTGGCCGCATCTCTAGGATTCGCCGGCGTGCTGGTGGTGGCGCAACCGGATGTCAGCGGCTTGAATATCGGGGTTCTGACCGCAGCCCTCTCAGCGCTGGGTTTTGCCGGGTCGGCCCTGTTCACCAAACGCCTCACCCGAAGCGAGACAATCCTGTGCATTCTATTCTGGCTGACACTGATGCAGGCCGGGTTCGGATTGGTCGCCACGCTTCATGACGGCATCGTCACATGGCCCACGGCGCAGACTTTGCCCTGGCTCGCGGTAGTGGCAATCTGCGGGTTGGTGGCGCATTTTTGCCTGACCACGGCCCTTAGCATCGCGCCCGCCGTAATCGTCATGCCCTTCGACTTTTTGCGTCTTCCGCTGATCGGGATTGTTGGCTTCTTTCTTTACGGTGAAGCCGTCGGATTGACGCTTATCCTCGGTGCAGGGCTGATTATTGGCGCAAATGCCATAAATATCTGGGTAGAGCGGCCTAAAAAGACGTCTGACGCGGCGTTATAGATTGACGCATTTTTGAACTGCGGCCAATAGTCCTGTCCACGCGAAGACAATAAGCGCGACACATGGGATGGAGAACATGCAGACAACACGTTTGGCCCTGTTGGGCGGAGCAGCGATGGCCGTGGCGGGCAGCGCCTTTGCGGGGGGCGTGGAGCGCTCGCTGCAGAGCTCGGCGATCCTTTTCGAAGAGGGCACCTATGCCGAGTTGGGATTTGGGCGGGTAGACCCCAAAGCAAGCGGCGATCTGGTCGGTCCTCCGTTCTCGGTCAGCACCGGTGATATGCTGGGCGGCGAAAATGTTGCAACATTCTCCTTCAAGACGGATCTGAGTGATCGTCTTGTCGGGGCGATCGTCATCGACAAGCCTGTTGGAGCCGAAGTGAACTACGGCGGCGATCCGAACAATGTCTTCGATTTCCCCGGAAATCTGGATGGGGATCATCCCTTCGCCGGGTCCACAGCCACCTTGGACTCCAAAGCACTGACTGCATATCTTCGGTACAAGTTTGACGGCGGCTTCAGCGTCTATGGCGGTCTGCGCGCGCAACAGGTGGAGGGGCAAGTGAGCCTGCCCTCTGCGCAAGGTTATGAACTCGAAACCAACAACGATCTCGCATACGGCTATGTGTTGGGTGCTGCCTATGAGCGCCCGGATATCGCGTTGCGCGTTGCTCTGACGTACAATTCGGCGATCGATCACACATTCGACGCCAAGGAAACCAGCGACATTCCGGTTCCGGGGTTTGACGAAAGAAACGGCGATTTCGAAACCACCATTCCGCAATCCGTGAACCTCGAGTTTCAATCCGGGATTGCCAAAGACACCCTGTTGTTTGGGTCCGTGAGATGGGTTGACTGGAGCGAGTTCGACATCAATCCGAGCCTCTACAGCGACATTATTCTACAAGGGAACCCCAATGGGATTACCTTTCCGCTTGCAGGCTATGAAAGCGACACCATCACGTATCGGCTTGGGGTGGGGCGTCGGTTCAATGAGAACTGGGCGGGTGCTGTGACGTTGATCCACGAACCCAAGACCGGTGACATCTTCGGCAACCTTGGTCCCATCGACGGACGTGATGCGATTGCGCTGGGGGTGACCTACACCAACGACCGCTTCAAGATCAGCGGCGGTGTGGAATACAGCTGGCTCGGCGACGCGCTTTCCCAAAACCCTCGCGGATTGCCCGGAGATCCCGTCTCCGATTTCCAAGACAACACCGCGATCAGCTACGGCATCCGGATCGGTTACTTCTTCTGATCCCAACCCAGGCGACGAGACCCTCGCTTTTCAGCGAGGGTTTTTCTTTGCGCAGGTTTCGGATCGCGGGGCGCGTCGGGATTGGCTAGACCGGGTCCATGATACACCAAAAGACCCTCACCCCTCGCGCCTGGGCCGAGCTTGGACTTCTCTCGCTGATCTGGGGCGGCAGTTTCCTGTCTATCCGCATCGCGCTGGATGAAATTCCCTTTGTAACTTCTGTCGCTTACCGAGTCGGCTTTGCGGCGTTTGCTCTCTGGATCTTTGTGCTCTGGCGGGGGGGCGCGATCCCGCGCGCGCCGCGCATCTGGGGCGCCTTTCTAGTTATGGGGCTTTTGAACAACGTCCTGCCCTTCACACTCATGGCCTGGGGACAGCTTTATGTTGAGACCGGCCTCACTTCGATCCTGAACGCGGCCACGGCGGTGTTCGGTGTTCTGGTTGCTGCGCTGGTCTTCGTGGACGAACGGCTGACATGGGCTCGGGGCGTGGGCGTGGGACTGGGCATGCTGGGGGTTGCCACCGCCATCGGGTTGCACAATTTCCGCCATTTCGACCTGCGCTCCCTCGCGCAATTAGCGATCATCGCAGGGACAATCTGCTATGCCTTTGCCGGGGCCTGGGCACGGCTGAAGTTAAAGGATCTTGCCCCAGAAATCGCAGCAGCCGGCATGCTGACGGGCTCGAGTGTGGTCATGATCCCGGCGGCCCTCGTTATCGACGGCGCGCCGACACAGCTGCCCTCCATCACCGCGATCGCGGCTGTGGGATACTACGCCCTGATCGCGACCGCCTTTGCCTATTTGCTCTACTACCGGGTATTGGCGCTCGCAGGAGCCGGCAACCTCATGCTCTGCACCCTGCTCGTGGCGCCTGTGGCGATCCTGCTGGGGGCATGGGTCCGGGATGAAACTCTGACCGCCAATGCCTTTATCGGCTTCGGGATCCTGGCCCTCGGGCTCATCGTGCTGGACGGACGCTTGACCCGACGCCTGCTTTCCGGTTGAACCGCCGCACGACCCTGCCGGAACGGAGCCCGCGTCCCATGATCTATTCAAGTGCCGCCGAGTGGCGCGCCGCCCCGGAAAAACGCGTTCTGCTCTTCGGGATGTCCGGGTTGGGAAAAACTCATATCTCCAACCGCTTGCGCGACAATGGTGACTGGTTCCACTACTCGGTCGATTACCGCATAGGCACGCGCTATATGGGCGAGCACATCGTTGACAATTTCAAGCGCGAGGCGATGCAGATCCCGTTCCTGCGCGATCTGCTGATGTCGGACTCGATCTATATCGGCTCGAACATCACGCTGGAGAACCTCTCGCCCGTCTCGACCTATCTCGGCAAGCCCGGCGACCCGAACCGTGGCGGTGTGCCGATCACCGAGTATCGCCGCCGTCAGGCGCAATTCCGCGACGCAGAGATCGCGGCCCTACAGGACACCGCCCACTTCATCGAGCGTGCCAAAGCGATCTATGGCTATCCGCACTTCGTCTGCGACAGCGGTGGCTCGATTTGCGAATGGGTGGATGGCAACGATCCCGCGGATCCGGTGCTGAGAGCGCTGGCCGCTTCCACTCTGCTCGTCTGGATCGAGGGGGATGAGGCGCATACGGCCGAGCTGATCCGCCGTTTTGACAAAGCCCCCAAGCCCATGGCCTATGACCCCGCCTTTCTAGACGCGAGCTGGGCGAGCTATCTCGCCGAAACCGGCCTTGGCCCGGATGAGGTTGACCCGGATGCCTTCATTCGCTGGACCTATGCCAAGGCGCTGGCCCATCGCCAACCGCGATACGCTGCCATGGCGCGGAACTGGGGCGTGACCGTCGCCGCTGATGACGTGGCCAAGGTTCGCGATGCGTCAGATTTCGAGACCTTGATCGCCGATGCCCTTGGCAATCAAGGCCAGAACGCCTAAATCCGCACTCCCAACCCCGTTGATCCGGACGCAAATCATGCCCATCAAGATCCCTGAAACCCTTCCCGCCTTCGACGTTCTCTCTTCCGAGGGCGTGATGGTGATGGGCGCGGATCGGGCCGGGCGGCAGGATATTCGTCCCTTGCAGATCGGGCTTCTCAACCTGATGCCCAAGAAGATCCAAACCGAGACTCAATTCGCGCGACTTGTCGGCGCGACCCCGCTGCAGATCGATCTGACCTTGATCCGGATGACCGAGCATCAGTCCAAGCACACCTCAGCCGCGCATATGGAGACCTTCTATCGGCCATTCGAAGAGGTCCGGGATCGCAAATTCGATGGCTTGGTCATTACGGGTGCGCCCATCGAGCATCTGGATTTCGAGGACGTGACTTATTGGAACGAGTTGCGCGAAGTGTTCGCCTGGACCCAGAGCAATGTGCATTCGACCTTTGGCGTCTGCTGGGGCGGCATGGCGATGATCAACCACTTCCATGGGGTGCAGAAACACATCCTGCCCGCCAAGGCCTTTGGGTGTTTCCGCCACCGCAACCTCGCTCCGGCTTCGCCCTATTTGCGTGGCTTTTCTGATGATTGCGTGATCCCCGTGAGCCGCTGGACCGAAATGCGCCAACCCGAAATCGACGCGGCTTCGGGGTTGACCACTCTGCTCGGATCCCCCGAAGTCGGGCCCTGTCTGGTGGAAGACCCGGCCCATCGCGCGCTCTATATCTTCAACCATTTCGAGTATGACACCGGCACGCTCAAGGAAGAATACGACCGCGACGTGGAGAACGGCACGCCCATCAACGTGCCCACCAACTACTACCCCGATGACGACCCGAGCGAGCCCCCGCTCAACCGGTGGAGATCTCACGCCCATCTCCTATATGGAAACTGGATCAACGAGATTTATCAGACCACCCATTATGACATGCAGAAGATCGGTTCTTAAGGCGGGCGTCGGCGCGGTCGCCCTGACGGCCCTGACGGGCTGCGTCGGACGCGGCCCGGACGGATCACAGATGGACAAGTTCGACCGGACATTGCCCGTGGGCGAGGTGTTTCTCGTGGATGGCAAGACCGTGCATGTGGCCGATGAGGGCGACGGGCTAGCCGTCGTGCTCCTCCACGGGGCGAGCGGGCATTTGCGCGACATGACCTTCGATCTGACCGGGCGGCTGAACGCGGCGGGATATCGCACGCTCGCCTTTGATCGGCCCGGTCTGGGGTATTCCGAGCGGTTGCACCGCCGCGGTGAGAGCCCGCAGGAACAGGCCCGGCATCTTGCCAAGGCGCTTGGGGATCGCGGGGTCGACCGCGCGATCATCGTCGGGCACAGCTATGGTGGCGCCGTGGCCCTAGCCTGGGCGCTGGAGCGTCCGGATCAGGCTGCGGGCATCGTGACCCTGGGCGGGGCGAGCATGGTTTGGGAAGGCGGGCTTGGCGCCTGGTACGCCATTGCGTCAAGCCGCATCGGTGGTGCCACGGTGGTGCCCCTGGCCGTTGCGCTCGTGCCCCAATCAAAGGCCGAGGAGTTCACGACGACCCTCTTCGCCCCAGATGCAGTGCCCGAGGGGTATCTCGACTATGTCGGCACGGATTTGACCCTGCGCGCCAGCCAGGCCCGCACCAACGCGCAACAGGTCAACGGCCTCAAGCGCCATATCCGCAAGATGACCGAGGGCTATCCAGGCCTGACCCAACCCATCGAGCTGCTCCATGGCACCGCCGACACGATCGTGCCCATCGATGTGCATGCCCAGCCCCTGTCGAAGCTCTTGCAAAACGGTAACCTGGTGGAGATGCCGGGGGTGGGTCACATGCCCCATCACGCGGATCCCACGGCTGTCGTGGATGCTGTGAACCGCGCCGCACGGGCGGCCGGATTGCGCTAGCTCGCGCAATCGTCATACTGCGGCGACCAGTTCTGAAAGGATCGGTCCCATGTCCCTGCCCTTTGACGGCGCCATATCCCAGTTCGCCCGCGAAGACGCGCCCAAATCGGTGCGCGCGGCGCTGGAGGACGCGAAGAAGGGTGAGATCCTCGACCGCAGCTATCCTTATCGCGCGCGGATGGACAAAGACGCATATGAAGAAACGCTCGACGCGCTCCAGATTGAGCTGGTGAAGTTGCAATCCTGGGTCAAGGAAAGCGGCGCGCGGGTGTGCGTCGTTTTCGAGGGTCGTGATGCGGCGGGCAAGGGTGGCACGATCAAGCGCGTGCGCGAGAATCTCAACCCGCGCACCACCCGCATCGTCGCCCTGTCCAAACCAACGGACCGCGAGGCATCTGAATGGTATTTTCAGCGCTATATCAGACAATTGCCTGCGGGTGGCGAAATCGTCCTGTTTGATCGCAGCTGGTATAATCGCGGTGTGGTCGAGCAGGTTTTCGGCTTTTGCTCCGAGCCGCAACGCGAGGCGTTCTTCCGCCAGCTTCCGGCATTCGAGCGCATGCTCGTCGATGAGGGCATTCACCTGGTGAAATTCTGGCTCAATGTCGGGCGCGCCGAGCAGTTGCGACGCTTCCTCGATCGCGAGAGCGACCCGCTCAAGCAGTGGAAGCTCAGTTGGATTGATGTCGAGGGGCTCAAGAAGTGGGACGCCTATTCCAAAGCGATCTCCGAGACCCTGACGCGCAGCCACAGCGACCTCACGCCCTGGACCCTGATCCGAAGCGATGACAAACGCCGCGCGCGTCTTGCGGCGATCCGCGCGATCCTGCGCGGGCTCGACTATACGGGCAAGGACGAAGCGCTGGTGCAGGTACAGGACCCGCAGATCTGCGGCGGGCCGGACATCTGGAATGCCTAAGCGCGGCTATCATCACGGTAACCTGCGCGCAGCACTTGTGGATTCCGCGCTGCTTCTGATCGAGCAGAAAGGTCCGACGGGCTTTACCCTGTCAGAGGCCGCCAAGAATGCGGGCGTCACCCCGGCTGCGGTTTATCGCCACTTTGCCGGACGCGACGAGCTGATCATCGAGATCGCCCTTCAGGGGCATGAGATCTTCTCGGACCTGATGGATTTCGCCTTCAACAAGGGACAGCCCTCCGCGCTTGCAGCCTTCGAAGCGACGGGCCGGGCCTATCTCGCCTTCGCGCGCAAGCATCCAGGCCACTATATGGCGATGTTTGAAAGCGGCATTTCGAACCAGGCCACGCCGGAGCTGGCTGCGGCCTCCGCCAAGTCCCGCGCTGTGCTGGAACGCGCGGCCGAAGCCCTTTCCGAGCATATTCCCGAAGACAAACGCCCACCCGCCTCGATGTTTTCGGCCCATATCTGGGCCATGAGCCACGGCGTGGTTGAACTCTTTGCCCGGGGTGCGCCAGGCTCCAAGGCGCCCTTCCCGCCAGAGGACCTGTTGGAAACGGGGATCGGCATCTACCTGCGCGGGCTCGGTCTTATCCCGCAGGATAGCTAGGCGGGAAAGAACACCAACGCGTCGGGCGACCAGTGAAGCCGGGTCTGCGTCCCCGGTTCCAGCACAGCGACAGCCGGCCCGTTCTTCATCGAGATCTCGACCAGCGCCTCTGTCCCCGCAAGCCGCGCGCGATAGGTGGTCATATCCCCGAAATAAGCGCTCTCAACAATTTCCGCCGCCGCCAAGGGCCCGTCGGCACCGGCCTCGGCAATGGACATGCCCTCCGGCCGCACCCCGGCGACGCAGGGCCCGCTCAGCCCATCTGGCGCGGGCATCGTCCCCAGCCCTGCCACCTCGGCGCGCCCATCTCGCACTTCTGCCGACAGGAAGGACATGGTCCCGATGAACTCGGCCACATCCCGGGTCGCAGGACGGCTATAGAGCTCTTGCGGCGCAGCCAGTTGCGCGATCCGGCCCTCGAACATCACCGCAATCCGGTCGGACATGGTTAGCGCCTCCTCCTGATCATGGGTGACGAGGATGAAGGTGATGCCGATATGGCGCTGCAACCGGCGCAATTCCGACTGCATTTGCTCGCGCATCTTTTTGTCGAGCGCCGAGAGCGGCTCATCCAGCAGCAGGACCTTCGGCTCCAACACCAGCGCCCGAGCCAGCGCCACCCGCTGACGTTGCCCGCCCGAGAGCGCATGGGCCGCGCGGTCTCCATAGCCGTCGAGCCCGACCATGGCGAGCGCCTCTGCCCCCCGGCGGGCCTTTGCCGCCGCATCCAGATCCCCGCGCCTTCGCAAGCCAAAGCCCACATTCTCGGCCACGCTCAGATGCGGAAAGATCGCATAGCTCTGGAAGACCATATTGGTCGGACGCTTATTTGCCGGCACCCCGGCCATATCGCGCCCATCGATCTGCAACGCCCCGCTCTCATAGCTCTCGAACCCGGCGATGGTGCGGAGAAGCGTGGTCTTGCCACAGCCGGACGGGCCGAGGAGCGAAAAGAACTCCCCCGGGCCGATCTCCACCGAGACATCCCTAAGGGCATGGTAGGATCCGTAGTACTTCTGCAGATTTGCGATGGAAATCAGAGGTTTGGTCACAGGAACCCTCCGGCATCTTTTTGACCGCTCTTGTGCAGACCGCGTCGGCGCAACATCTCGGCGCTCCCGATCAGGATCAGCGACAGCAGAATCAGCAGCGTTCCCAAGGCCATGATAACCGGCAGCTTCTGGGGAAAGCGCAGCTGGCTCCAGATATAGACCGGCAAGGTTGGTTCCGTCCCTGTTAGGAAAAACGCGATGATGAATTCGTCGAGCGAAATGGTGAAGGAGATCAGCAGCGCCGCGATGATGCCAGGGGTCACAAGCGGCAGGATTACGAGGCGAAAGGCGCTCAGCCGCGTCTCACCGAGATCAATTGCCGCTTCCTCAAGCGAGCGGTCGAGACCGCTGAAACTACTCGACAGGATGGCGATGCAGAACGGCGTGCAGATTAGCGTATGACCCAGGATCACGGACCAGATCGAGAGGCTTAGCCCCAGTTGCAGCAGCACCACGAGAAGCGAGACCGCGACGATGATCTCGGGCAGCACCAGCGGCACCATGATGAACCCCATGATCCCCGCCTTGCCCGGAAACTGGAACCGGGTCGAGGCGCGGGCGGCAAACACCCCGAGCGTGGTCGAGAGCATTGCTGTGACCGTCGCGATGATCAGAGAGTTTCCGAGCGCCTCATGGAGCGCTGGAATTGCCACAAGTTCCGCAAACCAAGCCGTGGTGAACCCATTGAGAGGGAAGGCGATGATCGTACCGTCATTGAAGGCAAAGACTGGCAGCAGCAAAACAGGCAGATACAGAAAGACCAGATAGAGGATCGCGTAGATCCGCAGGACGCGCCCGCTCATTTCGGGGCCCGCCCGATATTGCGCGTCAGATACACGAGCAGGAGCGCCATGGACCCGACGATCGTCATGGCCGAAACCGCCAACGCGGCCCCCATGGGCGCGTTGTTCAGACGCAGGAATTGGGTCTGGATCATGTTGGAAATCATCAGCCCGTTGGGCCCGCCCACCAGCCGCGGCGTGACGTAGTCGCCAATCACCGGGATGAAGACGATCAATGTCGCGGCGATCACCCCGGGCATGGCCAGCGGCAAGGTTACGCGCCGGAACGTGCCCCAAGCCGTCTCGCCGAGATCCCGCGCTGCCTCGAGCAGGGACCGATCGATTTTCTCCAGTGCCACATAGATCGGCAGGATCGTGAACGGTGCGTAGGCATGAGCGAGCGTGATCACCACCGCATTGGCATTGTAGAGCAGAAAGGTCAGCGGCTCCTCAATGATCCCAATGCCTTGCAGGCTGGAGTTGAGAACTCCGTTGAAGCCGAGGATCACCTTCCACAGAAACACGCGCAGCAGGTACGACGTCCAGAACGGAATGGTAATCAGAAAGATCCAGAGCGCTTTGCGCTCTTGCGGGACATGGAAGGAGACGAAATAGGCGATGGGAAAGGCCAGCACCACAGTCACCAATGTCACCGCCCCCGCGATCCACAAAGACCGCCCCATCAGCGTTCCATAGATCGGGTCGCTCACAGCCTCGCGGTAATTGGCGAGGGTGACGCTTCGGTCGAACTCCATGAAGTTCTGTGTCCAGAAGCTGAGAACGACAATCGCGATCAGCGGCACCGCGAGCAAAAGCACCGTGAAGATCAGCGTGGGGCTGACCATCACATAGCCTTGGGCCGCCTCTGTCCTGAGACCAAACCGCGCCATTGCCGCCCTTCATCCTTCCCCGTCCGAATAGGGCGAAGCATGCGAAGATGCGAGCCTGGGAACAAGCGAAAACCCGACGGGCTGCTGCACGGTCTGTCCACGGCCCGAAATCAGGGCGGTTTTGGCCCGCGGCGGATGTCCGCAGTGGCTCAGCTCAATTCCTGAATGCTGTCGAACACTTCCAGAACCGGTGGGCCGTCATACATCTCGGCACTGGATTTCGCACCCTTATGGGCCGCGCGGAACGCTTCGGATTTGGTCCAGGCCTCGAAAGATGTGCGATCTCGCCAGAGTGTGTGCGAGGCGTAAAGCCGGATACCGTCCTCTGCCGTACCCTTCATCAAGTGGAAGGACACGAACCCCCCAACCTGTTTGAGATGGCTGTCGCGGGACTTCCAAACCTCTTCAAACGCGGCCTCGTGGTCGGTTCTGACGCGGAAACGGTTCATGGTGAGAAACATCTGCAAAGCTCCGGTTTATCGGCGAAAAACGCGCGGGCGATGGCTGGCGCAGGGTCCAGGGCAATGAAGCGGAGCCCCGCGAGAGGGTCAAGCCCACAGAGGCAAAAAGGGCGCGCCCAACGGCGCGCCCTTCGTAATCGGTCCGACAGGCTGTATCAGCGCTTGGAGAACTGGAAGCTCTTACGCGCTTTGGCCTTACCGTATTTCTTCCGCTCGACCACACGGCTGTCGCGGGTGAGGAAGCCAGCGGCCTTGAGCGCGCTCCGCAGGGAGGGCTCATAGAGCTGCAATGCCTTGGAAATCCCGTGACGCACGGCACCAGCCTGACCAGAAAGGCCTCCGCCCTTGACCGTCGCGGTCACGTCGAACTGGTCCTCGACACCGGCAACCTGAAACGGCTGGCGCAGGATCATCTGCAGCACCGGACGTGCGAAATACACGTTCAGCTCTTTACCATTCACGGTGACCTTGCCGGAGCCCGGCTTGATCCAGACACGGGCAACCGCGTCCTTCCGCTTGCCAGTGGCATAGGAGCGGCCCAGCTCGTCACGAACAGGCTCGCGGGAGATGGTGGTTTCGGGCGCCACGTCGGCGACGGAGCCCTCAGCGACGGCACTCAGGTCGTCGAAGGATTTGATCTCTTCAGCCATTCACTCAGCTCCGGGTGTTCTTGGAATTCTTGGAGGCCAGATCCAGCACCTCGGGGCTCTGGGCCTCATGGGGGTGCTCGGCGCCGGCATAAACGCGCAGGTTGGTCATCTGCTGACGCGACAGCGGCCCGCCCGGCAGCATGCGCTTGACGGCCTGGGTGACCACGCGCTCGGGGTACTTACCCTCAAGGATCTGACCCGTGGTGCGGGACTTGATGCCGCCCGGATAGCCCGTGTGCCAGTAGTTCGGCTTGTCGCGCTTCTTGCCCGTCAGCTGCACCTTGTCAGCGTTGATGATGATGACATTGTCACCCATATCCATGTGCGGCGTGAAGCTCGGCTTGTGCTTGCCACGAAGACGGGTAGCGACAATCGAGGCAAGACGGCCGAGAACGATGCCTTCGGCGTCGATCAGGATCCATTTCTTGTCGATATCCGCCGGTTTTGCGGTAAAGGTTTTCATTTCTTCGCCCTATCAGAACGTGAGCCGGGACCATGCCCGGTTTGATGGGCGCGTTCTAAGGGATTCAGCAGCAAGGTCAAGGGCATTGATCTCGCATTTACCTAATCAAAACAGCATCTTGAAAATAAGGTATTAATATACCCCCACTTTCTAGACCGCAATTCGCTCTGGCGGATGATCCAGAAGGCCGCGCAGACGTTCAAGCGCATTGTCAAAGCTCTGGCGACTGACACCGCCATTTACCGCAAGCCGGATCGCATGGGGCGCGCGACCGTTGCGATCCGCATAATCCTCGGCGGTCCGGATCTGCACCCCCTCGGACTCCGCAGCGCGGGCAAAGGCACTGGCCCGCCAGCCCGGCGGCAGGCTGAGCCAGACAAAGAGCGCATCGTCACGCCAGCGCAGATCGAACCGCCCCAACTGATTGACCATCGAGCGGACGTAGCAGGCCACTTCCTTGCGCAGATCCTCCTGGATCCTGGGCAGGCTCGGATGAGTCAGAAGCGTCGCGGCAAGATCGGTGATCGGGGTGGCCAGGCCAAAGAAGCCAGCCTCCGCAGCCCGGCGCGCTGCCTGTGCCTGGCCGTCCGGAGCTACGACAAAGCCAAAGCGCAAGGCCGGGCTTAAGGACTTCGACAGGGAGGACACAAACCATCCCCGCTCCGGCGCCAATGCCCGAAGCCCGGGCCCACTGACGGCTCCCAAGCGATAGGTATCATCCTCCAGCAGTTGAAGATTCACCCGTCTGGCCGCCTTGACGATCTCATGGCGCCGCTCAGGGGTCATGGCGATCAGCAGTGGATTCTGCACCTCGGTCGACACGCATAGCAACTGCGCATCTGTCTGGCGCGCGATTTCGACCAAGGCATCCGGACGCACGCCCTGCTCGTCCATGGGGACCGGCACGACCTCGGCCCGCAAAAGCTCCGCCGCTCGCCGATAGCCGGGATAAGCTAGCTCCTCGACCAGCACGACAGGCCGACGCCCGGTCAGCACCGATTGCATGACAAGAAGAATCCCGCTCTGCGCCCCGTGGGACAGAACCACGTCCTCGGCACCCAGACGCCCCAATGTGACATTTGACAGGTAGGAGACGACCGCCTCCCGGGCCGCCTGCCCGGTTCGGTGGCCAGGATAGTGCATCACGCCTGAGGGCGGCGCGGCGGCAATCTGCATGAGGCTCTCACGGATCAGCCGCGCCTGCCCGACATTGGGCAAATGGGGCGAGATCAGATTGACCTCATGGGGGTCAGCGCCGGAGTTATGGAGCACGGAATCCACTTCCGGCACACGGAGCGGCGGAGCCGAAACGGCCTTTTGGGCTACGAATGTCCCGCGCCCTACGCCTGTTTCCAAAAGCCCCGCATCCGTCAGGCGCGTGTAGGCCCGCGCTACGGTACCTGGGGTCACCGAAACCCGGTAGGCCAGATCCCGGACCGGTGGCAGTTTCTCCCCCGGGGTCAGATCCCCCGCAGCGATTGCTTGACGAAGCGCCTCCGCGAGGCGGGTGTATTTCGGACCCGTGCCGGTACTAAGGGCATCGGACAGATCACCAAACCAAATTGTATCCATCACAATGTTTCCTTAGACAGGGTGAAACCAAAATTGTATCAATTGGATGCCTGATTTCAGGTTTTGTGTCAATACAATTTAGGAGACAGACCCATGACACGCTCTGCCAACGCTGCCTTGATCGCGCAGTTGTCGACCGCTCCCGCCCTGCCCGCACTGGCGCAGTTTGCGCTGCGCGTCGCGGTGGCATTGACGAAATGGGACACACATCGTCGAACACGCCGCGGCCTGCAAGGGCTCAGCGACCATCATCTCCGGGACATTGGAATCACACGGCTTGATGCTGAGCGCGAGCTGCGCCGGTTCTTCTGACCCATCGGAGATATCTCCCCTGACTGCCGGCCCGAACGGGCCGGCCTTTTTCGTGGTCAGCCAGCGGATGGCGGGATCGAATAGGTCAGCGACGCTCGAGCCACGACCTTGTCGGAGCCTTCCGAGCGTATCAACACATCGCCCACCGCCAACACGCGCCCCAGTTTCAAAAGCCGCGCCTCAGCGACCAGATCCTTGCCAGAATCAGGCTTGCGCATAAAGTCGATGGCACAATTCGTGGTCACTGCGAGCGCGACAGGCCCCAGACGCGCGAGCACGGCCAGGTAAATCCCCACATCCGCAAGCGCGAACATGGTCGGCCCGGAGACCGTACCGCCCGGGCGCAAATGCTTCTTTTGGGTGATGAGCCGGACTAACAAACGGTCTGCCGTTACCTCCTCAACGCAGAAATCCCCAGCGACCTGAGGAAAAGCCTCCGCCAGAAATTCCTCCAGCGCTTGCGCATCCATCTTAACGGTCATCTTGCCCCCCTGCCCTTTGGCCCCCTAAGGTTGCGGCAAACCGACGGGAGGGCAAGATGGCCGACGAAATACTCACACGTTCCGATCAGAACGGGATCGCGACGCTGACACTGAATGCGCCGAACACCCTCAACGTGTTGTCCGATGCCATGCTGGCCGCGCTCCAGGTCCAGATCGAGACGCTGGCCGAGGACAGGGCAACCCGGGTCGCGGTTCTGCGCGGGGCCGGGCGTGCATTCTGCGCGGGCCATGATCTGCGCGAAATGACGGCGGCGCGGCAAGCCCCGGATGGCGGGGCGGCAGCGTTCAAGGACCTGTTTGATCGCTGCGCGCGCATGATGATGGGGCTGCAAGCCCTGCCCCAGCCGGTCATTGCCGAAGTGCATGGCATCGCGACAGCCGCAGGCTGTCAGCTTGTGGCGACGGCGGATATGGCCGTGGCGGCCGAAGGCACACGGTTCGGTGTGAATGGGGTGAATATCGGGCTCTTCTGCTCGACCCCCATGGTCGCGTTATCGCGCAACATCCCGCGCAAGCAGGCCTTTGAGATGTTGACCACCGGTGAGATGATCGATGCCACCCGTGCGCAGGAGGTCGGTCTGATCAACAAGGTCGTACCGGCTGAAGACCTGTCCTCAGAAGCCGCCGCTTTGGCCGCACGAGTGGCGGAGAAACGCGGTGAGGTCGTCGCCATCGGCAAGCGGGCCTTCTACGAACAAGCGCAGATGCCTCTCGCCGAGGCCTATGCCCATACAGGCGATGTCATGGTGCAGAACATGGCGTTTCGGAACACCGAGGAGGGAATCGCCGCGTTCCTCGACAAGCGCCCCCCCAACTGGACCGAGGAGTGACGCCTAGAGCGTGCCCATGATCCGGCGGACGTAGTTCCGAGTTTCTTTGTACGGTGGTATGCCATTGTGCCGGGCCACGGCCTCCGGCCCTGCATTATAGGCCGCGAGCGCTAACTTCCAATCGCGGAACCGCTGGTACTGCGTCCGCAGATAACGCGCCCCGCCATCGAGGTTCTGACGTGGGTCATGGGGGTTCACCCCGAGATCCCGCGCAGTGCCGGGCATCAGCTGCGCCAAGCCAATGGCACCTTTATGAGAGACGGCCTTGGCGTTGAACGCGCTCTCCTGCTGCACAAGACGCAGGAAGAGATCCTCCGGGATGCCGTGGCGCCGCGCGGCAGCCTTGGCCATGGAGAGGTACGGGCCCGCATAGCTTCCGCGATAGGAAGGGATTTCCGCCGCGCGCCCGGTTCGTTGCGGAAGGAAGCGCGCCGAATGCTCGTATTGCGCAGCCCCGCGCCGGTCCAGCACATTGGTCTGGGACGAAAACAGCGATGCACGGGAGGAGCTGGACCGCGATGTGTCCGCGAAACCGGCACCGACCGTGGTGCTGCAAACGGCCACGACCACCAGCGCCGAGCAGGCCTGCGCCCAAGTCAGGCAGTTCTTGCCAAAGTTCCGCATGGGTTTCTCCCTCATCTGATCCCGGTTTATAGGCGGAATGTTAAAAAACGCCAACCATCCGCGACCCCGTGCTGCTTCCGACTTTTCATTACCCGCCCGCGATGGTGTAACGTCATCACAACTCAGTGCAGATCCGAACACAGATTCGAAGGGAGGCGGTCATGGCAGGCTCGGTCAACAAGGTCATCTTGATCGGAAATCTCGGGCGCGACCCCGAAGTGCGCACATTCCAGAACGGCGGAAAGGTCTGCAATCTGCGGATCGCAACATCGGAAAACTGGAAGGACCGGAACACCGGTGAGCGCCGCGAAAAGACAGAATGGCACTCCGTTGCGATCTTCTCGGAACCTTTGGCGCGAGTCGCCGAGCAGTATCTGCGCAAGGGGTCCAAGGTCTATATCGAGGGCCAGCTTGAAACCCGGAAGTGGCAGGATCAATCTGGTCAGGATCGTTATTCGACCGAGGTCGTCCTGCGCCCATACCGCTCGGAACTGACCATGCTCGATGGTCGGGAAGGTGGCGGCATGGGCGGCGGTGGCGGAGGTGGCGGCGGCTATATGTCCGACCAGTCCGGCGGTGGCTATGGAGGCGATGACCGCTATGGCGGCAGCAGCCCGGCCCCGAGCGGTGGCGGCGGTGGCGGTCGCTCCAACAGCGATCTGGATGACGAAATTCCGTTCTAATGCGCTGGGTCTGATCTGTCCCGAAAGGGCTGCGGATCACAGATCAAAGCTATCCACCATGGCGGCGAGCCCGGAACCGGGCTCCCAGTCCTCCCAGCGCTTTGTCTCCAACACAGCATCTTTGCCTGTGTCTTCCTCGGTATTGCGCGCGTTCAAAAGGTCCATGAACCAAGTGCTGCGGAGCCCGGGGTCTTCTCGCTCAACTCGACTGACATCATTGGCACTTCCGTCGTCATCCACATCAATAGTGACAACACTGACCCCGCGCAGTTTGGAATCCTCCCGCGGCAAAACCATCTGGAAGATCACGAGATCCTCGCTGAAATACTCTGGCGCGACCATCCGGGTGAACCCCGGCTCCACGCTCGGTTCGACGATGATGTCTGTCTCGATCGCCCATGTCTGACCACCATCGAGGCTCTCAAGCACCCGGACCAGCCCGGTGCCGATCTCGTCAAAGGTCATATAGAGATGGCCGTCCTCATTCGAACTGAGTTGCACATAGGCTTCGGAGGCAAAGGTATGCTCCGGAGAGATCCGCTCGCCCCAGCTTTGGGAGTCTCCGTCGAATACAAAGAACTCGACTTGCGGGTTTTCTTCCTCGGTGACATTGGCGAGATAGATGTCATTGCCGACAACCGTGACGCTGTAGTGACTGGCAAAGACCTGATACGAGCCTAAATCCGTAATCTCGGTAAACTGCCCGGTCGCCCCATCCAGCCAGCTGATATTTGTGTCCGTCGCAACCAGTACCCCGGTCACCTCGGGAGTTGAAACGAGACGGGCGGAAGCGGCTTCATAGTCCGAAAACCGCGTGGTGTCCTCGCTCCAGGTCGCGCCACCGTCATCGGAGCTCGACAGGGTGATCCGAGGGGCAAAGATATTCGACTGAATCGCCACCGCGAAAATCGTCCCATCCTCGGCCACAAGGTGGTTCGGGAGGCTAACACGGCCCGACGCGATCCCCTCAATCGCGACACTGGGGTCTGCATGCGCGGCCCAGTCCTGGGAGTCCGCCCGATAGTCCAGCGCCTGATAGTAAATCTCGCCATCATCGCCCTGAAAGGAGACGGTCAGCGTCTCGCCATCAGCCTGCATATCCAGATGCCCGGTGGAAAACCGTCCCGTATCATCAAAGCGATGGGTTTCGACCCAGGTCGCGCCGTTGTCATAGCTGCTGCGCAGGGTCAGGCCAGTGAACCGACCTTCATTGAGCAGCACATGCATCGCGCCATCGGAAGTTTCGACAATCTTGTCCTGCATGCGCGATACGGTGATCGCGTTTGCATTCCAGCTCCAAAATCCAGCCCATTCAGACAGCAACATCGAACCACCTCGATCCGTTACTATTGTCACAACTCAAATCAAGCTTCTGCGGCTCCACAGGATGCGGGTCGGAATTCCCCGCCAGAACCGAGTCGTTAACAATTATTAATCACAGCTTCGATTAATCACAAAATCACGGTTAGTGAATCGTTAGGGCGACGGCGCGTCCTTGCGCAGACTGAGTCAGACTGGCGGCATACATGCGCGCATTCGCGAAAGAAGCGCGGGAAAAAGCGACTTTTGCTGAAGGAATGCGCGTTAACGCGGCCGCTGATCGAGCGCGTCCTGCAGCACCGACAGCACTGCCTCAGACGGCACGTCGGACGTCACGAAGGCATCTCCGATGCCGCGCGCAAGAATGAACCGCAACTGGCCGTCCAGCACCTTCTTATCCTGTCCCATAAGAGCCAGAAGATCCTCGGCACTGGGCAGGTCTCCGGGGATGTCGCGCAGATCCCGCTTGGTCCCCATCTCGGCGAGATGAGCGCGCACCCGGCTTGGATCCTCCTGCGAACACAGGCCAAGCCGAGCCGAAAGCTCAAACGCAAGCGCACAACCAATGGCCACGCCCTCCCCATGGAGCAAACGGTCGGAATAGCCTGTCGCGGTCTCCAGCGCGTGGCAGAATGTATGACCCAAATTGAGCAGGGCACGATCCCCCTGCTCAGTCTCGTCGCGCACGACAATCTCGGCCTTCATCTCGACGGAACGATGCACGGCGGCGACACGCGCCTCCATGTCCCCGGCAGCGAGCTTCGGCCCCATGGCTTCCAGCCAGGTGAAGAACTCGGCGTCCCCGAGCAGACCGTATTTCATCACCTCGCCATAGCCTGCGAGGAAATCGCGCGGCGTGAGTGTGCCGAGGATGGCTGTATCCGCGAGCACCAGACGCGGCTGGTGAAAGGCCCCGATAAGGTTCTTGCCATGGACCGAATTGATCCCGGTCTTGCCCCCGACAGAACTGTCGACCTGCGCCAGAAGGCTCGTGGGGATCTGAACAAAGCCTACCCCGCGCCGCAGAACCGCTGCGGCAAAACCCACGAGGTCACCGATCACGCCGCCGCCAAAGGCAATGACCAGATCGCGACGCTCTACCTTTTGTGCCAGCAACCAATCCACCGTACGGCTGAATTCCGGCCACCCCTTTGTCGCCTCGCCCGCCGGCAGGCTCAGGGCGGTGCTCTCTATTCCAGCCGTCCGCAGGCTGTCCCTAAGGGTCGCGAGATGGAGCGCACCAACCGTTTCATCGGTGACGATGCTGACCGTTTTTCGCCCCAGAAGCGGCGCGATCCGCGCCCCGGCCTGTTCCAACAGCCCCGGCCCGATTTCCACATCATAGGCCCGGCTGTCCAGCGGCACATGGACAGTCTCAAGCAAGGATGCGGCAGTGTCGGTCATGGGGTCACCTTTCGGGCAGGAGGTCGGCCCCGGTGCTCTAACAGCGTGGACGCGCAGGCTCCACCCCCGCCGGCCTCACCCCTTGGCAAAGATCCCGGGTTGCGTGGCCAGAGCGGTGATCACACGCTCGGCCATGGCCTCGATCGTGAGCTCTGGCGCGGCTTTCACGTGCACGGCGGCCTTTTGATAGATCGGCACGCGCGCGGAAAAGATTTCGGCCAGCGTGGCGCGCGGGTTCTCCGTCAGCAAAAGGGGCCGTGTCGTCTTGTGGCGCACCCGGTTCCAGAGCAGCTCAAGATCCGCATCGAGCCAGACCGAAACACCCAGCTCAGCAATGATCATCCGATTGCGCTCGGCCAAAAACGCCCCGCCCCCGGTGGACAGGACCGAGGGTGCGCCCGTCAAAAGCCGCGAGAGCACCTCCGTCTCGCGATCCCGGAAAAACGCCTCGCCATCCCGTTCGAAGATCTCGGCGATCTTGGCATTGGCCGCGCGCTCGATCTCGTGGTCGCTGTCGATGAAAGGTACGCCGAGCCTGGCCGCAACTGCGGTGCCCACGGCCGTCTTGCCCGCCCCCATCATTCCGACCAGAACAACCGGACGCGTCAACTGCACTGTAGCGGCTTCGGCCACTTATCGCCACTCCTGCAAAAATTCGAACGCATGTGATAGCATAGCGCTTGAATGGCGGGAAGCGTCACGAAATACCATAGAGAAAAAGCATAAGTCGCAGGCAGGCAAAGGTACGAGCAGTGTTGGGAAAACTCTTTTTGGTTGTATTGGTGCTGGTCGCGCTCGGCGCGCTGGGGCTTTTGGGCTATGGCTATGTCGGCGATTTGCCCTCCGAGAGCGCGCCTGTGCGCATTCCGGTGACACTGGATGGGCAGTAAGGCGCGACAGACCCTGCGGGCTGGGATCGCCCTGATCTGGATCGGAGCCATGCCCGCCCAGGCGCAAGACCCGATTTCAGCGATTGACTGGCTGTCGGATATCATCACCCAACCGAGCAGCCCCTTGCCCAGCCGGGATGACGACATCGCACCATCGGCCAGTGTGGAGGCGATCGAGGTCGCCCCGCTGGAGGATCAGGCGATTGACGGGGTCGGGCTGCTCCCGGTCAGCGTCTCAGGCCTGCCGCGGGACTTCTGGGGGGTCACCCCGGCGGCGGAGCTGGCGCGCGACCTGCGCGCGCAAAGCACCGGACTGCCCCTGCCCGCCCGGCGTTTGCTGAAACGGATCCTGCTGTCTGAGCTTGACCCGCCGGTGGATACCGGGCCGGACCACACGCTGTTTCTCGCCCGTCTCGATGCCCTTCTGGCCTTCGGCGCTCTCCCGGATGCACAGGCGCTGGTGGAGCGCGCTGGGGTCAGCGACGACTTTGAAGTCTTCCGCCGCTGGTTCGATATCAGCCTCCTGCGCGGGGATGAGGCAAGGGCGTGCGCGACGCTGCGCGCGGTGCCGGATGTGGCACCGACCTTCTCCGCGCGGATCTTCTGTCTGGCGCGAAACAATGACTGGCCCGCCGCCGCGCTCAGCCTGGAGACGGCCCGCGCGCTCGGCTATGTGAGCGAGGCCGAGGATCTGCTCATGGCGCGGTTCCTTGACCCGGAACTCTTCGAAGGAATGCCTCTAGCGGCCCCGCCGGAACCGATCACGCCGCTCAGCTACCGGATGCTGGCAGCCTTGGGCGAAGCGCCGCCCGCGCGGACCCTGCCGCTTGCCTTCAATCACGCGCTTTTATCGCCCAGTCAGGGCTGGAAACCCCGGCTCGAAGCCGCCGAACGGCTCGCCCGGACAGGCGGGATCACCGGCGGTGAGCTTTTCGCGCTTTATACGGAACGAAACCCGGCAGCCTCCGGCGGGCTCTGGGACCGGGTCGATGCGATACAGGCGTTTGATCTGGCCCTGCTCTCGGGGGAGGCAGAAGCGGTGGCGCAAACCCTCCCCCGGGCGATTACCGAGATGGATGCAGTTGGCCTGACCGAAGTCTTTGCCGAGTACTATGGCAGCCGTCTCGCGCGCCTGCCAGTGACCCAGGACGCCCGCGATCTGGCAGAGCATATGGTGCTGCTTACACGAGAGGCCGAGAGCTATGCCGCGCGGATCGAGGACCCAATCCTCGCCTCGATTGCGCGCGGTCTGAGCGATGACAGTGCTTCCCCCACAGCCCTGACCGCGGCAGTCACAGCTGCGTTCTCGGCCACACCGCCGCCCCTGCCGCAGAGTTTCGAGCGGTTGCTGACCGACAAGGAATATGGCGCTGCGACCCTGCGAGCCCTGCGCCTTCTGGGCAACAGCGCTCTGCCCGACCCGGATGACGCGAGCACGGCGCTGACGGTGCTGCGCAAGCTCGGCTTCGAACAGAGCGCACGCGAGATTGCCCTGTCGCTGGTCTTGCGCGAGGCCAGGGCATGACCCGCCGCTGGATTGACGCCTTTCTGGATGCGCAGGCCGCCGAGTTGAACGCGGCGGAGAACACACGCCTCGCCTATGCCCGGGATCTCGTGGATTTCGAAGCCCATCTTGCGGCGAGCGGCGCGTCTTTTGCCAGTGCAACACGGGCGGATATTGAAAGGTACCTCGTCTCCTGCAGCGATGCCGGATTAAGCCAGGCCACCCGTGCGCGACGGCTGTCGGCCATTCGGCAGCTTTACCGGTTCGCCTATGAGGAAGGGCTGCGCACGGACAATCCGAGCCAGCAGATCAAGGGCCCCGGTCGCGCCAAGCGTTTGCCCAAGACTTTGTCGGAGGATGAGGTCGACCGGCTCTTGCTGGCGGCGCGCGAGACCGGCCAGCGCGAGGAGGACCGGGTACGCAATACCTGCATGCTCGAAGTGCTCTATGCCACAGGGTTGCGGGTCACAGAGCTTTGCGCCCTGCCCGTGGCGGCGGTACGCGGCGATCCGCACCTGATCCTGGTGCGCGGCAAGGGCGGTGTCGAACGCATGGTGCCCCTATCGAGCTCAGCGCGTGACGCGCTGCAGGACTGGCTTACCGTTCGCGATGCCGCCGATGAGGCGCGGGTCGCCAAAGGAGCGGCAGCTTCGAAGTTCCTCTTCCCGTCGCGCGGGAAGCTTGGCCATCTGACCCGGCATCGCTTCTATGTGCTGATCAAGGAAATCGCGGTGATGGGCGGGGTGGATCCGTCCAAGGTCACGCCCCACACTCTGCGCCACGCCTTTGCCACGCATCTGCTCGCCCGGGGCGCGGATCTGATCTCGATCCAGGCACTCCTGGGCCATGCGGATGTCTCGACCACCGAGATCTATACCCATGTTCTGGATGAGCGGCTGAAGGATCTGGTGCTGACTCACCACCCGCTGGCCACGGCACGCTAGGCGCTGCGGCGGAGCGCGTCTGGCAGCACGTCCTCGCTGGGCCAGATGCCAGTGGCCAGCGTCTTCTGATAGCCTTGGGTCAGGCCTGCGCGGGTCATGGCCGAGATTGCCGGGCGCGCGTTATAAGAGAGCCGTTCGATCAGGATCTTCTCGCCCTCCATCACCGCAAACCGGGTCTCGGGTCGTCCGTCATGGGGCGGCAATCCGATGGCGCCTGCATTGACCCAGAGCGTCTCGCCGATCTGGCGTTGAAACGCGATGCCGCAATGGCCCGCAAAAACAATGTCGACCTTGCCGATCTCGGCCTCGATCAGCGCAATCTCCTCGGCGAAGACGCTCTCGTCCGAGCTGGGCCAGATGAAGCGGCTGATATCGGAGACGCCGCCGTGGATTACCGCGCAGCGTTTGCCGCCATAGGAGAAGGTGATCATGTCCGGCAGTGCCGCCATCCAGGTCTTGGCCTCGGCGGGCAACTCGCGCTGCGCGAAGGAATACCACGCGCGGGACAACAGATCGCAGGTCGTGTCCGCGCCAAAGCCGCAGCCGCAATCCTCGGCATCCTCGGCCAGATTGCGTTCGCAGTTGCCCGCGACGATTGCCCCGCCCGTGGTCCGCATCAGCGACCACGTTGCCTTGGGTTCGCCGCCATAGGCGACGATATCGCCCGTGCAGATCCGCTGAGAGGCTGGAATGTGGTTATCCGAGCAGAAAGACAGCAATGCCAGCGAGGCCTGAAGGTTGGAATATGGCCCCCCATAGAGCACAACCTTGCCCTTTAACGTGCCCAGATCGCGTACGTCCATGTCTGTCCCTTGAACCGGCCCCTGCCCGCGCCCATAAGAACATAAAGCCCACAAGGATGCAGTCGCAAAATGGACCCTGCTCTCGACCCAACGCTCTATGACACATCGTTCTGGATCTCCTGCGGCGTGATCCTGCTGCTGCTCTGCTGCTCGGGGTTCTTCTCCGGCAGCGAGACAGCCCTGACCGCCGCCTCACGCGGGAAACTGCACGCCATGGCCGACAAGGGCGACAAGGGCGCGGCCCGTGCCCTCGGCCTGAAGGAGGACAATGAGCGGCTGATCGGAGGCATCCTGCTGGGCAACAACCTGGCCAATATCCTCGCGACCTCGCTTGCCACGGCGGTCTTCACCAAGGCCTTTGGCGATAGCGGCGTGGCGTTGGCGACACTGGTGATGACAGCGCTCGTGCTGATCTTTGCCGAGGTGCTGCCCAAGACCTACGCCATCACCAATCCCGAGAGCGCCTCGACCAGCGCCGCGGGCCCGGTGAAGATCGTCATTACCGTGCTTGCGCCCATGGTCGCCGCCGTCCGCCTGATCGTGCGGGCTGTGCTGCGTGTGCTCGGCATGCGGATCGAGGCCGGGGCGAACATGCTGTCGGTGCGCGAGGAGATCGAGGGCGCGCTGCGCATGGGTCATTCAGAGGGCGCGGTGGAAAAAGAGCATCGCGACCGCTTGCTGGGGGCGCTGGACCTCAATGAGCGCGCGGTCGAAGAAATCATGCTCCACCGCTCCAAGATCGAAATGATCGATGCGGACAACCCGCCGGAGCAAATCCTGAGCCAGTGCCTGCAATCGCCCTATACACGCCTGCCCGTCTACCGCGAGGATCGCGAGAACATCATCGGGATGATCCACGCCAAGGACCTTTTGCGTGCCATGGATCGGCTGATCCGCGGCCCGGAAGCCTCCGAAAAGGGGCTGGAGGCGTTCGAGGTGATGGACGTGGCGATGAAACCCTACTTCGTGCCCGAGACCACCACGCTCGACGAGCAGATGAAGGAATTCCTACGTCGCCGGTCTCATTTCGCGCTGGTGGTGGATGAGTACGGGGCTCTGCAGGGGCTGATCACGCTGGAGGACATCCTCGAGGAGATCGTCGGCGAGATCACCGATGAGTTCGACCCGGATGCAGACCATCCGGTACGGAAATCAGAGGATGGCAACTTCCTCGTGGACGGGGCGATGACGATCCGCGATCTGAACCGCGCAACCGAGTGGAACCTACCCGATGAGGAGGCCAATACCGTCGCCGGTCTCGTCATCCACGAGGCACAGATGATCCCGAATATCGGCCAGTGCTTCAGCTTCCATGGCTTTCGGTTCGAGGTTGCCGCCCGCAAGGACAACCGTCTCTCCAAGCTGAAAATCCGGCCGCTCTAAGGGGCGTCAGCGCCCCTTGAAGAGCCCACCAATGATGCCCCGAACGAGCCGCCGTCCGGTGGTGCCTTTGAGCTCCTTGATCACCACATTCGCCATCGCCTGGCTGAGGCTTTCGCTCTGCTTGGTTTTGCGACTGCGTGAGGAGGACCGGCCGACCTTTGGCGCGGAGTAGCGTCGGGCCGTGCGGTATTCCCGCTCGGCCACGCTGGCCTCTTCCTCATTGGCTTCTGCCGCTTCGGCCTCGGCGGCGGCATCGGCAGCCCGCTTGGACAGGATTTCAAAGGCGGAATTGCGATCGAGCGGTGTTTCGTACTTCCCCGCCACCGGTGATGCGGCGATCACATCAACGCGCTCGCCCTTTGTGATCGGACCAAGCTGACTGCAAGGCGGACGGATCAGCGTGCGTTCGGCCATGCCTGGAATCCCCTTGCGATCGAGCATCGAAGTCACGGCCTCGCCCGTGCCCACCTCCTGGATCGCGGTCTCGATATCGAGTGCGGGGTTGTCACGATAGGTCTCGGCGGCGGCACGCAAGGCTCGCCGGTCCCGGGCGGTGAAGGCCCGCAGAGCGTGCTGCACCCGGTTGCCCAACTGACCCAGCACGTCCTCGGGGACATCATCCGGGTTCTGCGTGACGAAATAGACCCCTACGCCCTTGGACCGGATCAACCGAGCCACCTGCTCCACCTTGTCCACTAACGCCTTGGGCGCGTCCTCAAAGAGCAGATGCGCCTCGTCGAAAAAGAAGACCAACTTGGGTTTATCCGGATTCCCCACCTCTGGCAGTGTCTCAAAGAGCTCCGAGAGCAGCCAAAGCAGAAAGGTCGCATAGAGCCGCGGGGCCGCCATAAGCTTGTCGGCGGCGAGAATATTGATCTGTCCGCGCCCATCCGGAGCCGTTCGCAAGAGATCCGACAGCTCCAGTGCTGGTTCGCCAAAAAGCTGCGCTCCACCCTGGTTCTCCAGCACCATCAACCGCCGTTGGATTGCGCCGATGGATTGCACGGACACATTGCCATAGCGCAAAGAGAGCCCCGCGCGGTTTTCGCCGACCCAGACCAAAAGCGCTTGCAGATCCTTAAGATCGTAAAGGCCCAGCCCCTGCTCATCCGCAACCCGGAAAGCGATGTTGAGCACCCCCTCCTGAGCCTCGCTGAGTTCCAGCAAACGGCTCAGCAGCAACGGCCCCATTTCGGTAACCGTGGTCCGGATCGGATGCCCCTGATCCCCATAAAGGTCCCAAAACACGGCCGGAAATGCGTCATAGGCATAGGTGCCCGCAATCCCAATTGTCTCGGCGCGCTCGGTGAAAGGTCCATGCAGCTTCGCCTCGGCGCTGCCGGATTTCGCGAGGCCCGACAGATCGCCCTTCACATCCGACAGGATCACGGGCACCCCCATCGCAGAGAACCCCTCGGCGAGAATTTGAAGCGTCACCGTCTTGCCCGTGCCCGTCGCCCCGGCAATCAGCCCATGGCGATTGGCCGCCTTCAGCAGCAGGTGCTGCGGCGTGCCGTATTCCGCACCTCCGCCACCGACAAAGATCCTGTCGTCCTGATGCATGCTCTCCTCCCGGGTTGTTTTCCCGTGATAATACAGGGTTAACCATTTCATGCCAGTATAGGGATGCGCCGGGTGTGTTCCTCTTTCCCGGTTGCACTCCTCCCTGTTGGACTGGCCGCGCTGGATTTCGGTGCGGCCTTTTTTTCGTTCCCGCAAGCGCTTCGAAGTACAGGGTCTGGGCATCCTGAGAAAGTGGACCCCACGTCAACGAAAACTGGCAAAAATGTGAGTCACGACCTGTTGACCCCTGCGACGGAAGGTCGTAGCGTCACGCACACAAGTCGGCCAGTCCGACAGGGAGATAAGAATAAAAAAAGGGTCTGCTTGCAGGCCCTTTTTCAATGGACGGCCCCGGCGCGGCAGGGCATGCAGCATGCCGAACGCCTGGCCAATTCCAGCAATGGCGCTGCTCCATCTCAGAGGACCCTCTTCATGATCCGTTCCACTTTGTCCCATCTCTCCGCTGCTGCGCTTGCCCTGATGCTGGCAAGCCCCGTGGTTGCGCAAACCGCGGGTGAGACTGCGGAAGCGGCTCCCGCCGGGCCGCAACCGGGCCAGACCTATATCCGCGAAGAGATCACGGATTGGAGCGTGCGTTGCATACGAGGCGAGGGGCCGCTGGAAAGCGACAGCTGTCAGCTCTATCAATTGCTGCGGGATCAGGCGGATAACCCGGTGTCGGAGTTCACCTTGCTGCCTGCGCCGGAGGCGAGCGAAGTCGACGCGCTGATCACGATCATCACCCCGCTTGAAACCGTTTTGACCGAAGGCTTGATTTTCTCCATCGACGGTCAGTCTCTGCCGCCGAAACCGTTTGTCTGGTGTAACCGCACCGGCTGCTTCTCGCGTTTCGGCGTGTCAGCCCTAGAGGTGCAGGCGATGAAGGACGGTGCCGTGGCAACCGTATCGATCGTGGCGCTCGCACGGCCCGACGCGCGTGTTGAAGTCACCGCATCCCTACGTGGGTTCACGGCTGCGTTCGACAAGCTCGACGCGGAGATCAACACCTCCACCCCCGACGCCGCGCCGCAGTAAACACGCGGCCAAGCGCTCTGTGCGTCAGGGCGCCTTGCGCAATGTCAGCACCGCGTTCAGCCCGCCAAAGGCAAACGCGTTGCTGAGCACCACATCGACCTTCGCGTCTCGCGCGGTATTCGGCACAACGTCGAGCGCGCATTCCGGATCTGGCTCTTCATAGCCAATGGTCGGAGCGATCACACCGTCCCGCAATGCCATGACACATGCGAGCAACTCCACCGCACCGGTCCCACCAATCAGATGGCCATGCATGGATTTGGTCGATGAGATCATGACATTGTCCGCATGATGTCCAAAGGCATCGGCCACCGCCGCGCACTCTGTCTTGTCGTTGGCCGCGGTGCCCGTTCCATGGGCGTTGATATAGCCGACCTGATCCGGGTTCACGCCCGCATCCTTCATCGCACCCGCAATCGCCCGGGCTGCCCCTTGTTTCGAGGGCATCACGATATCCGCCGCATCGGACGTCATCGCAAAGCCGATCACTTCGGCCAGGATCTCGGCCCCGCGAGCCTTTGCGTGCTCGTATTCCTCGAACACGAAAACCGCTGCCCCCTCGCCTTGCACCATCCCGTTGCGATTGGCGCTGAACGGGCGACATGCGTCCCGGGACATCACTCGCAAGCCTTCCCAGGCTTTCACCCCGCCGAAACAGAGCATGGATTCCGAGCCACCCGAGATCATTACCTTGCTCAGACCGGAGCGGATGAACTGAAACGCCTGCCCCATCGCATGGTTTGAACTCGCGCAGGCCGTCGCCACTGTGAAGCTCGGCCCTTTGAGATTGTGCTCCATGGAAACATGGCCCGCCGCGGCATTGTTCATCAACTTTGGCACTACAAAGGGATGAACCCTGTTCTTGCCGTCCTCATAGACCGTCCGGTAGTTCTCGTCCCAGGTGTTCACCCCGCCCCCGGCGGTGCCCAGCACGACACCAGCTTGGGCGGCGAGTTCTCCCGAAAAGCTGAGACCGGATTGACGGATCGCCTCCTCGGCAGCCAGCAGCGTGAACTGCGTGAACCGGTCATAGAGCGAGATCTGCTGGCGGTTGAAAGCGGCCTCGGGATCGTATTCCTTGACCTGCCCCGCAATCTGGATTGACAGCCGATCCACATCCCGGATTTCCAACTGGGAGATCCCACACCGCCCTTCGCGAAACGCCTCCAGCGTCTCGGCCACATTCACCCCGAGGGCATTGATCGTGCCCTGCCCGGTGATCACAACACGGTGCATGGGTCAGCCGGCTTTCTGCGCGGCGACAAGCCCGTCAACCGCCGAGATAATCGCCTCGACATTGGAGATGTCGAAACCGCTTTCTGACGGGTCGTTGGCGTTGAAAGGAACTGATATATCAAATGCTTCCTCGATGGCAAAAATCGCTTCGACAAGCCCGAGGCTGTCGATGCCGAGATCTTCCATCGTGGCGTCGGGCTTGATGTCTGACGGTTGCAGAACGGCCTGTTCCGCAATGATCGAGATGACTTGCTCGCGGACGGTTTGTGACAAATTACTCACTCTCAGCGGCCCTGAGACGGCCGCAGCCTCTGGTCAATCTGAGGCTGATTTAGTCATTCTCCGCGCGCTTTGAAACTGCTTTCTGCAGGGCTGCGACCTGTTGGATCAAACGCGGCAGGCGGCGGATGGCTTTGTAGCTTTCCACGTGCGATTGCATCTTCATCGCCGGATAGCCCAGCAAGACACGGCCCGACGGAGCATTGGTAAAAATCTTGGTCGCACCGCCTGCGATCACATCATCGCCGATGAAGATGTTGTCATTCACCCCCACCTGCCCGGCGAGCACGACGCGGTTGCCGATTTTGCTCGATCCCGCGATGCCGACCTGACCACAGAGCAGACAATCCTCGCCCACTTGCACATTGTGACCGATATGCACGAGGTTATCGAGCTTTGTACCCCGCCCAATCGACGTGTCGCGGATCGTGCCCCGATCAAGACAGGCATTTGCGCCAATCTCGACATCATCGCCCACATCGACAGAGCCGAGGGAGTGGATGCGGGTCCAGCTCTGGCCTGCCGCGTCTCCGCGCGCGCCGACGGATTTGCGCACCTCTTCGACGGCAGAGGTCTCCGGCGTCACAAATGAGAACCCGTCCGCACCCAAGCAGGCGCCGGGTTGCAGGATAACACGATCACCAATCCTTACGCCCGCGCCGATTTTCACGCCGGCATGGATCAGCACATCTTCCCCTATCTGCGCGTCTTCGGCGATCATCACTTGGGGAGCGATACGCGCGTTGGCGCCGATGCGGACACCGCGTCCAACGACGACGAAGGGGCCGATGGCGGCGTTGGCCCCGATCTCCGCGCTTGGATCAACCACAGCCGTAGGGTGAATCCCCGTGGCGATCTCGGGCCCCGGGTCCAGCAGCGTGGTCAGCCCAGACATGGCATAGCGGGCCCGCTTGACGAGGATCGCTCCTTCGAGACCGAACTCCTGCCATGGCGCATCGCCCCAAAGCATAGCCGAGCGGGCCTGCCCGTCTGTCAGACCGTCAGCGTATTTCGGATCCATCGCGAGGGCGAGATCGGTTGGCCCGGCTGCACGGGGCTCGGAAGCCCCGGCTACAGTGAGGTCAGCATTGCCCGCCACGTCAGCACCGAGCGCTTCCGCGATCTGCCTGAGACTGTACATATACGCTCTCCGTCATCTGAACGCGCCCCTTCAAAAGCGCATCGGTGACGTAAGACCTAGCTCTGAACGGCGCGCGGCACCACCCCGGCCTTGGACAGGGCCGACCAGAGCTTGGCATCCCGGCCATAGACGTCGCGTCGGAACTGCACGTTGCCTTTCGCAGGCGCAAACGCAGTCTGGTACACGAGATGCACGGGAACCACCTTGTCGAGGTAAACCCATGTCTCCTTGCCCTTGGCAAGTTGTGTCTTGAAGAAGCCCTCAGGGTTGCTTTCCTGCTTGGAAAGTAATTCGTAGGCAAAATCAAAAGGGTCAGCGACACGCACGCAACCATGGGAGTAGGCCCGGCTTTCACGACCAAAGAGTGACTTGGCCGGTGTGTCGTGAAGGTAGATATTGTGTTTGTTCGGGAACATGAACTTCACAAGCCCCAACGCATTCCGGTTCGACGGTGGTTGCTTGATGTCGAACGGAAAATTCCGCGCTGTCATCTGCGTGAAATCCACGGATGAGCGATCCACGGTGCGTCCGGAGGCATCGATCAGACGCAGATAGCTGTGGGCATTCGGGTCCTGCTGGAACTTCGGAAGATACTCCTTGGTCGCGATGGAGCGCGGCACATTCCAGGTCGGATTGATGACCATATGATCCATTTCATCCGAGAACTCCGGCGTGCGCCGATCGGAGGTGTTCTTGCCGACCACAACTCGGGTGGCAAAAACCTCCTTGCCGTTTTCATTCACGCGTGCGTGGAAATCGGGAATGTTGACCATGATGTGGCGTTTGCCGAGGTCGAAATTCATCCACCGCTCACGCTCCAGTCCGACAAGGATGGATTGCAAGCGTACCTGCGGCTCCACATTCAACTCGCCCAAGGTAATCTTCGCCGCCACGCCGTCAGTGGCGAGCCCATGATCGCGCTGGAATTTCTGGACAGCGACTTGCAAGGCCGCGTCATAGCTCGCCGACACGGTGCGTTTGAGATAGCCCATGCGGACCAGCCGGTCCCGCAACGCTATGACTGCCGCACCGCTTTGACCCGGCTTGAGCTTTGACGCATTGACCTGAGGCCCCCATCCCCCTGCGCCTATGACTTTCTCCATCTCAAGCTTCGCTTTCAGCAAACGAGTATACGCGCCGGATTTCGGCGGCAGCGCTTTGATGAAACGAGACGGGTTACTCTTGGAAAACGCAGCGATCTGCGCCCCCCGCTCACGCCGCGGAAGGGCGCGTACGATCGCGGAGTCGACACGTGAAGGTGTCAGCGCACCGCTCTGAATATCTTGAGCATATTGCAAGAAGACCTTGCTCGCCCGAACGTCGAGAAGGCCCCGCGCACGCGGATCTTTGGCCGCCCCGAAAGCCTGTCTCAGGCCCACTGAATCGTAGCGCGCTTCGGGCAATCCATGCACCCAAGCCTTGTCCAATGCCTTGAGCAATGCCGAACGCCGATTGCGATCCCGGTTGGACGTCCAGAGCGCCTTGTAGTCCCGCGCCTTGTAGAATTCCGCAAGCGCCGGATCATCGGACGCAGCTTCGGCCACCGCCAACTTGAACGCTGTCGATTGCGCAGTGGCGCCATCGGGCAGGCCGGCGAAAAACAGCATAGCGACCAAAAGCACCGCATGAAGCGGACGGAAAACGGGTGAAACACGGTGGGACACTGGCAAAATCTCCTTGAAGTCCTGCACAGACTAACCACGCAGAATCTTATGAATACCTTCACATTTTGAAGATATTCACCAAAACACGCGTTTCTTTTCCCAGTCGCGACCAATCTGCAACGCGGATCTGGCGAGAGTTGGGCAAGAATCTGCCGAAGATAGGTGATTTCGCCGCAACTCTCCCCCGCCAGCTTGGCGAAACGGGCCGAGTGTGGCACATGGTTAACGCATCTGGGGATGTACTTTGACAGAGGTCACAGTCAAGTGACCCAAGGCTATGGGGCGATACGAGCTATGAGCAAGGTTACGGGCGACCGCATTTCGCGGCGTGCATTGCTTGGTGCATTTGCGGCTACAGCGGTCACGGCAGCGCCAGTCTACTCCAACACATTCGGGTTCTTGCGCGGCGGCGGTGACATCCGTCGATTGAAAATGCACTCTGGTCGCACAGGCGAAAAGATCGACACGATTTATTGGGTCGAGGGCAAGTATGTCAAAGACGCGATGAAGGAGATCAACTACTTCATGCGGGATTGGCGCCGCGACGCCGTGAGCACCATTGACCGGCGCACGATCGACATCATGGCGGCGGCCCATAACATGCTGGACGTAGACGAGCCCTATCTTCTGCTCTCAGGCTACCGCTCTCCCGAGACGAACGCCATGCTCCGGAGCCGTTCCCGCGGTGTCGCGAAAAACTCCTTGCACATGCAGGGTCAGGCAGCCGACTTGCGCCTGGGATCCCGCAGCGTCCGGCAGATCGCGGCGGCAGCGGCAGCTTGCAAGGCTGGGGGCGTTGGAAAGTATTCCGGTTCGTCCTTTGTCCACATGGATTGCGGCCCGGTGCGTGTCTGGGGCCGCTAGAAGCGCCCCGCTTCAAAGTCTCGTCACAACAGATTGCTCTGCATAGAGATCTGCGTCTGCCTTGTTGCATAAATCGGTATCTGCACTCGTGACCGTGGAACAAGCCGCGCCCACTCCGAGAATACACGCCTTTAGCGGAGAGGCCCCGCGTGCGGCCCCGAGCGTATAACCCGCTACAAAGCTGTCCCCGGCCCCCGTTTTGCTGACAACCTCCACAACCGGCGGGCGCACATGCCACGTCTCTCCGGTCTCCAGGCTCAGCACACTGCCTTCCGCGCCCTTTGCCACGACGACGGCCTTTGCACATCCATGGCCCGCGAGATGTTCGGTCACCCGTGCCACGTCCCGAACCTTGGCCAGTCGCGCCCCTGAAAGGCTTTCGGCCTCTTCCAGGTCCATCCGCAATAAATCCAACGGATGCTGACGCGCGGCGGCCATCGCCCGCAAAGCCGGCCCCGAAGTATCGAGGATCGTCCGCACTCCCAAAGGTCCAAGCCGCCTCTGCAGATCGACAAGCGCGCTGCTTTCGACACCGGGGGGCAGACTGCCCGAGGGGACGACGATATCACCAGGCCGAAGACCGTCGCAGAACGCGTCCACAGCGGTGGCCAGGTCAGAATTCGACCACACCGCGCCGGGCATGATGAAGCGAAACTGGCGATGGGTCGCCTGGCAGATTACCGAGAGATTCTCGCGGGTCTGCGCACTCACGCCAAGCTCCCAGAGGGAAATAGCCTCTGCGTTCAGCCTGGCCCGCACCTGCGCTCCTGTGCTGCCGCCAAGGGCCAGAGCCGCCACGGTCTCCCCTCCAAGAAACGCGATCGCGCGCGAGACATTGACCCCGCCGCCCCCCGCATCGACCCGCGGTTGGGCGCAGCGCAGTTTGAGATCAGGAACAACTTCGGAGGCTTCAGTGGACAAATCCAGCGCCGGGTTCAAAGTCAGAGTGAAAATGCGGCTCATATCATCACTCCGCCTCGGCTCGGGGGTCTTGTCAAGAAAGCAGGTTGGCGCGGAAGCGCGCAACCTTTGGTCGTGCCAAATGGGTCGCAATACGTGTGTGAGGTGTGTCCCCCCAAAGAGATTGACCGGCCCCCTGGACTTTGGGGGGCCGGTCTTTCGCGACGCACCTTTGGAATTGTGTCCGTTTCAGGGATCCGTTTCGGGGGGAGGCTGTCGGGGACGGGTGCTCGGGTCGCGTGGATCGGCCCGGACGGGAGGGACCGGGCGCGTCGTGTCTGGGGGGGAGGTTCCCCGCCCGGTGGGAGGCGTCCGGGCGGGGTTTGGGGGATGTTAAGGCTTAGTCGTTATCCGAGGTGCGGGCGCCGAAGATGGCGGCCAGTTCGGCGAAGCTGTAGTCGTTGGCGTC
>JBCDKN010000017.1:0-60237 GCA_038746545.1 Pseudomonadota bacterium
CAAATATCCCGGGGAGAGCGCGAGAGGGGCTGGCCCCTCTCGCCCCGGCGCCGGGCATAGCCCGGCGCAAAGCGTGACGTGCCGGGCAATGCCCGGCGCCGCATACCCGGTATCAGCTTTCGTAGCGGGTGTTGCCGCGCCGGTTCGTGTCCAGCGGCAGATCCATGTGCAAGGGCTGATGCGCGCGCTGGGAACAGCTTTGCCGCGGACACATCTGGCAATTGATCCCGATCTTCCAGAAGAGCTTTGTATCGCTCAGCCGGTATGGCGTGGCATAGCCGATCCTCTCCGCATGGCTGAGTTCACAGCCCAAGGCCACGGCCAGACGCCGCTCCTGCGTATCGCGACTGAAAACCGGACGGTCCGTGGTCCGGCTAATCGTGAAGAACTGTTCCCCATCGGGCAGCTCCACAAACTGTGGCAGGATCACCCCAGGCGAGGTAAAAGTATTGTGGATGTTCCAGACTGGACAAGCTCCACCGTACTCTGCCAGGTGAAACGACGTAGAGTTGAATCTCTTCGTAACATTTCCCGCCTTATCGATCCGCATGAAGAAAAACGGCACCCCTTTGGCCCCGTCCCGCTGCAAGGTGGTCAGCCGGTGACAGACCTGTTCAAATGCCACGGAGAACGCGGCGGCGATCCGATCAACATCGTAGCGTGTGCGCTCCGCCAGCTCTAGAATTGGCTCATAGGGCATCAGAACGGCGGCCGCGAAATAGTTCGCCAGCTCCACCCGGCACCGTGCCAAACCGGACTTCTCAGAAAGCCCCGCTCCCGCCGTCAGGCTGTCGAAAATCTCCGGAAATTCCACAAGTCCCAGCACATGGGCAAGCTGGAAAATCCGGTTCGGATGATCCAGTGCCTCGGAGAGCCGCAACCGCTTTCCCTCCTCGTCATAGACCCGCAAACTGTCGGGCATATCGTGGATCCGCTCCAGCGTAACGGTGATCCCATGTTGCCGACTAAGCCTATCCTTGAGGTCCGAATAGATATCATCCGGCCCGCCGGGCATGGCGGCGCGCACGGCCTCGGCAGCGCACTCCAACTCATCGAAGTGATTGCGATGATTGCGAAAAAAGTCATGAATGATGGTCTCGGGAGAGGTCGCCACCAAATCCGGCAAACCCCCATCGGAGCCCATGCGCATCACCTTCTCAAGGGTCGCGCGATGGGATTGGTGGAGCTGCAGGAACCGCCCCACAAGCTTGGGCGCGTGATCAAGAGCCGCGCGCATCTCAGTCAGATCCGGCGCGCCATCATCAAAGACAGGATCCTGCATCGCATGGCGCAAATCCGTAAGCTGCGTGGCCGCATCATCCTTGACCAGATCCCGCCAGTCCACGTTGTAGGTTTCGGTCAGCGCCATGAGCATCTGCACCGAGAGCGAACGCTGGTTATTCTCCAGAAGGTTCACATAAGCCGCCGACACTCCTAGGGCCTGGGCCATCTCGGCCTGGGTCTGTTTGCGTTCGCGCCGCAAGGCCCGCAGCCGGGGGCCCACCAGGGTTTTGCGCATGGCGAAACCTAACAAGTTTACAAATATCAGCTCTGTTACTCAGACATATAACACGCCAACCCGAAATCCAGTGAAATCTCCCGGGCAGCGCTCCATGTTGCACCTCACGCCCAGCACGGGGCGCGGCCCTCATCGGGTCGCACACAGGTCATCAGGGAGGACACCATATGACACTCAACTTCACCCGCCGCGCCGCCATGGCCGTCGCAGCCGCCGCCGCGACATCCCTCGCCGCCCCTGCCGTGGCTGACGACGACTGGAAGCCGAACAAGCCGATTGAAATGGTCATCATGGCCGGTCAGGGCGGTGGAGCCGACCGTCTTGCGCGCCTGTTCCAGTCGATCATCCAGAAAGAGAACCTGGCGTCCATGCCCGTGCTGCCCGTGAACAAGGGCGGCGGCTCTGGCGCCGAAGCGCTTCGCTACATTAAGGACAAGCCCGGCGACGCCCACACCATCATGGCGACCCTGAACAGCTACTACACCACCCCGATCCGCACCGATATCGGCGTAGACATCGCGGAGTACACGCCGCTGGCGCGCATGGCGCTCGACACCTTCGTGCTCTGGGTCAATGCCGATAGCGACATCAAGACCCTCGATGACTACGTCGCAGCCGTGCAGGCCGCAGGCGGCACCTGGAAGATGGGCGGCACCGGCACCGGGCAGGAAGACAGCCTCGTGACCGCGATGCTCGAGAAAGAGTTCGGCATCAAGCACACCTATGTTCCCTTCAAAGGGGGCGGCACCGTGGCCAAGAACCTCGTGGGGGGCCATATCGATGCGACCGTGAACAACCCGTCCGAGCAGATGGGCTTCTGGAAGGCTGGCAAGGTCCGCCCGATCGCCGCCTTCACGCCCGAGCGTCTCGCGGTCTTCCCGGACGTGCCAACGGCCACCGAGCTCGGCCACGACATCGTTTACTGGATGCAGCGCTCCTTCGTCGGTCCCAAGGACATGCCCGCCGAGGCCGTAGCCTATTACACCGCTATGTTCGAAGGCCTCGCCGAGACCGAGGAGTGGAAGACCTATACCGAGGAGAAGGCGCTCATGTCCGACTTCCTCACCGGGGACGCTCTGCAGGCTTATTTCCTCGAGGAGCGCGACAAGCACGCCGCGATCCTGAAGGAAATGGAAGGTGAAACCGGCTCGTAAGATCCCCTACGCCGGACAGAGCGCGGGCGGCCCCGGAGGCGGCCCGCGCTTGCGCATAAGAACAAGCATTCACAAGGGGTTGGGGTATGCTGAAAGCCGAAAGCCTGATCGCGATGGCCCTGATGGGTCTGTCGGGATATTTCATGATCCACGCATTGGTCTTGCCCATCGGATGGGTAGAATATGAGGGCCCCGGGGGCGGGGCGTTTCCCTTCTGGCTCTCGGGCGTGATGCTGCTCGCCTCGGCGGGCGTGCTGGTCAAATCCCTGCGCGCCGCGGAACCCGAAGACGCAGAGCCCTTCTTCGACCCCGAAACCCGCCGCTCGGTCTTTGCGGTCTCGGCATCGGTGATCCTGACCATCGCGATCCTGCCCTTTGTCGGAGCCTATGTGGCGCTACCGCTCTTCATGCTGTGGTATCTGCGGATCTTTGGCGGCCACGGCTGGCGGCTGACGGCGATCCTGACCATCAGCGTGCCGGTCTTCATCTTCTTCTTTTTCGAAGTGACCCTGAAAATCCTGCTGCCCAAGGGCGTGACGGAACCGCTGTTCCTGCCGCTCTATGCTGCGTTTTTCTAAAGGACCCCGGACATGGATATTTTTGCTCTATTGGCCGACGGGTTTGCCACATCTCTGAGCCCGCTCAACCTCTTTATCGTCATCATCGGCGTGACCGTGGGTCTCTTCATTGGCGCGATGCCCGGGCTCGGCTCGGTGAACGGGGTGGCGATTGTGCTGCCCCTGACCTTCGTGGTCCCGCCGGCCTCTGCCATCATCTTTCTCGCCGCGATCTATTATGGCGCCATGTATGGCGGCGCGGTCAGCTCAATCCTGCTGGGGATACCCGGAGCCTCGACCGCCGTGGCCACCACCTTTGACGGACGCCCCATGGCGCAAAAGGGTCAGGCCGGTCTCGCCCTGATCGCGGCAGCCGTGGCCTCCTTCGTGGGCGGCACGATCTCGGTCATCCTGTTCACCGCCTTCGCCGCCCCGCTTGCGGACCTAGCACTCGCCTTTGGACCAGCGGAAGAGTTCGCTCTCGTCCTTCTGGCCTTCACCACATTTGTGGGCCTCGGCGGGGATGATCCACTGAAGACTGTGATCATGATCTGTCTTGGGCTCGTGCTGAGCACGGTCGGTCTAGACCTTATTTCCGGCCAGCCGCGCCTGATCTTCGGAGATATGCCGGGCTTCTATGCCGGGATCTCCTTCCTGGTGCTGGCCATCGGCGTCTATGGGATTGGCGAGGTGCTCCACACGATCGAGACCTCGAAATCCGCGCCGCAAGTTACGCCCGCCAAGATCACCTTTTCGGAGTTGCGCGCTGGGCTCGCCCGGATGAACCAGCTGTGGAGGACCATGTCCATCGGCTCCTTCCTTGGGTTTTTCGTGGGTATGCTGCCCGCCGCCGGAGCGACGCCAGCCTCTCTGATGGCTTACGGCATCGCGCGGACAACCTCCAAGAAGGGCAAGAATTTCGGCAAGGGCGAGATCGAGGGCGTCGCCGCCCCGGAGACCGCCAACAATGCGGCGTCCACGGGGTCGCTCCTGCCGATGTTGACCCTAGGCATTCCGGGCTCGCCCACCACCGCACTGCTGCTTGGTGGCATGGTGATGTGGGGCCTCGTGCCCGGTCCGATGCTCTTTATCGAGCAGCCGGATTTCGTCTGGGGCCTGATCAGCTCGCTCTATACGGCCAATGCGGCGGCGGTGCTGATCAATCTGGCGCTGATCCCGCTCTTTGTATGGGCCCTGCGCATGCCCTTCACCGTGCTCTGCGCCATTGTCATCGTGCTCTGCATCGTGGGCGGGTTTGCCCCGAGCCAGAAGCTCCATGATGTGTGGCTGATCGCAGGCTTCGGCATCGCGGGCTACATCCTGCGCAAGGCCGACTACCCGCTCGCACCGCTGGTGCTGGCGCTGGTGCTCGGACCGCTGATGGAGAAAAGCTTCCGTCAAACGCTGGTGATGGAGCAAGGCAATGTGTTTGCATTTGTCGAGCGTCCGCTCTCGGCTACATTCATGCTGCTGGCGCTGATTTTCTTCCTGCTCCCGCTGCTGAAATATGTCAGACAGCCGGGCAAGAACCAGGTTCCGGCAGAGTAAGCCGAACCCAATCCAGGGGCCCTCGGGAGCGGGCCTCTCAGACCCATCGCGGACCAACCAGCCGGAGCAACCCCGGTGACCGCGTATGCGACGCAGAAAGACGAGGGGAGTTTTCATGGCACAGACGGTTTCTGAGCTCATCGCAACACATGGGGAGGATGCGCCCGCCATTGGCGCCCCCGAGCGCGACTGGCTGAGCTATGGCGGGCTGCGCGCGCAATCTGCCGCCACGCGCGATGCGCTGCACGCTGCAGGGGTCGGTCGCGGCGACCGGGTAGCGATCGTGCTGCCAAACGGGCCGGAAATGGCCTCGGCCTTTGTGACCATCGCCCAGACGGCGACGACAGCGCCGTTGAACCCGAGCTACCGGCAGGAAGAATACGAGTTCTACCTGAGCGATCTGAACGCCAAGGCAATTGTTCTGGCCGAGGGCTATGACGGTCCGGCACTGGCTGCTGCGCAAAGCTCCGGCCTTACGGTGATCCGGCTGAGCTTCGACGCGGCCCAGCCGGCGGGGACGTTTACCCTGACGCCAGAGGGCAGCGCCGGGACAGCCGATACCGCGACACCCGAGCCGGACGATGTGGCGCTGATCCTGCACACTTCGGGCACCACCTCGCGCCCCAAGATCGTGCCGCTTTTGCAATCCAACGTGGCCGCCTCAGCGGCCAATATCCGCACCTCGTTGGAGCTCACCCCGGCGGATCGCTGCATGAATGTGATGCCGCTTTTCCACATCCACGGGCTAATCGCGGCGGTGTCGGCCTCGCTGGAGGCGGGCGCGTCGATCTGGTGCACGCCGGGCTTCAATGCGCTGGCCTTTTTCGGACAGCTCGAGACTTGTAAGCCCAGCTGGTACACTGCCGTTCCGACCATGCATCAGGCGATCCTGAGCCGCGCGGGCCGCAATGCCGCGATTATCGAGGGCGCCAATCTGCGCTTTCTGCGGTCTTCGTCGGCCTCCTTGCCCCCGCCCGTGATGGCCGAGCTGCAAAAGACCTTTGGCGCGCCCGTGATCGAAGGTTACGGCATGACCGAGGCGACCCATCAGATGTGCTCCAACCCGCTGGGCTTCGACACGCAGAAGGCCGGTTCCGTGGGTGTGCCCGCCGGACCGCTGGTGCGGATCGCCCATGAGAGCGAGGATGTTCTGATCGACAGTGCCACGATTGGCGAGGTCGTGATCTCTGGCCCCAATGTGACGCCGGGCTATGAGGGCAATCCGGACGCGAATGCCAAGAGCTTCTTTGAGGCTGAAGGCGCGCGCTGGTTTCGGACCGGCGATCAGGGAGCTTTCGACGCCGAAGGGTATTTATCCCTGACCGGACGCCTGAAGGAAATCATCAATCGCGGTGGTGAGAAGGTCTCGCCTCTGGAGGTCGATGCGATCCTTCTGGACCACGCCGAGATTGCGCAGGTCGTGACCTTCGCCCTGCCCCACCCGAAGCTCGGCGAGGAAGTCGCGGCTGCGGTGGTGCTGACCGAAGGCTCCGAGATGTCCGAGCGGGATATCCGCGATTTCGCTGCCTCGCGGCTGGCGGATTTCAAGGTTCCACGCAAGGTCGTGCTGCTCGATGAGTTGCCCAAAGGAGCCACGGGCAAGATCCAACGGATCGGCATGGCCGAAAAGCTCGGGCTGGTGGAACAGGCGGCCTGAGCCGCATCTGATCCGAACGGAACGCCGGTGGTGCCTGCGGGACGCCTCCGGCGGGAGTATTTCAGGAACAATAAAGAAGAGCGCGCGCGAGCAGGCGGGCGTGGGAGTGGTCTATGAAGATCTGTGTATTCGGCGCCGGGGCCATCGGCGGCTATATGGGTGTGAAGCTGGCACAGGCCGGGGCGGATGTAAGCCTTGTGGCGCGCGGCCCCCATCTGGCGGCAATGCAGGCGAACGGCCTGACCCTGATTGAGGAGGGAGACCAACGCAGCAATGTGTCGGTTACCGCCTCGGACAATCCGGAGGATCTGGGCCCGCAGGACTATGTGATCGTCACGCTCAAGGCCCATTCCGTGCCGCCTGTTGTGCCAAAGATGCAGCCGCTGATCGGGCCGGAGACGACAATCGTGTCTGGCGTGAACGGCGTGCCCTGGTGGTACTTCCACAAGATCGGCACGGATCTGGAGGGGACGCGTCTGGCCTCGGTGGATCCGGGAAATGCCCAATGGGACGGGTTCGGCCCGGACCAGGTTCTCGGTTGCGTAGTCTACCCGGCAGCGGAGGTGATCGAGCCTGGCGTGATCAACCATATCGAGGGAAACCGGTTCTCGCTGGGTGAGCCATCAGGCGAGCGGTCGGAGCGGGCCATGGCGCTCTCCAAGGCGCTGTCCGCAGCCGGGCTCAAGGCGCCCGTGCGCCCCCGAATCCGCGATGAGATCTGGGTGAAGCTCTGGGGGAACCTTTCGTTCAACCCGATCTCTGCCCTGACCCATGCGACGCTTGATGTGCTCTGCACCGATCCTGGCACGCGGGCCGTGGCCAAAGGCATGATGCTGGAAGCGCAGGAGATTGCAGAGAAACTGGGCGTGAAGTTCCCCATCGATGTGGAAAAGCGCATTGATGGCGGCGCGGCCGTGGGGGCGCATCGGACTTCCATGTGGCAGGATCTCGATCAGGGGCGGCCCATGGAGATCGACGCGCTGGTCACGTCGGTGCAGGAGCTGGGACGTCTGACCGAGACCCCGACACCGACCATAGACACGGTGCTTTCGCTTGTGGCTTTGCGCGGCAAAACCGCTGGGCTCTACTAGGCACGAAAAAGGGCGCGCGATCCGCGCGCCCTGAGGGGCCTGCATTCCGTGAGTGGGGTCAGGCGTCGGCCGTCTCAGCGACCTTGTCCTTGAAACTGGCAAAGAATTTCGCGGAGAGCTTTTTCGCCGTGGCCGCCACCAACCGCGAGCCAAGCTGCGCGAGCTTGCCGCCGATCTCCGCCTTGGCGGTGTAGCTCAGCAGCGTGTGATCCATGCGATCCTCCAGCACCACATCCGCGCCGCCTTTGGCAAAGCCCGCCGCCCCGCCTGAGCCCTCACCCACGAGCGAGAACCGCTCCGGCGCGCCGCTGGGATCGAGGGTCACATGGCCCGTGAAGCGCGCCTTGACCGGTCCGATCTTGAGCACGACCTTCGCCTCCAGCTCGGTCTCCGAATGCTGGATCAGCTCTTCGCAGCCCGGGATGCAGTCGCGCAGGATCTCCGGGTCGTTCAGCGCGGCATAGACCGTGGCGCGCGGCGCGGGGATCTCGATTTCGTCGGTCAGGTTCAGGGACATGGCGTCCTCCTCTCAGCAACAGGGAAACTTGATGCGGCTCAGGACATCGGCCTGCGCCCTTGTGGGCCGAAGTCGGGCCAGAATGCGGCGCAGGGCCCTCATGACCCAGCCTCTCGCTGGGGGCTGCGTCGGCCGGCAACGATCTCGGCAAGGATCGAGAGCGCGATTTCCTCGGGCGTGATCGCCTTGATGTCGAGCCCGGCGGGCGCCTTGACCCGGTCGAGCAGGTCGGGCGCGATGCCATCGGCCTCGAGCCGGGCGCGCAGGGTCGCGAATTTCCGGCGACTGCCCACGAAGGCGATGTAGCTGCCCCCTGCGGAAAGTGCCGCGCGCAGGGCGGCTTCGTCGCCCTTGCCTTGCGTTGCGATCACAAGAAACCGGGCCGCATCCGCGCCCGTGTCAAAGGCATAGCCATCGGTCAGGCGCACCCCTTGCGGGGCCTCCTCGCCCGAAAGCCCCGGTGCCGCCAGCGCCAAGTCGAAGTCGAACCCGGATCCGAGCAAAGCCAACGCCTGAGCCACGGGCCCGGCTCCGCAAATCTGCAAGAGGGGTCGCGGCAAAACCGGTTCCACAAAAACATCCATAGACCCCTTGGAAGGACAGCCATTGCGGGCAAAACGCACGCCTGCGCGTTCCTCACCGGGCGCGACACCCTCAGCCTCGAGGATTTCTTCGGGGCGCAGCGAAAGGAACCGCGTCTCACCATCGGCGACAGCCTCCCGCGCGGCGCGGCCAATGGCGCCCCGGATGCAACCGCCGCCGACCCAACCGGCCAGGATCTCTCCGTCGGCGGAGACAAGCGCCTTTGCACCGGGCTTGGCGGAGGTCGCCTCGAGCGTGCGCACGACGGTCGCCACGGCAAAGGCGCGGCCCTCGGCGCGCAATCCGGCGATTTCACGGTCCAACGGGTCCATCAGATCCCTCCAAGATGCGGTTCGAGCGCCGCCAGGTCACCAAGTGTCGCGGCAGGCGCAAAAAGGTCCAGATGAGGCATGGCCGCCGCCATTGCCCCGGAGACAGGCGCGTAGTCGCGCCATGATTTCAACGGGTTCAGCCAGATCACCTTGCAGCCGCGGCGCTTCAGGCGCGCCAGCGCTGCGCCGGTCTGCCCGGTCTCGCCGGTGTCGTAGCCATCGGAGAGGATCAGCACGACCGTCCGGTTGTCCACGAAGCGACGGGCATAGGTGCTGGCATAGGTGTCGAGCGCCGCGCCGATCTTCGACCCGCCCCCGAACCCGTCCGCCAGCAGGCTCAAGCGGTTCAGGGCCCGGATCGGGTCGTCGTCGCGCAAAGCACCCGTGATCCGCACCAGCCGCGTGTGAAAAAGATAAGCGTCCGAGGCCGGATCGGCGCGCATCAGCCCGGCCAGAAAGGCAAGAAAGACCCGCGCATAGACCGTCATGGAGCCCGACACATCGCAAAGCGCTGCGATCTTCACCGGGCGATCCGGGCGACGGCGTCGGGCAAGGCGCAAGGGCTCCCCGCCCGTGGCCAGAGACCGGCGGATCGTCCGGCGAAAATCCACGCCGGGGCCACGGGTCGCGGCCTTCCGACGGCGGGAGCGTTTGTCCCGCAGAGCGCGCCCCAGGCGTTCAGCGATCCGTTCGGCGGCGCGGATATCACTTGCCGAGACGACCTCGCGCAGGTCCTTCTTCATCATGTTTTCGATGCCGGAGGCGACGAGTTTGCCCTCGCCATCAGATTCGGCCTCGCCCTGACCGTCTTCAGGGCTCTCGACGCGGCCCCGTCCTCCGGACACGGGCCCTTCGGCGAACTCCGAGGAACTGTTCTGCGGCGTTGGGGCCTTGGGACTCGGCACGGCTTTTTCGCGCACCCGCCCGCCGCTCAGCCAATAGGCGTCGAAGAGCGCATCGAATTGCGCGACCTCGGCCTGACTGCCCGCGCAGACCGCGCGCAGGGCGGCTCGTGCGGTGTGGGGTGTCGTGCACTCGACGCAAGACAACGCCTCCATCCCGAGCTCGGTCGCGCCCACGCCAAGGGTCATGCCATGGCTGCGCAGATGGGCCATGAATCCGGCCATTCGAGCTGCGGGCCCCTCATCCCGCGCAGCAAAGCGGGTGACGCGGCTCATGCCGCCTTCCCCGCGAGCTTTTGCGCCACCTCAAGCGGCAGCGCATCGCGATCCGTCCGGGTCTTCAGCAGGGTCGCGAGGGTCGCACCAAGCACCTGCGGATCGTCATTGAGATCGGCGATCCCGAGCCCGGAGAGCGCGGCGGCGAAGTCGAGCATCTCGGCAATGCCCGGTTTCTTCTCCAGATCCTCCCGCCGGACGGATTGCACGAAGCCGACGATCTGGGCGGCCAGATGATCGGCAATCTCGGGACAACGCACGATCAGGATCTCAAGCTCCGTTTCGCGGCTGGGATAGTCCACATAGGCATAGACGCAGCGCCGCCGAAGCGCATCCGACAGATCGCGCGTGCCATTCGCGGTCAGGATCACTGTGGGGCGCGTGACCGCCTTGAGCGTCCCAAGCTCGGGCACGGTGATCTGGTATTCCGACAGGATCTCAAGCAGATAGGCCTCGAACTCCTCATCCGACCGGTCAATCTCGTCGATCAGCAGGACCGGCGACTTCTCTTGCCGGATCGCGGCCAGCAGCGGACGCTCCAACAGAAACTCCTCGGAAAAGACGCGCTCTTCCGCAGCCCTCGCGCCCTCCCCGTCCTCGGCGGCGGCGCGGATCGCCAGAAGCTGCCGCTGGTAGTTCCATTCATAGATCGCGTGGGACGCATCCAGCCCCTCGTAGCATTGCAGGCGGATCAGGCGCGTGTCCTGCACGGCGGCCAGCACGCGCGCGACCTCGGTCTTGCCGACGCCCGCCGCCCCCTCCAGCAGGAGGGGCCGCCCGAGACGCCCGGCGATATGCAGGGCCATGGCGAGATCATCCGAGGCCACATAGCCCGTCTCGCCCATGGCCCGTTGCAGGTCGGTCCAATTGGTCATGTCATCACCGACGGTCCGCGAGGGCAGGACGGCTTGCACGCCCCCCTCGCGTCCCCTCGCTCCTCAGCCGTGGAGGCCGAGATCGTTGGCGGTTTTCCAGATCCGCCAATGGTCATGGGGCATGTGGCTCTGCCGGAGGCCAAAGGCCCGGAAAGCGTCATGCACCGCGTTCGAGAAGGCCGGAACGCCCCCGACATTCGGGCTTTCGCCCACGCCCTTGGCCCCGATCGGGTGATGCGGGCTCGGGGTTTCGGTGAAGTCGGTGGTGTAGTTCGGCGTCTCCCAGGCCGTGGGGATGAAGAAATCCATCAGCGTCCCGGTCTTGCAATTGCCGATATCGTCATAGGCAATCTCCTGGCCCATGGCGATGGCAAGCGCCTCGGTCAGGCCGCCATGGACTTGGCCCTCGATGACCATCGGGTTGATCCGGGTGCCGCAATCATCCAGCGCATAGAACTGCCGGATCTCGTGCTCGCCCGTGTCCACGTCGATCTCCATGACGCAGATATAGGCCCCGAACGGATAGGTCATGTTGGGCGGGTCGTAGTAGCTGACCGCCTCCAACCCCGGCTCGACGCCCGGGATCGCCTGGTTATAGGCGGCATAGGCCACCTCCTGGATCGTCTTGAACCGCTCCGGCGCGCCTTTGACGACGAAGCGATCTACGTCCCATTCCACATCGTTGTCATGAACCTCGAGCAGATAGGCCGCGATCATCTGTGCCTTGGCGCGGATCTTGCGTCCCGCCAGCGCCGTCGCCGCCCCAGCCACCGGGGTCGAGCGCGAGCCATAGGTGCCCAGACCGTAAGGCGCGGTATCCGTGTCGCCCTCCTCGATAGTGATGCTGTCGGCGGGGATGCCGGTTTCCGACGCAAGGATCTGGGCAAAGGTCGTCGCGTGCCCCTGCCCCTGGCTGATCGTGCCGAGCCGCGCGACCGCAGAGCCGGTCGGGTGGATACGGATTTCGCAGCTGTCGAACATGCCCATCCCGAGGATGTCGCAGTTCTTCACCGGGCCCGCCCCGACAATCTCGGTGAAATGCGTGAGGCCAATGCCTAGCAGTTTGCGCGTCTCACCCCGATTGAACGCCTCGACCCGCTCTACCTGTTCGCGGCGGAGACCGGCATAGTCCACCGCCTTCAGCGCCTTGTCCCAGGCGGTATGGTAGTCGCCGCTATCGAACTCCCAGCCCAGCGCAGACTGATAGGGGAACTGATCGGCCTTGATAAAGTTGATCCGCCGCAGCTCAGCCGCGTCCATATCCAGCTCCATCGCCAGCACTTCGATCATCCGTTCGATGAAATATGCCGCCTCGGTCACCCGGAAGGAGCAGCGATAGGCCACGCCTCCGGGCGCCTTGTTCGTGTAGACCCCGTCCACGCCCACATAGGCGACCGGGATGTCATAGGAGCCGGTGCAGATATGGAAGAACCCAGCGGGGAACTTCGTGGGGTCCGCACAGGCATCGAACGCGCCATGATCAGCGGTCACATGACAGTGCAGCCCGGTGATCTTGCCGTCCTTGGTGGCGGAGATCTTGCCCTTCATCCAGTAGTCGCGCGCGAAGGCCGTGGCCATGAGGTTGTCCATCCGGTCCTCGATGAACTTCACCGGCTTGCCGGTCACAATCGAGGCCACGATGGAGCAGACATAGCCGGGATAGACCCCGACCTTGTTGCCGAAGCCACCGCCAATATCGGGGGAGATCACACGGATATTGTGCTCTTCAATCCCCGAGAGCAGAGACGCCACGGTCCGTACCACATGGGGGGCCTGGAATGTGCCCCAGAGGGTCAGCTTGCCGTTCACCTTATCCATGCTCGCCACAGAGCCGCAGGTTTCCAACGGACAGGGATGGGTGCGGTGGTAATACACCATCTCCTCGGCCACGACCTCGGCGCTGTCGATCACCTGTTCGGTGGCGGCTTTATCGCCCTCCTCCCAGAGGAAGATATGGTTGTGATGACGACGTGGGCCATGGGCGCCATCGGCCCCGGGCTCCAGATCCTCGCGCAGGACCACATCCGATTTCAGCGCCTCGAACGGGTCCACCAGGACTGGCAGCTCTTCATACTCGACCTCGACCAGCTCCACCGCATCGGCAGCGATATAGCGATCCTCGGCCACGACAAAGGCGACCTCCTGGCCTTGGAAGAGGACCTTGCCATCGGCCAGCACCATCTGCTTGTCGCCCGCGAGCGTCGGCATCCAGTGCAGGGACAGCGGTTCCAGATCCTTGGCGGTCAGCACCGCGACCACGCCGGGCAGCGCCATTGCGGCTTCGATATTGATCGAAACCACGCGCGCATGGGCATAGGGCGAACGCACAAAGTCGCCATGCAGCATGCCGGGCAACTTCACGTCATCGACATAGTTGCCCTTGCCTTGGGTGAAGCGTGCATCCTCGACCCGCTTGCGCGAGGACCCGAGACCTTTGAGCTTTTCGACCCGCTCCTCGCGGGTGGGAGACATATCATTCATTCTGCAGCCTCCTTCGCGGCGTTCATCTCGGACGCGGCGGCCAAGATAGATTTGACGATGTTCTGGTACCCGGTGCAGCGGCAGAGATTGCCGGCCATGCCAAAGCGGACCTCTTCCTCGGTCGGGTTCGGATTCTCTTGCAGCAGCCGATGCGCGCGCGTGATCATCCCCGGCGTGCAGTAGCCGCATTGCAGCCCGTGATGCTCCTTGAACATGCGCTGCAACACGTGGAGGTCATCGGGATCGCCCAGCCCCTCCACCGTGGTGATGTCGGCCCCATTGGCCTGGGCAGCAAACACGGTACAGGCTTTGACGGATTTCCCGTCCATCTCCACCGTGCAGGCCCCGCAATGGGAGGTCTCGCAGCCCACATGGGGGCCAGTGATGTTCAGCCGCTCGCGCAGCACGTAGATCAGTAACTCGCGCGGCTCGGCCAGCATCTCTTCGGTCTTGCCGTTCACGGTCATCTTGATGTGCATCTTGTCAGACATGGGTGTCTCCCCTCAGGCCCGCGACCACGCCCGGGCAATCGCCCGACCGAGGATCACGCCTGCTACATGGCGTTTGAATTCGATCGGACCGCGATTGTCGGGCATGGGATCGATATCGTTCAGCATCGCGGCAACAGCGGCCTTCACGGCCTCGGCATCGCAAGACGTACCGCTGAGCGCGGCCCCGGCGGCCTCGGAATAGACCGGCGTATCGCTCAGGTTCGTCATGGCGATATCGACCTTGCCCGCGACCATGCCATCCTTCTCGATCAGAACGGCGGCGGCGGCGGTGGCATAGTCGCCGATCTTGCGCTTCTGCTTTTCATAGGCGTAACCCTTCGTATGGGCGTCAAAGGCGATCTGGGTCAGGATCTCTTCATCCTCGCGGAGGGTCGTGTACGCCCCCTCGAAGAATTCCCGCGCCGCGACCGTGCGGGTGCCATCGGGGCCGAGCAAGGTGAACTCGGCATTCAGCGCCTGCATCAGCCCGGGCATGTCGTTGCCCGGATCCCCATTGGCGACGTTCCCGCCCACGGTCCCCATATAGCGCACCTGCGGATCAGCGATCTGCTCAGCCGCCTCGCGTAGAAGAGGCGCGGCAGCATTCAGCGCCTCCGAAGTGATCAGCGCATGCTGGGTGACCATCGCGCCAATGGTGATCCGGGCGCCCTCGACCGAAATCTCGCGCAGCTCGGCAATGTCCTGCAGATCCACCAGATGTTCTACGGCGGCCATCCGCAGCTTCATCATCGGGATCAGGCTGTGCCCCCCCGCGAGGCAACGCGCCTCATCTCCATGTGTCTGTAAAACGCTCACCGCCGCTGCCAGGTCCGTCGGCCGGTGGTATTCAAAACCCGATGGTATCATCGCGGGTATCCTCCTCTGGGTCGGGGGCGTCTTGAGCGCCCATCTGCCTTGGCCTGCGACGCTAGTGCGACGGCCTGCCGCAGGCCCACCGCCGACACATGGATCGAGAGGCGCATTTCACGAGTTGCGCCATGGACGCACGAGTTGCGATTACATTCGCGCATGGGGCGAGACGCGTCCGACACCCTTGGCGGATTCCACGTGTCAGAGATGTTTTTCGGAGTGTTCCGGGTCAGACCAACCCAAGGGCGAGGCGCACATCCTGCAGCCGCGAGCGGCTCACCGGCACCTTTTCAAGCGCGCCGGATGCATCGAAGAACACGACACCATTGTCCTTTTTGCGCTCAAATCCGGTGACATGTGCCGGGTTCACCAGGTAACTGCGATGAGCACGCACAAACCGCCCCTTGGGCAACCGCGCCTCCGCATCCGAGATCGACCAAGGGCAAAAGAGCTTTTGCGCCCCGCGATAGAGGATTGTGTAATGCCCCTCGGCGCGGATCGCGGTGACGTCCTGGCTGTCAATGAAAAACGTTTTTCCATCAAGCTCGTAGGGTACGGACTTTATGCTTGGCGTGAGCTCCGACACAATCGGATCCGGCTCAGGAGCCACTGCGGCTTCCGGCGCGGGCACGGGCACGGAGGTTCCGGCGCGCTGCTGCCCCTCCACGGCTGGGAGGAGCGTCACGCTGGACAGCAGAAACGCTCCGCAGATCACGAAAGCGATCACTGCGACGATCAGGGCGAGCGTCGCGTTGCTGATCAGGGGGCCCGCTGCATCGGCCCCTTCGATCGCTGAGAAGGAAGTGCCGTACATGGCCACGAAATGCACCGCGAAGACCGCCAATCCGAAAAAGAGCGTCCCCAGCAGGATGTTGCGATAGGTCCGTTCCCCATAGGCGATCCAGATCGCCGCCACGCCCAGCAGGATCGAGGCCGCCCCCGCCTCCAGCAGCCCGAGCAGCGTGTAATCCGGTTGGCAAAGGCGCATGCCAGACATGCCGATATAGTGCATCACCGGAATGCCTATTCCGACACAGAGCCCCGCGAGCGTGATCGTCCGGCGAGAGCGTGGCAGGAAATGCAGGATCAGGAGGGCCACCCCCACGATCAAGATCGCCACAAGCGCCGAGATCAGGGTGATCAGAGGGTCGTAATAGAAGAGTATCGGCAACTGCAGCCCCAGCATGGCCACGAAATGCATCGCCCAGATCCCACCGCCTAAGGCGACGGCAGCCATAGCGACCCGTGTCTTGCGCGGCCCCGTTGGCAGGGACGACGCCCCTTTCGTCAGGGACAATCCCGTGAACCCGGCCATGAGCGCGACCGCCAAGGACGCGGCCACCAGCCATCCATTATGGGACACCTCCAGCACGCGGCTCCCCTCCCCAGTTGCTCCGTGCAGGGGATAAAATAGGCCCAAGCCCGTCTGCCGTCCATCACATTAGAGTGTCATGTAATCTGGACAGTTACCGACAGTAGGGTTGTGCAGCCGTCCAGGCGCGCATGGACTCCCGCTTTGAAGTGCTCAAAAGCGGCGCCCAATCTGCGGCCACGCCCCCGCGCCCTTCGGCGATCACCCCATCGCGTGGCACCGTCACGGCCATGATCCGAATGGCGCAGGACAGGTTCGCAGGACCATCGAGCAAGGCCGTACCCGTCGTCGCCCGGCAGCCATAGCCGCGCGCTGTAGCGGGCGAGATCTGCGTCAGGCCAAACCACTGCTCATTGCCGCCCACAGCCTCTGGGTTCCAAGTGCTCTCATATTTCGCGAGCGCCGAGAGAAACCCGGTCCAGAAGGCCGCACGATCCTCCGTATCTGCGCGCAGATAGGCTGGGCACCAGTCGCGCACATCCGCCGGGCTGCCCGCCGGGAGTGCCGCGCCATGGGTCGCGAGCGCGGCCAGCGCGGCCTCGGTCAACGCTTCCGCATCAGGGCGGAAATCCCATTGTGTCACCGGCAGATCCGAGCCCCCGCGCTCCGCCCGCCCGCTACAGGCCGCCACAAGGCAGAGGCTGATCAGCCCCAGAAAACGCGCAAAACGAGCCATGATCCGACCCCCTGTCCAATGATGCGCCAAGGCTGACCGATCCCGGGGGACAAGGCCAGCAACAAGCGCGGATATGGCAAAGATCGGCCAGCCGGGTCAGGGATTGATCGTGCAGGAGCCGGTTCCGCTCGCCTGCACGCAGCCCCCGGTACAGTTCGCCTCCACAAGGATCTCGGTGCCGTCGGTGCAGGTCACCACCACAACCCCGGCCTCGTTGGTATAGGCCCCACAACTGCCGGTGTCGTTACCCGTATCCAGCCGATAGGTCTTGTTCCCGCAATCGAGATCCATGACGGCCCGTTGCCGCCTCTCTTGCGTGCCGAAGGTTTGCGGCCCGGGGCGTGTCGAGGCCTCCGGCCGGGCCTGCATCTGCAACTGGGTCTGGGTCTGCGCCAACCCAAGGTTTGGCGGGAGCCATCCAAGGATCACAAGCGCGAGGACCGCTCCGGTTCGACCGGGTGAAATATGAGGAAAAAACATCGCATCAATCCTTTTGCTGGGACTATGCGGGCAAGGCTGAACCAGTTGGCGTTAGCAGAATGTTAGACGGAGAAGCGCTGCGCATACCGCGATTTCCCGCAGCAAGATAGGAGAGCTGTGTTACCATGTGCCGATTGTAGCCTTAACGAGAGCGCGTCTTATGAAACTGTCTGCCTTGATGTCCTGCCTGGTCTTCGCCGCGATGGCGAGCGTCGCCCAAGCCAAGCCGATCACCCTGACCGGACTGGCGATTGGCGATCCGAACCCGGCGCAGGTGATCGCCGAGACAACGACCAATGGTGATTTCCTGATCAGCGATATCGGCGGCAACCCCGGACCGAGCCGCCTGAACGATGTGACCGACGAAGGTACAAGCTGGTCCAATGACCTTAATGCGCAGTTAAACGGATTTGTTCTCAGCGACGTTCTATCGGCAACGCTGACACTGGATGCCAAAACCGGCGGGGACGCGCCTGCGACGGATCGGCTGTTTCTGGACGGCAAGTTCATCTCGGACCCCTTTGGCGGGCCTGCGAATTTCGACAGCTTCACGATCGAGCTGGACCTGATCACGCTCTATGGCGTGGATCACATCTTGCGGGCCGTGAACCGGGACGGGATCGTCAATTTCGGCCTGGGGAATGATAGCACGGCCACCCGCGCCGTGCTCCGGATCGAGGGAAATCTTGCGCCGGTCCCGCTCCCTGCGAGCGCGAGTCTGCTGCTCGGGGCCGTGGCGCTGGTCGGCGGAACCCGGGTCGCGCGGCAAAAGCGCGGCTGAGCCCGCGCAATGCGCCTTGCCCCGTCCCACGGCCTCCCCTAAAACCGCTGCGTTCACTGGCGGAGACAAACCATGCTCGACCTCACATATGACACCCCGAAACCCAAAGTCATCGCGGGCGCACGGGAGGATTGGGAACTGGTGATCGGGCTCGAAGTCCACGCCCAGGTCGCGACCAACGCCAAGCTGTTCTCCGGGGCCTCGACCCTGTTCGGGGCCGAGCCGAACTCCAACGTGGCGTTTGTGGATGCGGGCATGCCCGGGATGCTGCCGGTGATCAACGAGGAATGCGTCGCCCAGGCCGTGCGCACGGGTCTGGGACTGAAGGCGGCGATCAACCTGCGTTCGGCCTTTGACCGCAAGAATTACTTCTATCCGGATCTGCCGCAGGGCTATCAGATCAGCCAGCTCTACCACCCCATCGTGGGCGAAGGCGAAGTGCTGGTGGAGCTCGGCGATGGCACCGCGCGCGTGGTGCGGATCGAGCGGATCCATCTGGAGCAGGATGCCGGTAAGTCGATCCATGACATGGACCCGCAAATGTCCTTTGTGGACCTGAACCGCACGGGCGTCGCCCTGATGGAGATCGTCTCCCGCCCGGATATTCGCGGCCCGGAGGAGGCTGCCGCCTATGTCTCGAAACTGCGCCAGATCATGCGCTATCTCGGAACCTGTGACGGCAACATGCAAAACGGCAATCTGCGGGCGGATGTGAACGTCTCCGTGTGCCGGCCCGGGGATTACGAGAAATACCAGGCGACACAGGATTTCTCCCATCTCGGGACGCGCTGCGAGATCAAGAATATGAACTCCCTGCGCTTCATCCAGCAGGCCATTGAGCATGAGGCCCGCCGCCAGATCGCGATCATCGAGGATGGCGGCAGCGTCGATCAAGAAACCCGGCTCTACGATCCGGACAAGGGCGAGACGCGCTCCATGCGCTCCAAGGAAGAGGCACATGACTACCGCTACTTCCCCGATCCCGACCTCCTGCCCCTGGAGATTGAGCAGGCCTGGGTCGATGATATTGCCTCCGCGCTGCCTGAACTGCCGGACGCCAAGAAATCCCGTTTCATGGGCGATTTCGGCCTTTCGGATTACGATGCCAGCGTGCTGACCGCAGACACCACCAATGCCGCCTACTTCGAGGCCGTGGCCGGTGAGGCAGGCGATGGCAAGCTCGCGGCCAACTGGGTCATCAACGAGCTCTTTGGCCGGTTGAAGAAGGAAGATCACGATATCGCGGACAGCCCGGTCTCCCCGGCGCAGCTCGCCGGGATCATCAAGCTGATCAAGGCCGATGCGATCTCGGGCAAGATCGCCAAGGACCTCTTTGAAATCGTCTATACTGAAGGGGGCGACCCGGCGGAGATCGTCGAGGCCCGTGGCATGAAGCAGGTCACCGATACCGGCGCCATCGAGGCCGCCGTGGACGAGATCATCGCTGCCAACCCTGCGCAGGTCGCCAAAGCCAAGGAGAACCCCAAGCTCGCAGGCTGGTTCGTCGGTCAGGTTATGAAGGCCACGGGCGGCAAGGCAAACCCCAAAGCGGTGAACCAGCTCGTCGCAGCCAAGCTGAGCCAGCAGTAGCCCGCCCATGGGCCTGCGCCGCCCTCGCCCGGACCGCGATGCGGTGCTGGTCTATAACGAGCGGGTGAAGCTCTTTGCGACCTTCATGAACGCGCTGGCGCTGGGGCTGATCGGCTTTGCCATCCTGCGCCCGCTAACCGGGGCCGCGCCCGGCATGACGGCCTCCAGCCTGTGGTGGGGGCTCGCCGGACTGGTATTGCACGGGGTTTCACACTATATACTAGGGTATCTGAAGAAGGAGACGCGCGACCCATGACGCTCTTTGAATTCATCATACCCGTGCTCGCCCTGGCCCTCGCCGCCGGAGGCATCCTCGTGCTGCGCCACGAACGCCGCAAGCTCGAGACCCAACTCGCCCGCCAACACGCGGCGGAATAGGCCTGCGCAAACTGGCGCAATTGACCAACCTCCAACGCACTGCCTCACTTCTCTTACCACTTTGAGGCAAGACGTTTGAGCCAAACCGAAATTGCAAAGTAAGCGGGCGCAATCTGCGTTGGAGCCTTGGTCTTAGGCTTGACTGCTGGCCAACATTCCCAAAATTCGCAAATTCTATCCCGAAAACACAGTGCACCTGGTGGCAACGGACAAGTTTGTCCCGCAAACAGCCCCGGATCTCGTCGACCTGCTGTCCCCGGACCCAAACACGCCGGCCATAGCAGACATCCTGAGACTGGCCTTCTCCGCTGGTCTTACCGCATGTCTGAAGTCCGATCAGTTTCGGTCCGAGATGGCATGGGACGTCAACCTGACGACTTTGCAGACCGTTCACCGCATCGACGCGCGTGTCCTTGAGCTTGTCGACAGCATCGAAAGCACTCATTGCCAGCAAGCGGCCTTGCTCGAAACCACTTTGATCCAGATGGCCAAACGCATAGCAATCGATGTCAACCACCAGAGCAGCGCTCTGGCAGAGCTGGATCTCGCGGTTGACATCGCCCAACGTCTTCAAGGGGCAGGCGAGGTCCCCTCCAACCATCCAGACTTCGTGGACGCAGTGTTCAAACGCGTTGCCGAGTTGAACAAAGTCGACGACTTGGATCTTGGCGCGGAGGCCCTAGAAGCGGCATTGGCTCAGGAAAAAGAAAAGTCGAAAGCGCGCCAAAGCAGAATTCTGGAAGGCTTAATTGGTCAGTAAACGCTGCTCCGCAACGCGCACGCGGTCGCTCGGTACATTGCAGCGCACGTCTCGCTTGAGACACCGGATCCAGAGGCCTTCTATGACCTTCTCTATACTACCTTCAAACAACTGCTGGAAACGGGCCGTGACAAAGGCGTGGCCTTCGATTTGGAAGTGGCCATCGCCTTGGGCGACACCCTCCTCAGCCGCGCGACTACGGACGAAGAGCGCGGCATGGCCTTGGGCAACAAAGCCGTTGCGCTGCAGACTCTCGGAGCGCGCGTGCAATCTTCCCGCCCTTTGGCTGCGGCGGGGCGAGACCTTCGAAAGGCTCTTGCAGGTGTTCACGCGTGATGCATTCCCCGAACGCTGGGCCACGACACAGAACAATCTCGGCAATACCCTCTCAACCCTCGGGGACTGGAAGGACGACCCGGACGCCCTCACCCGCGCGATCTCGGCCTTTCGGGCCGCGTTGGAGGTCCACACCCGCGATACCCTCCCCCTCGACTAGGCTAGGACGACAGAAAATTTGGCAATTGCGAAGCGGTCTCGGTCTCGTCTGCTTTCGGGTGATGCCGCGCGGCGCGCCTTGGAGGCAGCACTCTTTTATGTGGAGTACGCGCTTACCGTCTATTCCACAGAGAACACGCCCTATGACCATGGTATATCGACCCGGCTGCGCGACGGTATGCTCGCGGATCTGGACGCCCTGCCCTGAGCCAGCCAACGCACGAAAAAAGGCGGCACCCTCGCGGGCCCGCCTTTTTCAATTCTATATGCTTCGCAATTTGCGCTTAGGCAGCTTTGCGACGGCTCCGCAGAGCACCGGCACCGAGCAGCGCGCCGCCCAGCAGCAGACCACCAGCCGGCAGCGGGATCGGAACGATCTCGGCCAGGATCAGGAAGTCGATTTCCGGCGCAATGCCGTCACCGACGATTTCCGGATCGCCATAGGCGTAGGTCAGCGTGATGCTTTCGCCCGCTGCCACGACGGTCGAGAAATCGATGTCGTCGGACTGCGCCTGAGCGGTCACTGCAACGTCAGAGCCAAACGTCGTGGTGACGCCGCCCATGAACATCGCCGAGCTGGACCCCAGAGTAATCTGGTTGATCGTCGTCGACTTCAGCGCAAATGCCGCGTTGGTCATGGAGGTGTTCTCGAACGTAAAGGTCAGAACGCCTGCCGTGTCCGCATCGGTGAAGACAGCATTGTAGGAATAGCCGGACGCGAGGAGATCCACGGTCTGTCCGGACAAAATGTTCCCGCTTTCAGTCAGAGCGCTTGCCGCACCGGGCAAGGCCAGACCTAAAGCAGCAACTGCTAAAGGTTTTAAGTTCATCGGTTACCCTCTTAGTTACTCACAAGTGACACACCTGCTAGGAGCACTTTAGGTTAACGCAGGGTTTCGAACAAGTTTGCTAACGTTGTGTAAATGAGAATCGGGGCAAATTTTCTACAACTGCGTAATTTTTGGGAGATTGGCCTCACAGCTCACGAACAATTCCCAAGGCACTCCTGCATTGTTTTGCGCTGATGCACGACTGACGGGTGCGCACCTGCGGCAAGTGCCGTGCATCTGCGGAAAACGGCCAGGATGATTCGGCGATGCAGCGTGATACCGCCACCGCCCCTTGCGCTCGGAAACGGGCCTGATACCGTGCCGCCGCGGCGCAGAAAAGGAACAGCGGAGATGTATGAATACAAGGCCATTCCGGCTCCGACCAAGCCTCTCAAACGCAAGGGCGTGAAGACAGTCGAGGACCGCTTTGCTGTTACCATTTCCGAGACGATGAACAGCGCAGCGAGCGAAGGCTGGGAATATGTGCGTGCCGATACCCTGCCCTGCGAGGAACGAAGCGGACTGACCTCCAAGACAACCCGGTTCCAGACACTGTTGGTGTTCCGCCGTCCGCTCCATCCGGTGACGCACCGAGCCGAGAGCAACACGGACACGCCGCTCCAGCTCTTGCCTGCGCCAGAAGAGGCCGCGACCGAACAAGCGTCGGCACCGGTCCCAGCGCCCACCCCGGACCCTCCGGCTCCTACACCGACCGCGACATCGGCCCCGAAACCGGCCGCGTCACCGCTTGTGGCTATCCCCGACCCTGTCGCACCAGCGCCCGCTTCGCCGCCCGTCGCAGCACCCCGGTCTGAGGAACCCACGCCCCCCAAGCGCGTGCCGACCTTTGCCGATGCCAGGATCGAGCAACGCCGCGTAGATCGTATCGCGCCCGAAACTCTGACCGTACTCAACTCGATGAAAGGCGCGCGCCCGAATTCCAATGAAGAGGACGACACGCCCTTCTCGGATGACCGCTAGGACCCGTCAGGTTTCAATCTTGAGGGCGAGCGCGTGGATACGCCCGACCAGATCCGCCCCAAGCGCCGCATGGACGGCACGGTGGCGGGCAATCCGGCTCATCCCGTCGAACGATTCAGAGGCGATATGCACGTTCCAGTGGCTCTCGCCCCCCTCCTGGTACCCCGCGTGACCGCGATGAGACTCGCTGTCATCGACCACCTCAAGAAAACGGGGCGCAAATGCCGCCTGAAGCTTACCTTCGATCTCGGTTTTCACACCCATTTTGTCGCAATCCTCTTTGCTTGCTCGAACAAAGCATTAAACTCTCCTCTCCGAGTCGAAAAGTGAGGTGCCATGTCCAAGAGTGATCCTTTCGGGTTCGATATGTCTGTATCGTCCTCCAAGAAGAAGAATCCGCGTGGCCGCCGCGGTATGTCCGGCGCCTCGGAGACCTCCACCCGCCAGTGCGAACATGAGGGATGCTCAGAGCCCGGCAAGTATCGTGCCCCGAAGTCACCCGACAGCCTCGACGAGTATTTCTGGTTTTGTCAGAAACACGCGCGGGAATACAATCTGAAGTGGAATTTCTTCAACGGGCAATCCGAGGAAGAGATGGCTCGCCGGATGGACAAGGACCGGGTATGGGATCGGGAGACCAAGCCCTTCAAGAAATCCACCGAGGAGCGGGCATGGGCTCGTCTGGGGGTAGACGACCCGCATCAGGTGCTGGGGGAGAACGCGACGCGGAACCCCGGCAAGTCAATCACTGGCACCCGAAGGCTCCCGCCGACCGAGCGCCGGGCCATTGAGATTCTTGAAGCCAAGGACCACTGGACCAAGCCAGAAATTCGAAAGTCTTACAAAGCTTTGATCAAGGTTCTTCATCCGGACATGAATGGCGGAGACCGCAGCGACGAAGAGAAGCTGCAAGAAGTCGTCTGGGCTTGGGATCAGATCAAGGATAGCCGCAACTTCAAAGACTGAAGGGAGGGATCACGGTCGCACTGTTCTGCGCGCACGGCGGCGCGTGGTCTCCTGCCACTGAACTGGTTTACACGGCATTTTGTCCGAAGGGAAACTCAGGTTCTCATTCTTGCGAGGACACAACTCATACGCGAATTCGATGCAGATGAAGCGGATAGTCCGCGAGCCTCGAAACCTGTGTCTCTCCTCGGCCTCTAGCGGTGGTACGGGCGGTGGGACTCGAACCCACACGGCACAAAGGCCTTCGGATTTTAAGTCCGATATGTCTACCATTCCATCACGCCCGCGCCTGCCCCTTGGCTAGGACGCGCGCGGGCCTCGCGCAACAGGAAAAATCGCCGCTAGAGCTCCTGACCTTCGGGAGTTTCTGCCGACGGCGCGAGGTAGACGCGCTCGGGAAGCCAGGGGTTCAGCGCCACCGCCTCCCGCAGCACCGATTGCGCCTGCAGCGCGCGTCCCATCCGGATCAGCGTCAACGCCTTGCCGGACATGGCCGCCGTGTGGGTAGGGCTGCGCGCCAGCGCTTCGTCCAGATCCGCGAGCGCGGGCTCGTAATCCTCCTGCAGGAACCTGGCAAAAGCGCGTTGATTCCAGCCTTCGGCATAGTCCGGGCAAAGGGCGATGAGCGCCGTGAAGGTCTCGACCGCACCGGCGAAATCATAGCTCTGCCTCTGGGCCATGCCGCGATCCAGCAGGTCCTGCGCGGCGGCATTCGGGGCCTCGGTCCAGACCTGCCAGAGGGCGATGGTCAGCGGACGGGCCGCCGCCTCGGACGGCGCAGATTGCAGCCGATCATGGATGATGGCGATGTCGGCGCTCCGATCCCGGACCGGAGCACAGGTCTCGGCCAGAACCGGAGTGGCAAGGGTCAGACAGAGAAGCGGGGCGCTCAGGCGCGCAAGACGGGAATGGGCCATGGGCGCAGATTTGGCGCAAATCCAGAGCGCGTCAAATGCCGTTCCCGCGAGCCTGCCTCTTGACCTGCCCCGCGCAGAGGCGCACCTCAGGGACTATGTTCCCCATTCGCGACCATAACCCGTCGACCCGCACACCCTATGTTACTGTTGTCCTCATTGCGATCAACGTTGTGATTTTCCTGTCCTACCTGTCGATCCTCGGAGATCCGCGGGCCTCGGGACAGCTCTTTGTGACCTGGGGCCTTGTGCCTGCTCAACTCGCCTCCGGAGGTGGGATTGCCAGCCTCCTCACCTCCATGTTCCTGCATGGCGGGATCATGCATTTGCTGGGCAACATGCTGTTTCTCTGGGTCTTTGGCGACAATCTCGAAGACGAAATGGGCCATGGTCCCTTTCTCGGCTTCTATCTGCTGAGCGGCGTGGGCGCGGGACTGGCACAGGTGCTGTCGGACCCGACCAGCCCGATCCCCATGGTGGGGGCCTCCGGCGCGATCGCAGGGGTGCTGGGAGGATACCTGCTGCTTTACCCCAAGGCGCGGGTGGATGTGCTTTTCATCATCGTGATCATCTTCAAGATCATTCCGATTCCGGCGGGGATCGTTCTGTCGATCTGGTTCGCATTGCAGGTCTTTTCGGGCGCGGCCACGCCAGCCGGCAGTGGCGGGGTCGCCTATTGGGCCCATGCGGGCGGGTTCGTGGCTGGGCTGGTGCTGGTCCTTCCGCTCTGGCTGAAGCTCGGTGGTCCCGGCTTCTGGTCACGCACCCATGGCCACCCGGATCATCCCGAGGCACGATACCGGCGTATCTCCACCCGAGTGCCCAAGGTGACCCGCCGCCGATGACCGATCAACCCGAGCCCACCCGCCTGACGTGCCATTGCGGCGCGATTGTTCTGGAACTGCGCCTCGCGGATGGGTTTCGGACTGCGCGGCGTTGCGATTGCTCTTATTGCCGACGGCGCGGGGCGATTGCCGTATCCGTCCAACTGCCAGAGCTGCGCGTGGTTCAGGGCCAAGAGGCCTTGCGGCTCTACACCTGGGGCACCCATACGGCGAAGCACTATTTTTGCGGAACATGTGGGATTTACACCCATCACCAACGGCGCTCGGACCCAAGTGAGTACGGGGTGAATGTCGGCGGGCTCGACGGCGTGAACCCGCGCGATCTGGGCGAGGTGCCCTGGGCAGATGGCGTGAACCACGTGTCGGATTCTGCACCCCGCTAGAGCCGTGTGACGCGCGGCCCAATGGGCCGCCCGGGCTCAGCGCGCGCGGATGGTTTGGGAGAACTTGCTGAAAATCGGCTCGTTGGCCGCGAGGATATGACCGTCTTCCAGCAGGGTCTGCCCCTCGCGGATCGGCTCCACCAGCCCGCCAGCCTCGCGCACAAGCACGATGCCCGCCGCGATATCCCAGGGCTTCAGACCCCGCTCCCAGAATCCCTCATATCGGCCCGCGGCCACATAGGCGAGATCGAGCGCCGCCGCCCCCCAGCGCCGCACGCCGGCGCATTGCGGCAAAAGCTGACCGAGATCCCCCAAGGCCGCAGGCAGGTACTTGTTGTTGGCAAAGGGCAGGCCCGTGGCAAAGACAGACTCGATCATAGCGCGGCGCGACGAGACCCGCATCCGGGTCTGGTTCATCCAGGCGCCTTGCCCCTTCTCGGCAAAGAACATCTCGTCCTTGGCCGCGTCGAACACGACCCCGGCAACGACCTCGCCCTTATGCTCAAGCGCGATGGATACTGCCCAATGGGGCATCCCGTGCAGGAAATTCGTCGTCCCGTCCAGCGGATCCACGATCCAGCGCCGGGTCGGGTCAGCGCCCATCACCTCGGCTTTGCTCTCCTCGGCCAGCCAGCCATAGTTCGGACGGGCCTCGCGCAATTCGGTCTCCAGGATCTCCTGTGCGCGCAGATCAGCGCGACTGACGAAATCCCCAGCGCCTTTCATGGAGGCCTGGAGGTTCTCCACCTCGCGAAAATCCTTGACGAGGCTGCGCCCCGCGGCCCGCGCGGCCTTGATCATCACGTTGAGGTTTGCACTTCCAATCGCCATTCCCGGCCTCCTGAATTCCAGCGCATGCCTATAGACCCGGGGCTGCGCCCTGCCAACCCCCAAACAGCGCGTGCGACGGCTGGTCTTGGCCGCCCGCGCCCCCATATGGGAAGGATGCTGACCCGACGCACAGCCCTCGCGCTAACCTACGCCGCCCTGATCTCGCGCCCCTTGCGCGCCGCCCCCTCCTGGGAGGCGATTGGCACCGAAGCGCACAGGCTCGACCAACTCCACAGCCTGTGCATCGCCCATCGGGGCGAAACGGTGATAGCGGAGGCGTTTCGCGGGCCCAACCTGTCGCGCCCGGCGCCGATCAAATCCGTCTCAAAATCCCTGGTGGCGCTGCTCCTTGGCGCCGCGATTGACCGGGGCGAAATCCCGGCCCCCAGCGCCCGCCTCGCCGAGGTCGCGCCAGCGCTCATCCCGCAAGGTGCCGCCCCCATCGTCCCACAACTGACCATGGCGGATCTGGTGACCATGCAAACCGGGCTGGAGCGAACCTCCGGCGCCAATTACGGCGGCTGGGTCGCCAGCCCGAACTGGGTCGCCGACGCCCTTTCGCGCCCGCAAGTCGGCGCGCCCGAGCGCGGTATGCTCTATTCCACTGGAAGCTTCCATGTACTCGGCGCTGCCCTCACCGAGGCCACCGGACAAAGCCTGCTCATACAGATGCGCGACCGGCTCGGCGCGCCGCTGGGTATCGAGTTCCCCGCCTGGACCCGTGATCCCCAAGGCTACTATCTCGGCGGCAACGAGATGGCCCTGCGCCCCCTCGATCTGCTGCGCATCGGTGAGATGGTCCGCCTCGGCGGCAGCTGGCGCGGCGAAACCGTGATCAGCCCGGACTGGCTGGCGGCCTCGGCCCAACCCCGCACGCGCTCCCGCTTCTCCGGTCTCGCCTACGGTTATGGATGGTTCCTCGGGCGCGCCGATGGGGCGGAGTTCCTGCTGGCGCGCGGCTATGGGGGCCAAATCCTCTGCATCCTGCCCGAACGCGAGATCACCATCGCAATCACCTCGGATCCTACACGCCCCGCCCGCTCTGGCGGCTATTTCGGCGACCTCATGACGCTGATCGACCGCACCATCCTGCCTGCGGCGCGCCTCGCCTGATATCTTAAGTCTCTAAATATCCCCGCCGGAGGCTCCCGCTCCCTCAAGTTGCCCCGCCCTTTGCAGTTTCAGGGGCTCCGTTCGAGCCAGCCGGATCACATGGGACATAAAAGGCAAGGTCGTCTCATCGCGCCGCGTGGCCGCATAGAGCCGCTTGGTCACGCCCGCCTCAGTCAGGGGCCTCGTAACGTAGTCCGAATTGTACCGCACCTCGCGCACCACCCAATCGGGCAGGACCGCAACCCCCCGGTTCGACGCCACCAGCAAAAGGATCACCGCCGTCAGCTCCACCTGACGGAGCGCCCGGGGCTCCACCCGCGCCGGGATCAACAACTCAGAAAACACATCCAGCCGCGCACGCTCCACCGGATAGGTGATCAGCAGCTCATCACGGAAATCCTCGGCCTCCACGAAGGGCTTTTGAGCCAGAGGATGGCTGGCCGAGGCGACAAAGACCGGTTCATAGTCGAACAGCGGGGTGAAATCGACGCCCGGAAGGTCCTCCGGATCCGAAGAGACCACCAGATCCACTTCCTCGCGCTGCAGCGCCGCAAGTGCCTGAAACTGCAGCCCCGGACGGATATCCACGTCCACGTCGGGCCAGGCCTTGCGGAACTGCTCCAACACCGGAAAGAGCCACTCGAAACAGGCATGACACTCGATCGCGATATGCAAACGTCCGGTCTTGCCCGCCTTGATGCCGCGGAACTCCTCCTCCAGCGCCGCGACCTGGGGCAGGACCTGCTCCGCCAACCGCAAAAGCCGCATGCCTGCCGCTGAGAGCTTCAGAGGCTTGGAGCGGCGCACAAAGAGTTCCAGCCCCGCCTGATCTTCCAGCCCTTTGATTTGGTGAGACAAAGCTGATTGCGTGATGTTCAGGATATCGGCCGCCTTGGCCAACCCGCCCGCCTCGTGGATCGCCTTAACCGTGCGCAGATGTCGAAATTCCAGATGCATAACCTGAGCCGCCTTCATGTTTATCTTGAAGATTATGAAATTGTCTCAGATTGGCAAGTGTGCGAGACACCGATCAACCCAAGATCAGGAATATCCCATGTCCGCGCCGCGCGTCTCGTTCGAATTTTTCCCGCCCCAATCCATCGCCGCTTCGTTCCGGCTCTGGGACACGGTGCAGACCCTAGCGCCGCTGGACCCAAGCTTCGTGTCAGTGACCTATGGTGCAGGCGGGACCACGCGCAAACTGACCCATGACGCCGTGGCCACCATCGGCAAGAACTACGGGCTGCACGTGGCCGCGCATCTGACCTGTGTCGAGGCGACCCGCGCCGAAACCCTTGAAATTGCGAACGGATACGCAACAGCCGGTGTGACGGAGATCGTCGCCCTGCGCGGTGACCCGCCCAAGGGCGTGGACGGCTTCACCCCGGCCCCGGACGGGTTCGCGAGCTCGGTCGAGCTGATCGAGGCGCTGGCGCAAACCGGAAAGTTCAACATTCGCGTCGGCGCCTATCCCGATCAGCACCCGGAGGCGGCGACCGCGCAAGCCGATGTCGACTACCTCAAGCGCAAGATCGATGCGGGCGCCTCTGCGGCGATCACCCAGTTTTTCTTTGAGGCCGAGACCTTCTTTCGCTTCCGCGACCGCTGCGTGGCCGCCGGAATCGAGGCGCCAATCATCCCGGGCATCTTCCCGATCGAGAATTGGGCCAAGGCCCGCACCTTCGCCCTGCGCTGCGGCACCAAGGTCCCCGCATGGCTGGACGAGGCCTTCGCCGCCGCAACCCGCGATGGCAGGGAGGAGCTTCTCTCTATCGCGCTGGCCACCGAGATGTGCACCGAGCTGCGCGAGGGCGGGGTCGAGGATCTGCATTTCTACACCCTGAACAAGCCCGAGCTGACCCGCGAGGTCTGCGCGGCTCTGGGCGTGGCCCCGAAAGCGGAGCTGTCGGAAGTCGCCTGACGCAACGTCACGGCTGCCCTGCCAGGCCACCCTGCCTAGCATTCCGGAATGCCATCCGGAGGAGCCATGACCGAAACCTACGCCGTCGCGGATCGCGAGACGCTGCTGTCGCGCTCCGGTCTGGAATTCATGCAGGGCATGCTGTCCGGGGACCTGCCGCGCCCGCCCATCGCCCATGGCATGGGCTACGGGCTGAGCCTCGTTGAGGAGGGTCGCGTGGTCTTCACCGGCACCCCGAGCGAGGCCCATTGCAACCCCATGGGCGGGGTCCATGGCGGCTGGTACGGCACCCTTCTGGACAGTTGCATGGGCTGCGCGGTGATGACCATCGTGCCGAAGGGGCGCTTCTACACAACGCTGGAATACAAGATCAACATCACCCGCGCCCTGCGCCCGGGAATGGCAATCACCGCCGAGGGCCTGATCGACCATGCGGGGCGCACCACCGCGACGGCCCATGGGGAGATCCGCGGCGTGGCCGGTGGCAAGCTCTATGCCACGGGGACAACCACCTGCCTGATCATGGAGGGCTGAGCCGCCGGGCCTAGAGCGTGAAGCGCCGCGCCCCGAGGGCCGCCAGCGTCGCGTCCTGCGCCGGATCGGTCAGCCACGCGGCCAGCGCCTCTGCGCCTGGGGACGCGCCATGGCTCAGGCAGAGCGACAGATCCACATGGACCTCCAGCGCCTCGGGGCAGATGGCCACGGCCTCCACCCCCGTCACGGGCGCGACATTGGTCAGGGGCAGCACGGCGAGGTCGACCTCCTCTGCCTTCAGGGCGCGCATGGGTCCGCCCCCTTCCAGCCCGACCAGCTTCGCCCCGATCTCCGCCACAAGGCCCAGATGCGCGGCCAGCGCGCGGAACTGCGCGCCGCTCGTTCCCTGATCGGTCAGCCCGATCCGACTGGCCCCGCGGATCAGCGCCGCGATCTCCGCCGGGTCCGCGACCGGCACACGCCCGGTCTCCCCGCGCGCCGCGAAGCTCAGGGGCGCCCGGCCCAGCGCCCGGTGGCTCGTTCCCGGGCTCTGCCCCGCTGCGATGATCTCAGCCACATAGACGGGATTGGTGATCGCCACCTCCCACAGCGCGCCGCCCGCCACATGGCCAGGCACTTCGGGGTTCAGCATGTGGGTGATGCGCAGCCGATGCCCAGTCTCCGCCTCAAAGCGGGGGCCGAGCACCTCCATCACCTCAAGAAGGGCGATGGGCACGATAAAGGGGATCTCTGGCGATGGCATCTCGGCTCTCCTTGCTGGGCGCGAGCCTATCGCGGAGGGCCGGGAAGGCAAACCGCCTCAGCCGATGCGCCGCCGCAACAGCCAGATGAAGAACGTACCGCCGATCAGCCCGGTCACGACTCCGATCGGCATCTCATCCGGCGCCATCACCAGCCGTGCGCAGATATCGGCCCAGAGCAGGAACACCGCCCCGAGCAGCGCCGAGATCGGCAGGACCCGCGCATAGTCCCCGCCCACAATCAGCCGCACGATATGGGGCACCATCAAGCCGACAAAGCCGATGATCCCGGAAAACGCCACCATGGCCCCGGTGATCAGCGCGCCCACCACGAAAACCGAGAGGCGAAACCGCGCCACGGGGATCCCAAGGGTCGAGGCCGTCTCATCCCCGATGGTCATCGCATTCAGGTTGCGCGCATGCAGGCCGAGATAAGCCCCCCCGACCACGAGGATCGCGAAAGGATAGATCAGCTGATCCCATTGGGCGAGGCCCAGCGCCCCGAGCATCCAGAAGACCACCGTATGGCTCGCGCGCGGATCCCCTAGGAAAATCAGCATATTGGCCAGGGACATGACGATAAAGGATACCGCCACCCCGGCGAGAATGAGCCGCCCCGCACTGGTGGCGGAGGCAAATTGCGAAACCGCCAGCACCAGGAGGGTCGCCGCCAACGCCCCGAGAAAGGCCATGAGCGGCACCGTCGCAAGGCCAAGAAACAGGCCGAGATGCAAGAGCGCCAAGATCGCCCCGAAAGCCGCGCCCGCCGAGATCCCCAAGAGATGGGGATCGGCCAGCGGATTGCGGGTCACCGCCTGCAGGCTCGCCCCCACAAGCGCCAACCCCGCCCCCACACAGCAGGCCAGCAGCGCCCGGGGAAAACGGATATCCCAGATGATGGCCTCGCGCCCGGCGGACCATGTGACCTCCACCGCGCCCGGCAGGATCTGGTTGGCAAGCACCCCCCAGACCACCGGGGCGGAGATCGGGATCGCCCCGAGGCTGATCGCAGCATAGATCGACAGGATCAGCCCGACGCCCCCGCCGAGCATGGCGAGCGGAAAGATCGCCGCCCGGACGCGCCGTCTCGGGGGGGTGTCCACCACGTTGATCACTTGGCGCGGAAGGCGGCGGCGAGGGTTTTCACGGCCCCGATGTTGCGCGGCCCCGGAGTGGCCTCGATGTATTCGAGGGTTACGAAGCGGTCATTCTTCACCGCGTCGATCTCGGCAAAGGCCGGATTGGAACGCATGAAGTCGCGCTTCTCCTCGGCGGTGACCGAGCCGTAATTGACGATCACGATGACTTCCGGGTTGCGCTCGACCACAGCTTCCCAGCCCACGGTCGCCCAGCTTTTCTCGAAGTCATTCATGATGTTGGTGCCGCCCGCTGCCTCAATCAGTGCGTTGGGCATAGCATAGCGTCCGGCCGTGAAAGGCACGTCTTCGCCGCTGTCATAGACAAAGACCCGGGGCGCCTCGGCCAAAGCGGGCAAGTCGGCGGTGAAGGCCGCAAGATCCGCCTCGTAGCCGGAGATCAGCGTCTCCGCCGTCTCCTCAACGCCGAAGATCGCGCCCAGGTTGCGCAGATCGGCATACATATCGTCCATGCTGGCCGGACCCTTTTCCGAGATATGGATGCAGCTCTCGGTCAGCTCATAGACGGGGATTCCGAAGGGCGCGAGGGTCTCGGGCGTCACCTCGCCCCCCACGCGCATCCCGTAATTCCAACCGGCAAAGAAGAAATCCGCATCCGCGCCGATCAGCACCTCTTTGGTTGGGTATTTCTCGGCCAGCTCCGGCAGTTCCTCGACGCCTTCGCGCATGCTCTCATCAAGGGTCTTCCAGCCGGAAACACCCGTATAGCCGACCATCCGGTCCGCAAGTCCGAGGACGAGCATCATCTCGGTCAGGTTCACATCATGGGAGACCGCCGCCTTGGGCGGAGCATCGAAGGTGACTTCGCGGTCGCAGCTCTGGACCGTGGCCTGGGCAAAACCGGTGGAGGCAAGGCAGGTGCCGGCGAGAAGGGTAAGGGCAAATTTCATAGGTGCGCCTGGTCAGTTGGGAAGGTGGAAGGAAAGATGGTTCGTATGGCTTGGCTCGAGCCGTTCACGCCGGGCCTCGACCCGAAATGCGTCCGAGACGGCCGCCTCGGTCAGCACCTGATCCGGTGTACCGAAGCCGCGTGTCCAGCCCGTCTCAAGGAGCAGGATCTGGTCGCAGATCTCGGCGGCCATGTTCAGATCATGGAGCGAGACGATGATTGTCAGATCGAGATCGCGGATCAGCGAGAGCACTTCGAGCTGGTGGCGGATGTCGAGATGGTTCGTGGGCTCGTCGAGCACCAGCACCTGCGGCTCCTGCGCAAGCGCGCGGGCCACCATGACCCGCTGACGCTCACCGCCCGAAAGGGTGGCGAGGTCCCGTTCCGCCAGATCGGTGAGGTGGAGCTGCGCGAGGGCCGCCTCGACCTTCTCCGCGTCCCGGGCACCGGATTTGGCAAAACCCGACCGGAAGGGCGTGCGCCCGAGCGCCACGACCTCCCGCACGGTGAGCCCGAAGGAAGACGCATGTTCCTGCAGCACGGCGGCAACCTTGCGCGCGGCCTCCCGAGGGGAGATCGCCCAAAGATCCGCATCACCCACAAGGATCTGCCCGGAGGTGGGCCGCTGGTAGCGATAGATCATGCGCAGCAGCGTCGATTTCCCGGCCCCGTTCGGCCCGACCACGCCGAGCACATCGCCCGCAGGCACGTGAAAACTCGTAGGATGCACGAGCAGCCGGTCCGCCCGACGGGGAGCCCAGCTGATCTCGTCAGCACGCAGTTCGGCGGCGCTCATGACGCGCGCTGCCCGGGGGCGGCGTCCTCCAGCGCTATGATCGCCGCCGGGACCCGCGCCAGTGTCGTGCGCCGCAGCTTGCCGGGTCGGTCCACCGAGGAGCACCAGCCATCGCCAAGCACCGCGTATTGGCGGGCAAAGGCCACCAGATCGTCAATATCTGCATCCGGCTCGATATCGCCGAACAGGTACGTCGCCTTGCGCGTCCCGTGATAGGCCACGGTACAAGGCCGGTCACAGCCCGCCATGCAGGCCACGCCGGAAATCTCGAAGCTTTCCGGCACGCTATCGCCAGCCGCGGCAATCGCCGCGCGCAATTTCGCGATCAGCTCATAGCCCGGACGGCAATCGCTGCCCTTGTGCCTGCAGGACGTGCAGACCGTAATTCTGTGAGTTGGGGATCCCATATCGCCCTCCGCGATAGCCCGGGGGCGCGCAGTGACACGGGAGAGCGGAACGGGTGAACCCGTCTATGCATCATAGTCTCCTGTCCGGACACCCCGCCCGGGTTCAAGTTTCATCGGCGATGGCAGGTCTCCTGACTCGCGGGTCCGGGCTCGCCCGATCCTTCCCGAGCGCAGGCGCTCAGTGGTGATCATCGGGGTCGCTCGCCGCTCACAGTTGCGGGGGCAGTTACGGATTTGGCGCCGCTTGGCTCCTCCTCACCGTATTCCCTTTTCATCCCGGCCTGGCCTTTGGCCTCCGGGAACCATCACAGGGGACTTTCTGGAAGTTTGCCCGCCCCGTCAAGCCATCGTAACAAGCTGGGAGAAACCGCCGCAGGCAGGCTCAGCGGTGCGAGATCCGCTCCGGCGCGGGGCGCGCGGGGCGCCAGCGGGTTAGAACCCCGGCCAGGCTCTGCCCTGCCTCGGCAGCCAGACGCCCGAGCGGCAAGAACGGGCGGCGGCGCGGCACCGTGTCATGCAGGCTCTCGGAACGGTCCAGCCCGACCCGACGCGCGCGGCGCAACACAAAGAGCTTCCCCCAACTGCGCAGGGACCCCATGGAGGGCGCATTGGCGTCCCTTGGGAAGCGGTCCTGCCACCCATCGGGAAGGCGCAGACCGCAGGCCTCCGCCTGCTCCAGCATCCAGACGAAAGGGATATTCGCCAGCGGCCGCGCCTCGGAGAACCCGGCGAGTTGCCCGCCGATATCTCCATGGGTGCCGCGGAACCAGACCTGCTCCACATGGCCGTTCCAACCCGGTGGGCATTCCCAAAGGACCGGAGCAAAGGCCATGCGCCGCTCGTTCAGCGCCAGGGCGTGGAACCCGTGTTTCACAGCAGCACTAAGCTGATCGGAATGAAACTCCGTCGCCATGGGCGCAAGCCGCCACAGGACCGGCGCGCGAATGCCCAGCGCCTTTACGGTGTCCCAGACGCCAACCATCTCGATCTCCACCCTGCGGTGGCAATAGCGGTCCGCGAAGCGGTCGGCGTAGTGGCTGTCGCGGCGTTCCTGGTAATAGGCATAGAGCTGGCGCACTCGCTGCTCGGTCGCAGCTTCGGGGCGGATCAGCCCGAACCGGTCGATCAGGCCGGCAAGCGAGCGCACTGCATAGGCGCCCCGCGAATAGCCCATGAGAAAGATCCGGTCCCCAGGGCGATAGCGATGGGCGAGAAAGCGATAGGCCCGGCGGATCTGCCGGTTGATGCCGATCCCCGCAATCACCTCGATGGAGCGGCGCCAACCCTGCCACTGGATCCCCGGCTCGTAGAATAGGGTCACATGGGGGTCGCGCCGGTCGCGGATGAGCTTATAGGCCAGCCCGGCATTCGTCTCTCGGCCCGGCATGAACGAAGACATCGTCCCGTCGAGAATGACGATGTGGTCCGTGGGGACATGGGCGGTCGGGGCCGCCGGGATCGGGGCGGGTGTCCTCATACCTCCAAGATTGTAGCCCAGAGAGGTTAAGTAAAGAACAGACCGGGCACAGTGCCGTGTGCGGCCCGTGAGCACACCGATTTGAGAACAATCTCGCAAGCCGTTGAAGACTTATTCTTCAGAGGCTTGCGCGTTAATCTTAATGCGTGACGTTGAGAGGGCGCGCGTCGGCCCCGTCACAGACGGGGCCCGGGTCGGATCACGCGCAGATCACTCGGCGGCGTGGGGCGTCTGCGCCAACATCTCCCACATGCGGGCGGGGGTGAAGGGCATGTCGACCTTGCGCAGGCCCAGATCCCAGACCGCGTCCTGCACCGCATTGGCCACGGCGGCCAGCGCCCCGACAGTGCCGGCCTCGCCGCAACCCTTCATACCCAGCACGTTGTTCTTCGAGGGCACCGGCTCGGTATAGAAGGCGATCATTGGCACATCATCCGCGCGCGGCATGCCGTAATCCATGAAGGTTGCCGTCAGAAGCTGCCCCTCCCCGTCATAGACCACGTGTTCTGTGATCGCCTGACCGATGCCTTGGGCCACGCCGCCATGGACCTGCCCTTCGGCAAGGAGCGGATTGATCAGCACGCCAAAATCATCGACCACCGTATAACGGTCCACGGCAACCACGCCGGTCTGCGGATCAATCTCCACCTCGCAGATATGCGCGCCATTTGGGAAGGACCGCCCCGGCAGGGTCGTCTCCGCCTCATGGGTCAGGAGCGCCGTCTCTCCGGCCGCGCGAGCCGCCTCCGCCGCCTCGACCATGGTCATCACCACGTTGGAGCCCTCAGCCCGGAAGCTGCCCTCGTCAAAGGTCACCTCCGCCGGGTCCACGCCCATGCGATCCGCGAGGAAAGGCGCAAAGGCCGCAATGGCCACATCCACCATGGCCCGCGTCGCCTGGCTCTGGACCGTGACCGAGCGCGAGCCCCCCGTGCCGCCGCCCTTGGCAATCAGGTCGCTATCGCCCTGCACAACCCGAATGCGCTCGGCGGGGATGCCGGTCATCTCATGCAGGACCTGCACGAACACGGTCTCATGCCCCTGCCCGTTCGACTGCGTCCCGACATAGAGGCTGACGCTACCATCCTCCTCGAAAACCATCTTCGCGCCCTCGCTCGGATCCCCGAGGATGGCCTCAATGTAGTAACACAGCCCCTGCCCGCGCAGCTTGCCCGCCGCCTGGCTCGCGGCCTTGCGCGCGGCAAATCCGACGCGGTCCGCCTCTTCGCCCGCGCGGTCGAGGACCCGGGCGAACTCGCCCACATCGTAGGTTTCGCCGGACACCGCTGCATAGGGCATCTGATCGGGCGCAATGAAACAGCGCTTGCGCAGATCCCAGGGATCGACCCCAAGGCTGCGCGCCGCGTGATCCATGGCCCGCTCCAGCGTGTAGATCGCCTCAGGCCGCCCGGCCCCGCGATAGGCATCGACCTGGGTGGTGTTGGTATAGATCCCGCGCACCCGCATATAGGCGGCCTGCACGTCATAGACGCCGGTCATCACCTTCATGGCGAGGCTGGTCTGGATGGCTTGCGCGAATTGCGAGTTATAGGCGCCAAGATTGCTCAGCACATCGGCGCGAAACCCGATCAGCTTGAGATCCGCGTCGAAAGCCAGCTCCACATCCGAGGCCAGATCCCGCCCCGCATTGTCGCTCAGCATCGCCTCCGTGCGCTCGGACATCCAGCGGCAGGGCCGCCCCAGCACCCGCGCCGCGTGGGCCACGACGAAATATTCGGGATAGGCCATGCCCTTCATCCCGAAGCCACCGCCCACATCCGGGTTGGTGACCCGCACCTCCTCCGCGCCCAAGCCCAGATTGCGGCAAAGCTGGCTTTTCATGGTCCAGACGCCCTGCCCGTTATGGGACAGGTGCAAACGCCCCTCTTCGAGCTCGGCGAAACACCCGCGCGGCTCCATGGAATTGACGATGATCCGATTGTCCTCGACCACCAGCCCGACCCGGTGCGCCGCGCGGGCAAAGGCCGCCTCCGTCGCCGCCTCATCCCCGCAGGCCCAGTCGAAGGCCACGTTGTCCTCAGCCTCAGCGTGGAGCGCCGCGCCCCCCGGCGCCGTGTCGATCTTGGCCGGCAACTCATCCACGTCAAAGACAATCGCCTCCACCGCGTCCCGCGCCTGATCCAGCGTCTCGGCAAACACCATCGCAACGGGCTCACCCACAAAGCGCACGCGCCCCTGGGCCAGGATCGGTCGCGCCGGCCCCGCCCCGCGGGTCCCGTCCCGGTTGGGCATCACCGTCGCCTGCATATCCATGCGCACCCCAGCCGCCGCCAGATCATCGCCCGTCAGCACCAGCGCCACCCCCGGCATCTCCGCCGCCTCGGACACATCCAGCGCCGTGATCTCCCCATGGGCCACCATCGAGCGCAGAACCACCCCGTGCAGCGCCCCCTCGGGCGCGATGTCATCCACATAACGTCCCGCTCCGGTCAGAAACCGGACATCCTCCACCCGGGCCGCCGGCTGGCTGATCCCGAACTTGTCGCCTTGCTTGGTCATGAGAACTTCCTTGCTCGTCCGGGCTGAACCTTAGCCCCATCCCGCCCACTGTCCAGACCGCCCCTTTCCCTTCGCACAGGGTTTCGTTATCTCCTCGCCCAAGTGCAAAGGATGACCGCGATGCCCATGGAAAAGACCTTCAACGCCGCCGAGGCCGAACCCCGTCTCTATGCCCGCTGGGAAGACGAGGGCTGCTTCAAAGCCGGGGCCAATGCCTCGCGCGATGAGACCTTCTGCATCATGATCCCGCCGCCCAATGTGACGGGCTCGCTCCATATGGGCCACGCCTTCAACAACACTCTGCAGGACATCCTGATCCGCTGGAAACGGATGCAGGGTTACGACACGCTCTGGCAGCCGGGCACGGACCATGCGGGCATTGCGACCCAGATGGTGACCGAGCGCGAGATGGCCGCCAATCAGGAACCCTCCCGCGCCGAGATGGGCCGCGCGCGCTTCCTTGCCCGCGTGTGGGAGCAGAAGGTCAAATCCCGCGGCACGATCATCGGCCAGCTCAAGCGCCTCGGCGCCTCCTGCGACTGGTCGCGCGAGGCCTTCACCATGGGCGGGGCCGAGGGCGACCCGGACAAGGGCAAGGGTCCGAACTTCCACGATGCGGTGATCAAGGTCTTCGTGGATATGTACAACAAGGGCCTGATCTATCGCGGCAAGCGCCTCGTGAACTGGGACCCGCATTTCGAGACCGCGATCTCCGATCTGGAGGTCGAGAATATCGAGGTCGCGGGCCATATGTGGCACTTCAAATACCCGCTCGCGGGCGGCCAGACCTATGAGTATGTCGAGAAGGACGAGGACGGCAACGTCACCCTGCGCGAGACCCGCGACTACATCTCGATCGCCACCACCCGGCCCGAGACCATGCTCGGCGACGGCGCAGTCGCGGTGCATCCGGGCGACACGCGCTATGCGCCCATCGTCGGCAAGCTCTGCGAGATCCCCGTGGGGCCCAAGGAACACCGCCGCCTGATCCCGATCATCACGGACGAATACCCGGATCCCGAGTTCGGCTCCGGCGCGGTGAAGATCACCGGTGCCCATGACTTCAACGACTATCAGGTCGCCAAACGCGGCGGCATCCCCATGTACCGGCTGATGGATACCAAGGCGCAGATGCGCGACGATGGTGTGCCTTATGCCGAGGCCGCGGCCATCGCCATGGAGGTGGCCGAGGGCAAGCGCGAGCTCTCCGAGGCCGAATGCGACGCGATCAACCTCGTCCCGGACGAGCTGCGCGGCATGGACCGGTTCGAGGCCCGCAAGGCCGTGGTCGCCCAGATCACCGATGAGGGTCTTGCGGTCATGACCCCCAACCCCAAGGCGGAGGAGGACAGCGCCCCCGAAGATACACCGGCCGCGCTCCCGCTGGTGGAGAGCAAACCGATCATGCAGCCCTTCGGGGATCGCTCCAAAGTGGTCATCGAGCCCATGCTCACCGACCAATGGTTCGTGGACGCCGAACAGATCGTCGGCCCCGCCCTCGACAAGGTGCGCGACGGCACGGTCAAGATCATGCCCGAAAGCGGCGAGAAGACCTATTACCACTGGCTCGACAATATCGAGCCCTGGTGCATTTCCCGCCAGCTCTGGTGGGGCCACCAGATCCCGGTGTGGTACGGGCCAGACCTCAGGAAAGAGGATACCGGGGGTTATTCAGATAACTACGACGAGCCTTTGGCGTTTTGCGCAGCGACCTACGAAGAAGCGCGCGACCAAGCTCTCGCGCACTACAAATCGATCGTGACCGATGTGGACGTGCTCGGCGAAGCCGAGGACGCACGATCAGCACTTCTCCAAAACCAAGAAGCGGAGGAAGACAATTTCCGCTTCTTTTTGTGGCGCGACCCCGACGTGCTCGACACCTGGTTCTCGTCCGGTCTCTGGCCCATCGGCACGCTGGGCTGGCCCGAGGACAGTGACGAGCTGAAGAAATACTTCCCCACCTCCACCCTCGTGACCGGGCAGGATATTCTCTTCTTCTGGGTTGCCCGGATGATGATGATGCAGCTTGCCGTTACCGGTGAGGTGCCCTTTGACGAGGTGTACCTCCACGGCCTCGTGCGCGACGCCAAGGGCAAGAAGATGTCCAAATCCGTGGGCAACGTGATCGACCCGCTGGAGATCATTGATGAGTACGGCGCGGATGCCCTGCGCTTTTCCTCCGCGGCCATGGCAAGCCTGGGCGGAGTGCTCAAGCTCGACCTGCAACGGGTTCAGGGCTACCGCAATTTCACCACCAAACTCTGGAACGCCACGCGCTATGCAGAGATGAACGAGGTCTTTACGGCCCGCGCGCCCGTGCCCGACACTTGCCCGACAAATGTCCGACAGCTGCCCGACGCGGCGCAGACCCTCAACCGATGGATCATCGGGGAGACCGCGAAGGTCCGCGAAGAGGTCGATGCGGCCATGGCGGAGTACAAGTTCAATGACGCTGCGAACGCGCTTTATGCCTTTGTTTGGGGCAAGGTCTGCGACTGGTATGTGGAGTTCTCCAAGCCCCTGCTTCTGGATGGCGAAGACGCGGTGAAGGCCGAGACCCGGGACACCATGGCCTGGGTTCTGGAGCAGTGTTTCATCCTCCTCCACCCGATCATGCCCTTCATCACCGAAGAGCTCTGGGACACCACCGGCGACCGTGCCAAGATGCTCGTGCATGCGGATTGGCCGACCTATGCGGCGGCGAATCTGGTGGACCGGGACGCGGATCGCGAGATGAACTGGACGATCTCCCTGATCGAAAGCATCCGCTCCGTGCGGGCACAAATGCGTGTCCCTGCAGGGCTTTACGTGCCCGTGGTGCAGGTTGCCCTCGATGAGGCCGGGCGCAAGGCCTATGCCAATAACGAGACGCTGATCAAACGTCTCGCGCGCATTGGCGAGGTGACCGAGGCCGCCGAGGCGCCCAAAGGCGCGCTCACCATCGCGGTCGATGGCGGCACCTTCGCGCTGCCCCTGGCGGACATCATCGATGTGGGTGCGGAGAAGGAGCGCTTGGGCAAAACCCTCACCAAACTCCAGAAGGAGTTGGGCGGGCTGAAGGGCCGGTTGAACAACCCCAAATTCGTGGCCTCGGCCCCGGCCGAAGTGGTCGAGGAAAGCCGCGAGCGTCTGGTCACCGGTGAAGCCGAGCTCGCCACCCTGAGCGCCGCCCTGGACCGCCTCGAAGAGGCCAGCTAACCCAACCGCCGCGCTTCCTGAACCGACAGGAGCCTCCGGCGGGGATATTTGACGACTTAAGACAGGGGCGCGCGGTCTCAGGGCCGGGCACTCTTTCATAGGTGCGCGCCGTGCTCCTTTCATTGTTCCCCAAATACTCAAACTCGCTCTCGACGCGCGCCCCGTTGCAGCGCGGCGCCAGCCGCGCTACGCCCGTGGGATGAGCAATTCTCTCGGTCCCCGCTACACGCCCCTCGTTCAAAGCCTGCCCGCGACCGTGCCCTTCGTCGGCCCGGAGACGCAGGAGCGCACGCGGGGTCGGCCCTTTGCGGCACGGCTGGGCGCGAATGAGAGCGTCTTTGGCCCCTCCCCCAAAGCGCTGGAAGCCATGGCGGCCGCTGCGCAGGACGCATGGATGTATGGCGATCCGGAGAGCCATGATCTGCGCAGCGCACTGGCAGCCCATCACGGGGTTGCGCTCGGCAACATCATCGTTGGTGAGGGGATCGACGGGCTTCTGGGCTATCTTGTGCGGCTGATGGTCGGGCCGGGCGACGCCGTGGTGACCTCCGCCGGGGCCTATCCAACCTTCAACTACCATGTAGCGGGGTTTGGCGGCGCGCTCCGCACGGTGCCTTATCACAAGGACCATGAGGATCCCGACGCCCTCCTGGAGATGGCGCGGCAGGTGGATGCCAAGCTGATCTATCTCGCCAATCCGGACAATCCCATGGGCACTTGGCATAGCGCGCCCACGGTGGAGGCCATGACGGCGGAGATGCCGCCGGGCTGCGTGCTTGTGTTGGATGAGGCCTATATCGAGTTCGCGCCGGACGGCACGGTCCCGCAGATCGACATTGAAGACCCGCGGGTGATCCGGATGCGCACCTTCTCCAAGGCCCATGGCATGGCTGGGGCGCGGGTTGGCTATGGCCTGGGCGCGCGCGATCTGATCACCGCCTTCAACAAGGTGCGCAACCATTTCGGGATGAGTCGGATCGGCCAGGCGGGCGCGCTTGCCGCCTTGCAGGATCCCGACCACCTGGCCCATGTGGTGGCCGCAACGGCCGCCGCCCGAACCCGCATCGCTGAGATCGGCACGGCGAACGGGTTGCGCGCCCTGCCCTCGGCCACGAATTTCGTCACGCTCGATTGCGGTGGAGACGGAGCCCGCGCCAAAGCCATCCTCTCGGGCCTGATTGATCGCGACCTGTTCGTGCGCATGCCTTTTGTCAGCCCGCAGGATCGATGCATCCGCATCTCGGCCGGGACACCGGACATGCTCGATTTGCTGGCAGAACGATTGCCGGACGCCGTCTCGGAGGCATCATCGGGCCGCTAGCCCTCGACACCACGTCTGCGCCCACGAAATCGCGACTTTGCGGAACGCCGGTTTGCGCTATTCTGATCAGGAGACACAGCCGGAGGCCCCATGCACGGACAATCTCAGGAAAAGCGCCCGCCCGGGCGGGTCGAGGATTTCACTCTCCCCTTCCTTGTGGCCTTTGGCGTCGTGCTCTTTTGTGTGCTTGGCTTCGTCTGGGCGCTCTATGGGTTTCTGCCCGCCATGGCGGTCGCTTATCTGTTGGACCAGTGGATCAAGCTGAAACCGCTGCACCGCAACGGGATCAAGCCCCGGGACGAGACCTGACCCGTCAGGCCCGCGCCGCCACGGCGGTCGCGGCCTCGAGCGCGCCTTCACCATGGGGGATCTGCAGAGCCTTAAGCCCGGCATCGATCGTGCCCAACACACCAAGCACCATATGGGCGTTCACATGTCCCATATGGCCGATCCGGAAGAACCCGTGCCAAGCAGGATCACCCGGAGCAGCCATGCCCAGTCCGATCCCCAACGTGACACCCGCCTTGTCGGTCACCCAGTCGCGCAAAGCCGTGGCGTTCGGGGCCTGCATCCGCACGCTTGTGACCGCATGGCTGCGCAGGGCTGGATCCGTGACGTTGAGCGCAATATGGCCTCGACCCTTGCCGCGCCCCCAGGCCTCCAGCGCCGCCCAGACGCAGTGCGCGAGCTTTTCGTGGCGTGCGAGAACAGCCTCCAGCCCCTCCTCATGGAGGATCATGGTCAGCGCTTCGCGCAATCCATAGAGATGATGGGTCGGCGCGGTGCCGAAGAAGAACTGATAGAACATCTCGGGCTTCGACCGGGTGGCCCAGTCCCAATAGGGACTGACGATCTCCAGCCGATCATGGGCCTCGTTGGCCTTCTCGTTGAAGAAGACAAAGCCCATCCCCGGTGGAGTCATCAGGCCTTTTTGGCAGCCAGTGACCATCACATCCACGCCCCAAGCATCCATGTGGAAATCGTCACAAGCCAGACAAGCGATGCAATCCACCATCAGGAGCGCGGGGTGCCCTGAGGCATCCATCACCTTGCGCAAGGTCGGAATGTCGCTGCGCACGGAGGTGGCCGTATCCACCTGCACCGCCATCACCGCGCGGATCGCGCCGGTGGTGTCGGCCCGCAAGGCCTCCTCGACCACGGCAGGATCGAAGGTCGCGCGATCCCCGAAATCGAGAACCTCCGCGTCGATCCCCAGGCCGCGCGCCATTTCTGCCCAGCCTTTGGCAAACATGCCCGTGGCGATCACGAGCACCTTTTGTCCCGGTGCGACCGTGTTGGCGAGCGCCGCCTCCCACACCCCATGACCATTGGCAATATACATGGCGACCCGCGCTTCGGTCCGAGCCACGCTCAGCAGGTCCGGCACCATCCCCTCCACCATTTCTACCAGTGCACCGGTATAGATATTCGGGGCCGCGCGATGCATGGCCTGCAGCACCCGGTCGGGCATGACGGAAGGGCCTGGAATGGCGAGATAACTACGGCCGTTGGCGAGGGTCATGGGAGCTCCTGAACTCAAACGCCCAAGTGGTAGGGCGCGCGCCCGGCAGGGTCAATCCTGTCTCTGAGGCGTGCGGTAGGCGGCCGCCAGACGAGCAGGATCGGCCCCGCCCAGATAGCGCAGAAGCAGCGAGAGATTGCGCGCGCCCCGGCGCAACCACCCCTCGCGCTCGTACCGGGCGGCACTGGTGCGCGCGACAGCCCCCAGAGGCCGCAATCGACCGCGCAAGGCGCGCGCCAGAGCCACATCCTCCATCAGCGGCAGGTCGGGAATGCCGCCCACCTCCTCCAGCAGGGATTGGTGGATCAGCAGCCCCTGATCGCCATATGGCAGGCCCAGCCAGCGGGCGCGCCAATTGGCCCAGCCCGCCACAAACCCGGCAGCGGGCCCGAGCGCGTCAAATTGCAGACGTCCAAAATATGCGGTCTTGCGGTCTTGCAGGGCCGCGCCCACGGCTTCTGCCCAGCCCGGCTGCAACGCGGTATCCGCATGAAGGATCAGGATCCAGGGCGCACGGGCCTCGGCCACACCGCGCGCGATCTGGCCGCCCCGCCCCGGCGCGCCGGTCACCCAGACTGCGCCAGCTGCATCGGCCACGGCCTCCGTATAGTCGGTCGACCCCCCGTCGGTCATGATCAACTCGGCAATCAAGCCGACCTCCAGCCCCTCCGAAAGGGCCGGGATCGAATGGCGCAGAGCCTCCTGCGCATTCAGGACCGGCATGACGATGGAGATCGGTGCGCGCATGTACCCTCAAAAACAACCGTGGTCCGTCTGCCGTCCCTTGTGGCTCGGCGGCAAACCTATATGTGAGAAATCATAAAGATGGGAGAGCGAAATGCCCCAAGACAGCACCACCGTAATCGAAGCGGTCCCGGATCGCCGGGTCATCCGGGTCTCCGGGTCCGACGCCCATGGGTTTTTGCAAGGGATGGTGACCAATGACCTGGCGCGGCTCAAGGATGGCGCGGTCTATACGGCGTTTCTGAGCCCTCAGGGCAAGTTCCTCGCGGATTTCTTCGTAATCCCCGAGGGCGCGGCACTGCTGCTGGATGTGGCCGAGACACTGGCACCTGGGCTGCTAAAGCGTTTGACCATCTTCAAACTGCGCGCGGATGTCACGCTTGAGATGACTGACATGCCCGTGGCGCGCGGGCACGGCACGCCACCGGAGGGCGCTGTGACCGATCCGCGCCACCGGGAACTGGGCTGGCGGCTCTATGGCACCGAAGGCGGGCCTCAGGTGACGGATTGGGACAAGTTGCGCGTGGCCCTGATGATCCCCGAGACGGGCGCGGAACTGCACCCCGATGACAGCTATATCCTCGAGATGGGGTTCGAGCGGATCAACGGGGTGGATTTCAAGAAAGGGTGCTATGTGGGTCAGGAAGTAACCGCCCGCATGAAGCACAAGACCGAACTGCGCAAAGGGCTGGCCCGGGTCGAGATCGAGGGCGAGGCTGCACTCGGAACCGAGATCACCGCCAATGGCAAAGCTGCCGGGGTCCTTGGAACCCAGAGCGGAGGTCAGGCCCTCGCCTATCTGCGCTTTGACCGCGCCAAAGGCGAGATGACGGCGGGCTCTGCCAAGGTCACCTGGACCCCGTGAACGCCGCCGCCCGTGTCGCGATCTGATCCGCGGTCGCGCTTACTCGACCGTGACCGAGATCACTTCGGTCATGACAGGCGGATCATGGGGCACATGGTTCAGATCGCCCAGAACCAGCTGCATCGTGTGCGTGCCAGCCGGCAGATCGATCGTCACCTGGGTCTGACCACCGCCGAAATGGATATGATTGTCATCGGCCGGAATACCGTACAACAGCTCATCAGCGCCATCGGGCCCCTCGCCCAGCTTGGCCCGGTTCAGCAGCAGATGGTGATGCCCGGTCTTGTCTTTCTCGGTCCCGGCAGGTGCAACACCCATCCCTTCAAGCCCGAAGACGATCGTCACGGGGCTGGAGACGGTGGCCCCATCTTCGAGGTTCACGAAGTAAACAGCAGCCCCCTCAGGCGCCGGGGTGTCGCCAGCAAAGGCGGCCAGCGTCAGCGCGCCGGTCATGCCAAGAGTGGCCAAAGTGGATTTCAAAATCATACGGAATCTCCCTGTAGTCTCGGCGCAGATGTCTTGCGCCCTGCGGCTAAAACTAGACCAAAGCGCCGCGAATCCACATAAAGATTTCGGGAGGACCGAATCTCGGGAGCGTCACCTCTAGCAGAATTCTCCGCAAGCGACTTGATCTGGATCAATGATCAAAGCGCTCGGCTCTGATCCGCCCAAACCGATCCCGCGCATTCTTTCACAACTTGAAGTGGCAAGACACAAAGCTGGCACGAAAAAAGGCGCGCGAAACGCGCGCCTTCTGACTAGTGCATCCAAGGAGGGTCAGGCGCGCTCGGAATACTCCATGGTTTCCGTGTTCACGACGATTGCTTCGTCCTGCCCCACGAACGGCGGCACCATCACCTTAATGCCGTTGTCGAGCACGGCGGGCTTGAAGGAGTTCGCTGCCGTCTGACCTTTGACCACCGGCTCAGTCTCGACCACGGTGCAGGTGACCTTTTGGGGCAGCGACGCGCTCAGCGCCTCGGCCTCGTAATACTCGATCTGGATCGTCATGCCATCTTGCAGGAACGGGCGGCGCTCACCCAGGATTTCCGCTGGCAATTCAATCTGCTCGAAGGTTTCGTTGTCCATGAAAACCAACATTCCATCGCTCTCATAAAGGAATTGCTGGTCTTTTTGCTCAAGACGCACCCGCTCCACCTTGTCAGCGCTGCGGAAGCGCTCGTTGAGCTTGGAGCCGTTGCGAAGGTTGCGCAACTCGACCTGGGCAAAGGCCCCGCCCTTGCCCGGTTTCACGTGGTCTACTTTGACCGCAGCCCACAGACCGTCATTATGTTCCAGCACGTTGCCGGGGCGGATTTCGTTTCCATTGATCTTGGGCATGAGCAGAAACCTGAAGAAAGGTTGAATGGGAAGTCGCCGTTCCTATATCTGGGGATGGGCAACCTGGCAAGCCGCTGCTGGTTGCGGTTAACCACTGAAAGCTATGCATACGCTGCATATGTGGTATACCGAGATCGCAGACCAGAATCAGCGCAAAACCGTCATATTCGGCGGCACGCCAAAAAGACAAGAGCAATAATCAAGGAACACTCATGGCCGACTTCGTCGATTCATCCGCATTCAATTACGAGCAGGGCCAGCGCGCGCGCAAGCTCTTTGCTGCTGTGGTTCTGGCAGCGCTCGATGATGCGATCGCGGATGACAAGAAATACGGGAATGGTCCCGAGCAGATCGCCCGCTGGGCGCGCTCGCGGGACGGGCGCGAAGTGCTCTCCTGTGCAGGCATCGATCCGAATGAGCGCGTGGTCTCCGGTCTGATGGAATTCGTCGGGCAAGGGGTGCGGACCTCCGTGGCTCTGTCCCGCGAGGAGAGCGAGCGTCGCAATGCCGCTCAGCAGCAGGCCGAAGCCGCCTGATCTGACGATCCCGCACAACGCGGACAATCTGCGCGCGCCCGTCCGGCGCGCGTTTTTTGTTGCGCAGGCCTCGGGCAGCTACGGGATCAGAAGAACACCAGCCACTTCCGGATGACCCACAGCTCAGCAACCAGAAGCACACCCAAAAGCAGGCGCAAGGGCCAGCTTTCGAACCGCCGCCAGAGCAATACAACCAGCGCGAGACAGGCCGCTCCTTCCATTGGCGCCACGATCCAGGCGAACTGCGCACTGTCCCAATAGCTGATCGGGCTTTCGAACACCCAATCAGAAAAGGGCCAGAAATGCGGGCGTCCGTCATCATGGTGCAACGGCAAGTCCAGCAGCACATGGAGGAGTGCCGCGCCGCCGAGCGCCACCAGCGCCGGGCGCCGCAGGGCCAATCCCGCAGCGCAAATCGCGCTCCAGAGCGGGATCGAATTGTCGATCGCAAAGATCCGCTGCCAGCTCGGCGAGAAGTAGAGCTCGTTGAACACGATTTGGGGCGGGATCTGTTGGATATAGAGCGCCCAGCTCCCCAGGATGTAGAGCGACAGGTCCGGCAGGAGCCCGCCCAGAAGCGCCGCTGCCGTCACCCAGCGTGCGCCCGGGCGAGCAAAGGCGCCCGCGCCGAAGATGAGATGGGCTGGAGTGTTCATCCGGGCTTGTCCTTGGGTCGCAACGGGGGCTAGGTCTGCCATGCTAACCGGTGGAGGGCACATGGCAAACGCGATTATGGTGCAAGGGGCTGGCTCGAATGTCGGCAAGTCCATGATCGTGGCCGGTCTGGCGCGCGCCTATGTGAAACGCGGGCTGCGGGTGCGCCCCTTCAAGCCCCAGAACATGTCCAACAATGCGGCCGTCACGTCCGATGGGGGCGAGATTGGCCGTGCACAGGCGCTGCAGGCGCGCGCGGCGGGGGTCCCGCCCACTACGGATATGAACCCCGTGCTGCTCAAGCCCGAGACCGATACGGGCGCGCAGGTCATCGTGCAGGGCAAGCGCTTTGCCACCCTGCGCGCGCGGGACTACGCCAAGGCCAAGCCGCAACTCCTGGCCCCCGCAGTCGAGAGCTACAGGCGTCTCGCCGCTGAGGCGGATCTCGTTTTGATCGAGGGCGCAGGCAGCCCGGCGGAGATCAACCTGCGGGCCGGGGATATCGCGAATATGGGCTTCGCGGAGGCTGTCTCCGCACCAGTGGTGCTCGTTGGCGATATCGACCGTGGCGGGGTCATCGCGCAGTTGGTCGGCACCCATTTCATTCTGCCACCTTCGGATCGCGACAGGATCAACGGTTTTGCAGTGAACAAGTTCCGAGGAGATGTGCGGCTCTTTGATGGGGGCGTGACCGAGATCATCGCGCGGACCGGCTGGACTCCTCTTGGCGTGATCCCCTGGTTCGCCGATGCCTGGCGTCTGCCGGCGGAGGATGTGATGGATGTCGCCTCGCGCAAGGGCGGCACCTGCCGGATGGTGGTGCCACGCCTGTCCCGGATCGCGAATTTCGACGATCTGGACCCGCTGGCGACCGAGCCGGGCGTGAGCGTAGAGATCATCGAGGCGGGCCGCCCCCTCCCCCTCGACGCGGACCTGATCCTGATCCCCGGCAGCAAATCGACCATCGGCGATCTCGCCCATCTGCGCGCCCAAGGCTGGGATATCGACATTCAGGCCCATGTGAGGCGTGGCGGCCATGTGATCGGGATCTGCGGCGGCTATCAGATGCTGGGCCAGACCATCGCCGATCCGATGGGTCTGGAGGGGGCCGCGACCACCGTCCCCGGGCTCGGCCTTCTGGACATTGCCACGACGATGCAGCCGGAGAAGCACCTCTCTCTCACCGACGCCGAGGAGGTCGAGAGTGGCGCGGCGGTGACCGGCTATGAGATCCATCTGGGCGTGACCGAAGGCCCGGATTGCGCCCGCCCCTGGCTGCGTGTCGGTGATCGCCCCGAAGGTGCAATCAGCCCGTCCGGGCGGGTCCGGGGATGCTATCTGCATGGGCTTTTTGCAGAGGACGGCTTCCGGACTGAAACGCTCCGGCGGCTCGGAGCGGCGGTCACTGATCGCAGCTATGAGGCAGAGGTCGAGGACACATTGGATGCCCTCGCCGCCCATCTTGAAACCCATATGGATCTGGACGCGCTGCTGTGCCTCGCGCAGCCGGTGCCGGAGCGTCCGGTCTAGCGGTCAAGCGCCTCGGTCTGCAGGAGACGATGCACCTCGGCGCGCACGAGCTTACGCACCCGGCGGGAAATCTCGTCCCCCAGCGCGCCGCGGAGCTCTTCATGCAAAATCCCGGAGACCAACCGCCGCACAGCATCGGCGGTGATGTAGCCATCCTCATCCACCACGGGCGCGTCGACCTCCACTGATGCGGGGACCGCGCTGCCCATGGGCCGCTCGGACCGGAGCGCCTCGCGGACCGACTCTCGTACGGTTTCGCTTACCGCCTCGCGCAACACGGTGGTCAAATCCGGGATCACGCCGGTCTGGATCGCTCCACCAATATGGTCGGAATCCTCCGCATAGGCCTCTGGCTCTGCAGGCGTCGGGGCGGGCGGTCGCACCCGAAACTCCTGCGTCAGCAGCAGAGTGCAGGGGCGTTCTTCAACCTCGGCTACGGGCTCAGGCTCCGGCGCCGTTTCGGGCTCCAGTTCAGGCCTCACCGGAGGTGCCAAACGGTCTGCCAGACTGGTCATGCGGTCGGCAAAGTTTCCATTGGCGAAGTCCGGATCAGGCAGCGGGGGCGCGGCGCTGGGTTGCGGTGGACGCACGGCATCCGCCGCTCCAAGCCAGAGCACGTCCGGGCCGATGGCTTTGGCTTCGGCCAGTTCTGCCGCGAGAGCCCGGATATCCGTCCGCCCGCGCGGGCCGGGCGAACGGGTATCAGGCGGTGAGGACAGCGCGGAAGCCCCTTCCTCCCCCCCGTCCGTCACGATCCGCCGAATGGAATTCAAGACTTCCTGCGATGCGTCGCTCGAAGACGGTCTGACCATGGCACCCTCTGCTCGTTATACCAGATAGTGTATGTAGAGCGCCCCATTCACACAATAGAAACTTCTGCCCAAGCAGGTGGAAAACAAAAGGCGGGCCGAAACCCGCCTGATCCTTGATGTTTTTTCGGACTGTAAACCGGGTCGAAACGACCCTGGGGATCAGTCTCGAACGATGCTCTGTAACACGCGGTCTAGCGCGGCACCTCGGGTGCTGGTCGCAGGGGCGTTGGAGACAGCATTATAGTAGACCTCCGGATCATAGGTCGGCACTGGCAGCCCGAGATACTCGACCGTCATCAGCCCCATGGATTGCAGAAGATCGTACACCGCCTGCACAGCAGAGATTTCCGCCGAAAGAAGCGAGGTCCGGGCGTCGAGAACGTCCTGCTCAGCGTCCAGAACATCCAGCGTGGTCCGTGCGCCCAGACGGGCCTCTTCGGTCACGCCCTCGAACGCGACTTCCGCCGCCTCGACCTGGCGCCGTGTGGCGTCGATCGTAGCTCGCGTCACAAGGATATCGGCCCAGGCGATCCCGACGCTCTGACGAATGACCAAAACGGATTGGTTCAAACCGGCACGCGCGTTGTCCACCGAGGCCAGGGCCTGCCGGTAGGACGCACTCAGCCCACCGCCCTGATAGATCGGACCGGTGACCGTGAGGCCAATGGAGGAATCGGTGCTGTCATCCAGCGCGTCCCGAATGTTGCGCGTAACACTGGCCTGCGCGCTTGCCGACGGCATGATCGCCCGTTCCGCCACTTCCGCGGCAATCTCGGATGCGCGCACATTGTGTCGTGCCTGAAGGATCGATGGATGCGTGCGTTCGGCGATTGACACCGCCTCTTCGACGCTGCCTGGGATGGTCGGCGAGGGCGGCGGCGGCGCGAGGGCGTTGGGGAAGCTGCCCACAACCGCGCGGTAGACTTCGCGTGCGGAGGCCTGCTGCCCCAGGGCGCTGGTCAGGTTGGCATTGGCTTCGGCCAGACGCGCCTCAGCCTGAGCCACATCGGTCCGTGTAACTTCGCCCACTTCGAACCGGTCCTGCGCAGCGCGTAGCTGTTCGGTAATCACACGCACGTTGTTCCGGCGCAGCTCCACATTGTCGTCGGCCAGACGCACGTTCAAAAACGCACTCACGCCGTTCAGCAGCACGTCCTGCTCGGTATCGCGCAGGGCTTCGCGCGTTGCGAGCACAAGCTCCTTATTGGCCTCGATCCGCAGACGCGAGCGCCCGAAATCATAGAGCAGCAGCGACGCTGTCACACCAATCGCCGCGCTGTCTCCTTCGGAGGTCAGCGAGTCCGAATATCCGTAGGTTGCCGAATAGTCGAGGATCGGCCGCAGCCGCGACGTCGCGATCGCCACGTCCTCGTCTGCGGATCGCAACAGCGCCCGGCTTTGTTCGATGAGTTCGCTATTCTTATACGCGTCGACCAAAGCGTCTGTCAGAGACTGCGCAGATGCGCCAAGCGCCGTGGAACACGCGAGAACGGCCCCAAGAGCCATGCGTCGTATAGATCTGGTGAACACTGCCTGCACCTCTCCTGTGATCGAATCACTTTTTAAGTGACTATGCAGTCAGCTGTTTAACGTTTAAAGCACAAATGCAGATGCGCGCTCAAACCCGTTGAGAACTGGTGCAGATGCGTTGAACTCAAACCGCCAACTCACGTCGCCATCGATCTTGTAACCAAGACGGCACACGCCGAGACCGCCCTCCATGAACACTGCCGCGATGCGCCCGCCTTCCTTGAGCTGGCCAAGGATCTCCGAAGGCACGTCTTCGACCGCCCCTTGCAGGGTGATCACATCATAGGGCCCATGCTTCGGCGCGCCTTCGGCAAGCGGCGCGGCAATCAGCGCAGCGTTGTCGACGTTTTCAGACGACAGTAGTGCCTCGGCGTCGCGCGCCAGATCCGCGTCTTCCTCGACCGCAACAACGGCTTCGGCAAGGCGTGCGATGAGCGCGGTAGAGTACCCGAGCCCGCACCCGATATCGAGCACCATCTCCTCGGGTTGAATGTCCAGCGCGTCGAGGATCTTGGCGAGGGTCCGCGGCTCCAGCATCACACGCCCCGCTCCGAGCGGGACATTCTCGCTGACATAGGCAATCTCGCGTTTGTCATCCGGAGTGAACACCTCGCGGCGCACGGTCAGCATCGCGTCGATGATGTTGAATTTCGTGACATCGGAAGGGCGCACCTGCGTGTCGACCATCATCGTGCGTCGGGCGGCATAGTCGGTCATGGCTCGAACTTTCCAACTGCGGTTATCTGGGTGTGCCATATTGCACGACGCTCGGCAACGCAGTGGCCCTGCGACACGGACGCCCCTTCACGCGCATCGGGCTGAGCCTCCAAGAATCCCACCCGACGTGCTTGCGCGCCCGATACGCCAATGCTAAGCCCGACCCCGCACCATGGGTCGGCGAGTTGGCGGAGTGGTGACGCAGCGGATTGCAAATCCGTGTACACCGGTTCGATTCCGGTACTCGCCTCCAATACTTTCAATGACTTGCGCCATGGCAGTTCTCCATATGCTCGATTTTTGAAACAGGTGTTGAAACATTCACGTTTCCTTCCTGTTCTGTTCAAAGCGGTTTCGCGCATCTTGCGCCCGCGCTGCCAGCTCACGCTGACGGATCATTCCTACATATTTTTTCAGCATCTCGACACCAGAGTGACCCGTGACGGCTTTCACCATCTCGTCATCACAACCTGACTGATAGAGTTCGATAGTCGCGTTCTTGCGAAGCCCGTGGGTCACATATCTGGCCGCTTCGGGGTGCTCCATCTTGGCCTTAACTTTGCGCATTTCGTCGGCAACGGTGCGATATCGAACCGGACGGCCCGCCGTGTCGGTGATAACCGTCAGCCCCTTCTTTTCGACCGTTGCCAGATATGTCGTGAGACGGTCCGTAAGAGGTATCCAAAGAGGCTTGTCGGTCTTACCTTGAGTAAAGTCGTAGGCCCCATCTTTGATATGGCCCCAGTGAATCTGCACTACGTCTCCGATCCGCTGGCCGGTGCCGAGGCACAGTTCATAAACAAGCCGTGCGCGCGGTGTAGCAACCTTCTCAAACTCTGATCGTACATCATCCGGCCACGGCTCCCAGCCCTCGCCTTCCTACTTAAAGAGCGGGGTACCCTTGGCCGGGTTGCCATGCTCTTTCTTGAGGAAGCCGATCAGGCGAGCGTGGTTCATCAAAACCACCATCACTTGCACCAGATAGTTTGCCTGCCGCCACCGATCCGCATTGGCGCGGTGCAGCTCATAGACGTGGTGTGTCTCGATCTTGATCGGGTCTTTCGCGCCCCAGATCGTCCGGACATGGCCGATGTACTTGCGATAATCGGATTTCGTGCGCGGCTTCAATTTCTTGAACGCGTCGCTCTCATAGAAGCTCAGGATCAGGGCCTCAAAGTTCCGCTTGGCCGGGACAGGTTCGCGGCCCTTTAGCAACTGTTTGTAGCGGTCCCAAAACTCAGGTGTACCGGGCTCTTCTTTCATCATCACCGATTGCCCGCGCGCGCGACGGATGAAACGCACGTAACCTCGGTCAGCATAAACGCACTTGGGCAAGTCTTTCTTGGTCATTCACCCATCCTCAAATCAGTGTTGAGGAATGGATTGGAAGCGCATTTGGCCTTGCGCACGTCGCTGGCCGATGCCGGTGGCCGTTTGGAGAGCCCGTCGATTGAGTTTGGCGAGGACAGCGACTCCGTGCTCGTCGAAAACCTCCTCGCAAGCGTGGCTCAACACCAGCGCGAGAAGAACGGCGAGCAAACCAAGAACCGAATGCGCGGGCGATTGATGAATGGATATTGGGTGTTCTCCGCGCCGATAGGCTAAAGGTATGAGCGCACCAAATCGCAAGGCAAAGTGTTGATGCGCGACGAACCCATCGCAAGCATTCTGCAAGACGCGTTGGAGCGTTTTGCCGATGGTCGCTTGGCATCGCAAGCAGAGATCAAACGGTTTCTCGAGCGTGCACCTGCTTTTCCAAAGTGCTTCTCCGATGGCACAATCCGAGCTCAGCGGGTGTCCGACGTCCTCGCGCGACCCGTCTACGCCGGTTACGTCGGCAGCGAAGACTGGGGCGTGTCGCTCAGACGTGGCAACCACGAGGGCTTGATCAGTTTCGAGACATGCCTGCGCATTCGGGATCGGCTGGCTACAGCCGCAAAAGCTCCTATGCGTAAGGACATCAATGCTGACTTTCCACTACGTGGCTTTGTCCTTTGCGACGATTGCGGCAAGCCTATGACGGCCTGCTGGTCCAAGGGCAAAACCAAAAGCTATCCGTACTATCTCTGCGACACGCGCGGATGTGTGAGCTCGCGGAAATCCATCCGTCGCGCCGACATCGAAGACGGGTTCGAAGCGATCCTGAAGGCGCTCAAGCCGACGCGTGAGCTTTTTGAAATCGCCAAGAATATGCTGGTTGACGCGTGGGAAATGCGTTTTACACATGCGCGGGCTGCTCAGGCAGACGTGCACAAGGCAATAAAACAAAACGAAAAGCAGGTCGGCGCGCTGCTAGACCGGATCGTTGAGGCAAACAATGCAAGCGTTATCGCGGCCTACGAAAAGCGCATCGACGCCTTGGAGAAAGAGAAACTCGTCTTGGCAGAACAACTCGATAAAGACCTCCCCCGCGCTGGCCGCTTGGAGGAAGTTATCGAACTCGCCTTGGTCTTCTTGTCAAATCCCCGGAAAGTATACGGAAAAGGGAATCTAGCCGTCAAAAGAGCAGTGCTCAGAATGGCCTTTGTGAACCCTCTCACATACTCAAGAAAAGAGGGTTATCGAACACCAGAAAGTACCTTACTATTCAAGGTGTTAGCTGGCCTCAACAACCAAAACTGTGAGATGGTGCGGGTGAGAGGACTCGAACCTCCACGCCAAAGGCGCCAGAACCTAAATCTGGTGCGTCTACCAGTTCCGCCACACCCGCTTGCGTTCCGGTTAGCAAAGCCTCGCCGCAATGGCGAGAGGGAATTGTCGTGCAAGCCTATTCATGACACTAACGCGACGTTCAGAACTCTTGTGTAGAGCGGGGTTCAACGTGTTGAAACAACTTGGCGCCACAGGCATTGTCCTACAAAATCTACGCCTTGGAAGAGTCCCATATTACCATCGTCGGAGGCCAGCTCTCCGGGGGCAATCAGGGCAATGGCAAACATCTTGTCGGTAAGGAAATTACCCTAGACACCAGCGACTGGATGCCGATTTCGATCTCGGACAATGACGACCACTTCGCTGATTCCGACGGCAGCCAACGTCTTTCGGACCCTCTTGATTTCAATGGCCGCTCCTATTCCGGCAACCAGAAGGTCGAAGCCGAGTACACCCTACAGGTCACCGATGGGACCGACACCTATACGGTCATCGGCTTCAACATCAACGAGCCGGGCGCGAAGAATGCCTATGGCACGGTGGAGGGGCTCGCCTTCATCGACAAGTTTCCGCCGGTCGGCACGCCACTCAAAGTGGTCAGCGCCTCCGAAGGACCGGGAAAAAGCGCGCAGCATCATGAAACCTACGCGCAACCGCCCTGCTTCACTGCCGGCACATTGATCGAAACACCGGAGGGTCACGTCCCAGTAGAAACGCTGCGCGAAGGCGATGCGGTGCTGACGCGGGATGCCGGGGTGCAGATCATCCGTTGGGCGGGTGCAGCTCATATCGACAGCGCGCGTCTTGCCGGGAATGCGCGCTTTCGCCCGGTTCTGATCCGGGCGGGCGCCTTTGCTCCGGGCTTGCCCGCGCGCGACATGCAGGTTTCGCGGCAGCACAGGGTCCTGATGGAGGATTGGCGCGCGGATCTGCTCTTTGGCAGCACCGAAGTGCTCGCCGCAGCGGTACATCTGGTCAACGACGACACAGTGCAGCATGTCTACGACCTGTCCCCGGTCACCTATTATCACTTCATGTTCGACGCGCATCAGATCGTGCGCGCGGACGGGATCTGGGCCGAGAGCCTGCGTCCTGGCCCGGCGGTGGTCTCGACTTTGGGACGTGCCGCACAGGAAGAGTTGTTCGAGATCTTCCCGGAATTGCGCGAGGCCGAAGAGGCCCCCTTCCCCGCCGCGCGCCCACTGCTGCGCGATTGGGAGACGGCGGTCCTACTCCAGTCCTAGGTCCCGAAAAACCTGCGGGAGCATCTCGGGCAGGTCCTCCGCGATCAGCCCTGGACCAAAGGCACGCGCGGCCTCTACGTGGAGCCATGCACCGGACTCGGCAGCCAGTTGCGGATCGAGCCCGCGCGCCAGTAACCCCGTGATGATCCCGGCCAGCACGTCACCCGACCCGGCGGTCGCCAGCCACGGTGCCGCGCGCTCATAAACAGCGGCGTTGACGGCACATCGCCCGTCCGGAGACGCAATTACCGTATCGGGGCCTTTGAAGAGCACGGTACAGCCCGCGCGCCTCGCCGCCGCCCGCGTGGCATCGACCTTGGAATAAGCGGGGCCCTTGAGGGGCGGAGCCGCAAGCTCCGCCGCGATATCCGGAAAGAGCCGCGCGAACTCGCCGCCATGGGGGGTTAAAACCACCTTTGGGTGGAGCGCGTCGAACAATGCATGCGGGTTGTCCCTAAAGGAGGTCAGCGCATCCGCGTCGAGCACTGTAGCACGCTTTGCCTCCAGAGCGGTGTTCACGAGCGCCCGTGTCCCCTCCCCGACCCCGAGGCCGGGTCCGAGGCAGAGCGCGTTGAGCCGGTCATCTTCGAGCAATGCCGACAGCGCGGTCGCATCCTCGCAACGACGCAGCATGATCGCCGTTAGTTGGGTCGCGCATTCGATCAACGACGAGCCCGGTGCTGCAACCGTGACCAGGCCCGCGCCCACCCGCAACGCCCCCCGCGCCGCCAGTCGCGCCGCCCCGGATCGCCCCATGGGACCCGACAGGATGAGTGCATGGCCGTGGCCGTATTTGTGGTGAGCTTGATGCTTGGACAGGAGCCTCCAGACAGGTCGCTCCACCAGATGCACGATCTCGCCCGGCGGAACCGCCGGGCCGCCCCCGACCGCCCCCCTAGGCGGGGGCTGTGCCCCCACCTGCGATCGGGAACTGGCCTTAGGCGAATGCTCAAACACCTTCGATCCCGATGCTCTTAACTGTGACTTTTCCACATGTTTCAGGACCATTGTGCAGCACGTGACCCAGTTTGGCTGCGTGAAAGGTCACGGTCAAATCTGCTACGACGCTTTCGCCCTTGATGAGCACCCTGCCGCTATCACCACAAAGACCACTTGGGACGTCCACCGAGACAACGAAGAATTCGGTAGCACCGTAGCCTGTTACGCGAAGGTTAACGAAGTCATTTGCTATGTCCAACAAGACGTGCGGCATTTCACGTGACAAGGACAAGCCAGTTCCGAAGAGGGCATCGACCACGAGGCAAGGTTCCAGATCCCAAGTTATCTGTTGGAAATTGTTCAGGTCCGTAAAGAATTCTGAAGAGAGACTGTGGACCTCGCCTTGTTCTTTCCACCTCTCATAGTTCGACCGTGCATCCGGCGGCAGCTTTTCCGGGTCCCCGTACAGAAAGACCTCAACCTCCCAGCCCAACTCCTTCAGAAGTCGCGCAACGACAAAGCCGTCGCCGCCATTGTTGCCGGGACCACAGAGGACCACGGCGCGGTGCGGCACCTTGGCCAACTCCGGCCACTCCTCGAAGATCGCCTCGACCACGCCCTTCCCGGCGCGCTCCATCAGTTCGAGCCCGGTCACAGCGCCGCTGTCGATCGCAGCCTGCTCGATGGCCCGCATTTGGACCGCTGTAAGGAGCTCTGGCATCTCACCCCATCAAGTTGTTTTTCAGTTGCCCATTTTGAAGGCATACTGCACAAATCGCAGACAGCGTCTGTCTTTTCGCAAGATGCGACCTAGTCCCGTCACGCTACCGAATTGTGGAGGGTAAATGAAAGTGTTCTGCAAAAGGCCACGGAATAAGAGGGAGTCGGGGGATGAAGAAAATCGAGGCTGTCATCAAGCCGTTCAAGCTCGATGAAGTGAAGGAAGCGCTCCAGGAAATTGGTGTTCAGGGGCTTTCCGTCGTCGAGGTCAAAGGCTTTGGACGCCAGAAAGGACATACGGAGCTCTATCGGGGCGCGGAGTATGTCGTGGATTTTCTGCCCAAGGTGAAAATCGAAGTCGTTCTGTCCGATGATCAGGCCGAGGGGGCGATTGACGCCATCGTGGCCGCCGCCAAAACCGACAAGATCGGCGATGGCAAAATCTTCGTCTCGACCGTCGAACAAGCCATTCGCATCCGAACCGGCGAGACCGGCGAAGACGCGCTCTGATCGCCCAGCGTGGCCGCGCCCAGCGCCCGCGCAGCACTTACAACAACCCACACAACCGATTGAAAGGGAAAGGTCACATGAGCAAAGACGCTGTTCTCAAGACCATCAAGGACGAGGACGTCGAATATGTCGACATCCGCTTCACGGACCCGCGCGGCAAGCTGCAGCACGTGACGGTGATGTCCGACCAGGTGGATGCGGACTTCCTCGACGAAGGGTTCATGTTCGATGGCTCCTCCATTGCTGGCTGGAAATCCATCGACGAGTCGGACATGAAACTGATGCCCGACACCGAGAGCGCGTATATCGACCCGTTCTATGCCGAAAAGACCCTCTGCCTGCATTGCTCCATCGTGGAGCCGGACACCGGCGAAGCCTATGCTCGTGACCCGCGCGGCACTGCCGAGAAGGCCGAGGCGTATCTGAAGTCCTCCGGCATCGGCGACGTCTCCTATTTCGGGCCCGAAGCGGAATTCTTCCTGTTTGACGACGTGCGCATCTCCACCGAGATGAACAAGGTCGCCTTTGAAGTGGATGCGCAGGACGCATCCTGGAATGGCGATGCTGAGTATGAGATGGGCAATATGGGCCACCGCCCGGGCGTCAAGGGCGGCTACTTCCCGGTCAACCCGACCGACGCGGCACAGGATCTGCGCTCCGAGATGCTCTCGACCATGAAGCGCATGGGCATGAAGGTCGACAAGCACCACCACGAAGTGGCGTCCTGTCAGCACGAGCTGGGCCTGATCTTCG
>JBCDKN010000018.1:0-49285 GCA_038746545.1 Pseudomonadota bacterium
ATCCTGACCAAGGAAGAGGGTGGCCGTCACACGCCGTTCTTCGCGAACTACCGTCCGCAGTTCTACTTCCGGACGACGGACGTGACCGGGACCGTGACGCTGCCGGAAGGCACCGAGATGGTGATGCCGGGCGACAACCTGAAATTCGGTGTCGAGCTGATCGCCCCGATCGCCATGGAAGACGGCCTCCGCTTCGCCATCCGCGAAGGCGGCCGCACCGTCGGCGCTGGCGTCGTCTCCAAAATCATCGAGTAACAGACCAAACGGGCAGGACCCAAACCCTGCCCAAAAGGTTCGAAGAGGGGCGCTTCCGAGCGCCCTTTTTTTGTGGGTTGTTCAGGGCGCGGTGAATTTCTAGCCTGTTTCCGAACGCGTTTCGGAAGGATCGAAGTTCCATGCCCCGGTGCCGCACATTTTTTTTGGTATGTTCCGTCTGGCTGACGGGATGTGCCGCAACGGGACCCGGGTCCGATCCCGATCTGGCAAGCCATGCGGGCGCGCGCGGCTATGATCCGAGCCTTGTCCTCTACGATCCGATCCGTCGCAGATTCGACACTTGTGGCGGGCTTTCGATTGGGATTGATCCTCGTTGGGAGAATGAAGAAGGTCTCGAGGGGAACGGTGCGAACACCGTCTATGCTTTTGAATCAGAGTACTCTTTCGCAGTGTCCGAAGAGCTGAACCCGAGCCCCCTCGCGGGTATCACATTCAAACCGCGTGTCAGTTTCAAACTCGAATGTGAGAGGGAAATTCGATCCGAGGGCGTTGCCGTGCGGTTCGCGGACGTTGTCTATGAACGCCTGGCATCCGCGCCAACCACCAGCGAAGAGGTAAGGATGCAGGTGCAGACCGGAAGTGGGACCTGGGAAGCGCTAGCCTATACGCGAACGACAAAAGAGGGCGACCGCGCGCGCAACGTCATCCTTTTTCAGCGGCGTGACCAGCGGCTGGTGTCTCTCAGCTTCCGTTCGGAGGAATTCAATGACACCCCGGTCGGAGGTATCATCCGCGCGGGCACTGTTTATTCTATTGGCGAAGATGGTGAAGAGCGGGTGCAGGACCTCTTGGCGCGCACCACGATTGTCGCTCCCAGTGGCATGCTGGTGGCGGAACGTCGACGTTCCGGTTCTGAGCGCTTTTTCCAAGAGGTGCTTGCGACAGTTCAGGGCGCTGCACCCGAAGGGTAGTTTGAGGATGCCCCTGCGCGTCGGCTGAGGCTCCGTTCTGCAAAGCTGCTCAGCCGTGGCGCACGCCCCAAGAGGGCGCACGCAAACTCAGTTTGGCGTTACGCCGGGCCGGCGCGTCTCCGACGCAAGCGTCCCAAGGCCCATCAATCCGCCTGCGGCAGAGCCGAGCAGCAAGGCAGCCGGCGGCAGCGGTACCGGGGCAGGGGCACCCAGGTCGCGCACGGAGGTGAAGGCGATATTGTCCATGCCGAACCCGTCCAGGTCCTGACTGGGCAGGCGCGCGAAGAGCGAGAAGGTCATGTAGCTCGCGCTTTCATCCTCGAAATCCACGCCGATGAAGGTCTTCTCAAGCTCGCCCTGATCTGCGGCGACATACTCAAACAGCAACTGATCTTCGTCGTCATAGAACATCAGCGCCGTCTCACGTCCCTGATCGCCCATATCGGAGAAATCCGCGCCCCAGGCAGAGACATCAGTCAGGAAGTCGAGTCGCACCTGAGCGTGGTCGGACACACCGACACAAGCGTGCCGTGAGCCGTCAATGGCGTGGTATCCGTCGCAATAGCCAACGGAGGACACCACGTTCCAGGTCTCATTTCCCGGGGTGACACCGCCTGCGATGCGCATGGGGCCGAGGCTCAGTTCCTGGCCGGTGAACGAGGATCCTTCGGGGATATCCTCGAAGTCGATCTGTCCGGTCGGCGCGGTGTCTGCAACAAAGGCCGCGCGATCTGCATAGAGCGTGGCGGCGGTGGCCGTGCTGGTCTGCGCCAGCGTCGCACCGCCGAGCAAGGCCAGAGCAATCAGGTGGGTGGATCGGGGCATCATGGGGCAATTCCTTTCGTTCTCCAGATTGGCGCCTTGATGCTGCAGACGCGTGTCCGAAGAATTTCGCCTGCGGTATCAATTGTATCCGTGCCGGGCGTTCTGGGCAGGCTTTGCGCTTTCCTGCGCGCGGCGCAGGCGGTAGGGCAGTGGCAGTCTCTCCGAAGAGGTTCCCATGCCCTTTCCCGCCCCAAACACCCCGCATCCGATCACCTTTCCCGATGGCACTCGATATGACGGTACGGTCTTTCTGAACGCGGTGCTCGATGCGCCGGGGCTGACGATCGGGGATTACACCTATTACAGTGATGATGAGATGCCCGAGCCTGACCTGATCCGGCGACGACTCTTTCCTTATCTCTATGGCGAGCAGCGCATCGAGATTGGCAAGTTTTGCTGCCTCGCCATGGGCGTCTCCTTCGTCACCGACAGTGCCAATCACCGCTATGACGGGTTCAGCGCCTTTCCCTTCGCGATCTTTGACGGGATGTCGCCGGATCGGCCGTCGATGCCCGGGCATGCGCCGCGTCCGACCCTGGTGGGCAATGACTGCTGGTTCGGACGCAACGCGACGATCTTGCCGGGCGCGCGGCTGGGGCATGGCGTGATCGTCGGGGCGGGGGCCGTGGTCGGTGGTGACATCCCCGATTACAGCATCGTCGCGGGTAATCCGGGGCGTGTGATCCGACGGCGGTTTGCTCCCGAGGTGATCGCGAGGTTGCTCGAGATTGCCTGGTGGGACTGGCCGATTGACCAGATCCTCGCCGCCGAGGCAGAGATCTGTGGCGGTGATATCGACGCGCTGGAGGCGCGTGCCAAGGCGCTCTAGTCGCTGCGTGGCTCCGCTTGCGGGGCGCGCATCTGCCAGGCGATCCGCACTTCGGGATTGGCGCGCAGGGCTGCAACGGTCTTCCGCAGGCGCGGCTTGAGGGCCCAGGCCTCTGGCAGGGCGTCGCGCATAGCGCGGATACCTGCGAGCAGCTCCGCGTCGCTGGCCTGCGAGATCCGGCCAGCCTCGATGATCTCGGGCGTCACCGGCGCAGTGCAAAGAAAGGTGATCGTATCCCTTGGGGCGTGGGCCACGGGCAGGAACGCATCGCGCATGCGCCACATTTGGGCTGCGAGCCATGGCTGGGACCAGTGTAGGAAGTCTTGCTGGATCAGGAGGCTTCGCCCAGGGATCAGCGCCGGAAAGAACTGCGCGGCAATCAGGTCCGTAGTGGTGGCGATCTTCGCGGCATCCACCGCCAAAAGTTCGATCTTGCCGCCGGGCCACCCCAGATCCGGGATGTGACCCACATGGTAGCGCATCTGCGCAGCCCATGGCGCGAGGAAGGATTGTGCGAGGGGAAGGATGTCTCGCCCGTCGAACGGGGGGACGCCCGCCGCGTAGAGCACGTTTTGCTTGGTTTGTTCCTTGGCGGTGAAGCGGTCATAGGCATGGATGATCGCGCCATGACCCGCATCCGATGCCCCGGCAGCGAAACGGGCGGTTGAGCCACCAGCAAACGCGCCCAGATCCACGAGCGCGCCGTCGCCGCGCGCCCAATCCCGCGCCGCCCAGTAGTAGAACTGCCGCTCTTGCGGGGCGAGCATGGTGGGCACCGCAATCCGGGCCTCAGCCTCAACGATCTCTGCCTCGCGCCAGGGCTTGGCGTCAAAGCACGCACGAGCCTCGGACAGGCCGGACGAGAGGAGAGCGGGGGACAGGGTCGGCATTGCGGCGCAAGATGCGACCGCCCCGACCCATATGCAAGACGCGAGGCAGGGGATGCGCGGCAAAATCAGCCCGAAAAGCGCCTTGATTTCCTCTGCCGAAACACATACCCCTCGCCTTGGTCTTAGGGGTTTAGCTCAGTTGGTAGAGCATCGGTCTCCAAAACCGAGGGTCGTGGGTTCGAGTCCCTCAGCCCCTGCCAAGACCATTCCTCCGAAAATCCAGTGTCGTGGAGTGCGCTCAGCGTCGCGTTTAGTCTCCTGAGATCCAGCGCGATCCACCTTGGCCCGCCGAGTGCCTTCGGGTTCATTGCCTCGCGGAGACGGCCCTTTGGGTACCTTCGAGGCGCTGCGCAGGACTCTATCCGGCCAGCAGGACCGGCGCTCCGACGAGGGGCTCGCGACCCGCAGCTTTCATGGCTGCCCTCATGGGGGAAGATATCCTCGTACAGTTGTGGTGCGCCCGTGAACCTGTCGCGTAGGGCGGGCAACTCTGTAAACCTCCCGACTGGCGGGGTCGGATTGCGCGCGTCGCGTTCGAGGATGCTGCCAATGAGCAAGGGGTCGCAGTCCCTTCAGGCGGTCCGCATCGGTCCTTACATAACGCGGATACAGGCGCAGCTCGCGCCCGCAAGGCGATGGCCTGCGCGCGGAACCTTCCAACGGGGACAACAGGTCACGCCCAAAGCCGGGCTCTTTGGCGGACGCGTCACCCTCCCTGTTGCACCGCAGCGACGGAGGGGCCATAAGGCGCAGCAAGACAGCCGGAGGGGTTGATGCAGAACTATCTCGATTTCGAAAAGCCGCTCGCAGAGATTGAGGGCAAGGCCGAAGAATTGCGGGCCGTGGCGCGCACCTCAGGCACCATGGATATCGAGAAGGAAGTTTCGGCCCTCGACCGCAAGGCCGAGCAGCTTCTGGCAGATCTCTATGCTGATCTGTCGCCCTGGCAGAAATGCCTTGTGGCACGCCATCCCGGGCGGCCGCATTGCATGGACTATATTAACGAGCTTTTTGAGGAGTACACTCCGCTCGCCGGAGATCGGAACTTCGCCGATGACCATGCGGTGATGGGCGGGCTTGCGCGATTCAACGACCGCCCCGTGGTGGTGATTGGCCATGAAAAGGGCCACGACACCAAGACTCGGATCGAGCGGAATTTCGGCATGGCGCGCCCCGAGGGCTACCGCAAGGCGATCCGCCTGATGGATATGGCCCATCGCTTTGGCCTGCCGGTGCTGACGCTGGTGGATACGCCCGGCGCCTATCCGGGCAAAGGCGCTGAGGAGCGGGGACAGTCCGAAGCTATCGCGCGCGCCACCGAGAAATGTCTGCAGATCGGCGTGCCGCTGATTTCGGTCATCGTGGGCGAGGGCGGCTCCGGCGGGGCGGTGGCCTTTGCCACGGCGAACCGCGTGGCGATGCTGGAGCATTCGATCTACTCTGTGATCTCGCCTGAGGGCTGCGCCTCGATTCTCTGGAAGGATGCCGAGAAGATGAGGGAAGCCGCCGAGGCCCTGCGTCTGACGGCACAGGATCTGCATACGCTGGGAGTGGTCGACCGGATCATCCCCGAGCCTGTGGGCGGAGCGCAACGTCATAAGGATGACACGATCGCCCGCGTCGGCAAAGCGCTTGAAGGGATGCTGGCGGAGTTGACCGACCGCTCCCCCGAAGCGCTGGTGAAGGACCGCCGGGCGAAGTTTCTGGCCATGGGCTCGCGCGGATTGGCCGCCTGAGGCGCCTTGCCGGAAGGAGGGACGCATGGGGTTTAGACGTCTTTTCTGGCTCGGAATGCTGGCTTTTCTGGCCAGCGTCGGTATGAGCCGCGCCGAGATGCAGAGCCTGAGTGTCACAGCGGCCTATCTCGAGCGGATTGCGCTGCCGCCGAATGCTCAGCTCGAGGTGGAGTTGCTGGATACCTCGCGGATGGATGTCGCTGCGATCCGGATCGCCAGCCAGCGTGTCGCCATGACCCGGATGCCGATGACCGTCACACTTCCCTATGATCCTGGCGTGATCGACGCGCGCATGACCTATACTGTTGCGGCGCGGATCCATTCCGAGGGGCGCGTGGTGTTTCGGACAACGCAAGCCCACCCGGTGCTGACCCGGGGGGCGGGACAGAGTGTCGACCTGATCCTGAAGCAAGCCGGGGCCGCCAGCCCGCTCACCGCGCCGACCCTGAACGGGATCGCGTGGCAGCTCATTGCGCTTAACGGTGTTGCGCTTGCGGGGGATGTCGTTCCCACGCTGGAACTGGCGGAGGGCGGCGGCGCGAGCGTCTTTGCCGGGTGCAACCGGTTCTCCGGTCGGGTCGAAATCGGTCCTGAGGCGATGGTGTTTCCCAGCCCCATGGCGGGCACCAAGATGGCCTGTCCTGCGCCGCGCGATGCCCTTGAGCGGGAGATGATCCAGGCGCTGGAGGCCACGCGCCGATTTGCCGTGTCTGGCGGGTCTTCGACCCCCATGCTGCGCCTTCTGGATGATGAGGGCGCGGAAACCGCGCTCTTTTCAGGGGGCGCGCTCTAGAGGTCAGACACTGGGCGCCGCTCCGCAGGCTTCGAACCGGGCGACCTCGGGCGCTGCCCCTTCCAGCGAAAAGCTCAGACTGCGGGGGCCGCTGAGCCCCGTGGCCCGGCTATTTTCGGCCAACCCGCGCAGAACGTTCCCAAACCCGCGATCAATTACCGTGAGAGACCGGCCATCGGGCGACAGCATGTGGCGATCCGTGCTGATCGTCAGGCCGCGCTCGCCTTCGAAGCGCAGGGCAAAGACCGGCTGTCGCAGCCAGGGTTCGGGGGCGGTGAGCGTGATCGTGTATTCCGGCCCGAGGGAGTCATAGGTTAGACGAATCTCTGCCCCCGGCTCTGTATGGGTCAGGGTGCAGAGCGGGCCTTCTGAGCCCGCCTCCCACGCGGCGGCGGGGAGGGGGAGAAGACAGGCGGTGGCAAGGGCAAGCATGGGGCGCATGCAGGAGATATAGGCGGGCGGCGATGCTTGGCGATGCCCGTGTCAGGCCGCCGGGTGCGCGGCCATTGTGGCCGGACCATAGAGCGCCACCTCTGCGCCGGTCAGGCGAGCCCACATCTGATCGCCCCAGGAGAAATGCCACCACTCGGTTGGGTTGTTCGCGAACCCCTCTGCCGCCATGATCCAGACCAGTAGGCGGCGATTGTCCCGGGCCTCCAGCGCCGAGAAAGACATCGCGTCGGCCACATCTTCAAACGCATCCGTGTTCGACAGCCCCGTCACGTCGTCAAAGATCGACCCCATGAAAAGCTGCGCGCCCGTCGCCCGCTCCCGCAAGGTCAGATCCACGGCCGCCCCGGTGGCATGGGGTGGAGGGGAGGCTGGATCGATCGCGCCGCCCGGCGCCCCTTTGGCCCAGTAGTTCGACACTTCGGCGGCGATCTCCGCCGCGCTCAACCCGGGCCGGGCGCGGCGCAGGTAATCGGGCATCCAGTGGTCGTGGAAATGGTTCTGCACGGCGATAGGTCGCCAGGCGTCAAACACCCAGAGCTCCAGCCCATAGGGCGCAAGCCGCGCGTTCACCCGCGCCAGCCGGTCCGCCACGCTGGACCGCAGCAATAGGGCCGTCGTGGCCCCGGTGATTTCCGCGTGATAGGGCGGGTTGAGCCGTGCGGCATAGTGGTTCTGGCCTGCGATCCCGTGCCCGGCGATGGCCACCATCGGATCCCCATAGACCGGGCTGGCCGTGTCAATGGGATGGGACCGATACCCCGCCTTGCGGGCATGCCCCGCCGCAACAGCTTCGCTCAGCGGGCGGGCGCGCAGTGCGGCAAGCGGGCCTTCGGTCAGTCGGAGAGGCTGGTTCATGGCGCGCAGACTGGGCCGTGATGTCGCCGATTGCAACTCGGCGCTTGACCCCGTCGCGCCCGCCCCGCCATATCGCCGCAGCCACGCGTCACCCCGGAGGATCCCATGAGCCGCATTGTCTATGTCAACGGAGAATATGTGCCCGAAGAAGAGGCTAAAATCTCTGTCTTCGACCGGGGTTTCCTCTTTGCGGATGGCGTCTATGAGGTGACCAGCGTGCTCGAGGGCAAGCTGGTGGATTTCGAGGGGCACGCCAAACGACTGGAGCGGTCTCTTTCCGAGCTTGAGATGCCCGCGCCCTGCACCATGAAGGAGCTTCTGGAGATCCACCGGGAGCTTGTGGCGCGCAACGCGGTGACCGAGGGCATGGTTTATCTTCAGGTGACCCGGGGCGCGGCGGACCGGGATTTCGCCTATCCGGCAGAACCGGTGCCCTCGCTTGTCCTCTTTACCCAAACGAAGACCCTGGCCGATGCGCCCGCGGTGCAGAGCGGTATCAAGGTGATCTCCATCGAGGATGCGCGCTGGGGCCGTCGCGATATCAAGACAGTGCAGTTGCTTTACCCGTCCATGGGCAAGATGATGGCCAAGGCCGCCGGTGTTGATGATGCCTGGATGGTTGAGGACGGGGCCGTGACCGAGGGCACCTCGAACAACGCCTATATCGTCACCAAGGAGGGCACGATCGTGACCCGCCACCTGGGGACCGAGATTCTGCATGGGATCACCCGGGCCGCCGTGCTGCGCTTTGCCCGCGAGGCTCAGATGAAGGTGGAGGAACGCCCCTTTACCATCGAGGAGGCTCAGAATGCGCGTGAAGCCTTCATCACCTCGGCCTCGACCTTCGTGATGCCCGTGGTGGAGGTGGATGGCGAACAGGTCGGCGAAGGCACACCGGGCCCAGTAGCCCTGCGTCTGCGCGAGATCTATCTCGAGGAAAGCCGCGCCAAGGCGGTCTGACCGGGCCTAGCTGCGGGGCGCGGCGCCCTCGATCAGGGCGTCGAAATGCGCCCTGAGCTCCTCGGCCTGACGCACCCCTTGCAGGATCTGCTGCACCTCGCCCGCCCCATCAAGCAAGACGAGTGTCACATGGGATTGCCCATGCCGATGCGCGAAAGCGGTTCCGTCCGGAGTACGGATGCTCGCGATCCGATAGGCCACGGTGTCGCTGTCATAAGCCTCCAGCGCTTTACGGGTCTCGCGTTGCAACTCCACGCACATTGAGCATTGCGGATCATGGATCTGCACAATGGTGGGCAGGCCCGTTCCGATCACGCTCAGATCCTGCTCGGCGATTGTGGCCCGCACGGCGTTGACCGAAAATACGCCGATCCCGCCCAGCACCAGCGCGCCGAGCGCGCCATTGCGGAACGTCTTGAGTGTTTCGCGCTTGGCGGGCACCTCGGGCGCAGTGGTCTTTTTGCTGGTCTTGGCGCGGGACTTCGAAGATTTGCGTGGCATAGGGGACCTTTTCGCGTATCGGACCCTAAAGCCCTAGCGGGTTTGGCGATCACGCAGGGTCACGCTTGCGTCAGAAGACATGCATGCCCGCATTCGCCGGAGGCGGGCAAAGTCGTGCTATGGTGGGGTCCAGAGAACGAGGGATGCCGAATGACCGACCCTGACGCTTATGTCATGCCCGCCGAGGACGCGCGCCATGCGGCAACTTTCATGCAATGGCCGGTTCACCGGCAGGTCTACCGTGATCCGGTCTATCGCCAGATGGTGCAGCAAACGATCCGGGATATCGCCAACGCGATCTCCGAGTTCGAGTCGGTCTATTTACTCGCCGCCCCGTCCGAGCATCGACGGGCCCGGCGGGGGCTCTCCAGCGGGGTCGAAATCTGGGACATCCGCACCGATGATCTCTGGTGCCGGGATGCGGGTCCGATCTTCGTGCAGAATGCTGCGGGGGATCTGGCGGTTCGGCAGATCCAGTTCAATGGTTGGGGCAACCGGCAGTCCCATGGGAATGATGGTGCCATTGCCGCGCGCGTTGCCGACCGGCTCGGCCTGCCATTGCTGCCCTCGGGCCTTGTGGGTGAGGGCGGCGGGGTCGAGCAGAGTGGTCACGGCCTGCTGATGGCCCATGAAAGCTCTTGGGTGAACCCGAACCGCAATCCGGGCCTCTCGCGTGACGAGATCGGTGCACGCCTGTTGGACGCGCTGGGCGCGGAGCAGATGATCTGGAGCCCGGGCGTCGTGGGCGAAGACATCACCGACTATCATATCGACAGTCTGGCGCGCTTCACCGGGCCGCGGAGGGTTCTGATCGCCCTGCCGGACACGCCCGATCCGCGCGATCCGTTCCACGAGGCCGCGCTCGAGACCCATGACACCCTGGCCGCCGCCGGGCTTGAGATCGAGGTGATCCCCGAACCCGCTCGTGCCCGGATCGAGCATCCGGAATTCGTGGCCTCCTATGCGAACTTCTATGTCTGCAATGGTGCGGTGATCGCGCCGCATTTCGGGGATGGAGAGGCTGACGACATCGCTGCAGATGCGCTCGCACGCCATTATCCGGGACGTGAAATCGTCATGCTCAACGTCGATCCCCTGGGCGAGTTGGGTGGCGGTATCCATTGTGCCACGCAGCAGATGCCAGCGGGCTGAGCAGATGGCCCGGCAGAGTGTCAGCGCCTGAGACCCGGTGCCGGCTCAACAGCGATCGACAATGGCTTCCCGGTGGTGTCGTCTCGCGGCGCTAGCTGACGATGCAGCGGTCCCGATCCGGGTCTGCGAAATGCGCGCGACAGGCGTCGACCACATGCTGGACCAGTCGGCGGGGGCGGGCCTGATCATAGGCGATCGCGAGGCTCAGAGCTGGCAAAGGGTCCGAGATCGGCAGGGCCACCAGATCATCCCCGCCATAGCTGACCGCCGTGCGTGGGCGCATGTTCAGGATTGCGCAGCCGTGGCCTGCGCCCACAAGGCTGCGGACCATCTCGGTCGAACTGGCATAGGCAGCGATCTTCGGCGAGGGGGTCTCAGCCCTTAGAAGACCCGCGTAATAGGCCGCCGCGACGGGTCGGTTCAGCACCACCAAAGGCTCTTGCGCGATCTGGGCGAGAGCCACGCGCGTCTGCCCGGCTAGGTCGTGCCCCCGGGGCACAAGACAATAGGCAGGTGCTTCGATCAGGATGTCATACTCGATCATCGGCCGGACATCCTCGCTGACAAAGAGGATGATGTCGTAGGTCCCGTTCAACAGACCGTCCTGCGCGCGGATGTTATCGCATTCCTCAAGCTCCAGCCGCACCGCGCCGGGATCGGGCACGCTCTGGTGCAGGATCCGCGGCAGGAAAGCAGGCGCGATGGGGGCGTAGTATCCGATCCGCAAGGTACCGCTCAGCGCCTGTTTCAGGTCTTCGGTCTCGGCCAGAATTGCCCGGTAATCCTCCAATAGCCCTTCGAACTTGCGCGCGATGGCCAGCCCACTCGCCGTGGCCTGGATCCCACGGGCGCGCTGGCGGGTCACGAGGGTCAGGTCGAATTCCGCTTCGATCTGGTCGATGGCCGATGAGACAGCGGAGGCCGCTATGTTCAGCTCTCCGGCGGCGCGGGCAATATTGCCGTGGCGTAGGGCCGTCACGAAATAGGACATCGCGCGCAGGGAGATCGCCATTGCTTCCTCCGAAAATCAGATTTTATTGATCCATTAAATCTCTTTTTCACGCGAAACGAGATCTGTCAAACTCTGGAAAACCCATGTGATCCCCGAGGTGCCGATGTCCGATGCTCCCCTGAAAGGCTGGAACCACGTTCCCAACGTCCCGATCAAAGTCTCGCCCTTCTTCAGCTGGCCCCTGCGCCCGGCGGAGATGATGCGCTGGGTGTGGAACTCCTGGTTCCTGATCACCGAGAAGCTGATCATCCTCGGCATCGCTTTCGCGTCCTTCTATTGGTTCCAGCCGCCGCTTTCGGAAACCAAGACCCTCGCCTTTGGCTGGATTTTCGAGATGTGGCTCCGCAACATGGTCCTCATAAGCGTCGTGGCGGGTGGCCTGCACCTCTATTTCTACACCTTCACCAAGCAGGGGCAGCGGCTGAAATATGACCCGCGCCCCCTGATGAAGAACGGGCGGCAGTTCACCTTAGGCGGGCAGATCCGGGACAACATGTTCTGGACCCTGGCGAGCGGCGTGACGATCTGGACTGCCTATGAGGTGCTGATGTTCTGGGCGTTGGCCAATGGCTATGCGCCGATGCTGACATGGGCGGCGAACCCGGTCTGGTTCATCGCGCTCTTCCTGCTCATCCCGATCTGGGAGAGCTTCTATTTCTACTGGATTCACCGGCTGTTGCATGTGCCGTTTCTCTACAAGCATGTGCATGCGCTCCATCACCGTAACATCAATGTCGGGCCGTGGTCAGGCATGTCCATGCACCCGGTGGAGCATCTGATCTATCTCGGCACAGTGCTGATCCACTGGGTCATCGCGGCCCATCCGGTGCATATCCTCTTCCACATGCAGTATTACACGTTGACGGCCGCCACGACCCATACGGGGTTCGAAGGGCTGGTGGTCAAAGACGAAAACCGGCTGGCCCTCGGGACCTTTCACCACCAGATGCACCACCGGTATTTCGAGTGCAATTACGGCTCGCTCGAGATCCCATGGGACAAGCTCTTTGGGTCTTTCCACGACGGGACTGTGGAGGCCGATGCCCGCATGAAAGAGCGGCGCAAGCGCATCATGGGAAGCTGAGTCATGCCCGCACTGACTGTCATGAATCTATTGGCTGCAAAGGGACAGCGCAAACTCGCCTATGTGCAGGTCGCCCGCGAGGTCGAGGCGATGGCAGCGGCCGAGGCCGGGATGGACATGATCGGGACCGCCTTTTTGCCCGAACGGGCCCATTTCGCCCGGGCCGTGCCGGGCACGCATTTCCAGTACGGCTTGCCCTGGGGCAAACATGCCTCGGCGACCGAAGCTTTACGCGATGCCATGGCGGCCATGGGGGCCGGGGCGCAATCGGTCTATTGCGGAATGAGCCCTGCGGTGGTCGAGGTGCTGGCCCGCGAAGGTGTCCCTGTCATTTGCCATGTGGGGCTGGTGCCGCCCAAGGCCACATGGACGGGCGGGTTCCGCGCCGTGGGTAAGACCCGGGAACAGGCACGTGCGCTTTGGCAGCAGGTGCGGGACTATGAAGCCGCCGGGGCCTTCGCCGTCGAGATGGAGGTGGTGGCCGCCAATCTTGCGCGTGAGATTACCACACGGACCAGCATGCTGACGATTTCGCTCGGCTCAGGGGCAGATTGCGATGTGCAGTATCTCTTTTCCGCAGATCTGCTGGGCGAGAACACGGGCCATATCCCGCGCCATGCCAAGACCTATCGCAATTTTGCCGCCGAGCGCGCCCGGCTCCAGGCCGAGCGGGTCGCGGCCTATCGCGACTACATCGCCGATGTCACCGGCGGGGCGTTTCCGACGCAGCATCATAGTGTCGAGGCCCCGCGAGAGGCACTTGCGGGCCTTTTTGACGAGGGGAGCTGAACGGCGCGCTCAGCTCTGCTTGTCGGTGACGTTTTCCTTGAAGGCCACGTCGAACTCGGCCTTCTGCGCGGCGCTTGCCTCTGTCTGGTAGTTGGCCTTCCACTCAGACATGGGCATGCCATAGAAGATCTCGCGCGCTTCTTCCTTGCCAAGGGTGATGCCCTTCTCGGCGGCGGCTTCCTGATACCAGCGGCTCAGGCAGTTCCGGCAGAACCCTGCGAGGTTCATCATGTCGATGTTCTGCACATCCGTGCGCTCTTCCATCAGATGCTTGCGCAGGGTGCGGAACGCGGCGGCTTCGAGTTCGATCTGGGTCTGCGGGTCGATATCGGCCATGGGTCAGGTCTCCTCCATCTGGGTCTTTGCGGCGCGCAGCAGCCCGGCAAGCCGGAGCCCCCAGGCCGCTTGTGTCTCTGGTGTGGAAATGAGGTCGTTGCGCAGCTCGATCAAGACATGGGGGCGTCCGGGCTGCACGCCGTGCCGGTCCATCGTGTCCCCGGGCAGGTGACCGGAATAGGGCTTGTTGTCCCCGATACACAGGTCCGGCTCCGCTTGGGCGGCTGCTATGAAAGGATGCGCGAGGCGCGTGTCCTCGGCATAGAGAACGCCGATATGCCACGGACGGGGTTCCCGTCCGCGCAGCTGTGGCGTGAAGGAGTGGATCGATACCAGCAAAGCCTCTGGATGACGCGTCAGCAGTGTGCCCAGCGCCCTGTGATAGGGGCGATGCCAATCGGCGATCCGGCGCGCCCGCTCGGTGGCGTCTGCATGGCGGTTGCCGGGGATGATTGTTCCGTCATAGAGCCGCATGAGTAGTGTCGGATCATCCTCCGACCGGTTCGGATCGATCACCAGCCGCGAGAAGGTCGAGATCACCGCAGGCGCCGCGAGTTCCGCGGCCAGCGCCCGGGTCACGCCTTCGGCGCCGGGGTCAAAGGCGATATGGCGGGCCATATCCTCGGCAGGTAGTCCCAGATCACCGCCGGCCACAGTGTCGGGGACCCAATTCCGCGCGTGGTCGCAGACCAGCACCCAATCCGGCTGTGCAGGGCCAGGCACCTCGAGAAAGGCGGGGCCGTCCGTCTGTATTCCTGTCGTCATGGGCTTAGGCCATAACCTGCTTCCATGGCCGGGACCAGACCTCGGCCTGCTGCACATGCAAAACGCCATGGAAACCCGCCGGGCGACATGATACCGCTAACGGCGATGGGACCGTCCGGACCGAGGGAGCCGATTGTGAGACGCCATAGAAACCTGAAAATTGTTGCGACGCTGGGCCCGAGCTCGAGTGATTACGATACGATCAGAACATTGTTTGAAACCGGTGCGGACGTGTTCCGCCTGAATATGAGCCATGGCAGCCACGAAGATGTGGCGGCACGGCACGAGATTATCCGGCAGGTGGAGAAGGACACCGGCCGTCCGATCGCGATTCTCGCGGATTTGCAGGGTCCGAAACTGCGGGTCGGGGCGTTCTCCGATGGGCCGCATCAGCTGGAGCTGGGCCAATCCTTCCGTCTGGACCTTGATCCGGCCGAAGGGGATGCGACCCGCGTCTGCTTGCCCCACAAGGAGATTTTCGACGCGCTGGAACCCGGTGCGCGTCTTCTGGTCAATGACGGCAAGGTTGTTCTGAAGGTCACCTCCTGTGGAGCAGATTTCGCCGAGACCGAAGTGACCGTCGCGGGCGAGATTTCCGACCGCAAGGGCGTTAATGTGCCGGATGTCGTGCTGCCGCTGGCCGCCCTGTCCGAGAAGGATCGCGCGGATCTGGACTTTGTTTGCACACTTGGCGTCGAGTGGCTGGCGCTGTCCTTCGTGCAGCGGGCCGAGGATGTGCAGGAGGCGCGCAAGCTGGCCGGGGGGCGGGCGGCGATCCTCTCCAAGATCGAGAAACCCGCTGCCGTTGAGGCCTATGAAGAGATCCTCGCCGCGTCGGACGGGATTATGGTGGCGCGCGGTGATCTGGGGGTGGAACTTCCAGTGCAGAAAGTGCCGCCGATCCAGAAACGGCTCGTGCGCGGAGCGCGGCGCGAGGCCAAGCCGGTCATCGTGGCGACCCAGATGCTCGAGAGCATGATCACCTCGCCCATGCCCACCCGCGCCGAGGTCTCGGACGTGGCCGCGGCCATCTATGAGGGCGCGGATGCGGTTATGCTCAGCGCGGAATCCGCTGCGGGGCAGTTCCCGGTCGAGGCCGTGCGGACCATGAACAACGTGGCTATCGAGGTCGAGAGCGATCCGACCTATCGCCAGGTGATCGAGGCCTCGCGCCCCGGTGCCCGCTCGACCGTGGCAGACGGGATCGTCTCGGCGGCCCGCGAGATTGCCGAGACTACTTCGGGGATCAAGGCGATCTGCTGTTTTTCGGAATCCGGGACAACGGTGTCCAAGGTCAGCCGCGAGAAGCCGCGCGTGCCGATCATCGCTCTGACCAGCCGTCTTGGCACGGCGCGCAAGCTCTGCCTGACATGGGGCGCGCATTGCGTGATGGTCACCGAGATCTCGCGCTTCAAGATGGCGGTTGTCGCTGCGGCCCGGGCCGCCCGCACCGAGGAGTTCGCCACCGAAGCCGATCAGATCCTGGTCGTTGCGGGCGTCCCCTTCAACCAGGCAGGCAGCACGAACATTCTGCGCGTTGCCCCCTGTGAAGAGCGTCTGATCTTCTCGACCGAACCTGGCTGAGGCGTCCATGCTCACGGAGCTGACACTGGTCTTCGGACTGCTCTGTGTCGTGTTTTCCGTGACGCGCAGCCTCGTGGCGTCCATTGAGGAACGCCCGCTCTGGCCGACTCTCGCCCTTGGTGGGGTCGGTCTGCTTTTACTGGCGATTGCCTGGCACACCGATCCGGACGGCCTCCGGATCGGGGATGTGCCCATCGCTGTGGTCAAACTATTCCGGTTGTTGTCCGACTAGCGCAGATCTGCGCCTCCGCCTTGCACCGCGCGGACGGCATGGCCACATCCGGGGAATGACCCAGCCCCCTTCCGACCCCTCGCCGCCGCCTCGTCCCGTGGGCCATGTCATCCTGTGCCCGGGATTTCCCGAGGACCAGCGCGACCGGGCATCGGCGCTCTTTTGGCAGGCCTTTCGAGGCACGCTGCACCGTGTCCTGACGCCCGAGGACAAGGCGCTCGCGTTCCTGCGCCGGGTGGCGGACCCGAACTTTGCGATCAGCGCTCTCTCGCCGGAGGGGCGTTTGCTGGGCGTGGCGGGGTTCAAAACAGAGGAAGGCGGTTTCATGGGCGGCGAGTTGTCGGACATGCAGGCTGTCTTCGGGACCCTTGGCGGGATTTGGCGTGGACTCTGCCTCTCGGCCCTGGAGCGTCCCGTCGCGCCCGGAATTCTGCTCATGGACGGGATCATGGTCGATCCGGCCGCGCGCGGGCAGGGGATCGGGCAAAGGCTCCTGACGGCGATCAAGGAACGCGCCGGGGATCTGGGCTGCAACCGGGTCCGGCTCGATGTAATCGACACAAATCCCCGTGCCCGCGCTCTCTACGCGCGCGAGGGCTTTGTCGCAGCGGAGACCGCGCAACTCGGACCGCTTCGCCACCTCTTTGGCTTTCGCGCCGCCACAACGATGACCTACGCCTTGTAGGCCCTACGGCTCTGCGCTCGACAGGGGGTTCCCCGTCTGACACGGTCGAGGTCCAGGGAGAGGAGGCAAGGATGACCACACAAGAGACGCTTGAGGCGCTGGCCAAGGACTATACGGCGGCCTGGAACTCCGGCGATCCGAATGCGGTTGCGGGGTTCTACGCCGAGGAGGGCGGGATCATCATCAATCGCGGCGACCCGTGGCAGGGCCGCGCCAAGGTGGCCGAGATGGCGGCGGGGTTCTTTGCGGATGTGCCGGATCTGCGCCTGCGCTGTGACGAGATCCGTGGGGCGGGCAATCACGTGATCTATGTCTGGACCTTTACAGGCCATGACGCGACCTCCGGGCGGCCCCTCGATGTGCGGGGCTGGGAAGAATGGGAGCTCGACGCCGACCTCAAAGTGCGCCAGTCCTATGGCTGGTTCGATGCCGAGGACTATGCCCGTCAGGCCGGAGGCTGAGCACAGGGCCCTGCGTCACAGGCGCAAAGGGCTTGCCAATTCCCGGCACCTGTCCTAAACGCGCACGCTCAAGCCCGAGACCGGCCCGAGTGGCATGCCGAGTCGCGGGATCAAGCGTAGACGACAGGAGACGCAAATGCCCAAGATGAAGACGAAGTCGAGCGCCAAGAAGCGCTTCAAGATGACGGCCAGTGGCAAGGTCAAAGCCGGTCAGGCCGGCAAGCGCCACGGCATGATCAAGCGGACCACGAAGTTCATTCGCACCGCGCGGGGCACCACGACCCTCAGCGCGCCCGATGCGAAGATCGTCAAGTCTTACATGCCCTACTCGCGCTAAGGAGACCGGAATATGTCCCGTACCAAAGGTGGAACCGTCACCCACGCCCGTCACAAGAAGGTCACCGATGCCGCGAAAGGCTATTACGGTCGCCGCAAGAACACCTTCAAGGTCGCCCGTCAGGCGGTCGACAAGGCCAACCAGTATGCCACGCGCGACCGCAAGGCCCGCAAGCGTCAGTTCCGCGCCCTGTGGATCCAGCGCATCAACGCTGCCGTGCGCGCCCATGACGAAGCGCTGACATATTCGCGCTTCATCAACGGCCTGTCCCTGGCCGGGATCGAAGTGGACCGCAAGGTTCTGGCCGATCTGGCTGTGCATGAGCCCGATGCGTTCAACGCGATCGTGGATCAGGCCAAGGCAGCCCTGCCCGCGTAACGCGCCGCAGAGCCCGAGATCAGAAAGCCGCGCCTTCGGGCGCGGTTTTTTTGTGTCCAATGCGCGGCCCTCCCGGAGCGCCCTTCGCGGGCCCTTCAGCAAATCTATTGCTTTGTCAGGCCATTGTCGGGCATCCTGCAACTCCTGTGCAGGAGACACGGGGGAAGGGGCCCCAGACGCGGCAAACGCGCCGCCCCTTGACCAAGACAGCCGACGGCCTCCAGGTATGTCGGCGCGAAGACCCGGGGGGACATGCCGTGGAGGCTTTGACACTCACCTTTCCGATGGTGGTCGTGCTCGGCCTTCTCGGGTTCACGGTGGCCCTGTTCGTATCCGAAGTGGTCCGCATCGACTTCGCGGCGATCCTCGTGATGGTTCTGTTGGGCCTGCTTAGCCAGGTTCCCGGACTGCAGTCCCTGGCCGATGTCAGCACGCTCTTTGACGGTCTTGCGTCGAACGCCGTGGTCTCGATTATCGCGGTGATGATCATCGGCGCGGGCCTCGACAAGACAGGGCTCATGAGCAAGGTCGCTGCGGTGATCCTCAAGCGTGGCGGAAGCTCGGAGACCCGCGTGGTGCCGATCATCTCGGGCACGGTCGGGATCATCTCGTCCTTCATGCAGAATGTGGGTGCTGCGGCGCTGTTCCTGCCCGTGGTCAGCCGGATCGCCGTGCGCACGGGTCTGTCGCTGAGCCGGTTGCTCATGCCCATGGGGTTCTGCGCCATTCTGGGCGGGACGATGACTATGGTCGGGTCCTCGCCGCTGATCCTGCTGAACGATCTGATCCTATCCGCCAACCGCGCCCTGCCTGAGACCGCGCAGATGGAGACCTACGGGCTCTTCTCCGTCACCCCCGTCGGGCTGGCGCTCGTGGCGACCGGGATCCTTTATTTCATGCTGTTCGGACGCTGGGTGCTGCCGAGCGGGCAGAAGGGAGGCGACGCCACCAGCGGGCAATCCACGCGCGACTACCTCAAAAACATCTATGGCCTCAGGACGGATATCTTCGAGATCACGATCCCCGAAGGACATGCGGTGGCGGGTCAGACCTATGACGATCTGATCAAGAAGTACCATGTCTACATCATCGGCAGCGCGTATCAGGGCAAGACCTGGTTCGCCCCGGTGATCCAGACCGAGATCACGCCGCCCTGTCGTCTGGCGGTGTTGGGCCGCGCGCGCGAGGTCCGGCACATGGCCGAGGATATGGGATTCCTGCTCCATGACCGGCTCGATGTCTTCGCCGAGGATTACGCGGCGACGAAATCCGGCGTGGCCGAGGTGGTTATCCCGCCCGGCTCTTCATTGATTGGAAAATGCGCCCATGACGTTGTGTTCCGCAAAACCTATGGCGCGAGCATGCTGGCCATTCACCGCAACGAAGAAACCCTGAGCATCGTCCAGACCGAGGATCACACCCATACCCAGATCGGCGAGGTGCCGTTCCATGCGGGTGACACGCTGGTGCTGCTGACGACCTGGGAGGCGCTGACCCGTCTCAGCCGCAACCGGGATTTTGTGGTGGTCACGACCGACTACCCGCAAGAGGAATTGCGTCCCAAGAAGGTCGGCTGGGCGCTGTTCTTCTTTGCGATTGCCATCGGCCTCATCCTGTTCACGGATCTGCGATTGTCGCTCTGCCTTCTGACAGGGGCGGCGGGCATGATCCTGACCCGCGTACTTGATATCGATGATGCCTACGAGGCCGTCAGTTGGAGCACTGTGTTCCTTCTGGCCAGCTTGATACCGCTTGGGCAGGCGGTGCAGAGCTCAGGGACTGCAGCCTGGATCGCTCAGCAGATCCTGATCCTGCTCGACGGATGGCCCGTGTGGTCCCTGCAGGCCGGGCTGGCCGTTCTGGCGACAGTGTTTACGCTGATCATGTCCAATGTTGGCGCGACCGTGCTGCTCGTTCCGCTGGCGATTTCCATCGCCACGGCGGCCGGGGGGGACCCGGCGCTCTTTGCGCTGACCGTGGCGATCTCGACCTCGAATTCCTTCCTGATCCCGACCCATCAGGTCAATGCTCTGATCATGGGGCCCGCAGGCTACAAGGTCACGGATTTCATCAAGAGCGGGGGGATCATGACACTGCTCTTTCTGGTCGTGTCCCTGACTATGATGAACCTCGTATTTTAGTTCTCGCCCGCAAGCGTTCACCTTTTGTTTGCCACTTTGCGCCATAGCTTGGAGGACCCTTAGGGCGTGACATACCGCGTCCTGCTCCCAATGCGAGGACCCCCGGCGGCATGGCCCGGATCAGCGAGATGCACTACTCGAACGCCTATGCCAAGAAATCCGGCGTGTCCGAGTTTCTGGAAGTGTCACTTGATCCCTCCGAGGATCCGGCGGACTACAAGGTCAGCTTCTACAATCATAACGGCACCACCACGATGGAGATTGATCTCGACCATGACGATGTCCGGGTCTCCTACGACCCGGATTCGGGCGAGAATGTTTATGTCATCTCCCAGGATGACTTCGGAATTCTGCTCACGGACCCGGATGGCGGTGGGAAGTACAATTCCGAGGCGTTTGCCCTGACAGATACTGCAACCGATGAGGTGATCGACTTCTACGATATTGGAGGGGGCACCAAGAATATCGAAGCCAAAGAAGGCGCAGCGGAAGGGGCGGTGTCCACGAACATCCCCCTGCCGACCAGCGCCAATGCCTCCACCTATTCCATCCAGTTCAACCAGCCGGACCCGACCACGCCCGTTTTCATGGCTGTGGATGCGGGGGATAGCGGCGTGTGCTTCACGCCCGGTACCATGATCGACATGGAATATGGTGCCCGCGCGGTCGAGGATCTGGTGCCAGGGGATCGGATCTGGACCCGGGATGCGGGGATCCAGACCCTGCGCTGGGTCAGCGCGCGCACGGTGCCCGCCGCTGGCGTACTGGCACCGGTGCGGATCCCTGCGGGCATGTTTGGGCTGACCGAGCCGCTGCTGGTTTCGCCGCAGCACCGCATGTTGCTCACGGGTTGGCAGGCGGAGCTTCTGACCGGGCGGGATGAGGTGCTTGTGGCAGCGCGTCATTTGGTGGATGGCGACCGGGTGGTGCGCTGGCCCGGGGGGATGGTGCGCTATATTCACCTGCTCTTTGATACCCACCAGTTGGTCTGCGCTAACGGCGCCTGGTCCGAGAGTTTCCATCCCGGTCAGCAAGCGCTCGACACGCTGGACCCGGCGGCGCGGGCCGAGCTGTCGCGGCTGTTTCCCGGTCTGGTCGCCGATGCCACAAGCTATGGCCATAGTGCGCGAATGACCCTCCGTGCCCACGAAGCGCAGCTTCTGCGGCAGGACGGGGCGGTCTGAGCGGTTGCATTCGGCCTCCGGTCTCGCTACCTCCGGGCGCGACGCAGGACGAGGCGAATGACCATGGAAGATCTCAAAGCGAAATACCTGTCGGCAATTGCCGAGGCAGCGGATGAGTCGGCGCTCGAGAGCTTGCGCGTGGCCGCTGTGGGCAAAAAGGGCGAGGTCAGCCTGAAGATGCGCGAGCTGGGCAAGATGACCCCCGAGGAGCGGCAGGTCGCCGGCCCCGCGCTCAATGCCCTTAAGGATGAGATCAATTCCGCACTTGCCGCGAAGAAATCTGCATTGGCCGATGCCGCGCTGGATGAGCGTCTGCGCTCGGAATGGCTCGACGTGACCTTGCCGGGTCGGCAGCGGCCCGCGGGCACGCTCCATCCGATCAGCCAGGTTTCTGAAGAGGTCGCCGCGATCTTCGCTGATATGGGTTTTGCGGTGGCCGAAGGCCCGCGGGTGGAGAGCGACTGGTACAATTTCGACGCGCTCAACATCCCGGGCCACCATCCGGCGCGGGCCGAGATGGACACGTTCTACATGAAGCGCGGCGAGGGCGATAACCGCCCACCCCATGTGCTGCGGACCCATACTTCGCCGGTGCAGATCCGCTCCATGCAGGAGCATGGCGCGCCGCTGCGGGTGATCTGCCCGGGCGGGGTCTATCGCTGCGACTATGACCAGACCCACACGCCGATGTTCCATCAGGTCGAGGGGCTGGCGATCGACAAAGATATCTCCATGGCGAACCTGAAATGGGTCCTTGAGGAGTTCGTGCGCAGCTATTTCGAGGTGGACGATGTGGAACTGCGCTTCCGCGCCTCGCATTTCCCCTTCACCGAGCCGTCGGCCGAGGTCGATATCCGCTGCTCCTGGGAGGGCGGTCAGCTCAAGGTTGGCGAGGGCGATGACTGGCTCGAGATCCTCGGCTCCGGCATGGTACATCCCAAAGTGCTTGAGGCGGGCGGCATCGACCCGGCGAAGTGGCAGGGCTTTGCCTTCGGCATGGGGATCGACCGGATCGCGATGCTGAAATACGGCATCCCGGACCTGCGCGCGTTCTTCGATTCGGACCTGCGCTGGCTGCGGAACTACGGCTTCCGCGCCCTGGACGTGCCGACGATCAACTCGGGCCTTAGTCGTTGAGCAGAAGCAAAGACGCGGAGGTTATTCTCCGCCTCCTTCTTCAACGAGAGACAGCAACACTGACTGTCGAGGAAATCCTTCATACTAAACGCTGGTCGAGCGGCGCTCAGATATAAAGAGCCAATGGCGAGTTGGAAGAAGAAGGCCTATCGGTTTTCTCAGAGTTGGATCCGACCGTTCGCATGACCGATTCAGCAATCCTAGAGCTTGTTCATCCGAACTATCGAGGGCTCGTTCCTTTGAGGAAGAGGTTGCGACGGAACCATCGCACTCACTGGAAAATCATCGCGACGGTTTTTGGAGGCCTCAGTTCAGTTTTGCTTTTGATGCCTCAGGTCCTTGCACCGGAGAAGTTCTGTTCGCTGCTGCCCTACGATCTTTCTGACTGGCTCGCACATTGTGCCAAACTCCCTTAGCTACTTCTCCTGGTGAAAACTCGCGCCGGTTGGCAGCGCGGGAGGCGCACACCAAACGCGACCCTTAACGCAGGGGCGCGGACCAATCGGTCTTGCGGGAGGTGTCGAGCTCGACGCCGTCTCCCCCACGGGCCTCGCCCACCAGACCGGCGTTCAGCCCCAGCACGAGGAGAAAAGCAAGGCACATGGCCAGGGTCTCGAGCCGGAGGGCCCGGGGTGCGGTCGGGTGTGGGAGCGTCATGGGTATGTCTTTCTGGGCGGGGTTGGCCATTAACTGGGTGTTAACTACCGACGCCCCATGGCGGGAATGTGGCGCAGACCGGGTTCTCTGACGGCATTGGCTCCGATGGCGCGGGGGTTTCTCGACCGGGCCTCTTTAACGCGGGCATTCCTTCGGATAAGAGCAGCGGGACGTTTTACCCATTCAGGACCGGCCCGATGAAATTCACGCTTTCCTGGCTCAAGGATCACCTCGAGACCGAGGCCTCCCTTGACGACATCCTTTATGCCCTGACCGATCTCGGGCTGGAGGTGGAGGGGGTTGAGAACCCCGCCGCGACGCTGTCGGAGTTTATCGTGGGCAAGGTGGTGTCCGCCGAAAAGCACCCGGAGGCCGACCGGCTGAAGGTCTGTCAGGTGGAGTATGGCGAGGGCCCGAGACAGATTATTTGCGGCGCGCCCAACGCCCGCGAGGGGATCACGGTCGTGGTTGCGCGGCCTGGCGTTTATGTGCCGGGCATCGACACCACCATCGGCGTGGGCAAGATCCGTGGGATCGAAAGCTACGGCATGATGGCCTCCGAGCGTGAGCTGGAGATGTCTGACGAGCATACGGGCATCATCGAGCTGCCCGAGGGCGAGATCGGCCAGAGCTTCCCCGACTGGCTTGCGGTCCATGACCCGGCGCGGGTCGACCCGGTGATCGAGATCGCGATCACGCCGAACCGTCCGGACGCACTGGGCGTGCGAGGTATTGCTCTGGATCTCGCCGCGCGCGGGCTCGGCACGATGAAGGCGCGGGACACGGACCCCGTGCCGGGCAGTTTCCCGTGCCCGATCTCGGTGAGCATTGATGAGGATACGCTAGGTGCGGCACCGGTCTTCTATGGTCGTCTGATCCGCGGCGTGAAGAACGGTCCCTCCCCGGATTGGCTGCAGACTGCTTTGCGGGCGATCGGGTTGCGCCCGATTTCGACCCTCGTGGATATCACCAACTTCTTCACCTATGACCGCAACCGGCCCTTGCATGTCTTCGACGCGGACAAGGTCGAAGGTGGGCTACGCGTCCATGCGGCGAAGGGCGGCGAGGGCTTCACGGGCCTCGACGAGAAAGACTACGTGCTCGCGTCCGGGATGACCGCGATTTCGGATAACAACGGTGTCGAAAGTCTTGCGGGGATCATGGGCGGGCTGGCGTCGGGCTGTACCGAGGAGACGGTGAATGTTCTCCTCGAAGCGGCATATTTCGACCCGATCCGGACCGCCTACACGGGCCGGGCGTTGAAAATCAATTCTGATGCGCGCTACCGGTTCGAGCGCGGGATCGATCCGGCCTGGACGTCCGAGGGTATCGAGCACGCGACGCGGATGGTCCTGGATCTTTGCGGTGGCGAAGCCTCCGAGGTTGTGATGGCCGGGGCGATGCCGGATGTACGCCGGGCCTATAAGCTGGACACGGACCGGGTGCAGAGCCTTGTGGGGATGGAGATCGCGCCCGAGACCCAGCGCGCGACGCTGGAGGCGCTGGGCTTCACGCTCGAAGGCGATATGGCCCATGTGCCGAGCTGGCGTCCGGATGTGATGGGCGAGGCGGATTTGGTTGAAGAGGTTGCGCGGATCGCGTCTCTGACCAAGCTCGAAGGGCGGCCGCTGCCGCGTTCGGAGACCGGTGTGCCGAAACCCGTGGTGACCCCCCGCCAGCGCCGTCAGGCCATGGCGAGGCGGACGTCTGCTGGGCTGGGTTACAATGAATGTGTGACCTACTCCTTCATCGATCAGCCGACGGCGGCGCTGTTCGGTGGCGGAACCGAGGCGACCGAGCTCGAGAATCCGATCAGCTCGGAGATGAGCCACATGCGTCCGGCGCTCTTGCCCGGCCTGATGCAGGCCGCAGCGCGCAACCAGGCGCGGGGCATGATGGATCTGGCTCTCTTCGAGGTCGGTCCGGCGTTCCATGGAGGCGAGCCCGGGGAGCAGCACACACTGATTTCCGGTCTCCTGGTGGGGCGCACCGGGCCTAAGGATGTGCGCGGTGAGAGCCGTCCGGTGGATGTCTTTGACGTAAAGGCCGACGCCGAGGCCGTGCTGGCCGCCATCGGAGCGCCGGCCAAGGTGCAGATCCTGCGCGGGGCGCGGGAGTGGTGGCACCCTGGGCGGCACGGCAAGATCTGCCTCGGTCCCAAGAAGGTGCTTGGCATTTTCGGAGAGCTGCACCCCAAGGTGGTCGCGGCCATGGACCTCAAAGGCCCAGTCATGGGGTTCACCATCTGGCCTGATGAAATCCCTATGCCGCGCAAGTCGAGCGCGACTCGTCCGGCGCTGGAGGCCAAGGACCTACAAGCGGTGGAGCGGGACTTTGCCTTTGTCGTGGATGCCGGAGTTGAAGCTTTAAACCTGACCAATGCCGCGGCGGGTGCGGACAAGGCGCTGATCGAAGAGGTCCGCATTTTCGACGAGTTCATCGGCGGCGCGCTTGGCGAAGGCAAGAAGTCTCTGGCGATCACGGTCCGGCTTCAGCCCAAGGAGGCGACCCTGACCGAGAAGGACATCGAAGCCGTTTCGGCCAAGATCGTCGCCAAGGTCGAGAAAGCCACGGGTGGTGTTCTGCGCGGTTAGCTAGGGGCGCTGCTGTATGCGGCGTGGAGGCTGAACGGTTGAACTTGCCTCCGGCGGGGATATTTCCAGACTTAAGATGGGGGCGTCTTGCCCCCATTTCCATTGAGGGGAGGGGGCCATGGGGCTGAACATTTATCTTTCCGGCGAGATCCACACGGACTGGCGGGAGCAGATCATCGACGGGGCTGCGGGGCTGGATGTGACATTCAATGCGCCGGTGACCGATCATGCGGCCAGTGATGATTGCGGGGTCGCGATTCTTGGGGCCGAGCCGAACAAGTATTGGCATGACCACAAGGGCGCGATGGTGAACGCGATTCGGACCCGCAAGGGCATTGCGGATGCGGATGTGGTCGTTGTGCGCTTTGGAGAAAAGTACAAGCAGTGGAATGCGGCCTTCGATGCGGGCTATGCTGCTGCGCTTGGCAAGTCGATCATCGTGTTGAACCCGCCCGAGCATCAGCATGCGCTGAAAGAGGTGCATGCGGCTGCGCTCGCTGTGGCGGAAACGCCCGCGCAGGTCGTCGAGGTCCTGCGCTATGTGTTGACGGGCGCACTGCCGGCGGGCACGGCGGCCGCGGCCGAGTAGTCGCTCAGACTACCAAAGCTGCGCTGCGGTTGCGGATCGCGCGCAGCAGGCTGAAGGCAGTCGTGGCGGAGGTGCCAGGCGTTTCAGACGGGCGCGCGGTCACCGCAAAGGACATCTCCGCGGTGTTCGAAACAACCCGATAGGCGTGGCTGTTCCCCTGTGCCTTGGGGTCGGCCACAAGCCGCGCTTCGGTCTCATCGAAACCGCGCCCGGCAAGGGCGAGTGTGGCCGCCACATTGGCATTCTTCGGAAATCGCAACGCAGCATCTCGGGCAGTGCCTTCGAAGAGCACGGCCTGGTGCGTGAGCGCGCTCAGGTCATGACCTTCGGCGGCGGCGCTTCCGGCCCAGGCACCGGGCGGCTTCGTGCCCGTATAGCTGACCCCCTGCAGGCTCGATTTTGGCAGAGCGGCGACCATGTCTAGGCCGCCGAGCGCGCCTGCGGGGATAAGCAATTGTGCGCCTTCACGCGGCGCGTGACGCAGAGTCTCCTCGGTTCTGGGGTCCGCGAGCGCCCCGACGGACGCCAGAAGGACCGAGAACCCATCCGTCAGAAGTGGGGCAGCATAGCTGCATGCGGCAGCGTGCCCTGCGGCCTCGACCACCAGATCCGGTGCGAACTCCCGCAGCGCGTCGAGATGTGCCAAAGCCGGCACATCCGGGGACGAAACACCGCTTCGGGTCAGCGCAGCCATGGTGACGGGCTGCGGATCGCTGCGCAGCTCCGCAGCGACGGCGCGGTTGATCGCGCCCAGACCGATGAACGCGATCCTCATCCGTTGCGATCAGGGATGTTGAGCCCGGTTTGGACCGCAGGGCGCGCGAGAAATCGATCGAGATAGGCTACGAGGTTCTTGTGCTCTGCCCAGCCCACATGCTTACGCGTGCCGTAGAACTCCAACGCGCGGAGCCAGGGAGCGATGGCGATGTCAGCGATGGAGTAGTCTCCGGCGATCCACTCTTTGCCCTCCAGAGCCACTTCGAGAACGGCCAGAAGGCGCTTGGCCTCAGCGATGTAGCGGTCGCGAGGGCGGGGGTCCTCGATCTCGCGTCCGGCGAATTTCACGAAAAAGCCCAGCTGGCCGAGCATCGGACCGAGACCGCCCATCTGGAACATAAGCCACTGGGTGACGACGGCTTTCTCGGCGGGGGTGTTGCCGATGAGCTTGCCTGTTTTCTCGCCGAGATAGAGTAGGATCGCCCCCGATTCGAAAAGCGCGATGGGCCCGTTCGGACCATTCGGGTCAATGATCGCCGGGATCTTGTTGTTGGGGTTCAGAGACAGGAATTCCGGGCTCTTCACATCCGCGTCCGAGAGGGTGACCTTGTGCGGCTCATAGGGCAGGCCAAGCTCCTCGAGCGCGATGGCGACCTTCACACCGTTTGGGGTCGGAAAGGAATAGAGCTGCAGTCGCTCGGGGTCTTCAGCAGGCCATTTGCGGGTGATGGGAAATTCAGAGAGGTCGGACATCGCGTGTTCCTTCGGCAGTGTTCTGCACAAGTAAGCCCCGTGAGGTAGGAAAACAGGTGGGTGACTGTTAACCTTGCCGCGCAGGTCGTGTGCACCCATGCAGGGGCCTGTTCTGGGTCAAGAGTATTCAAGGAGAGCTTTGCGAAATGCTCAACGAATTCAAGGAATTTATCGCCAAGGGCAATGTCATGGACATGGCCGTCGGGATTATAATCGGTGCGGCTTTTACTGCGATCGTCACCTCGCTGGTCGAGGATCTCATTAACCCGATCATCAGTCTGTTTACTGGAGGGCTGGATTTCTCCGGGCTCGGCGTCGCGTTGACCGAGGGCGAGGAGGCAGCCATTTTTGCCTATGGCAATTTCATTATGGCGGTCATCAATTTCCTGATCATCGCTTGGGTCGTGTTTCTTCTGGTGAAAATGGTGAACCGGGTGAAGTCGATGGCCGAAGAGCCAAAGGAAGAAGCCCCCGCTGAGGATCCGGGTCCCACGGAAAAAGAGCTTTTGGTGCAGATCCGGGACGCGCTCGCCAAACCCTGAACCGGCGCTAACGCAATCGAAATCTCTCTCCATCATGCTTGTCTGAAGGACAGGTGTGATGGAACTGGTTAACGCGTATCTTCGGGATCTTCTGAACGCGCCCTTCAATATGAATCTGCGGATTTCGCTGGTTTACATTGGGTGCACGGTGCTTTTGGCGGCGCTGATCTGGCTTTGGCGAGGGCGGCCCGAGGGTTTTCTTGCTTGGATTCTTCCTGCGCGGGTTTATCGGCACCGCTCAAACCTTCTCGACATCAAACTATTTCTGACCAACCGTCTCGTTGATGTCTCTGGGCTGGCGGGAGCCGTGTTTTTTCCGCCGCTGGTGGCCGGTGGAGTGCTGTCTCTTTGGGCCGATATTGCGGGCTACGCGCCGCCGCCGGACAGTTGGATGCGGGTTCTGGCGGCGACTGTGATCATCGTGATGGCGTCGGATTTCTGCAAATACTGGGCGCATCGCTGGCATCATGAATGGCCGATCCTCTGGCCGTTTCACGCGGTTCATCATTCGGCTGAGGTGTTAACGCCGCTCACTGTGATGCGGGCGCATCCGGTGGAGACGCTGCTCCGCAATCTGCTGATGACGCTGATCGTTGGTCTGGTGCAGGCCCTGGTTCTGATTGTCCTGCTTGGCCGTATTGATTTTGTGACCATCGGCGGGGCGAACGCGCTCTACGTTCTGTTCAACGCCTTGGGGGCGAACCTGCGCCATAGTCACATCTGGTTGAGCTACGGCCGCGTCTTGGAGCATGTCTTCATTTCGCCTGCGCAGCACCAGATCCACCATTCCACGGCGGTGGAGCATCACGACAAGAACTACGGCTCTATCTTCGCGCTTTGGGATTGGGCTTTTGGCACGCTTTACATCCCCGAGAGGCAAGAGGACCTGACCTTTGGGATTTCCGAAGCAGATGGCACGCCCATTCCACAACCGCACAAGACTTTGGGGGCCGCTCTGTTTGGGCCTTTCCGGAAGAGCTTTGCGGTTGTGCGCAGCAAAGAGGCGGAGGCGCGTCGGCAGGTTTCGGACCCGTGAGCACCCCGGCACAGCGCGGGATGACGCCGGGGTTCTCTCTTTGGCTCGACGCCCTGCGGGCCGGTGCTGCCCTCACAGTTCTCTTCGGGCATATGGCCCATATCCGCTTCACACGGGGGGATTACTTTATCCTGCGGGAGTGGAATGTCGCGAGCGACGCGGTGATTGTGTTCTTCGTTCTGTCCGGGCTGGTCATCGCCGCAGCTGCGGAGCGTGACGGAGGCTTGAGCGTTTTCGCGTTCAAGCGTTTTTCCCGGATCTATGGTGTGCTGGTTCCCGCGTTGGCTCTGACCGTTCTGTTCGACGCTCTGGGCCAGCGTATCGACCCCTCAGCGTATCAAGCGCCGTTCTTTGAGCCCGTTTCGCTGACTGAGATTCTCTTACGGGGCGGATTCATGACCAATGAGTGGCAGGGGCTGTGGTCGCGTGTCCGCCTTGGTAGTAACGGACCGCTCTGGTCTCTGAGTTACGAGGTCGCATTCTACGCGTTGTTTGCGGTCTGCACCTTTCTGCAAGGAGTGCTGCGCTGGGTTTTGGCTTTACTGATCCTCCTCTTAGCGGGGCTCCCGATCCTTTCCTTGCTGCCTTGTTGGTTGCTCGGCGTAGCGGTTTGGAAACGCCTCCAGAGCTGCCCTCTGCCCAAGCGGGACCTGGCGTGGACTTGTGTGATCGGTGCGCCCCTGCTGGCGCTGCTCCTCAAGGTTGCTGGTCTTCCCTCTATCCTGGCTGGGCGCACGGCTGAGCTGTTTGCACCCGCGAACCACCACCTGGTTCTGGGATACTCAGATGAGGCGCTATGGAGTTTCCTGCTTGCCGGGTGCATCGCGTTACACCTCTGGGGTGTTTATGCGCTTTGCTGCGGGCAAACTGCGCGGGGAGCGGGGCGAGGTGCGAGGGTGATCCGCTGGATCGCGGGGGGGAGCTTTTCGCTCTATGTGATGCACTATCCAAGTTTGCACTTGCTGGATGCAGCACTGCCGAACGACCTGCCCGGTCATGATTTGTGGATGTTGGGCCTGACATTGGGCATCTGCTTCGCGTTTGCCCATCTCTTTGAACGCCCGCTGGCGCGACATAGACAGTTTCTGGCAAGACTTTGGTCCAAAACCTTTGGCAACCGTCCGTCCCATGCTCTTGGAATGGACTAAGGGCGGCGCAGGATTTGCACCGCCCTTGAAACGCAGCTTTCTTTTGTTAGCCCGTGATCACGCGGCCAGCAGGTCCGCCTCGGTCACCGGCAGGCCTAAAGCCTCGCCAACGGCGCGGTAGGTCAAGGTGCCTGCATGCACATTCAGGCCGGCCCGGAGATGCGGGTCTGCCGCAATCGCCGCGCGCCAGCCCTTGTCCGCGATGTCGAGCATGTAGGGCAGGGTCGCGTTGCCGAGGGCGATGGTCGATGTCCGGGCCACGGCACCAGGCATGTTGGCCACGCAATAATGCATGATCCCGTCCACATCGTAGATGGGGTCCTGATGGGTCGTCGCGCGCGACGTCTCAAAGCATCCGCCCTGGTCAATGGCGACATCCACGATGGCGGCCCCGGGCTTCATGCTGCCGAGCTGGGCACGGCTGACAAGTTTAGGTGCGGCAGCACCGGGAACCAGCACAGCACCGATGACCATGTCGGCGGAGGCGACGAGTTCAGCCGTCGCCGCGGAGGAGGCATAGCGATTGGCAAAGCTTCCGCCATGTACCTCGTCGAGGTAGCGTAGACGCGTGAGGGAACGGTCGAGCACGGTCACTTTCGCGCCCATCCCTGCGGCGACGCGCGCGGCATGGGTGCCGACGACACCACCGCCGATCACGACCACTTCTGCTGCGCCGACACCGGGCACGCCACCCATCAGAACACCGCGGCCGCCATTGGCCTTCTGCAGAGTCCACGCGCCCATTTGCGGCGCGAGACGGCCTGCCACTTCGGACATCGGTGCGAGCAGCGGCAGAGTGCCATCGGGGGCGGTCACGGTCTCATAAGCGATTGCAGTGACACCAGAGGCCAGCAAATCGCGGGTCTGGTCAGGATCCGGCGCCAGGTGCAGATAGGTGAAGAGGACCTGGCCCTCGCGCAGCATGGCGCGTTCGATGGCCTGAGGTTCCTTGACCTTCACGATCATATCCGACGTCGCAAAGACCTCTGCGGCAGTATCAACGATACCTGCGCCAGCGGCCACGTAGTCCGCATCCTCGAAGCCAGCGCCAACACCGGCACCTGCCTGCATGATGACCTCGTGGCCATGGGCGATGGCCTCAGCGGCAGCGGCGGGCGTCAGACCGACGCGATATTCCTGGGGTTTGATTTCTGTCGGGCAACCGATGCGCATGAGAGCCTCCCTCGTGAGATGTGAACGCGATGGATCGAAGCTGTCATGGTTTGTCTGGGATTGCTGTGAAAAGTGATGTGCGATTCACGGTAAAAATGGTAGAATTGTGCGAGTATCAAGTTTATGTAGGAAATTATTGCAACATGACTGCTCTTGACGACAAAGACCTCCGAATCCTTGGAGCCCTTCAAAGGTCTGGGCGCATGTCCAATGCAGAGCTGTCGGAACTGGCGCATCTGTCGCCCTCGGCGTGTCATCGCCGGGTGGCCCGCATGGAGGCTGCGGGCGTGATCCGGGACTATGTCGCCCTGCTCGAGCCGCGCGCGGTCGATCGCAAGACCACGGTGTTTGTCGAGGTGACCTTGTCCGGTCAGGCGGATGAGGTGCTCGCCGCATTTGAAAAGGCCGTGCAAACCGTGCCCGAAGTGCTCGAATGCCACCTGATGGCGGGCAAGGCTGATTATCTTCTCAAGGTCGTCGCGCAGGACACTGAGGCCTTCGCCGCCCTGCATCGCAGCCGTCTTGCGACCTTGCCAGGGGTGGCGCAGATTCAGTCGAGCTTCGCACTGCGCACGGTGTTCAAAACCACAGCGCTGCCACTCTAGGGTGTTCGACTTTTGGCGCGCTGCGCGGGCTGGGAAAAATGCGGTAGCTTTGGCACATGCGGTTTTTGGCTTGTCTTTTGGTTAGTCTGACCCTGACGTTGGGCGCGCGCCCGGTCTTGGCCATGGACCGGGCCGAGATTGATGCCGTCCTGACCGAGCGGGCACAGTTTTTGAGCGAGACCCTGGATCGAGGACCGGGGAACCTGAGGTTTCGACTGGCAGGAGATCCAGCGTTGATCGGCTTGGCTATTTGGCGGGGCGAGGCTCTCGTTTTCCCTCCGCCGGATGGCTTGCAACATGTGAGCGACGATCGCGTGCTGCGGGTTCTGCCGGGGCTGGAGGCACTGCGGAGCCGTGCTGGTCCAATGGCCTGGGCCGAGGACGGCCTGTCGCCCGGTACACTGGCCTGGTGTCATCGCCTGTGGGACGTTTGTTTGCTGCTCGACCCGTCCGCCCTTGCAGCCGAGCTTGGCTTTGCCACGGAGGCGGATCTGCGTGCCGCGACGATGGAAGCCGTCCCTGCGAAGAGGCGGCCATGGGGGCTGGCTCTGGGGTTGGCGCTGGCTGCGGTGACGGGAGTTCTCGCGGTGCGCCACCTGCGATCAGCGGCCCGCCCAATGCTGATGTCCGAGCTCACGGAGCCAGACCCTACGGAGTTCGCGCTCGGAGATGTCGTGATTGACCCTCGGCGGATGCGGGCCACCCGCGGCGAGGTGACAGCAGATCTCAGCGCGCGGGATCTGCGGCTGCTGCAGCATCTTGCTGAGAATCGCGGTGCGGTGCTCAGCAAGGATGAACTCTATGATGTGGGCTGGGGTCGGGACTACATGCCCAACAGCCGTGCGCTGGATCAGCACATCGCCACGCTGCGCCGCAAACTCGACCCCGATCGCAGCCGCGCACCAGTGATTGAGACCGTACATGGGCAGGGATATCGCCTGCCGGGGTGATTTTACAATTTTCTGACAGTTTCTTGCACGGATCTCACGCATCGCCGTGCGCGTTACGCTCCACTGATGTGGTTAGAACAGGAGGCCCCCATGCGTACGATCTCATTGACCGCTTTGCTTCTGCTTGGCACTGCGGCGCTTGCCGAAAGCCCGGCCCCCAACCCGCATCAAATGCTGGTGGAGGATCATGGCACCCACAACCCCGAGGAGCTGTCCCTGCGGGGTGCGCTCGCCCGGCTGAAAATTGGCCAACCTTCCCCCATGGACAGCGCGCTGGGCTATGGCGCGGCCAAGGCCGGGCTGCATGAGGAAGCGCGCGCGCTCTTCGAGGATAGCGCCGCCCGGGGCAATGTGCAGGGCATGACCTGGCTGAGCTGGATGGAGGATAACGGCCTTGCCGGGCCGGAGAATCCCGAAGCGGCAGCGGAGTGGGACCGGCGCGCGGCCGAGTTGGGCAGCGAGGTCGCCATGTTCAACTACGGGCTGGACCTTCTGCGCGGGCGCGGTGTGCCGCGAAACGAGGTTGAGGGGCGGCGTGTGATCGCGCGGGCCGCCGCACTTGGCGAGACCTCCGCCCAGCATCTGATCGACAATGATTTCGATCTCGACAGTGTCACGCCTGATGCGGATGCTTGGAAATACGCGCCGCATCTTTTCTGAGCGGTCCCCAAAAACAACAAACCCCCGGGCCAGGCCTCGGGGGTCGTCGTTTTCAGCGAAAGCTGAGCGAGCTGGGCCTAGAGCCCCCCTTCGCGCTGGGCTTTCTTGCGTGCGAGTTTACGGGCACGGCGAATGGCCTCGGCCTTCTCGCGTGCTTTCTTCTCGGAGGGCTTTTCGTAATGTTGCTTGAGCTTCATTTCCCGAAACACACCCTCGCGCTGCAGCTTCTTCTTGAGAGCCCGCAGTGCCTGATCGACGTTGTTGTCGCGTACGCTGACCTGCATGTGGTTGTCACCACCTTCCTAAGTTTGTGTTGCGTCAGATTGCAGGAAGTGGCCGTATAGCAAGGGCTGGGTTAGATGTCCAGCACACCTGTCCGCCCGTTGAGCCGCTTGCCTGGAGACCCTGATGACCGACACCCGCACCACCCCGGAACTGCGCGATGCACTGCTCGATGCCGCGCTGATCCATGTCGCCTTCGATGGCTGGTCGCCCGCCACTTTTGAGGCGGCTTGCGCGGATGCCGAGATTGAGCCCGGGCTGGCCGAGACCCTTTTCCCGCGTCGCCATGTGGATCTGGCCCTGGCCTTCCATACGCGCGGAGATGCGGAGATGGTCGCCCGGCTCAAGCGCGAGCCCCTGGATGGTCTGCGGTTTCGCGACAAGGTGGCAGCGGCGGTGCGCTATCGTCTCGAGGCGGTCGATGACAAGGAGGCCGTGCGCCGGGGCACGACCCTCTTTGCGCTGCCGCAATATGCGGCTGATGGGGTCAAGGCAATCTGGGGAACCTGTGATCTGATCTGGGAGACCCTCGGCGACAGTTCCAATGATTTCAACTGGTACTCCAAGCGCGCGACCCTGGCCGGGGTCTATGGCGCGACGGTGCTCTACTGGCTGGGCGACACCTCCGAGGGGGATGTGGCCACCTGGGCCTTCCTCGACCGTCGGATTGACGATGTGATGAAAATCGAGGAGGTCAAAGGGGCCGTGAACAAGAACCCGCTGTTGCGCGGGCTGATGAGCGGCCCGAATTGGGTGCTGAGCCAGATCAAGCCGCCCTCGAAACTGCCCCGAGCGGATCTGCCCGGATCCTTTCGGCCGAAATAGGACGACCCCCATGGATTTGCCCCAGACGATGCGCGCCGTAGAGATCACGGAACCGGGCGGACCCGAGGTTCTGCGCCCCTGCGAGCGTCCCGTGCCCGTGCCCGGTGCGGGGCAGATCCTGATCAAGGTCGCCTTCGCCGGCGTGAACCGCCCCGATGCGCTCCAGCGCGCGGGCAGCTACGCGCCACCGCCCACGGCAAGTGATTTGCCGGGGCTGGAGGTCTCGGGCACGGTCGTGGCGACTGGTCCGGACGTGGCACGCTGGTCGGTGGGCGATGCGGTCTGCGCGCTGACCCCGGGCGGAGGCTATGCGGAATATGTGGTTTGCCCTGCTGCCCATGCTCTGCCGATCCCAGATGGCATGCCCATGGATCAGGCCGCTGCGCTTTGCGAGAACCACTATACGGTTTGGTCCAATGTGGTGACCCGGGGCGGGCTTGTCGGCGGTGAACGGTTTCTCGTCCATGGCGGGTCCTCGGGGATCGGGACTGTGGCGATTCAGTTGGCCCATGCGCGAGGCGCGCGGGTTTTTGCGACGGCAGGATCGGCAGAGAAATGCGCTGCTTGCACGGAACTGGGTGCTGAGCGCGCCATCAACTACCGCGAAGAGGATTTCGTGCCGGTCCTTAAGGCGGAAGGTGGCGCGGATGTGATCCTCGACATGGTGGGGGGCGACTACATTCTGCGCAATCTCAAGAGCCTCGCGGAGGACGGACGTCTCGTGCAGATTGCCTTCCTGCAAGGCCCGAAGATGGCCGTGAATTTCGCGCCGTTGATGATGCGGCGGTTGACGATTACCGGCTCGACCCTGCGCCCGCAATCGGATCTCGCCAAGGCACGGATTGCCGAGGATCTGGAGCGGGAGGTTTGGCCACTTCTGTCCTCGGGCCGGATCAAGGTGGTGATGGACAGCACCTATGATCTGGACAAGGCGTCCGAGGCCCATGCGCGGATGGAGAGTTCAGCCCATATCGGCAAGATCGTTCTGGCGGTCTGAACTGTTGACCTTGGCGCGGCTTGCGACTTGGGGAGCCTCCGGCGGGGATATTTAGAGACTTAAGAAACCGGGTTGTGCAAGGACCCGGCCTGTCCGCGGCCTGGAGGTCGCGGACAGGGGACTTGTGGCTATTCCGCTGCGATCTTGAGCGACACCGGATGGCTGGGCGTGTCCGCGGCATCTGCTTCTCGGGCGGCTTTGGATGTCCGGGGGCGGACCAGTGCAAAGAGCGGCGGGGTAAAATAGAAGCTGACCACTGTCGAGAGCAGCACACCGCCCGCCACCGCCATGGCGAAGGGGGGCCAGAACCCGCCACCGGCCAAGATCAGGGGAAGGAAGCCCCCGAATGTGGTCAGCGTGGTCGAGAGGATATGGCGCGAGCCGTTCATGACGACCTGAGCCATGGCGTCTCGATCCCCGGCAGCCGCAGCTTCGTCCTGCTGCAAGCCCGTGAGGATGATGATGGCCGCGTTGATTGATACTCCGATGGAGCCGATCACCCCAATGATCGCGGTGATCCCGAACGGGTACTGAAACACCGCCAGCGACAGGATGCTAAGCCCGGCCGACAACACGGCCACCACCATCGTCACGGCAGAGAGCCGGAAGGAGCCGAATGTCAGTACGATGGTTGCCAGTGACAGGGTCACGATCAGCCCCAGCGGTGCCATCAGCCGGTTCACCGTGTCGTTGCGCGCATCCGCGTCTCCGCCAATTGCCAGCGTGTACCCGGCAGGCAGGGCAAAGCCCGTCGCATCGATCGCAGCCTGAGCCCGCACGAGCGCTTCCTGCGGCAGCAGGTCCGGCGCGATGAAGGCCTGCACCGTGTTGACCCGGGTGCCGTCGCGCCGTGCGATGGGGCTGTCCGAAGGCACTAACGCGATCTCGGCGATGGCGGATAGGGGGAACGCGGGCAGGGTTTGGCTCTGACGGCCTGTCCCCGGTGGTGGTACGATGAGCATCTGTGAAATCCGCTCCAAATCGTCCCGCGTTCCCGCCCCCAGCTGCACCCTCACGGGGAGCTGTTCCGACGCTTCGATCAATGACCCGCCGGTGACACCATCGAGGCCCGTCTGCAACTGCCGCGCCACGTCGGCGAGGCTGAGACCTGCGAGCTGTGCAGCCGCCTCATCTACATCAACCTGAACCTTGGGGGCGCCGCCTTCATAGCTGGCGCGCACGGTGGTGATGCCCTCGACACCCAACAGGATTGCGCGCAGGCGCTCGCCCTCGGCGCGCAGCACCTCGAGCGTCGGGCCCTCAAGCCGGAACTCCACGGGCGCGTCCACCGGCGGGCCTTGCACCAGACCCCGCACAAGAATCCGGGCCTCGGGATAGGATTCTGTCAGCCGCGTTTGCAGGGGTTCCAGAAGGGCGGCGGTGGCCGCAGGTGAGCTGGTTGTGATCAGCGCTTGCGCGAAGCTGGGCTCGCCCTGCCGCGTGCCGACGATGTTATAGTAGAAGGCCGGGGCGCTTTCGCCGAGGGTCCAGGCCACCCGGGTGATCCCGTCCGTAGCACGCAGATCTGCGTCCATGGCCTCGACGAGGTCATGGGTCTCCGAGAGGGCGGTGCCCTTTGCCAGATCCACCTCGATATGGAACTGGTCGCGTTCCACGCCGGGAAAGAACTGTGCTGTAAGAGTGGGGAAGCTGACAAATCCCATGACCGGCAGGACAAGCGCCAGGGCGACGGAGCGGACCGGGTTCTTCACGGACCAGCGCAGGCTCGCATGGAACACCCGCCCAGGCACCCCCGAGGCCAATCCAGCACCGCGCCCGCCCTCGGGCAGGAGCCACCCGGCAAGGGCAGGGGTGATTGTCAGCGCGATGACAAAGGACCAGACCAGCATCAGCACCACGGCGATGGCGATCGCGCCCACAAAGTCTCCGGCCCCACCGGGCAACAGGATCATCGGGACGAAACTCAGCGCCGTAGTCACGGTCGAGGCCAGAAGCGGTGCCGCCAGGCGGCGGATCGCCGTATCGACGGCGGCCAGCCGTGTCGCACCCCTGGCCAGACGCTGGCGGATGTCGTCGGTCATCACGATGGCCGCATCGACCAGCAATCCCAGCGCCACGATCAGGCCGGTCACGCTCATCTGGTGGATTGGCAAGCCGATAAAGTTCATCGAGGCAATCGTGGCCAGACTGACCAGAGGCAACACGGCGGCCACGATCAGCGCGGCGCGCACACCAAGCGTCACGAGCAGAACGAGGACCACGAGCCCTACGCCGATTGCCATGTTGACCGCAACTTCTGTCAGCCGCTCGGCGGTATAGACCGCCTGATCAAAGAGCTGCTCGACCACGAGCGAGCGTGGCAGCAGCGCCTCGAAATCGGCGACTTCATCCTGCACCCAGCCCATCCAGACATCGATCTGCAGGCCTTCATTGGCCTGCACGCCCAGAAGCACGGCGTCCTGACCATCCACCAGTGCCATGGCAGCAGCGGGCGTGCGCGGGGTGCGCGCGACCTCTGCCACATCGCCCAGACGGGTGACCTGCCCGGCGCTGCCGGTGATCAGAACGATCTGGCGCAGGCGGTCGAGCGCTTCGATGTCGCCCTGCACATCAAGCAAAATATCGGTGCTGCCGCTTACCAGCCGTCCGGATTGCACCTTGGCATCGGCCCGCCGCACCGCGCCGGAGATCGCCTCGGGCGTAAGGCCCAGTGCCGCAATCTGGGCGGGGTCCAGGGTGACGAGGACCTCTTCTGCGGGAGTGCCGAAGCTCTCTACGCTCTTGGTGCCGGGCACGTTGCGCAAGCGTTCGGCGAGCTCCTCGGCCGTGCGGGCCAGCACGGCGGGGTTGGCCGCCCCGGCGCTGGGCTTGACCGCAAAGATCGCACCGAATGCCGCGATACCGTCGCTGTCAAACTCCGGGGGGAGGGCGCCGCTGGGGAAGGTCCGTGCCACATCGGTCACGCCGTCCCGGGCCTTGGACCAGATCTCTTCGATCTTGGCGGGGTCCGTGGTCTCGTTCAGCTCGAGGCTGATCACCGAGATCCCGGTCGCAGAAGTCGAGGAGATGGTGTTCATATCCGCCAGCGTCCGCATCTCCTCTTCGAGGGGTTGCGAGATCAATGCCTCGATCCGGCTGGGCTCGGCTCCGGGATAGAGCGTGGTGATGGTGGCGTTCAGATTGGTAATTGTCGGGTCTTCCTGCCGTCCCAGCGACAGAAAGGCCGAAGCCCCAGCAGAGATGATCACCAGCAGGGCGAGGATCACCAGCCGTGGGTTGCGGAAGGGAAGAGTGTACATAGATCAGCCCTCCGCCGCGATTGGGGTGACGCGCTGGCCCGGGGCAACCCGGTGCGCGCCTGCAGGCACGTAGCGGGCGCCGTGGGGGAACGCCCCGGCGACGAAGGCGCGGCTGCCCGTGGCGTGAAGGACTTCGACCGATTCCCGACGCAGCGTGTTCGTGTCATCCAGCAGGTAGAGCGTCCAGAGACCCTGAATCCCCTCGCTCAAGGCTGATAGCGGGACCCAGGCACCTGTGCCGGGCACCTCACGCGCCAGTTCCAACGAGACCAGCGTGCCAGAGGGCGCGGGCTGATCCAGCGTGAAAAGCACGGCGCGGGTCCGCGTTGCAGGGTCCAGATCCGGGCGCAGTCGGTCCAGCGTGGCTGTTCCGGTGCCGCGGGGCAGTGTCACGGCGACCTCCGCCTTGGCGGGCAGGGCGCTGGCCAGCGCATCGGGCAGGCCCACGCGCAGGTGGGGCGCGTCGGTTTCCTCAAGCCGCAGCACCGGAGTGCCGCTGCCGAGCCGCGCACCCTCGTCCCGCAACCGGTCGGCAACCGTTCCGGCAAAGGGCGCGGTAATCTCGGATTTCGTGAGGGCGATGTCGATGGTCATGAGCGTGGCGTCGAGCTGGGCAATTTCGGCCTCTGCCTCGGCGAGACGGAAGCGCGCCTCATCGGCCCGCTGGGTTGAAGAGAAATCCGAGGCTGCCAGTCTTTGTTGCCGTTCAGCAGTGAGTTTGGCGAGGTCCCGGCGCGCAATGGCTGCATCCCGGGCGGCGTTCTGGGCGGCGCGGTTGGCCTGCAAGCTGCGAATGTCGAGCCGCGCGAGTACATCGCCCTCGGCCACCCGGTCACCTTCATCCACCAGCACCTCCGCCAGGGTGCCGCCTGCCTCGAACCCCAGGTCCGCGCTGCGCGCGGCCTCGACCTGCCCGGTGAAGGCCGCCGTGACCGCATAGCTGTCCTGAACCACCAGCGGCGCGACTTCCACTGGCAGAACCGACTCCTGGCTCGGTGCGCTGTCCCCGGCAGCCCGCGCGGCGATCAGCCCCGAGCCGGTCGTCACCAGCCCAATGGCCAGCCCGATGGTCAGCCCTGTCCCGGTCAGGATGCCCAGCCGGCGCAGAACTTTGCGCAGAAGGGAGGGGCGAAGCGCGTCGTTAGAGGCGGGAGGCGGCGTGATGGGCATGGCGGGCTCCTTGCGGATGGGCGAGAAAGAAGTTAGAATGTCTTACATCGATCCTATCTAGGGCGCTGGTGTTAGAAAGTCTAACATTTATTTTCCTCTCGCATGGCCAAGGCTGTGCCCGGGCGCGAATGCGCTTGGAAAACAAGGCAGATCGCACGTGAAACAGGCAACAAAGGTGACAGGAAAGGCTGGGTACCACCACGGGGACCTGCGCCAGCAACTGGTCACTGCGACTCGCGAACTTGTGGAAGAAAAGGGTCCTGAGGGGTTTTCGGTCTCCGAAGCCTGTCGCCGGGCCGGGGTCTCGACCGCAGCGCCCTATCGGCACTTTTCGGACAAGACCGACATGCTGGCGGCAGTAATCCTTGAGGGGATGACCGAGATGACGACCCGGCTGCATGCAGCGGCGGCGCCGTTTCCCCATGGGTCTGTTGAGGGGATCATTGCTTCGGGCGTGTCTTATGTGGCTTTCGCCGAGGCCCATCCGGGGGTCTTCCGGGTGATGTTTTCCGAAGACTACAAACGCGAGGATCTCGAGGAAGCTGGTCATGACTGCTACGGTGGCCTGCTCATGCAGGTGGCGGCCTATCTCGGCAAGACCGAGGTCGATGAGGATGTGCTGAAAGCGTCCTTTCCACTCTGGACCTTTGTGCATGGCATGTCCTTCCTGCGGATCGATGGCAAGGCGGAGTTCGCCAAGATGCAGACCCCGGTGGAGGATCTGGTCGCCGACGCCACGCGCCGTTTGTTGACCGGGCGCTAGGCGGATCTTTCTCGCTTCGGCGTCAAAGCCTGTTAGGCTCGGCGCGGGAGGAGACGATATGACGATCTACAAAAGCGGTTATAGGGACACGCCTCTGCGCGATGTGTCGATCACCGAGGCTTTGTTCGAGGGTCTCGCGATTTCGGGCACGGGTCCGGCGATGATTGATGGCCCAAGCGGTGCCGTGATGAGCGGCGCAGAGCTTGAGAAGCGCATCCGCGCCTTGGCTGGAGGACTCAATGCCCGCGGAATCGGACCCGGGGATGTCATCGCGATCATGGCGCCGAACGTCTCGGACTACGCGACAGCTTTTCACGGGGTCGCCTTTGCGGGTGCAACCGTCACCACGTTGAACCCCACCTACACCGCCGAGGAAGCCGCCCATCAGCTTCGGGATAGTGGCGCGCAGATGCTGATCACCGTGCCGCCCTTTGCCGAATTGGCCCAGAAGGCCGGGCAGGCCGCAGGGGTGTCTGAGATCGTGATGATCGGGGTTTCGGGCGCGGGCGGGCTCGACGCGCTGTTCGGGCCGCCCCTGACCGCGCAAGTGCCTGTGGATCTGGTGAAGGACCCTGTCGTGCTGCCCTATTCCTCGGGGACGACCGGGCTGCCCAAGGGTGTGATGCTCAGCCATCGCAATCTGGTCGTGAATGTCGACCAGTGCGTGGATGTCATCGACATTCAGCCGGGTGACGTGACGCTTGGTTTCCTGCCCTTTTTCCACATTTACGGGATGACGGTTCTGATGAACTTGTATCTCGCACGCGGGGCTGCGGTAGTGACCATGCCCCGCTTCGATCTCGAGCAATTTCTATCGCTGTGCCAAACCCACAAGCCGCGCAAGCTTTACATCGCGCCGCCTGTCGCGCTGGCGCTGGCCAAGCATCCGATGGTCGATCAATTCGATCTGTCGAGCCTTGAGTATATCGTCTCCGGCGCGGCGCCGCTCGGCGGGGACGTGGCTGATGCCGTTGCGGCGCGGCTGGGCTGCGAAATGGTGCAGGCCTATGGCATGACCGAGATGAGCCCGGTTTCACATATCACGCCGCAGGGACGGAATGTCCCCGGGGCGGTCGGTCAGACCATCGGGGCGACCGAGTGCCGGATCGTGGACGCAGAGACCGGCGCGGATGCGCTTCAGGACGCGGAGGGGGAACTCTGGGTCCGGGGGCCTCAGGTGATGCTCGGCTATCTCAACCGACCCGAGGCCACGGCCGAGACGCTGCTGCCCGAGGGCTGGTTGCGCACCGGGGATGTGGGCCGTTTTGACGGAAACGGGACGCTGTTCATCACCGATCGAGTGAAAGAACTGATCAAGGTGAAGGGATTTCAGGTCGCGCCTGCCGAGCTCGAAGCCGTGTTGCTCAGCCATGACGGGATTAGCGATGCCGCTGTGATCGGGATCCCGGATGCGGAGGCGGGCGAACGGCCCATGGCCTTCGTGGTACGGGTTCAGGAGGATCTGGATGAGGCGGCCGTTATTGCCCATGCGGACGCCCATCTGGCCCATTACAAGCAATTGGCGCGGGTTGCCTTCGTGGAGGCTGTGCCAAAATCAGCCTCGGGCAAGATCTTGCGGCGTTTGCTGAGGGATCAGGTCGCAGCGGAGGGGTAACCATGCTCCGCCGCGACCTGTAGGGTCGGTCCGTGGATCAGGCCTTGCGGCGCATCAACCCCAGACCGCCAAGTCCGGCAAGCAGTAGGAATGCCGGTGCAGGAAGGGGAACCGTCGGGATCACCAGCGGTTCCTGTTCTTTGATGCCAAGGCGGAGGTCGATCCCGATACAGGTCGCGGCTCCACCGGTTCTGCAATCGGCGGAATTGTAGTTGTCCAGATCCCCCCAGAGGCTGATCTGGGATAGATCGGTACCGTTCGCTTCGGGATTGTGGAAAGCGTCGGCGAAGACAAACGTCTCGGTGGTCGCGCCAAAGACGCTGTCGGCGGTGAAGGTGATGTCGATTGAACCCGCCACGCTTTGATACCCGATGGAGCTGGTCGCTGTGTTGGTCAGGCTGAGCGTGCCGGTCGCGGTTCCCGAACCGCCGCCCGCGAGATTGAACTCGAAGCCGATGACACCCGTATCACTGTCCCAGAGATTGGGTGCGACAAGCGTTGGCGTGGCAAGGGTCAGGGTGTCGAGGACGTCGCCGGACATCTGGCCCGCGGTCTGGTCGTGGAATACGGAGCTGCCAAACCCGTTCGGGTAGGGATCAGCCGTGCCGAGTGTCTGCACGATGCTGTTGATGTTGTACGTCGCGGCGGAGGCCGCGAGCGGGGCACAGAGGGTCGCGGCTGCGACGCACAGGCCGAAGACGGTAAAGCGGGTCATGGGTGGGGCACCTCGTTACTCACATGGGTTACAAGGCTCTATTTTAACATGGTTTTTGCAAAACGAGTAGAAAATAGGCGAGTTATTGCGAAATTAGTGAAATATTGAGCGAATACTTGACTGTAGCGATCGCTCAACTGGGGTCAATTCGCGAATCGACATGCAAAAATCCCTCTGCGTCGGGATTATCTCAGTGGTGCGAACAATGCGTCATCGAGCTGACACTCGCGTAGAACATCCTCTCCGCAGCGTCGCAGCGAGAGGTCCCGGGTCAGGCAGATCCGGGCCTCCTGTATCCGGCGATCCCGGCAGGTGATGGTGATCATCTCCGGTTGCAATGACGGGTTCTCGCGCAGGAATGCCTCCTCGATCACGGCGGCGGGCAGGGCCACTTCGCGGTCCAGCTTTCGCAAGATCTCGGGCCGGGTGATCTGACCGAAGGCCGCGCGGGAGGCTGCGAAATACGCTTCTGCCGACAGCCCGGAACAGCGCCCGTGCTTCTTCCACTGATGCCAGGCAAGACCGCTCGATCCCATGATGTCCGTCATCGCACCGGTCATCCGGCGTGACGGGTCCCGGGCAGTGGTGCGGCAGTAGCTTGGCCAACCGCGATCATATTGCGGCCAGAGCCCGTGGAGCGTCCAGCCGCGCGCCTCTCCTGGCGCGCATTCCGGGGCGTCACGGGCATCGCCTTCGCGCACACACCAGTTCGGCGACCAGCTCAGCGCGAGGACATAGTAGTCGAACTCCCCTGCCGGTTCCCCGTCTGCCAGGGCCGAATCCAGACTGAGCGCGCCCAGCAACAGGCCGATCCAAAGCGTTAGAACGCGGGGGCATGGACGCATTTCGGGCTTCCCTCACAGTGGTTCGCGCATTATATACCCGGCAAGTTCCCCCAAAGCGAGAACCTGCACCACGCTCGGTGCCGCCGGTTTCCGGCGCGGGGGAAGGTATGTCTGCGGCCCTCGACCGGCCCAGGATTTGAGGAGATGCACGCAATGGCAAAACCATTGATGACGAAGGCGACCGCGGTCTGGCTGGTCGACAACACGACGCTGAGCTTCAAGCAGATCGCCGATTTCTGCGAGCTTCACGAGCTCGAGGTGCAGGGCATTGCGGATGGCGATGTGGCCACGGGCGTGAAAGGGTTTGACCCGATCGCGAACAATCAACTCGACCAGATCGAGATTGATCGTGGTGAGAAGAGCCCGACCTACAAGCTCAAGCTGAAATACAACCCGGCCGCCACGGGCGAGGAAAAGCGCCGTGGCCCGCGCTACACTCCGCTTTCCAAGCGACAGGACCGTCCGGCCTCGATCCTGTGGCTGGTGAAGTTCCATCCGGAACTCAGCGACGGCCAGATCTCCAAGCTGGTGGGCACCACCAAGCCGACGATTCAGGCGATCCGGGAGCGCACCCACTGGAACATCCAGAACATTCAGCCCATCGACCCGGTGGCGCTGGGTCTGTGTAAGCAGTCCGAGCTGGATGCCGCCGTTCAAAAGGCCGCCGCCAAGAAGGCCCGCGATGGCGAGCTGATGAGCGATGACGAGCGTCGCAAGCTGGTCTCCACCGAGCAGTCGCTGGAGATGGAGCCGGAGCCGCGGATGCCCACGGCCATCTCCGGTCTCGAGAGCTTTACCCTGCTGGGGGGGGATGATGAGGAAGAAGAGGACAAGAGCACTCTTGTGGATGCGGACAGCCTGTTCAACCTGCCCGACAACTCGGATGATGACGACGAGCAGCCCTGATCCGGGCCGCGCGGTGCGGCGCTACGGCAGGTCACCCTGCCGTGTGCCGACGTCCCTAGGCACGCAATGCGCCTTGAAATCCGGGCATCGACCGCGTATCTGCAGCAAATCTAACAGCGTCAGGCGATAGAGTTCCATGGCTACCACCAACCCGTTCCAGTTTCTTCAGCAGGTGCGCGCCGAAGTCTCAAAAGTGACTTGGCCGACGCGCAAAGAGGTGCTGGTCACCTCCACCATGGTCTTTGTCATGGCGGTCCTGACGGCGATCTTTTTCTTCTTCGTGGACTGGACGATCCGTACTGGCTTGCAGGCGGTGCTGAACTTCTTCGGAAGCTGACCGCTGCCGCGTAGGGGCTGAGCACAGCCCTCAGGCAAAACCCGGTTGAATTCGCGTAATAACGGGGCTAAACGCCACCGCATCCCCTGAAATAGCGTGCTGCGATTCGTGCTGCACGCTGTTTTTTATCCGGGGACCCGCCGGCGGTCGGTCCGGCACTCAGGAATTCTCCGGGCACAGCGCCCGGCAAACGCCTCAAGGGCAGGGAAACGAGCGACATGGCCAAGCGGTGGTATTCGGTAAGCGTTCTCTCGAATTTCGAGAAGAAGATTGCTGAGCAGATCCGTCATTCTGTCGAGGAGGCGGGCCTCGAGGACGATATCGAGGAAGTGCTCGTCCCGACCGAAGAGGTCATCGAGGTTCGGCGCGGCAAGAAGGTCACCGCCGAGCGCCGCTTCATGCCCGGCTACGTGCTGGTTCGCATGGAGATGACCGACCAAGGCTATCACTTGATCAACTCGATCAACCGCGTCACCGGGTTCCTCGGGCCGCAGGGCCGACCCATGGCCATGCGCGATGAGGAAGTGAATCAGATCCTCAACCGTGTCGAGGAAGGTGCTGAGGCGCCGCGCAGCCTGATCACCTTCGACATTGGCGAAGAGGTCAACGTGACCGACGGACCCTTCGAGGGCTTCTCGGGCAGCGTCGAAGAAGTGGATGACGAGAACAGCCGCCTGAAGGTGACGGTCTCGATCTTTGGCCGGGCCACCCCGGTCGAGCTGGAATTCACGCAGGTCTCGAAAACGGCCTGAGTGCAAACGTGGGAGGCGCGGCGGTCGCGACCGCCAACCCGAACCACGGCAACCCGAACGGGTCCGCCCGTTCATGAAGCCCACCGGACGCGTCTGGCCGGGTGTTGACAAGAAGGAGAGGCCAGATGGCCAAGAAACTCGCAGGCACGATGAAGCTGCAGGTGCCCGCCGGACAAGCGAACCCGTCCCCGCCCGTGGGCCCGGCGCTCGGTCAGCGCGGTATCAACATCATGGAATTCTGCAAGGCGTTCAACGCCAAGACCCAGGATATGGAGCCCGGCGCGCCGTGCCCGACCGTGATCACCTACTATCAGGACAAGTCCTTCACCATGGACATCAAGACGCCGCCCGCGTCTTACTACCTGAAGAAGGCCGCCAAGGTGAAATCTGGCGCCAACACCCCCTCCCGTCAGGTTGTGGGCACGGTGACCGCCGCGCAGGTGCGCGAGATCGCCGAAGCGAAGATGAAGGATCTGAACGCCAACGATATCGACGGCGCGATGCAGATCATCCTGGGCTCTGCCCGCTCCATGGGCATCGAGGTGAAGTAAGATGGCTAAGCTTGGAAAACGCACCCGCGCCGCCCGCGAAGCTCTGGTTGGCAAGACCGACGTGACCGTGGAAGAGGCCGTCTCCCTGATCAAGGGCAACGCCACCTCGAAATTCGATGAGACCATCGAGATCGCCATGTGCCTCGGCGTTGACCCTCGCCACGCAGACCAGATGGTCCGCGGCGTGGTCAGCCTGCCCAACGGCACCGGCAAGACCGTTCGCGTAGCCGTCTTCGCCCGTGGTCCGAAAGCCGAGGAGGCTCAGGCCGCTGGTGCCGATATCGTCGGCGCAGAGGACCTGATGGAGACCATCCAGTCCGGCAAGATCGAGTTCGACCGCTGCATTGCGACCCCGGACATGATGCCGATCGTGGGTCGCCTGGGTAAGATCCTCGGCCCGCGCAACCTGATGCCGAACCCCAAGGTCGGTACGGTGACCATGGATGTCAAAGCCGCGGTTGAGGCTGCCAAGGGCGGTGAAGTGCAGTTCAAGGCCGAGAAGGCCGGCGTGGTGCACGCAGGCGTCGGCAAGGCGTCCTTTGATGAGGCCAAGCTGATCGAGAACGTGCGCGCCTTCGTGGACGCCGTCTCCAAGGCGAAGCCGTCCGGCGCCAAGGGTGCCTATATGAAGAAGATCGCCCTGAGCTCCACCATGGGCCCGGGCGTAACCATCGCCGTGGACAGCGCCACCGGCAACTGAGCCGATCTCGGATCGTGTTTCAAAGGGCGGCCCTCGGGTCGCCCTTTTTCGTGAAGGAGATGCGCTTTGGGTAACTGGTTTGAGCCTTCAGTCACTGGTGCTGCGCGGCAAGCGAAGGGCAGCTATGTTATGGAACCTGGTCCAGTGAAAGAGTAAGAATGACCGATAGCGCAAAACGAGATGCGGCTAGGGACGAGTTGCTCCGGCTTTTGAAAGGGTTGGAGTTCTATCGCGCTTGGCGGCTTGCTGGCATCAAAGCCGCCAATGGAGAAATCCGGCAAGAAGATCTGAATATGATTGTTGAGCCAAGCACAGCGTTCCTCGAGTACTTCGACAATGCGGGTGGCCGATACAGCCAAATTCTTCAATTCGTACGTGAGTGGTACTCGCACACATATTCCGATTTTTGCCTTCTGATGAATACTGGTGGCGAGGAGGTTTCATCTGAGATCCGAAAATTCCTGAGTGATTTTCGAAACGAAGCAGGTTTTGAGTTCCAGTTTGAGGCAGGCTTAGTTGCGAAGACTGTCAGAAAAGTTCTCAAGAGCGGCAAAATCGCTAGAGAAAATGATTACTACATTCTCAAAGAACTGGAGAACAGCGTAGATCAGACCATTTTGACGGCGGTTGAACTTAGTGCCGTTACAGACCTACTTCGCCATTTCGAGAGCCGTTGACGGACTGGCTGGCTCGGCATGCCGGGTGCACATGAGCCGATTTCGCCATATCGGCGGTCAGTTGACCATCATCGCTTCGAGTTCCAGCCATCGACGTGCAGAGCCGACCTTGGCGCAACCGCAGCGAAAGCTCACTTTGTCCCGCGAACCGCCCTTCTATGCGCCGCTGCTGGGGTGTTGCACGCGCATTGGCGGCGATTAACATAGCGTTCGCGCAGTTCATGCTTGTTGTATCGCGAAAATCGGTCTACTAGCCGCGGGCCGGGACGCGCGTGGATTCGCGCGACCCGCATTCGTCCGAGACGGTGGGTTGCCCGAAGGGTGCTAATTCCTGCCTGAGACGGGATCAGTCTTACTACCCAAAGTGCTCAGACCGTTGAGCGCCCAGGTGGTTTTGGCCCCCGTTCAAAGGACCAAAACCGCCGGAGCGATCCGGTAAAACTGAGCCGGGGACACCGACCTACCGGGGCCCCCAAATTGGAGTGAAACTGTGGATAGAGCCCAGAAAGAAAAACTGGTTGAGGAACTCGGCCAGATCTTCGAAAGCTCTGGCGTTGTGGTCGTAGCCCATTACGCAGGTCTCACGGTTGCCGAGATGCAGGATTTCCGGGCGCGCATGCGTGAAGCCGGTGGATCCGTTCGTGTCGCCAAGAACAGGCTCGCCAAGATTGCCCTTGAGGGTAAGCCGAACGAAAAGATCGGTGAACTTCTTACGGGCATGACCGTTCTCGCCTATTCCGAAGACCCCGTGGCAGCAGCCAAGGTCGCGGAGGCGTATGCCAAGGACAACACCAAGTACCAGATTCTTGGTGGTGCCATGGGCGAGGACTACCTGGACCCTGCGGGTGTCAAAGCTGTGGCCTCCATGCCGTCGCGCGAAGAGCTTATCGCTCAGATCGCGTCCTGCATCGGTGCCCCCGCTTCGAACATCGCCGGTGCCATTGGCGCCCCTGCTTCGAACATCGCGAGCATCCTGTCGACCATCGAGGAGAAGGCCGAAGCGGCCTGATCCCGTGTCAGAGATCTGCGTGGGGTTGAACACCACGCGTTGGAACACATTCATACAGACGGAAACAGTAAAATGGCTGATCTGAAGAAACTTGCAGAAGAGATCGTTGGTCTGACGCTTCTCGAAGCACAAGAACTGAAAACCATCCTCA
>JBCDKN010000019.1:0-46681 GCA_038746545.1 Pseudomonadota bacterium
ATCCGACAAACAGTGAAGCTGACACTCTATAATCGAAATCCCATAAGGACCCCTAAGAGCGCGATACACAGACGTTCATAAGTCGATCAACAACCAAACCGCCCGCATATCTCTTCAGATATACTACAATGTCAAAGAGCACATCTTAGTCAAAATCGTTTAGGTTGCGCCTCCCGAAGGTGTGCGCAGGTGTCCTGCCCGATCTCTCGTATGATGTCGCCGCCCGCCCCGTTTCGTCCGGTTTGTTTGGCGTCCGGTGCGCCTCAGCGCCGCCGGTGAGGGGGTGTTTACGGATCGCTCCGGGGAGTCGCAAGCGCTTTTTTCGCGATCAGGTGTTTTTTTTCGAAAAAACTCGTAACCACATGAAAACGCTCAATACTTGATGAGAATTTTCTACGATCCCATCGAGAACGCACGGAACTTGCTGCAAATTACGACGGACCTTTCGCGTTCTGCGATGCATCCGCAGCATCGCGCCTGCAGCACCTGGTGCGAGACCCTCCAGAAACGACAAAACCCGCGGTCAGAGCCGCGGGTTTCGCATCCATCTGACTTGCGTCAGGATAAGCTGCGCCGACGCGCAAGAGCCAATCCGCCGAGCCCGAGCAGAATGAGCGGCATCCCCGCTGGCAGCGGAATGGGTGCTGGGGCCATCGGATCCGACACGGTCACCCGGATCGAATCGAAGTTCCCAAGGCGCAGGATCGTAGCACCCAGGGCCGGTTGGTTCTCATAATTGATCACCAGAGAAATGAACCCGATATCATCCTCGGTGAAGCTCTGCCCGTCCTGCAGGGAGCTGAACAGCGCCGAAGTCTGATCAAAGATCTCCAGCCCCCGGATTTCCAGATCCACATCGGCGACGATAATCCCCGGATTGCCTGTATCGGCATAGCCCCCGGCCAACTCGGAAATGAACGCGTCCGTACCACCGCCCAGCTGTACCTGGGTGAGGCGGTTATTCGTAGGCATTCCTGCAGATTGGATGGCGGCGCCATTGACCTCAAGATCAACCGAGCTCCAGACCCCATCGAAGACGTTGTTGTTCACGACAGACGCGCCTGCAGTATCGTATACGATTTGGCCCGAGACGTCCCCTGCACCTGGCAGACCAGGGTTCGATCCTGTTTCGCCATCAAAGGTGAATGTCAGCGTCAAAGCATTGGCCGATCCAGCCAGAGCCAGCGATGTGAGCCCCGCGAGCAAAATTGCCTTCATAGTATCCCTCAAAACTATCCATTAACTTAATTGACAGATGGGATAGCACGCAGGCGGTACTCTGTCGAGAATACGCGCAGGGTTGCTCAGGCGCGCAAACGCTGCCCGATGGGACGCCATTTCACCCGCGTCAGCAAAAGCAGCAGGATCGTGACGAGATAGGCGAGCGCCTCGACCTCCCACACTTTTTGGACCATGACAAAATGCACGCCCCCCAGCAGGACAGCCGGATAGACCAGACGGTGCAACTTGTTCCAAGCCGTCGCCCCAAGACGGCGCAGGCTGCGGTTGTTCGACGTGGCCACCAAGGGCAGCAGCAGTACGAAACTGACCATTCCGACGGTGATATAAGGGCGCTTGGCGATATCCCTCAGCATCTGGTCCCAGTAGAGCTGCATATCCAGCAGCACCCAGACCAACAGATGAAAGACCACATAGGCAAAGGCGAGGATCCCCAGCGGGCGCCGCCATTTGATCAGGTTCAAACCCGTATGGCGGCGCAGGGGCGTGATCAGCAGCCCCGCGATCAGCAATTGCAGCGCGATCAACCCAAGCTCATGCTCCATGACCTTCACCGGATCCACGCCCAGCGCGCCATTGAACCCCTGCCAAAGGAGCCAGGCCGCCGGAAGCGGCCCGAACACGTAGAACACCCAGTTCGGCACCTTGCGCGCCAGGCTGTTGAGACGGTCGATCATCAGAAGAACTTGGTGAGGTCCATATCCGCATAGAGATCCGCGACCTGATCCGCATAGCCGTTCAGCATCAGCGTATCGCGCCGCCGGTTGAACCGACCATCGCCGATCCGCCGCTCAGAGGCCTGGGACCAGCGCGGGTGGTCCACCTCGGGATTCACATTGGCGTAAAAACCGTATTCCCGGGGCTGAAGCATGTTCCACGTGGTCGGCGGTTCTTCTTCGGTGAAGGAGATGCGCACAATCGACTTGATCGACTTGAACCCGTATTTCCACGGCACGACCAGACGGATCGGCGCGCCGTTCTGCTTGGGCATGGGTTCGCCATAGATCCCCGTGCCCATCAGGGTTAGCGGATGCATTGCTTCATCCATGCGCAGCCCTTCCCGGTAGGGCCATTCGATATTCCCCCCACGCCGCTGGCCGCGCATTTCTTCGGGGCGCACGAGGGTTTCAAAGGCCACATATTTCGCGCCAGGCTGCGGGCCAAACTTGTTGAGGATCTTGCTCAGCTCGATCCCGTTCCACGGGATAACCATCGACCAGGCCTCGACACAACGGAAGCGATAGATCCGCTCCTCGATCTCGGCCTCATCCACCAGGTCCGAGATGTCATACGTCCCGGGCTTGTCCACCAGCCCATCCACCTTGATCGACCAGGGGTCCGTGGTCAGGGCCGAGGCATGGCGCGCCGGGTCGCCCTTATCGAAGCCAAACTCATAGAAGTTGTTATAGGAGGTGATCTCCTCGAAACTATTCGGCGTCTCTCCCCCCGCAAAGTCCCGCGCCGAGACCTGACTTCCGGCCATGATCCCCGCCGCAGCAGCGCTGGCGAGAAAACTCCGGCGGTTCAGGAACACCTCTTTGGGAGTGATGTCCGAATATCTGAGGTCTGGGCGAAAGCGCGTCATGAAGGTCTCCGGTTTTACCCGCTTGAGATAGGCGATCCGCGCCAGACGTCCAAAACACGGGTGCTCACGTTGTAGCGGGTTCCTGAAACACGGGGTGAATCTGATCGAAGGGCACCGAGGTGCCGTTGGGTTGTACAAGGCGCACGTGATGGCGGCGCATCTGGCGCGGCTCGCAGACCCCGACCGAATGAGAGATCGTCTCGACTTCCTTCACGACACCGGTCGCATAATTGGCGACGCGCTTGTACTTCTCTTCAACCACGAGGCCCTTTTGAAAGCGCGGATCATGGGTCGTGATGCCCGTGGGACAGGTGTTCTTGTTGCACTTGAGCGCCTGAATGCAGCCAAGGCTGAACATGAAGCCCCGCGCCGAGGTGACGAAATCCGCCCCCGCCGCCAGAGCCCAAGCCACATCGCCGGGATTGACCAGCTTACCCGAGGCGATCAGCCGAATCCGCTCCCGCAACCCGTATTCGCTGCGCAGATCATCGACCATGGGCAGCGCCTCGCGGACGGTCATCCCTACCAGATCAATGAGCGGCATGGGCGCTGCCCCGGTGCCACCCTCGCCGCCATCCAGTGTGATGAAATCCGGCGCGCTATCGGTCCCGCGCGCGGTAATCGCCTCAAAAAGCTCGCGGAAGGGTCGTTCGGCCCCGGCCACCATCTTGATGCCCACAGGCTTACCGGTGACCTCGCGCACATGATGGACGAAATCCAGCAGGTCCTCCCAGTCATCAATCTCCACATGGCGGTTCGGAGAGTAACTCGTCTGTCCAACCTCCAGCCCGCGCACCTCGGCGATCTCGGGCGTCACCTTCTCTCCGGGCAGGATCCCGCCCTTGCCCGGCTTGGCCCCCTGGCTAAGCTTGATCTCGAACATGCGCACGGCTTCATGGCCGGCCATCTTGGCGAGCTTCTCGTCATCCAGCGCGCCCTCGGGCGTCCGCACCCCGTATTTCGCGGTTCCGATCTGATAGACGATATCCGCCCCACCAGTCAGGTGATGAGCGCTCAAGCCCCCCTCGCCCGTGTTCAACCAGCAGCCCGCAGCCTTGGCTCCCTTGGACAAGGCCAGCACAGCCGGTTTCGAGATCGCCCCATAGCTCATGCCCGAGATGTTGAAGATCGAACGCGCCACGAAGGGCTGCCGCGCCGTGGGCCCAATCAGCATGGGCTCGGCAGTCGAGGCCTGCTCATCCAGCGGGGGAAAAGCCGCATTTACGAAGATCGGCGTACCCACAACGCTGAGATTGCGCGTCGACCCGAAGGCAACCGTGTTTCCCTTGCCCGAGGAGGCCCGGCTCACCCATTCCCGCTGCGCGCGATTAAAAGGCAGTTCCTCGCGGTCCATTGCAAAGAAGTATTGGCGAAAAAACTCCCCCAAGGTGGAGAAGATATGCCGGAACCGCCCGATCACGGGGTAGTTGCGACGGATCGCGTCGGCGGTCTGCATGCGGTCGATGACGAACAACACAACCAGCGCCGCCGCAATCAACCCCAGAACCAAAATGAACCCGTTCGACAGGACCCGTGCCACCCAGTCCGCACTTTCCATCATATCCATCGCTGGCCTCCGCTTGCTTCTTCCAAGGCTAGGCAGCCTGCGGGCGCAAAACCACCCTGGAGGCGATGAATTCCGAAACACTTTGCCGTCATTTGTCACGCCGGATCACAAAAACGTGTCTCGCATTCAGGTTTTCAGGGGGCTTAGGCGGCAGCGGACTGTCGTCAACCGCATCGGCGGAAAGCCCCCCTCAAAAACGCACCTAACTGCCCGGCATCGAACAAGAGATCCGCCATGGGGGCGGATGTTTGATAGGGAGATACACTCATGATTCGCAGAACTTTTCTCGCCGCTTCCACCGCAGTGATGATGGCCGGTGCGGCCTTCGCGATGAGCGACGACGACAAGGCAATGGATATCGTTGACGTGGCCGTGGATGCCGGCAGCTTCGGCACGCTGGTAGCCGCTGTGCAGGCCGCTGGTCTGGTGGAGACACTGAAAAGCGAAGGCCCCTTCACGGTGTTCGCTCCGACGGATGACGCCTTCGCGGCGCTGCCCGCCGGCACGGTCGAAGACCTGCTCAAGCCCGAGAACAAGGACAAGCTGACCGCGATCCTGACCTATCACGTGATCCCGGCCAAGGTGATGTCCGGCGATCTCTCCAACGGGATGGAAGCGGCCACCGTTCAAGGCAGCTCGGTCAAGATCATGACCGAAGGTGGTGTGACCGTGGACGGCGCGACCGTCACCGCGGCTGACATCGAAGCCTCCAACGGCGTCATCCACGTTATCGACACCGTCATCCTGCCGACCATGTAAGGCAGACCGAAGGTTGGCTCGGCCAGAGTTCTGGCCGGGCTGGCATCACGTTTTTGAAGAGAAGAGAGACCCTAAATGAACCGTCGTTTCGCACTTAAGTCCTTGGCAGCCGCTGGTGCCGTCGCCTTCGTCGCAGCTTGTGACCCCATGGCCAGCACCTCCCCCGATATTGTTGATATTGCCGCTTCCGACAGCCAGTTCTCGACCCTCGTCGCTGCCGTGGGCGCGGCCGGCCTCGTGGACACCCTCAAGAGCGAAGGCCCCTTCACCGTCTTCGCCCCGACCGATGAGGCCTTTGCCAAACTGCCTGCGGGCACCGTTGAATCCCTGCTGGAACCGGGGAACATCGATCAGCTGACCGCGATCCTGACCTATCACGTGATCCCGGGTGCCGTGATGTCTGGCGATCTCGCGGGCGCCAAGCTCGACGTGGCCACCGTGCAGGGCGGCACCGTCAAGGTGGATGGCACCGATGGCGTGAAGGTCAATGATGCCACCGTGATCGCAGCGGACATCACGGCCTCCAACGGTGTGATCCACGTGATCGACACGGTTCTGCTGCCCTGATCCGGCATTTGAACGACCTGCCAGTACCCTGATTTCGAGTAACCTGAGCCCTCGGCGCCTCCACGCCGGGGGCTTTTTACGCCGTGCAGCCCGCGCGCCGCGCCCCTTGTCTGTCACCGAGCGATCTCGCACTCTGGCCCAAAGCGCCCCGCGCGAATGGGAGATCACATGTCCGAAAAAATCGCCGTCGTCACCGGAGCCGCCCGCGGCATCGGGTTGGCCACCACACGCCTCTTTGTCGAGTCCGGCTGGAAGGTCGCGATGATTGACCGGGATGGGGATGCGCTGGCCGATGCAATCACCAGCCTCGATAATGTCCACGGGATCGATTGCGATGTCTCGGATGCAGCCTCTGTGTCTGGCATGGTGGCCGAAACCCTGCGCAGGTTCGGGCGGATCGACGCGCTGGTGAACAACGCGGGCGTGGCGGATTTCGGGCCGATCGAAAACACTACCTTTGAGCGTTGGCGCACGGTCATGGCCACGAATCTGGACGGCCCCTTCCTCTGCGTTCAGGCCGCAACCCCGGCCCTGCGCGACAGCGGCGGCGCGATCGTGAACATCGCCTCGATCTCGGGGCTCCGGGCGTCGACCCTGCGCGTGGCTTATGGCACGTCTAAGGCCGCCGTCATCCAGCTGACCCTGCAACAGGCGGTCGAACTCGGGGAATACGGCATTCGCGCCAATTGTGTCTGTCCCGGGCCTGTGCGCACCAAGCTCGCCATGGCTGTCCACTCCCAGGAGATCATCGATGCCTATCACGACGCGATCCCCCTGAACCGCTACGGCTCCGAGCAGGAGATTGCCGAGGCCATCGCCTTTCTGTGTTCGGACAAAGCCAGCTACATCACCGGGCAGGTTCTCGCGGCTGATGGCGGGTTCGAGGCCACCGGCATCGGTCTTCCCGCTCTGCGGCGCTAGTCGGTTTGAGGCAACCGGCAGGCCGGGACGGCGTCATCAGAGTCAATCGCGCACTCCCTGGCATGGCCTGAAGCGATCAGGGCCGCCCCGATATCCTCGCCATCCGCCTGACACGTGCCCGAGGCGAAACTCGCGATCCCCGCGCCTTGCATCTGGCAGGTCACAAGCTTGCCCTCGACAAACGCCCGGAGCATCTCGGTCGCGGCCTGCCCCTGCAGGCTGTTCGGCGGAGGCACTGCGATCCCTTCCAGCCGGACCGCCGTTCCGGACATGACCAACGTCCCCGCATCCGCCACATAGACGTCCCCCTTGGGCGCTGCGAGCAAGAGAACGAAAGCCACGAGGGGAAACATCATAGAACTCCTTCTTGTCGGTTCAGAGAAGCATGCCCCGGAAACGTCATGAAATCGTTACAAGCCTAGCATGTTATACTTTTTGTATCAAGTTTGCGCCCAGGAGTTGCCAAACGTTAACGTTTCTGACAAATACCACGCCATGAAGATTGGAACGATCATCGCGCGGGCGCGCCGGGCGACGGGCCTCAAGCAAAAAGAGCTGGCCGATGCGGCGGGCGTGCATGTGCAAACCCTCAAACGCCTCGAAGGCGGATCAGGGGCTGGATATGACACGGTCCAGGCACTGGAAAAAGCCCTGCGCAAGCACGGTGCGCGCTGGGAGGAGACCGAAGACGGCGTCCGCCTCACCGTGGATCTGAAAGACGACCGCGCCTAGCCGGTCTGCGCGGCGTTACAGGCCTGTGCGGCCTCGATCGCTTTCATCGTTCCGGTCAGATCCACCGCAAAAGCATACTCCGTGGTCGGCAGGACGACCATCTCGTATTGCTGCATGATATCGGCGAGGAACTGTGGATCATCCGAGATGATGTAGCCTCCCGCATAGCCATCCGGCAGCCCTGAGATCACTGTCCGCCCCGTCCCCACATAAAGGTTCTCGCCAATCAGGACCGCGACGGTTTCCTCACCGTCTTTGAGCGCGGTCTCCTGCTTGGTGAAGACACCAAGATAGCCGAACCCGCGATCCACAGTCAGCCCCATCTGCACCACGTTTTCCGCCGCATCCACCCGCTCGATCATGCAGGTTTGTCGGTCTTCGTTCACAAAGATCGACCACCCTTCCACCATCCCATAGGGGCTGAAAGTGGTGCCGGGCGCAGGCAGGATGTCGGACTTGGCCTCTACCAGAGGGGCGGCGCAGGCAAGGGCCGCGGCGAGCGCGAGGGATCGAACCATGGGACAGTCTCCTGTTGTGACGATGTCCCAAGCAGAGTGCCGTCCCCAGCGCCCTACTGCAAATGCAAAAGGCCCCCGGCTGGGGGCCTCCGCATCGGTCGGGATCAGTGCACCACCGCGTCTTCCGGGGGTGTACGCTGGGAACTCGACACGCGATCCCCCACCAACAAACCATCCACGCCCGCACTGATCGGAATGGTATCACCATCGGAGAGATCCCCGGACAGGATCATCTCTGCTAACTGGTCCTGCAATGCTCGCTGGATCACCCGTTTGAGCGGGCGGGCGCCAAAGACCGGGTCATAGCCCTCATCGGCGAGCCAGGTCCGCGCACTGTCATCCAGCGCGAGGCTGAGCTTGCGCCCATCGAGCCGTTTCTGCAGCAGGGCAAGCTGGATATCGACGATCGCATCCATATCCTCGCGCACGAGGCGGTCAAAAATGATCGTCTCGTCCAGACGGTTGAGGAATTCGGGCCGAAAATGGGCCCGGACTGCATCCATCACATCACGCTTGGCCGCGCCTGTATCGGCCCCATCGGGCAACTGGCTGAGCGCCTGCGCCCCAAGGTTTGAGGTCAGCACGATCAGCGTCTGCTTGAAGTCGACCGTCCGGCCCTGCCCATCGGTCAGCATACCGTCATCCAGCACCTGGAGCAGCACGTTGAACACATCCGGGTGGGCCTTCTCGACCTCGTCAAACAGGACAACCTGATAAGGCCGCCGCCGCACGGCCTCGGTCAGCACGCCGCCCTCGTCATAGCCGACATAGCCCGGAGGGGCGCCGATCAGACGAGCCACCGCGTGTTTTTCCATGAACTCAGACATATCGATGCGGACCATCGCGCTGTCATCGTCAAAGAGGAACTCAGCCACAGCCTTGGTCAGCTCGGTCTTGCCGACCCCGGTCGGCCCGAGGAAGAGAAACGAACCAAGCGGCCGGTTCTCGTCATTCAGGCCGGCGCGCGCCCGGCGCACCGCATTGGCCACCGCGCGCATGGCGGATTTCTGGCCAATCACGCGACGCCCGATCTCGTCTTCCATGCGCAAAAGCTTCTCGCGCTCGCCCTCCAGCATCTTGGAGGTCGGAATCCCGGTCCACCGCTCAACAACGGACGCGATTTGCTCGGGGCGTACAGCCTCCTCGACCATCACGTCGCTCTCACCATTTTCGGCCGCCGCGAGCTGCTTTTCGAGCCCCGGGATCACGCCATAGGACAATTCCCCCGCGCGGCCCAGATTGCCCTCGCGCTTGGCGATCTCGAGCTCCGCGCGCGCCTTGTCGAGCTTTTCCTTCAGGTCCCGCGCGGCACTCAGCTTGTCGCGCTCGGATTGCCACTGGGCGGTCATCTCGGCGCTGCGCTGCTGCAGCTCCGACAGGTCCTTTTCCAGCGTCGCCAGACGGTCGCGCGAGGCCTGATCATCCTCAAGCCGCAGCGCCTCCGCCTCAATCTGCTTCTGCAGGATCTCGCGATCCAGCGCGTCGAGTTCCTCAGGCTTGCTGTCCACTTCCATGCGCAGACGCGACGCCGCCTCATCCACGAGGTCGATCGCCTTATCCGGCAGGAACCGATCGGTGATATAGCGATGGCTAAGGGTCGAGGCCGCCACCAGCGCACTGTCCGAAATCCGCACCCCGTGATGCAGCTCGTACTTTTCCTTGATCCCACGCAAGATCGAGACCGTATCTTCCACGGTCGGCTCCTGCACGATCACCGGCTGGAAGCGCCGGGCAAGGGCTGCGTCTTTCTCGACATATTTGCGGTACTCGTCGAGGGTCGTGGCCCCCACACAATGAAGCTCGCCGCGCGCCAGGGCCGGTTTCAGCAGGTTGGAGGCATCCATCGCCCCATCCGCCTTGCCCGCACCGACTAGCGTGTGCATCTCGTCGATAAACAGAATGATCTCGCCTGCCGCAGCCGTCACTTCGGAGAGCACGGATTTCAGCCGTTCTTCGAACTCTCCGCGATACTTCGCGCCAGCGATCAGGCTGCCCATATCGAGCGCCATCAGCTTCTTGTTGCGCAGGGATTCCGGTACGTCGCCATTCACGATCCGCAGGGCGAGCCCCTCGGCAATCGCGGTCTTACCGACCCCGGGCTCGCCGATCAGAACCGGATTGTTCTTGGTTCGGCGGCTCAGCACCTGCATGGCGCGCCGGATCTCTTCATCACGGCCAATAATCGGGTCGATCTTGCCGTCGGCCGCCGCCTCGGTCAGGTCGCGCGCGAATTTCTTCAGCGCGTCGTAGCCTGATTCCGCCGACGCCGTATCCGCAGTCCGCCCCTTGCGAATGTCGTTGATGGCCCCGTTCAGCTTCTGGGCGGTCACGCCCCCAGCCTCCAGCGCGCTCTTCGCACCGGATTTCGTCACGGCGAGTGCCGTCAGAATCCGCTCCACGGGCACAAAACTATCCCCGGCCTTGGTCGCGATCTTTTCGGCCTCATCCAGAACCTTCGAGGTCTGAGCATCCAGATAGGTCTGCGCCCCGTCGCCCGACACTTTGGGCAGCTTTTCCAGAGACGTCTCCAGGACCTCGCGCACGCGCGCGAGATCCCCGCCCGCCCGTTCGATCAGGTTGGCCGCCAGGCCCTCGTCATCATCCAGAAACGCCTTCAAAAGATGCTCGGGCACCATGCGCTGGTGATTGTCCCGCATCGCAATGGTCTGCGCGGCCTGAAGGAAGCCGCGCGACCGTTCCGTGAACTTTTCCAGGTTCATCGGTTTCTCCTTTGTCCAAGCGCTTGCCCGGTGAGACGCCCGCTCGGCGGCACGTCTCTCGCAAGCCTCACATCTCAGATGGGCGTGAAGAAACCGTTGCGCAAGAGCCACAGAGGCGAAACCAGGCCCGGAAAAGCGACTCTTGCAGGTGCACCGACGCTCTGGCAGGGGAAGGCAGCAACCAAGGAGGCCCCGATGACGCAACCCTCAGATGACCGCCTGATCGTGGCGCTGGATGTTCCCAACGCGCTGGCCGGGCTTGAGCTCGCAGGCAAGCTCGGAGATGCAGTATCCTTTTACAAGATCGGGCTGGGGATGCTGACCGGCGGCGGACTGGCACTGGCCAATGAGCTGAAGACCGAGCATGGCAAGCGAATCTTTCTGGACATGAAGCTCTTCGATATCGGCGCGACGGTCGAGGCTGCGGTGCGCGGGCTCGCGCAGTTCGAGCTCGATTTTCTGACCGTGCATGGGGATCCCCATGTGGTTGCCGCCGCCAAGCAGGGCGCTGCTGGGTCGGACATGAAGATCCTCGGGGTAACGATCCTGACCTCGCTCGACCGCGCGGATCTCGACGCGTGTCTCATGCCCGAAGGCCCGGTGCAGGATCTGGTGCTGGAGCGCGCGGCCCGCGCTCTGGAGGCCGGGGCCGATGGCGTCATCGCCAGCCCGCAAGAGGCCGCCCTGATCCGTGCCCTGCCCGAGGCGGCCGGGCGTTTGATCGTGACACCGGGCGTGCGGCCCGCAGGGGCAGCGCTTGGGGATCAGAAACGCGTGGCCACGCCGGGGGCCGCGATCTCCGACGGGGCGGACCATATCGTGGTCGGACGCCCGATCTGGCAGGCCGATGATCCGGCCGCCGCCGCGCGCGCCGTGCTCGCCGAACTGCCTGCGGCCTGACCTCCGCATCCTGATCGTGGCGCCTGGCCTAGGGCCCGCGACATCGCCTCTGGCACGCAGCAGCCCTCTGGCACGCATCGACCCTCTGGCTGACGCCGCGCCTTGCGAGGCGCGCTAGTCGTCGTTGATATCGCGGTCGAAGGTCTTCACCTGCCCTTTGCGCAAACCAAAGACACGGCGCAGCGCCAGCCACGAGATCAGCGAGAGCGCCGCGAAGATCAGGCAGAGGATCGGGACAGATTGCGTCCAGCCGAGCTCCGCCGGGGTGACGAGCAGCAGGCCGCCCACCAGCCCCGCGCCAATCGCGATGCCGAGAAAGATATAGCCGGGCGCCAGCATCTCGACAAAGCCGAGGATCAGCGCCGCCGCAAACCAGAACCAGGGCGTGACGAGCATCAACCGCGCCCTTTCAGCATGTGGAACGCATTGGTGAAAGCATCCACCGCATCCGCCGGCACAATCACCGTCTGGGTGCCTTGGGACGAGCCCACCGCCGTCAACGCCTCGACCTGCTTGAGGGCCACCTGATATTGCGCGGCCTCCAGCCCATTGTCCTGAATGGCCCGGGCCACGGCGCTGGTGGCGTAGGCCTCCGCATCAGCAAGCACGCGACGAGCCTTCGCCTCCTGCTCGGCCGCGTAAAGCTCCGCATCCGCGGCCAGCTCCACCGCGCGTTTCTGCCCCTCGGCCTCGGTCACCTGCGCCCGGCGCGCGCGCTCGGCATTGAGCTGCTGCAACATCGCCTCGCGCGTGGCCGCATCGAGATTGACGTCGAGGATCTCCGCACGGGTCACTTCGATCCCCCAATCATCCACTGCATCCTCCACCAGCAGCTTGATCTGCCCGATCAGTTGGCTGCGGTTCGACTGCACCTCGTCGAGCTCCATCTTACCGATCTCGGCCCGGACAATCCCGGCGACGGTCGTGGCGATCGCGCCATCCACATCGCGGATCCGGTAAACCGTGCGCTCCGGCTCGAGGATCCGGTAGAAAACACTCGTCTCCACCTGCACCAGCACGTTGTCGCTGGTGATCGCGTCCTGACTGTCATTGGGCAATTGCCGCTCAAGGATCGAGACCTGATGCGCAACCCGATCCAGAAACGGCACGATGAAGTTGATCCCCGGCCCAAGCACCGCACGCAACCGGCCAAAGCGCTCCACCACGTGTTTCTCCGACTGCGGCACGATCCGGATGCCAAGAAACACGCATAGCAGGATAAACCCGGCCAGAAGCAGGATCACCAAATTCTCCTGCACAAGGGTGAGAAGCAGCTCTTCCATTCAATGGCTCCGGTATCGGCACGCCCCAATGGCCTGCCCTGGCATGATCGCCGTACGTCCACGATAGCACTATCCCCCTGAGCGTAAACGTCCCCATAAGACCCGGCCCCGACGGGTCGGGGATCCGCGCAAATGGCTGGCCATAATGTCGCAGCGCCCTAGATATGAGCGATCACTCAAGGAGATGAGACATGAGTACATTCACCCGCCGCCAAGCCCTCGCCGCAGGGGCCGCCCTGCCTCTCGCCGCTGCCGCGGGCAGCCCGGCCCTGGCCGCTGCCGAAATGATGGGCGCGACCATGCCGACCCATAACCGCATCAAGCTGGGCGGGTTCGAGGTCACGACCCTGCTCGCAGGGACCGCCAAGCGCGACGAAATCCAGACGATCTTTGGTATGAACGTGTCGCCCGAGGAATTCGCTGAAGTCAGCGCCGAGAACTTCATCCCGGCGGATGCCTCGCAATTCTTCTTCACCCCGACCGTGGTCAATACCGGCAGCGAGCTGGTCCTCTTTGACACGGGCCTGAACCCCGATGGCATCACCGGCGCTCTGGCCGCAGCCGGATATACGCCGGATCAGGTGGACACGGTGGTGATCACCCACATGCATGGCGACCATATCGGCGGGCTGATGTCCGGGGACGATCCGACCTTTCCCAATGCGCGCTACATCACCGGCGCGGAGGAGCACAACCACTGGTCCAGCGCAGGCAATGACAGGTTCAACACGAATGTCGCGCCCCTGAACGAGCAGTTCACCTTCCTCGATGATGGCGGCTCTGTCGCGTCGGGCATCACCGCCATGGCCGCCTTCGGCCACACGCCGGGTCACATGACCTACCGGATCGAGAGCGAGGGCCAGGCCCTGATGCTGATCGCGGATCTCGCCAACCACCCGATCTGGTCGCTGGAGCGTCCGGACTGGGAAGTGCGCTTTGACATGGACAAGGCCGGGGCCGCTGCCTCCCGCCGCGCGGTTCTGGGACAGATCGCCGATGAGCGGATCCCCATGATCGGATATCATATGCCCTTCCCTGGCGTGGGCTTCGTGGAAACCCGAGGCGACGGCTTCCGCTACATCCCGCACAGCTATCAGCTTTTGCTCTGAGCCTTCGCGAAATGGACGATCAAGGCAGGCCTCCGGGCCTGCTTTCCTTTTTGGGGGGCTGGCAGTCAATGGGCTCTGCTCGCGGTGTGTGTCGCGAACAGAGCCCGCCCGGTCTCGTGAGTGGTGACGCCCAGCGTCGTCCAGCAAGGTGTGCACCCTGCGGTGTGTCAGACGCTTTCGCCGATGCATAGCGACACGCATGCACCGGTGTGTGGGGCCAGGAGGACCGGGTGTTCCCGCCTGTGGATCACATTTAGGGACACCCCGGTACCGCTACCATCGCGCGATTACGTGACAGAGCCTTAGAGCACAGATCACCGACCCAACACGCCGAAGCTTGGTCAGCACTGCGGCACGAAGCGCTCTTTCGCCGCGCTATCACGAACGACTGCTTTCGAGCGGCGAGACTTGAGCAGGAAAGATCGAGAGCCAGTCAGGGGCTCAGTTGCGCGCGACAGCCAAATGCCTCCGGTCAGTCTGCCGTCCGTGTTCTTTGAAAAGAGAATACGGGAGCTGACCCGACACCCGCCGCGGCCATTCCATTTGCCAATGCGGGATCAGATGCTCAGGCCTGTGCCCGTTCGATCGTGTCCCATTCAAACCAGACGGCAACCAAGTTACGGTTCATAGGATTGTGCAGTATGTAAAACGACGTCTCTCCAACTGAGCGACGAGTTGGCAAAGCTTGATCGAAAACCTCTTTTCAGCGGTCGAAGTCTTCAACCTCGTGGGTCACGACCATCCAGGCCTCTTGCCCATAAGCGACCGAAGCTAAGAGCAAAGCGGTCACATAAGCGCCGCAGGAGGTCGCAAGGCGCGAAGGTTTCCCGACAACGTGACTGTCCTGTATCGAAACCTTGTTTTGCATGTCACTGAACCACTGGTTCGCCGCCGAAAAAGTCCCAAAATTCAGACCGGTTGTTGCTGCGTGAAAAGTCGGAAGTTGGGATATCGACGCCCAGAATACCGCAAATCGGGTCCCAGCCTTCGGCGGGGTTGAACACCAGCAACCTGTTGGCTGGGATGACCTCCCGAACCTTGGCATTGTTGGCACGGTAAGCGGCGATCGCGGCTTCACGGTCGAGACCCACGTCGCCCCCTTGGTGCAAGATTTTGTCCATGTCCTCGAACACGGCTTGAACAGCAGGCGGCAAAGCGATGTTTTTGCGGTTCTGCCAGAAACGATTGATGGTGTGGTCGTAACTGGCCCACCAATCCTCCTCGGCACGTTCGGTATGAATGACCTTGGCGTCGGGGAACGCGATAGAAAGCGCGTGCCAGAACACCGCACCTGGGTTGTCAATTTGAGCGGCAAAGCCCTCGAACATCTCAGCCCAATCGGATTCTTCTCCTTCGGCGATCGCGGCCCAATGGGCGCGTTGTTCGGGGTTCTGCATCACCTCCACCATGTGGTGGCAAGGTCCAATTCCCAACTCTTCCATAGCGAGTTTTGTCGACATGGTGCCTGTTCGGCCAAAGCCTGAACCGATTATTTTCAAAGACATTTTGGTGTCCTTTATGACTGCAGACCGTGGGACATGCCTTTCCTGATCGCGGGACAGCGGCCCACGGTCTGCGGTTTGAATTTGTAGGAAGTATCCGGTCTGACCGCCGGAAGGGCTCAACCCTCTTGGCGGTCAAGCAGGTCGATGATCTGTGTCGACAGGTCCGTATGATGGTGGACCAGCCGCCAGCCATCTTCGGTGCGGACGTAAACGTTCGTCACCCGGTATTCGAGCGGCATTTCCTCACCCGCCAGAACGACGCGGCCCCGTTCCACTCCGGTCTCAACAGCAGTGTCGCCGAAGACCGCGATCCTCTGATCGTCGATGCGCGCCTCGCCGCCCTCAGCTATGCTGGCAAAACCGTCAAAAGCACCAAGCGCAGCCTCCTGACCGATATCCCGCCCTCCGATGGGATGCATGGCGGTGACGTCCTCGGCATCGAGCCATAGCGGAGCGATCCGGTCTGCAACCGGCGCGCCAGCCAGCATTTCATTCAGGAGGCCGTAGAATGCGCCCGAGACGGCTTCAACCCCGTCCTCCGCAACGGCCGGGACGGCCAGCCCGACAACCAGAACAGCAGCCGCCGCACAGCGTCCTAAGGCTCCAAAACTCTTGTAAAACATCCTTTTCGCGTCCTCTTTGTTTGCGGTTTCGATGCAATCTGTATTCACTGGGACGCGGCAAAAAACCTAACGAAACGATTTCAGTGGTCATGAAGGAAATTCAGCTACACAAGATCGACCTGAATTTATCAGTCGTTTTTGAGGCGCTCATGCTTGGGGGCAGCGTCGCTGCTGCCGCGACCCGGATAAACAAAACGCCTTCAGCGGTCAGCCATGCGCTGGCACGTCTGCGCGAACAGGTCGGTGATCCTCTGATGGTCAAGGTCGGGGGAAGGATGCAGGCTAGCCCGTTTGCCCTGAAACTGATCGAAGACGTGCGCCCCATTCTGATGAGCATCAAGCGGTTGCTCAAACTCGCCGAACCGTTTGATCCTGCCTCAAGCGTCCGTGTTTTCAGGGTGGCCTGCTCCCTCACGGCAAAAGTTCAAGCACGTGTCCTTGATGCCGTTCACAGGACCGCACCGGGCACGCGGATCGAATGGCTGTCAGCCCCAAGGGAGGTTCATGCAGCGGTCTCCGAGGGCCTGATTGACCTCGCTCACATGGGAGGAGAGCGGCACGTGCCAGACGGGTTCGAGGAAGCCGAATTGTCCCCAATGGAATTCGTAGGTATTGTGCGAGACACCCATCCCGGCATCACGAATTGGGGCGAGGATGCCCGGACACGATATCCGCACGTGAAGCTCGCAATCGGCGACGAGGTGCGAAGCCCGGTCGAGAACGTCGACAAATTCGGTGGGACGCAGCGCCATGTCGGCGCTCTCAATGCTGAATTCGCAGGCGTCGCGCCGCTCCTCGCGAGCAGCGACTACATTGCCATGTTTCCCGAAGAGATCATGGCCTGAGACATGGAGCGGTATAGTCTTCAGCCTCTGCCACCCATTCAACAGACGCCAAAACTGCGCGCGTGGGTCCATTGGTCGGCACGTACTGCGAACGATCCGGCCTGCGTGTGGCTTCGAGAGCTTGGCATGGCGGCCTATCGTGACACCCACTCTGAGGCGGCAGCGTTGGTGGCGGCGCGCCTTGGCCGGGAGACACAGTTATGACGCCCCTTCACCGGCTCGATCTCAATCTCCTTGTAACCTTCGAGGCCCTCATGACCGAAGGCAGCGTCGCCAAAGCGGCTGAAAGGCTCAACAAGACGCCATCGGCTGTCAGCCATGCTTTGGCTCGACTGCGCGAACAGGTGGGTGATCCGCTGATGGTGAAGGTCGGCGGCAAGATGCAGCCATCGCCGTTTGCCGAGACTTTGATCGAGGATGTTCGCCCCATCCTACGCAGCATTCAGAGGGTCGTGAGCCCGCCCAAACCATTTGACCCAGCGACCAGTACCCGCACGTTCCGTATCGCTGTTCCCGCCATCACGGCACTGATCGCCGAGGTATTTGCACGGATCAACGAGGAGGCCCCGGGCGTGTCGCTTGAGTGGGTGAACCTCGGACCGCACCTTTATAGAGCTGTCGCGGATGAGCAGATTGATCTCGCATTGCTTGGTGCCGATAAACCGCTGCCAGAAGGTCTGATGGAACAGAAGATGCCGCGCCTTCAGCGCTACACGTATATGCGCAGAGACCATCCAGCAGCAGAAAACTGGAACAAACAAGCGTGGCTCGACTGGCCGCATGTGATGGTGGGGATGTCAAACGCGGCGCGCCAAACAGTCGAAGACCGCGTGGCCCGCGATGGCTTGGAACGCCGGATCGGGGCACATCTGCCCGAGTTTTCCGGTGTTGCACCTCTTCTGGCACGCACAAACATGCTTGGCACGACCGTTCAGCTCTTCATGGTCGAAGATGTGCGAACCTACGGTCTTCTTGCCAAACGCCCACCGGTCGATCTTCCCGACATTACCTTCCGTTTTTTCTGGAGCGCCCGTCTCTCACAGGACCCGGGCGGAAATTGGCTCAGGTCTCTCGTGATTGCGTCGTATGAAACGATCCATGAGCGAGCCATTGCCGCAGGTAGGGAAGTAAACGAATAGCTGCGAACGCAAGACTGTGGTCAGACAATCATGCAGAGCGTAGGATCGGCCGCTTTGGGCACGAAGCTGGCCTGGGTGGCGGCGCAGCATCACTGGGGTCGTTGAAACGGCAAGCGACATAACCAGCCCTTAGCCCACCTTCGACCGCTCATGCATATGTTGAGAACACCCCCCTTGCCCACAGTGACTACATTGAGGCCAATCTCCGCAGCGAGGGCTCAGCGCGAGAACACCTGCCTTAGAAACGCGACCTGCGCAGTCACAGCCTTGGAGAAGCTCGAGCTATTCTCCCACAGAAGACCAAAGTGGCCGCCGTCGATAACCAGTTTTTCCTTCGGCTCGGGGATCATGTCGTAGACTGCATCTTGAAGATCCGGGTTGCAGTGGACCATCTCATCATTTCTGCCGACCATCATGAGGACGGGCATGTTGAGGTGAGACGCAGTCACCAGAGGGGAACAAGGGACTGACGTTTTCGGAACGACGCGGGTCGCCCGGTTCTCCCAGCCACTTCCGTGCCGTCCGCCATATTCCAGAAACCATCGAAACGCCTGTGGCGGGGTCAGGAGTGACGGAGCGTTGACTTGGTCAAGCGACACAACAGGCATGGGGTCGGCAACGTCGTCCGGGCCAATGCTGACATCTCCGCCCTCAAAGATGCTGTGCAACCTGTCGAACGCGCCGTGCGCGGCTGCTCCCTCCGGCGGCGTTGCGCCACAAACGGGTATCTGGGCAATGATTGCTGAAATCTCGTCGATGAGAGCCCCTGCAACCATAGCCAGACCGCCAGAATAGCTGTCCCCCCACAGCGCAATTGGGCCCGTTTGATGAGATCTCCGCAAAAACATCACGGCATCACGATAGCCACGTGCCTGAACCCAAGGGTTGATCTCTTGCCTTGGCTCACCATCGCTTCGTCCGAAATTCCTGTGATCATACAAAAGGACATCGAACCCGGCCTCAAAGATCCCTTGCGCATAGCGATCGATTGCCATCGTGATCGTCGCGCTTGTGCCATGGGTCATGACGATCGTGGCTCTTGGCGTATCCGTATTGCGATAGTGCCGACCACGCAGGGCTGCGCCTTCGGACCAAAACTCGACGTTGTAGTACATGTGTTGCTCCATCCAAGATGCGTGAAGGCAGCGAAGCTGATTCAGCGCTCTGGACGCATGAGGCAAGTGTCCCAAGCCTGAGCTTTCGGTACTCATTTCATTGGGGCAAATGTCCTACCCGTCAGAGAGAATTTTCACGATCAGTTCTGATCTGCTGCGCACACCGACCTTATCGAGCGCCACAGTGATCTGATTTCGAACCGTTTTTTCCGATTTTCCCAGAGCGCTTGCGATTTCCTGGTTGCCCAGCCCCTTTGCGACGAGCGCAACAACTTCCGCTTCGGCATCCGTTAGATGATGGCTGGCGTTGATCGGATCAGAGGCGGATATTTCTGGCATAAATGCCTCGAAAGCGGCGAGGAACACCTGCCATGCTGGCTCAGCTTCGAGCAAGATATGGTTCGCGCTTTCCAACGGGACGAATTGCGCATCCTCAATAACAGCGGCGAGCCGACGCCCCTCATCAAATGGAATACGCGCGTCGTGCTTGGCGTGAAGGATGAGGGTGGGCACCTTCAGGTTGCCTGCATCTGCAAGGACATCGATACGATGCAACACGTCCAGAATACGCAGCGCAGTGTCTGCCGATACGCTCTCTCGCTCAAGGCGTCGCCACCAGCGATGGTGTTCAGATTTGCCAGAGGGCACAAAGAGGTTGGTAAACACCTGATTGAACGCCGGCACGTCTTTACCCCACCCCAGTTGAACGAGGTTTGCGAGGGTTTCCGCCTCAAGCCGCGTATTGGTGTTGTCACTGCGCGCCAGCATCCCTTGGGCGTAGGCGCCGATCAGAACGAGCCGCTCTACCTTCTCAGGGTGCCGAAGCGCGAAGGCTATGGAGAGCGCACAGCCTTGTGAGAGACCCAAAAGCGTAACAGGCCCATCAATGGTTTCTGCCACCGCCTCCAGATCGGACAGCCAGGCCTCGAAGCTTATGTCTGCAACGTCGCGATCCGAAAGACCGCAGCCGCGCAAATCATATCTGACAAACCGATGGTTCTTGGAAAGCGCATGCAGCCAGTGTCGCCAGATTGGGCTTTCTTCGTCATGGCTGATGTGGCTCAGCCAATTTCCAGCTTTGAGGACAGTTTTGCCGCGACCCATGTCCGCCACGGCAATGCGGGTTCCGTCAGCAGCCGCTACAAACGAAACTCTTTGGCGGTCGGGGAAAGACGCGGCGCTCATTCTATCCATCTAGCAGAAACAACGTGTGTGGTCAGCAAATGCTGAGAACGGCGAAAGAGGGAAAATGCAAGCAGGAGCGCGACAGTAGTCCCAACTCCGGTTCACCTGACAGCGTCCGTCGACCTAAGCTCAGAGAGGGCCATCGCAATAGCGGTCAGCTCTGCGGCGAAACCTCGCTGCCTGCCTGCGCCGCCCCGCCACCAGGCAGGTAGACCCCAACACACACCCAGAACCCGGCAGCTTGCACCACGTTTCACGCACCTCTCGCGCGCTCATCCGACAGGACACGCGGTCCTCGCCCGCTAGCCGAGGGCGTCGATCATCGCCGGCGCGGCACAGGCCTCCAACCAGTCCGACAGATCCTCATGGACCTGAACCGATTGATCCACCTCCAGCAACGCCGCGTCGAACCCGTCGGCATAGGTGACATTCTCCAGCACCCAGTTCTCAACCAAGAGCTCGCCATTCTCCCGCGCCGCCCGGAACCCCTCCGCCCGGATTTCCGCATCGTTCCGGGTGAAGGTCTGGAACTCGAGCGCGATGCCAAGTGCCCCCAGCTTCTGCCCCAAGGACTCCGTCAGAACCGGAACCTGCACGAAGTCGAAAGACTTCAGCGCGTCTACAATGGACAGAAACGCGCTACTAACATCGCGGATCGCATCCAAGGTCTGAACATCCCCCGCGCGCACCTTGTCCACGTATTCGTAACCCGCCACGATCACGCTGCCAATGGCTCCGGGCACGCCTCCGAGACCCAGCGCGATCTTGGTGATCAGGTTCACCTCGTTCCACACGATCAGCCACTGGCTCGCATCAATGATCACGCGGTTCAGATCGATCAGCGCCTCGTTGATCTCGACCCGCGCCTGATCCGTCTCGATCTGTTCGCGCTGGATCAGCAACTCGTCTATCGCGAAGGACACCTCCGCCTGCGCCTGATCCAGAGACGGCAGCGAGATGCCGACCTCGACCTCCGCTGTCAGCCCCTCGTCATCCGTGGCCTCAACAAGATAGGTCAGATCCGCCGTCGCATCATCGCCATCCCCGAAATAGAGGCAGAGATCCTCCCCCGTGGTGTCGAAGATGAAGCGATCCGCGAAATTCAGCGTGGCTCCCGGCCGCGGTGCGTCGGTGATCTCCAGATCCAGAAAGACCCCGCCCGGATCGGTCACCATGCCCTCTTCCTCGACCGTGGCAAAGAGATGCGCCGCCGTGGGATCCGAGAAATCGAACACCGCCTGCAGCAGAGGGTCCTTCGACTCCGGTGCGCCGTCCTCATCCGGGGGCGCGACGGTCACACCCAAAAGCGCCCCGTAACTCTTGTAGGAGTTGTTCGACCTGTCCCATTCGAGCCAGGTCACCAGAAGATCCCCGTTTTCCGAGGCGGCCATCTCTAGGTTTCTGAGGGAGTCGGACTGGAAGTTATCCACCCCAAAGCTCTGCGGCGCGCCAACCGCCTGTCCATTTGCATTGAACAGCTGAACCTTGACGCTTTCCTTGACCTGAGTGGTCATGCCCCCTGTTCCCGGATCCGGCACGCGCGCATAGGCCAGATCAATCCACGCAATAGCAAACTGACCATCAGGAAATGTCGTGAGCACTCCGCTGATGTTGCTTGTGTTAGGGTTCGTCTCGTGGGCCAGTAGCTGACCGGTTAGCGGCTCATTGTTGGCCGAAAACACTTGATAATAGATGTCCGCGTTGGTGTTTGCCCCATTCAAAACCGTGCCAGCGAAGGCCGTCCAACTCACAATGTAGCCGCCATCGGGCAACGCCGCGACTTGGGGAAACCGATCGGCTGCTTCGCTTTTGTTGATGGGTGTAACCGAGAACTCCGATCCTACTTTGTTGCCTACGGAATCGAATTCCTGCGCAACGATACCTTTTCCGAGAGCATTGTCTGTCGCTGAAGCATAGACGACTATGAACCCACCATCGCTGAGCGCAGCAACCGAGTGCTCGTTCTGCGCTTTGGTGACCTCCGTATTCACACGGTCGAAATTGTTGATGATGACCGAATTGGGCTCCATGACCCGCAGATACACGTCGTCAAACGCATCATCGCCACCGCCCGTCGCGACCACCACATGGTTCAGCCCCTCCAGGATGACCATCTCCGGATCCCGGCCAATCGCCGTGGGAAACGGGCCGCCCGTCAGAGAGCCATCCGTGTTGACCACCTGACCATAGGCCTGCCCGGCCTGGTTCTCGACAACCGCGATGAGCCCCCCGGTCGGGAGGGCAACCATCTCGACCACTTTGCCGCCCGGCCCGCCGAGCACCCGAACAGCGCCGGTCTGCGGATTGCCCGAACTGTCAAAGAACTGCACCATGGCATCGCCATTGAGAGAGAACCCGAGCGCATAGCCGCCATTGGTCAGCCAGACAGGGTTCAGTTCAGGGACAAACCCAGCCCCGGGCAATCTGAATTTCGCGCTCATCCGGCACCTCCGTCAACAAATCGGTTTGCATCCGTTCGGTGGTCCGTCGCGCCTTCCATCCAGTGTCAGTGCTTCGTGATCATCGCAAACCGATGGCAGAATACCCAAGCCTAGACCGGCGGTTTGGCGGAACGCTATCTCAACAGCAGTCGAGCCGCGCTAAAACGGACTCCTCAGGCACCAATAATTGGAATTCTTCAATTACTGTTTCCTTTTTGCGATCAATAATCCAGATCACAGGCAAACAGCGCCTTGCCCGGGTTCCGGCGCGCCCCTTCAGTTCAGCCGACATCCTCGCCATAAAGCAACGTGATGGCTCAAGACCCAAACACTGATCCCACGGCCTTTCTGCGCGTGGCATGCGCCACGGTTGCGGAGTTTCCCACCCCCTTCGCTGCACTGGCTGCGGAGGTCTCCATCGTCATCGAAGAGCTGCCGCAGGAGTGGATGCTCGCGGATCTCGACATCGAGGACCCGCTCGATCTGACCGGGCTCTATGACGGGGTGCCGCTTACCGAGAAATCGGTCTTTGACCAGCCCATGCAGCCCGACACGGTCTGGTTGTTCCGGCAACCGATCCTTGCCGAATGGCGCGCGCGAGAGGGTGTGGATTTGGCCGACTTGATCGCCCATGTGACCGTGCATGAGTTCGCCCATCACTTCGGTTGGTCCGATGACGACATCGCAGCCATCGACCGTTGGTGGGAGTAGTGTTGCGCGACTTGGGGGTCAACGCGCGCCCGTGCCCGACACTTGCCCGACACATGTCCGACAGGGGGCCGACAGGGGGCCGACCGCTGTCTGGCCCCAGCTGACGAGCATCCCTTTCGGGTCGGCGGCGCAAGGATCGGCCGTCGCGGATGCTGCTCCACCAACAGTTCAGACCGACGAGACCCCAACAGTCCACCACCCTTTTGGGTTGCTTGCGGATGCGGGGAGCGTCTCTACGCCGATGACCGTCCAAGGCCTTCTGCAGGATCCCGAAAGCCTGCCACCGCCCCAAGGCCAGGGACCACCTTCACCCCGGCGTCATGGTGCCTCGACACCCCTCTGACCGCACCGCACCAACGCGCGCGAGCGCGCGCGTTCAACTCGGTCGCTGTTCAGTGGTTGCGCGTCGCCGACGTATCCCGCCAGCGATTGACGATGGGATAACGACGGTCGAGCCAGAAGGCCCGCTCCGTCAGACGCGCCCCGGGCGCAGATTGGAACCGCTTGTATTCACTGATGAAAATCAGATGCTCGACCTTCTTAACCGTCTCAAGCTCGAACCCTTCAGCCACGAGATCCGCCACCGACGCCTCCCGGTCGATGAGCCCTTCGAGGATCGCATCGAGGATGCCATAAGGCGGCAGGCTGTCTTCGTCCTTCTGATCCTCGCGCAACTCCGCGGATGGTGCTTTGTCGATCACCCGCTGCGGGATCACCTCGCCCGCGGGCGCCAGCATCCAGTCGCGGTGGTTCTCGTTCCGCCAGCGGCAGGTCTCGAAAACACGGGTCTTGTAGAGATCCTTGATCGGATTGTAGCCCCCTGCCATGTCGCCATAAATCGTGGCGTAACCCACGGCGACTTCGGACTTGTTGCCCGTGGTCAGAAGCATCTCGCCGAACTTGTTGCTGAGCGCCATGAGGAGCAGCCCCCGCAACCGCGACTGGACATTCTCCTCCGCAATCCCTGGCGCCGTTCCATTGAAGAACGGCGCCAAAGCGTCCGACACCGCCGCGCGCGGCCCGGCAATGGGCAGCGTGTCCAACGGGCAACCGAGCCGTTCGGCCACACCTGCCGCGTCTTCGAGCGAATGAGCAGAGGTGAATTCCGAGGGCAGCATGACACACCGCACGTTCTCCGGCCCGATCGCATCGGCCGCGATCGTGGCAACGATCGCGCTGTCGATCCCTCCCGAAAGCCCGAGCAGCACCTTTCCAAAGCCCGATTTGCTCAGGTAGTCGCGCAGGCTTTCGACCATCACCCGGTAGTCGGCTTCCCACTCGTCGGGCAACGGAGCCTTGACGTCATCGCGGATCCGCCACCCGTCAGACGTCTCGTCGAGATCCAGATGGGTAACTGTCTCATCCATGGCAGGCATCTGCAGGGCCAGCGCCCCATGGGGGTTAAGCGCGAAACTGGCCCCATCGAACATCTGGTCGTCCTGCCCGCCCACCATGTTCAGGTAAATCAGCGGCAAGCCAGTCTCGATCACACGCGCCACCATGAGGTTCAGCCGGGTCTCGTGCTTGTTCCTGTGATAGGGCGACCCATTCGGCACCAGCAGGATCTCGGCCGCCGATTCCGCCAAGGTCTCGGCCACATCCGGATACCAGGCATCCTCGCAGATCGGCGTTCCGATCCGCAGCGGCCCGATGCGGTACGGCCCGCTCACCGGACCTGAAGCAAAAAGACGCTCTTCGTCAAACACATCCGCATTGGGCAAGTGATGCTTGAGTACACGCGCCACAACGCGTCCGCCTTCGAGAACAGCGTAAGTATTGTAAAGCTTACCGCCGTCGATATGCGGACAGCCGATGCCAAGCGCGGGCCCATCGGCGCAATCCTGAGCGAGAGCGGCCAAGACCCGCTCGGCATCCGCCGCAAAGGCCGGGCGCATCACGAGGTCCTGAGTCTGATAGCCAGTCAGGAACATCTCAGGAAGAGCCACGAACTGCGCACCCGCCGCCTTGCCCGCCTCCCAGGCCGAGAGGGCCTTGGCGGCGTTGTCTTCCAACGCGCCGAGGGTGGGGTTCAACTGGGCCAGGGTCAGGCGAAAGGTCTGTGTCATCTGGAGCGCCTCGGGATCAGAATGCGGAGCGAAGCCCTGCTTCGCCGTTGGGGCGTTTGTAGCAGGTCCACCGGCGGGTGAAAGGCTCGGCGCGCAAGCGCAGGTCACCGCCTAGCCCATTGCTCCCTGCCGGGTGGTCCAGTAGCCTTTCGCTCAACGAGAGACCTGCCGCATTCTGCGGTGTGCGCCCCGACAGGATGTAACCGATGCTTCAGACCCTTCTGCCCCGCCTTCGACTGCGCCGGATCGCGTTGACGACCAGTACCCTGCTGGCCATCGCGACCCCCGCCCTCGCCCAAGACGGGGCCATCGTTAAACAGTTCGACGATGGCGGGATTTACGAGGGCACCTTCCTCGACGGTCTGCAGGACGGCGTCGGCACCTATACCCTGCCCAATGGCTACGTGTACTCAGGTGAATGGGTCCGAGGCGAAATCCGCGGCCAGGGCGAAGCCCGCTTTCCCAACGGGTCGGTCTATGTGGGCAGCTTCGTGAAGGGCAAGCCCGAAGGTCAGGGCCGCATCACTTATCCCGATGGCGCAACCTTCGAAGGGGCCTGGGTCGATGGCAGGATGACCGGTGAAGGTACGGCGAGCTATACCGATGGCTCGCTTTACACAGGGGCCTTCCTGAATGGTCGCCAGCACGGTCAGGGCCGGATGGAAGCGGCGGATGGCTATATCTATGACGGTGAATGGGTCGACGGTGCCATGCAAGGCCGCGCCCGCATCACCTATGCAGATGGCGCGGTTTATGAGGGCGACGTGGTCGCGGGGGTTCGCAGCGGCGCGGGTCGGCTGACCCGTCCGGACGGGCTCGATTATGACGGCGCGTGGCAGGACGGCCAGTTCAACGGCCAAGGACGCCTGATCCAGCCTAATGGAGACATCTACGAAGGCACCCTTGTAAACGGCCTTTTGCAGGGTGAAGGCATCATGATCTATGCCACAGGGCTGCGCTATACGGGCAGCTTTGCAGATGATCAGCGCAATGGTCAGGGTGTGTTCGAGGGACCTGACGGCTACCGCTACGAAGGCAAGTGGGTCGCGGGCAAGATCGAGGGCGAAGGCAGCGTCGCCTATCCTGATGGCTCGCGCTATCTGGGCAGTTTCGTGGACGAAAAGCCCCATGGCACTGGCGAGATCACCTACCCGGACGGCTCGACCTATGCCGGCACCTGGGTTGCAGGTGTGATCGAGGGCGACGGTGTGGCCCGTTATGCCAATGGCATCGTCTATGAGGGTCAGTTCCGCAACGCGCTCACCGATGGCACAGGCACGATCACCTATCCCAATGGCTACAGTTATACCGGCGGCTGGGTCGCGGGCCAGAAAGAGGGTGAAGGCACGGCCACCTATCCCGATGGATCAGTCTATAGCGGCGCATTCCTGGGCGGGATCCGCGAGGGCGAGGGAGTGGTCGTGCTCGCCGACGGATTCCGATACGAGGGCAACTGGACGGCGGGCGAGATCAACGGGTTTGGTCGCGCGACCTATGCAAATGGCGATGTGTATGTCGGCACGTTTGAGGGCGGCAAACGCTCAGGTCAGGGCACGCTGACCTATGTGGGCGGCCAGGTGGAGTCCGGCGAGTGGCAGAATGGCGCGCTCCTGCGCAATGGCGGGACCTCCTCCGACGCGCAGGATGACGACGCCACCACGGCCGAGTAGCCCCGCCTAGATCCTCTCCCCCCGGTCAAGCCGGGCGAGCACGCCCTCGGCCTCGAACAGCACCGTCTCGCGGCGGGTCTCGTCCATCCGGTCAAAGGTCCGGTACATCTGAGCCATGCGCGGATTGCCCTCAAACCGCCCGCGGTGGCGGATCAGGAACTGCCAATAGAGCAGGTTGAACGGGCAGGCTCCTTCCCCCGTTTTCTGCTTCACCTTGTAGGCGCAACTTTTGCAGTAATTCGACATGCGGTCGATGTAAGCGCCGCTGGAGACATAAGGTTTCGACCCCAGCACCCCACCATCTGCAAACTGGCTCATCCCGATGACATTCGGTGCCTCGACCCATTCATAGGCATCTGCATAAACCGCCAGATACCATTCATGCACCTCCGCCGGATCGACCCCGGCGAGCAGGGCGAAGTTACCGGTCACCATGAGCCGTTGGATATGGTGCGCATAGGCCTCGTCCCGGGTCTGAGCGACCGCCTGTGAGATGCAGTGCATATCCGTGGCCGCATCCCAATAAAAACTGGGCAAGGGTCGGCCATGACCCAGCGCGTTGCGCTCTGTATAGTCCGGGCCTTCCCAGAAATAGATCCCGCGCATGTATTCACGCCAGCCGATGATCTGGCGGATGAACCCTTCCACGGCGTTGAGCGGGGCATGCCCGGCACGGTAGGCCGCCTCCGCCGCATCGCAAGCCGCGCGCCAATCCAGCAGCCCCGCATTGATGTATTGCGAGATCACCGCGTGGTAGAGGAACCGGTTCTCCGACAGCATGGCATCCTGGTAGTCACCGAATTTCGGCAGCGCGTGTTGGATAAAGTGATCGAGCGCCTGCTGCGCCTCATCCGCATCGGTCGCAAACCAGAAGGGCCGCAACACGCCGAAACTCCCGCCAAACCGCGCCTCGACCAGATCGAGCACCGCCTCAGTGACCGTATCGGGATCAAAACGCAGGGGGCCTTCGAAGGCCACATCCTCCGGCGCGGGTTTGCGGTTGTCATGGTCATAATTCCATTTGCCGCCCTCCGGCTTGTCCCCCTCCATAAGGTACCCGGTCTTGCGCCGCATCTCACGGTAGAAATACTCCATCCGGAGCTGTTTGCGCCCTTCGGCCCAGGTATCGAACTCCGCATGACTGGCCAGAAAGCGCGTGTCCGGCATCTGGTGCACCGGGAGCGGGCAGTCTTCCAGAGCCGAAATAAGGCGCCACTCCCCAGGCTCGGTGGCGATAACCTCTGTGGCACCGACCTCTTCCGCCCGGCGCAAAAGCTCCCCCGGAATGGAGTGCGTGTTTCCCGGGGCATCGAGCTCCGTATAGGCCACCCGCCAGCCCAGAGTCCGCAAGCGAGCCGCAAACTTCCGCATGGCCGCGAAGAGAAACGCGATCTTCTTGGGGTGATGGGGCACATAGGACGCCTCGCCCATCACCTCCGCCATGACCACCACGTCGCGGGCGGGGTCCGCCTCGGCCAGCGCCGCGATCTCTTGCGAAAGCTGATCTCCGAGAATCAAGATCAGGCGCGGTGCGCTCACCAAGGCACTTCCGTCCCAGACCAATCAAAGAACCGGCCCGTTTCCGCCGCGCTCAAACCGTCCATCACCCGCACCAGATTGGCCGCCGCCTCGACCGGAGGGACTGAAGGATGACGTCCCAGGTATTTGGCTGTGAAGGGAGTCGCGACCGTCCCCGGATGGAGCGATACCACCGCTGCGGCCCGATGGCTGCGCGCGATCTCGATGGCTGCCGTATGGACCAGCTGGTTCACCGCCGCCTTCGCTGTACGGTAACTGTACCAGCCCCCGAGACGGTTATCGCCGATAGATCCGACCCGTGCAGAGAGCACGGCAAAGACCGAAGGACGGTCCTTCGGCAGGAGGTTCTGCGCATGGCGCAGAACCAATGCAGGGCCTGCAGCGTTCACCAAGAACTGGTCCAAAAGAGCCTGCGGCGTGAGGTCGCGCAGTGATTTTTCCGGGGCAGATCCAGCGATTTCAAGTGCTCCGGTTGCCACGATCACCCTGTCGAACACCCCCTCCAAACCGCCGAGCTGGGCGTCGATCGCAGCTGGGTCCGTCACATCGAACCCCTCTCCACTGCGAGACAAGCCAATGATTTCATGCGTTTTTCCAAGATCGTCAGCTAATGCCGCGCCTATTCCGCCTGAGCTCCCGAGGATCAATGCGCGCGGTGCCATAGCGTCTCTCCTTGTCATGGGCGTGACACTTAGGTCGCAGCGGCAATCTGCCGAGGGCTTTTATTAACGTTTTCGCGTTAGCCTTTTCGGCAGGTTGAGGGAGGAAATGTAGAGTGAGACTGACGAATGACCAGACTATTCATTGCCGCGCTCGCATCCCTGCTGCTTGGGGCTCCTGCGTCCGCGATTGAGCTACATCTTCTGAGAAGTTTCCCGTCCGATGGCCCCTCGGGCCTTGCCTATGATCGCAATTTCTGTGGCCTTTGGGTTGCCAATGAAACCGGCACAGTTCGGCTGATTGATCTTTGGGGCAACGAGGTGCGCAGTTTCGAAGCGCCTCTGCACCGCGTCGATGCCGTTGCGGTCGAAGGGGATCACTTGCTGATTTCCGACGGATCGGGCCTCTATCAACGCGTCTCGAGGGAGGGCAAAGCCCTGGGCGAAGCGTTCCGTCTGTCCCTGACACTTCGCGACACGGACGGGCTTTATGTGGACAATACAAGCTCGGATTACTGGGTTGCCGACGACACTGCCGCCGAGATTGTGCAGATCCGGCAGGATGGCACCACCGTTCGTCGTCTGATCGGCTACATGCAAAGCCCGCAACTCATGGAGCCTCAGGGCATCACCCAGGATCCGGTGCATGGCACGATCCTGGTCGTAGATGATGCAGATGCCTCAGACAGCCTCTTTGAGTTTGACGCGGACGGCGTGCTGCGCTCGGTGACCTCCCTGCAATTCGCAGGCAATGATGCCGAGGGCGTGTCGATCAACGCAGAGGGCACGCAAGTCTATGTCGCCTTCGATGAAGGCGGGTTGATCGCGGTTTTTGACTACAGCCCAACGGATATCGGTTCCTTCGGAGAGCCTCTGCCCTCTGCTTGCATGATTTCCAGCTTGGAATTCGCGGAGCCGCCCGTATAAAGGGGCCATGACGCCGCAAAACGCCTCTGAAATGATTTTGCCGCGCGCGCCGATCGGCGCGCGCTCTGCTGCACGTCTCCTTCTTCTTAGCCGCCTCTGAGCGTGCCGTCCGGCGCGACCGCTCAGAGGTATCCGCCGCGCCATTCGCGACAGACATAATCGGCTATTCCAAGAGACATCCCATGACCGACAAGACGAAACAGGACCGCGTGTTGATCTTCGACACGACATTGCGCGACGGCGAGCAAAGCCCCGGCGCCACTATGACCCATGACGAGAAGCTGGAGATCGCCGGGCTGCTCGACGAGATGGGCGTCGATATCATCGAGGCTGGCTTCCCGATTGCCTCCGATGGCGACTTCGCCGCCGTAAGCGAGATCGCAAAGAACGCGCAGACCTCTGTGATCTGCGGGCTGGCGCGGGCGAATTTCAAGGATATCGACCGCTGCTGGGAGGCTGTGCGCCACGCGCGCCGGCCCCGGATCCATACCTTCATCGGTACTTCGCCCCTGCATCGGGCCATTCCGAACTTGACCATGGACGAGATGGCGGACCGCATCCATGACACGGTCACCCATGCGCGCAACCTGTGCGACAATATCCAGTGGTCGCCCATGGATGCGACCCGGACGGAGTATGACTATCTCTGCCGGGTGATCGAGATCGCAATCAAGGCCGGGGCCACCACGATCAACATCCCCGACACGGTGGGCTACACCGCTCCGAGGGAAAGCGCGGATCTGATCGCGCGGCTGATCGCCGACATCCCCGGCGCGGGCGACGTGACCTTCGCCACCCATTGCCACAACGATCTGGGCATGGCGACAGCCAATGCCCTGGCCGCTGTGGACGCGGGTGCGCGCCAGATCGAGTGCACGATCAACGGCTTGGGCGAGCGCGCGGGCAACACCGCGCTGGAAGAGGTCGTCATGGCCCTACGCGTGCGCAACGACATCATGCCCTACCAAACCGGCATCGACACCCAGAAGATCATGAACATCTCACGCCGGGTCGCCTCGGTCTCGGGCTTTGCGGTGCAGTTCAACAAGGCGATTGTCGGCAAGAACGCCTTCGCCCATGAGAGCGGCATCCATCAAGACGGCATGCTGAAGAACGCCGAGACCTTCGAGATCATGCGTCCCGAGGATATCGGCCTCAGCGAGACCAATCTGGTCATGGGCAAGCATTCCGGCCGCGCAGCCCTGCGCGCCAAGCTGTCGGACCTGGGCTATGAGCTGGGCGACAACCAACTCAAGGATGTCTTTGTTCGCTTCAAGGCTTTGGCAGACCGCAAGAAAGAGATCTATGACGAGGATCTCGTCGCTCTGATGGGCGAGAGCAGCACGGACCCCGCGCGCGAGCGCCTGCAGGTCAAATTCCTGCGCGTGATCTGCGGGACGGAGGCGCCACAATCGGCGGACCTGACCCTGACTGTTGATGGCACCGACACTCAGACCACCGCCCAGGGCGACGGACCCGTGGATGCGACCTTCAACGCGGTCAAGACGCTGTTCCCCCATGGGGCGCGGCTGCAGCTTTATCAGGTCCATGCGGTCACCGAGGGCACCGATGCCCAAGCCACGGTGACAGTCCGGCTGGAGGAAGAAGGCCGCATCGTCTCGGGTCAGGCCGCGGATACGGACACGGTCGTGGCTTCGGCCAAGGCTTACGTTCAGGCCCTGAACCGGCTCCTGGTGCGGCGCGAAAAGACGCCCGAAGGCAGCGACCGGCGCGAGGTCTCGTACAAGGATGTGAGCTGACTGGCCTGAAAAACGTGGCGGCGGGCCATCGCGGCCCCCGTCAAGACCCCGCTCCCCTGCCTTGGCCTGATGGCGGAAAGCTGCCATAGGCTGGGGGAATGGGTCTTTACCCGCTGCGGTGCAGCGGTCATTAAGACGTGCACCTCGGCGCGCCCGAGTCTGTGCCAAGGATTCTAGACGTGGGGTAGGCGGGCAATGGCAGGTGGCTTTTCGCTCTTTTCAACGGATATGGCGATTGACCTCGGAACGGCGAATACGCTGGTCTATGTCAAAGGCAAGGGCATCATCCTGAATGAGCCCTCCGTGGTGGCCTATCATGTGAAGGACGGCAAGAAGCAGGTGCTGGCCGTGGGCGAAGACGCCAAGATGATGCTGGGCCGGACGCCCGGATCCATCGAGGCGATCCGCCCCATGCGAGAAGGCGTGATCGCGGATTTCGACGTGGCCGAAGAGATGATCAAGCACTTCATTCGCAAAGTGCACCGCCGGACATTCTTCTCGAAGCCAAAGATCATCGTCTGTGTGCCCCACGGTGCCACCCCGGTCGAGAAACGCGCTATCCGCGATTCCGTGCTCAAGGCGGGCGCTCGGCGCGCGGGCCTGATTGCCGAGCCGATTGCAGCGGCCATCGGTGCGGGCATGCCGATCACCGACCCGACAGGTTCCATGGTCGTTGATATCGGTGGCGGGACGACCGAGGTCGCCGTGCTCAGCCTTGGCGATATCGTTTATGCGCGCTCGGTCCGTGTGGGCGGCGACCGTATGGACGAGGCGATCATCAACTATCTGCGTCGCCAGCAGAACCTTCTGATCGGGGAGGCGACAGCGGAGCGCATCAAGACCTCCATCGGGACCTCGCGCATGCCCGATGACGGGCGCGGGGCGACGATCCATATCCGGGGGCGGGACCTTTTGAACGGTGTACCGAAAGAGGCTGAGCTCAATCAGGCTCAGGTGGCCGAGGCACTCGCCGAACCGGTGCAACAGATCTGCGAAGCCGTGATGACCGCACTTGAGGCGACCCCGCCGGATCTCGCCGCGGACATCGTGGATCGCGGTGTCATGCTGACCGGAGGTGGCGCGCTTCTGGGTGAGCTAGATCTCGCCTTGCGCGAGCAGACGGGCCTGCCCATTTCTATTGCCGACGAGTCGCTGAATTGTGTAGCCTTGGGCACAGGCAAGGCGCTCGAATACGAAAAGCAACTGCGCCACGCAATCGACTACGAAAGCTAACGCAACCCGGCGGCAGCGCCCGCTGAGGAGGAGCCTTGGCACGATACCGCAACGACGACGACAGTTATTTCAAGCCGATCCGCCGTGTGCTGGTCGGCTGTCTCGTTGTGGGGTTGCTGTGCCTGTTTCTGCTCTGGCGCATCGACAGCCCGCGGGTCGAGCGGATTCGCATGGAGATTGTCGAGCGCGTCGTACCCGGACTGGACTGGGCCATGGCCCCAATCACCGGGCTGTCGCGCATGGCCGAGGATTTCCAGTCCTATGCACGGCTTTATGAGCAGAACGAGGAGCTTCGCCGCGAATTGCAGCAGATGAAGGCCTGGCGCGAAGCCGCGCTGCAGCTGGAGCAGGAGAACGCCCAGCTCAAGGATCTCAACACCGTGCGGATCGAGCCGGAGCTGACCTTCATCACTGGCGTGGTCATGGCCGATAGCGGCTCGCCCTTCCGCCGGTCAGTGATCCTGAATGTCGGAGCCGAGGATGGGGTGCAGGACGGCTGGGCCACCATGGACGGGCTGGGCCTTGTGGGCCGGATCGCAGGGACGGGCGAGTCCGCGGCGCGGGTTCTGCTGCTGACCGATCCTTCGAGCAGGGTGCCCGTGATACTGCAACCCTCGGGACAGCGGGCCATGCTGGTGGGGGACAACTCGGGCACACCGCTGATCGATTTCATCGAAGCACCCGAACAGGTACGCCCAGGCGACCGGGTTGTGACCTCGGGCGATGGGGGGCTCTTTCCCGCGGATCTTCTGGCCGGGCAGGTGGCGCGCGCCACGGATGGGCGGTTCCGCCTGCGACTCTCGGCGGATTACGAGCGGCTGAAATTCCTGCGGGTCCTGCGCAGCCAGCCGACCCCGCCCCTGCCCGAAGCCGCCCCGATTGACGGCATCGTCACCCCGCCTCTCGCCGCACTCGAGGCGCTGGCCTATGGATAGCGCGCTTGACCTTCGCCGCTGGAGCTTGCGCGGCGTCTTCGCCTTGATCGTGGCGGTCGTGCTCATCTCCGCACTTTTGCCCCTGCGGGTCGAGGCGCCACGCTTTCCTGGGCCGGATCTCGTGCTTTGTGTGACGCTCGCCTGGGTGCTGCGGCGACCGGATGTGCTGCCGGTCCTCTTCGTGGTGCTGGCCGTCCTGCTGGAGGATTTCCTCTTTCAACGCCCGCCCGGGCTCTGGGCGCTGCTCGTGCTCGCAGGCTCCGAGGTGATCCGCCGGCAGGCCTACAGGGAGGGAGAGATCCCCTTTCTGCTGGAGTACGGCATGGTTGCCGGGACGATCACCGCGATGATGGTCGCCGAGCGCGTACTGCTGGCCATTGCGTTCGTACCGCAGCCGAGCCTGGGCGCGCATCTGTTGCATCTGGCGACGACCATCGCGATCTACCCGATCGTGGTCGCAATCAGCGTGTTCGTGCTCGGGGTGCGTCCGCTGACCACCGATGGTCCGAGGATCCGGGGGATGCGTCCATGAAACGGTCCGAGAAAGACAGCAAATTCAGCGTGCGCACAATCACGCGGCGGGGCCTGATCCTTGGCGGGCTACAGACCGCGGCACTCGGCGTGCTGGCCTTGCGGATGCGCGAGTTGCAAGTGGAACAGGCCGAGCAGTTCCAGTTCCTCGCAGAGGAAAACCGGATCAACATCCGCCTGCTCCCCCCGGCACGCGGGCTGATCTATGACCGCAACGGGGTGCTGCTGGCCGGGAATGCGCCGAACTATCGGGTCGTCATCGTACGCGAGGATGCGGGCGATGTGGACGCCGTGCTCAAGACACTGACCGATATCGTCCCCCTGCCCGAAGAAGATCTCGTCCGCGCCCGCCGCGAGATGAGCCGCCGCTCGCCCTTCGTCCCCGTGACCATCGCGGATCGGCTGACGTGGGAACAGTTCTCGGAAATCGGCGTGAACGCCCCGGCCTTGCCTGGCATCACCACCGAAGTTGGTCTGAGCCGGGTCTATCCGCTGGATCAGGATTTCGCCCATTCCATCGGCTATGTGGGCCCGGTGAGCGATTACGATCTGGAGCGTTTGCAAGACGACGACCCTCTGCTGCAGATCCCGCGTTTCCAGATCGGCAAGACCGGCGTCGAGGCCAAGCTCGAACGCAGCCTGCGCGGCTCTGCCGGGACCCGTCAGATCGAGGTCAACGCCGCAGGCCGCGTGATGCGCGAGTTGCGCCGTGATGCGGGCAATTCCGGTGCAAATGTTCAGCTGACCCTCGACCACGCCTTGCAGAACTTCACCGAAGCGCGCCTCGCGGGCGAAAGTGCTGCGGTTGTGGTGCTCGACATGGCCGATGGGGATATCCGCGCCATCGCATCAGCGCCGAGCTTTGATCCGAACAAATTCGTGCGCGGGATCTCGGGGCCGGATTATCGCGCGCTGCTGAATGACGAGTATCGCCCGCTGGCCGACAAGACCGTGCAGGGCACCTATCCGCCGGGCTCGACTTTCAAGATGATCACGGCGCTGGCCGCGCTCGAGGCCGGGCTGATCGACACGGAGGAGCGGGTCTGGTGCGGCGGCTACACGGAGCTTGGGCGGCGACGCTTCCATTGCTGGAAACGCGGGGGGCATGGCTGGATGAACATGGTCGACAGTCTCCGCGAGAGCTGTGACGTCTATTACTACGACATCGCCCAACGCGTCGGGATCGAGAAGATCGCCGAGATGGCCCGCCGCTTCGGTCTCGGGCAGCGGTTCGATCTACCCATGTCGGCCGTGGCCGAGGGCCTGATCCCCGACAAGGCGTGGAAAAGCACCAATCGCGGCGAGGACTGGTTGGTGGGGGACACGCTCAACGCCTGTATTGGACAGGGCTTCGTGCTGACCTCGCCCCTGCAACTGGCGGTGATGACCGCACGCCTCGCGACGGGGCGCGAGATCATGCCCCGCCTCGTGCGCAAGGTCGACAACACGCCCGTCCCCGTGCCCGAGGCCCCGTCCCTCGGGATTCGCCGCCGGTACCTCGAAGTGATCCAACAGTCGATGTACGAAGTCAGCAACCTGCGCAAGGGCACCGCCTATGGCAGTCGCGTGACCGAGAAGGCGTACCGCATCGCGGGCAAGACCGGCACCAGCCAGGTCCGCAATATCACCGCCGAGGAACGCGCGCGCGGGGTGTTCCGCAACGCCGACCTTCCCTGGAACCGGCGCGATCATGCGCTGTTCGTGGGCTATGCGCCCTTCGATGATCCGCGCTATGCGATCTCGGTCGTAGTGGAGCACGGCGGCGGTGGTTCCAAAGCCGCGGCGCCGATCGCGCGCGATGTTCTCTTGCAAGCGCTCTATGACGGGTTGCCGCCGCTCAGCGCCTATCCAGCCCACCAGCACAACCTGATCGAGGAACGTCAGCGCGCACTGGAGTTGCGCCCGCGCCTGGAGCCGACCGAAGGGCGCAGCCGCGCATGAGTTATCTTGAGTCCCAGATCCAGCGCGTCCCCTCGGGCTTTGCCAAGGCGCTGCATCTCAATTGGGGCCTGATCCTTCTGTTGATCGCGGTGGCCTGTTTTGGCTTCCTGATGCTCTATTCCGTGGCAGGCGGCTCCATGACCCCCTGGGTCGAGCCTCAGATGAAGCGCTTCGCCCTCGGCATGACGCTGATGTTCGTGGTGGCCTTCGTGCCGATCTATGTCTGGCGCAACCTCTCGGTGCTGGCCTATCTGGTCTCTCTTGTCCTCCTGCTCGCCGTGGAATTCTTCGGGGTCGTGGGCATGGGCGCCCAGCGCTGGATCGATCTGGGCTTCATGCGGCTACAACCCTCGGAGCTGATGAAAATCACGCTGATCATGTTGTTGGCGACCTACTACGACGTGCTCGACGTCAAGAAAACCTCGCGCCCGCTCTGGGTGATCATCCCTCTGCTGGCGATCATGATACCCGTAGCGCTGGTGCTGAAGCAGCCTGATCTCGGGACCTCGATCCTGCTCATGGCGGGGGGTGGCGTGGTAATGTTCGCCGCTGGGGTGCATTGGCTCTACTTCGCGGTGGTGATCTTGGCCGGAGTTGGCCTTGTGGCGGCTGTGATCTTCTCGCGCGGGACAGAGTGGCAGCTCCTGAAGGACTACCAATACCGGCGCATCGACACATTCCTAAACCCAGAAAACGACCCGCTTGGCGCAGGCTATCACATCACCCAGTCCAAGATCGCTCTGGGGTCCGGAGGGTTCACCGGAAAGGGATTCATGGAGGGCACCCAGAGCCGCCTGAACTTTCTTCCCGAGAAACACACGGATTTCATCTTCACCACGCTTGCCGAAGAGTTCGGATTTATCGGCGGGATCTCCCTCTTGGCGCTTTATGGACTGATTATCGCCTTCTGTCTGGTCTCGGCCCTGCGGACGCGGGATCGGTTCTCAAGCCTGCTGATCATCGGCGTTGCGGCGACTTTCTTCTTTTTCTTCGCGGTCAACATGGCCATGGTGATGGGCCTCGCCCCGGTGGTCGGTGTACCGCTGCCTCTGGTGAGCTATGGCGGTTCGGCCATGCTTGTGCTGCTCGTCGCCTTCGGCCTCGTCCAGAGCGCCCATATTCACCGCCCAAGGTAGTCCCCCCATGGCCCCTCGCATTCTATTCGCCGCCCATGAGCAACGCTGGGTGCAATATGAAGCCCCCTTGCGCGCGGCGTTGGCCGAGGCCGGGATCGAGGCGCGGCTGGATTGCGATCTGAGCGATCCGGGCAGTGTGGATTACATCATCTTTGCGCCCGCCGGTCCGATCGAGGATTTCGCGCCTTTCACCGGAGCGAAGATGGTCCAGAATCTCTGGGCCGGCGTCGAGGGAGTGGTGGGCAATACAACTCTGCGGATGCCCCTGACCCGGATGGTCGATACCGGGCTAACCGAGGGAATGGTCGAGTGGTGCACGGGCCATGTGCTGCGCCACCATCTGGGCATGGATCAGATGCTCGCGGCACAGGACGGCATCTGGCGGCATTTCGAATTCATCCCACCGCTGGCCCGAAACCGTCGCGTGACCGTGCTCGGGCTTGGCGCATTGGGAACTGCGGTCTGTGACGCTCTGGTCGGGCTGAAATTTCAGGTTCGGGGCTGGTCACGCCGCCCGAAATCCCTGCCGGGCGTGGAAACCTTCCATGGCGACGACCTGCACAATGCCCTCGACGGGGCGGAGATCGTCATTCTCCTTCTACCCTATACCCCTGCGACGGATGGGATCCTGACAACCGACGGGCTGGCACAACTGGCCACGGGCGCGGTCGTGCTCAACCCCGGGCGCGGCGGGCTGATCGACGACGACGCCCTTTTGGCCGCCCTCGACAAAGGTCAGGTCGGGCATGCCACGCTCGACGTCTTCCGCACCGAGCCTTTGCCGCCCGAGCATCCCTATTGGGGTCATCCGAAAGTGACAGTCACGCCCCATATCGCCTCGGAAACCCGGCCCAGCACCGCCAGTCGCGTGGTGGTCGAGAACATCCGCCGGGCGGAGGTGGGTGAGCCGCTTCTCTATCTCGTGGATCGGCGGGCTGGCTACTGAGGTGCTATTTCAGGCGCGGAGGACGCTCCGGGTCCATACCGGGCGCCGCAGGGCCGGTATAGCTTTCGGCTTCTGGCAAATCGAAGCGCAAGCCGTGGCGCGCCAGGGCGCCGGCCACCGGATCACTGTCCCGCAGGAAACCGACATCCAGCGCGCCCGCCTCTATCCCGGAAAAAACCAGTGCTTCGCGAGCCGCCGCGGCCAGTGCCGGCTCTGCCCCGGGCACAGTGCCGAGAAAACCCAGCAGATGTCCCATCCGCCCGCCTTCATAGCGGACACCGGCAAGATAGGCGGTCCGGGCGAGCCCCGCACTGGTCGCGAGCTTTGTGTCGAGCGCGGTCAAAACGGCCTCCGGCAGACCGCCGGGCGGTAGGATTTCCTCCGGTGTGGCGGCCACTTCTTCGGGGTCCTCTCCCACGGTTTCAGCCAACCAAGCCACGGCTGCGGGCGGCAGCAGCGTCGCCGAGGGCGCCACGTCGAGATTGATGCCCAGCCCCAGGCCTTGATCGCTGAGCAACTGGACTACTGTGCGCCCAGAGAGCCCCGCATACTCCGCCGCGCCTTCGGCGAACCGGGTCAGGCGATCCTCGCGATCAAAGACCAGCACGTAATTGTCGCCTTCCACCGGGAATAGCTGCGGCGCGACCTGATCGCCCTCTGCCTCGCCCGCGAGCAGCATGAACAGCTCCGCATCGGCCAATCGCTCGTAGAAGCGCAGCCGGGCCGCGCCATCATCGGGCGCAGCTTCCATCTCCGCATGGGCGTGGTCCAGCGGGCTGAGGTCGGTCATGCAAGCACCTCTGTTAGGCGGGTTCTGAGGGCGGGCAGAACCTCCGCCTCGAACCAGGGGTTTTTCTTGAGCCAAGCGGTATTGCGCCAGGAAGGGTGCGGCAAGGGGAAAACATCGGGCGCAAAGTCGCGCCAGTTGGCGACGGTCCGGGTCACGCCGCCCTTGGCCGCAGCCCCCAGATGCCAGCTCTGGGCATAACCCCCGATCAACAGGATCAGCCGGACATGCGACAGGCAATCCAGCACTTGCGCACGCCACGTCTTGGCGCAGATCTTGGGCGGAGGCAGATCGGATGTTTTGGCATCATAGCCCGGAAAGCAGAAGGCCATTGGAACGATCGCCACCTTGCTACGGTCGTAGAAGAACGCCTCAGACACCCCCATCCAATCCCGCAACCGATCCCCGGACGGATCGGTGAAAGGTTTGCCCGAATTGTGCACACGCATCCCCGGTGCTTGCCCGGCCACCAGGATCCGCGCCTCGGGCTGGAACCAGATCACAGGACGCGGGCTATGCGCGGACGCGGTGGCGGCGAAACGCTCGGCACACAGGGTGCATTGGCGCAGATCATCGATCACAGAGGGCTCGGTCATACCCCAGAGTGCGGCAGCTTGGCCCACAGGCCAAGGGGGCTTGCATTGCTTCTATGTTTCTATAATTATAGAAATATGAAAGCACCTGAGACCCCTCCCCGCTTGACCCCGACGCGTCTCGACGCTGCCGCGGCCTTTGCCGCCCTAGGCGCCCCTCAGCGCCTCGGTGTGTTGGAAGTTCTGGTGCGCGCGGGGCCTGACGGTTTGCCGATTGGCATCTTGGGGGAACGGGCCGGCGTCACCGGCTCGACCCTGACTCACCACGTGAAGGCTTTGGTGCAAGCCCGCCTCGTGACGCAGACCCGCGAAGGACGGATCATGCGCTGCACAGTGGCCTATGGCCGGGTCGAAGCCCTTTCTGACTACCTCCTCGCGCAATGCTGCGCCGATAGCCCTGCAGGACATGACCATGGCCGAGACCACAACACAGCCTCCTGAGCAACGCTCCCCGACCCCACGCCGTCGGCTGCCGCGCCCGGATCCGGCCCTGAGCCTGATCGCGCTGGCTCTTCTGGCGCTGGCGGCTCTGGACCGTACCGCCTTGACGCCGGTGATCCAGAACACGCTGTCTTCTTTCGGACACACCCTGATCTTCATCCTCTTCGCCATCGGCAGTGTCGCATATCTGCGCGCAACCGGTGCCACGGCCCTTCTGGCCAAAGCGTTTCAGGGCAATGAGGCGCGCATGATCTTGATGGCTGCGGCTTTTGGCGGGCTCTCTCCGTTCTGCTCGTGCGAAGTGATCCCCTTCGTCGCCGCCTTGTTGGCAGTGGGCGCACCGCTCAGTGCGGTGATGGCGTTCTGGCTCGCCTCCCCACTCATGGATCCAGCCATGTTCTTCATCACCTCCGGGGCGCTAGGGATCGAGTTCGCTCTCGGCAAGACCGCGGCGGCGATCGCGCTGGGGATGATGGGCGGTTTCTCGGTCAAAGCGCTCGCGGGCACCGCGCTCTACACCGATCCGCTCCGAACCGCGCCAAATCTCGGCTGTTGCGACAGTAAAGGTCCCGCCGAATTGCAGGGCCGACCCGTCTGGGCCTTCTGGCGGGACGCGCTGCGCCGTCAAGAATTCCAAGAGGTTGCGGTACAGAACACGTTGTTTCTGGGGAAATGGCTGCTGCTGGCCTATGTGCTGGAATCCTTGATGCTGCGCTACGTCCCGTCCGAGATGATCGCCAGCATACTGGGCGGCGATGGCATCGGGCCGATCCTGATCGCCAGCCTCGTGGGAGCCCCGGCCTACCTGAACGGGTATGCAGCTGTGCCACTGGTGGCAGGATTGCTCGAACAGGGCATGTCCCCCGGCGCCGCCATGGCCTTCGTTATCGCAGGCGGTGTGAGCTGCATTCCCGCAGCGGTGGCTGTCTGGGCCCTCGTCAAGCCACGGGTTTTCGCCTCCTATCTCGGGTTCTCGATCACCGGTGCAATCCTGGCCGGACTGGTCTGGAACATAGTGGCTTAGGCCGCTTGCCATCAGACAGCCCGCGTCAGGGGCATTGTCCCCTGTCTGTTTCCCGATTGCGCAGGGAAAACTCTGTGCTTTGGGGTCAGGTGTGACGATGGCAGCCTCCTATTCGAGATGCTTGCGCTTCACCAGATCCCTTTGATTCTTCCCGGAAACATGTCCGCATGAAACGCCGCATTCATGCCGAAACACCCCGCTTGCGCGATATAGATGGCATTGGAGGTAAATTTCTGGAACATCTGGAACATTCATTAAACTGTTGCCGATATCGATACGACAAACCCAGCGTTGGAGCCCCCTCGTGATCGAATTCGATCAGGTCAGTAAGTCCTTTTGGACCGGAAAGAGCCGCAAGGTCATCCTCGACCAGGCCTCGTTCCGGGTCGATCTCGGACGATCCATGGGGATTTTGGCGCAAAACGGGACTGGCAAGACCACGCTGATCAACATGATGGCCGGGCTGGAACAGCCCGATGAAGGCGTCGTGGTTCGGAAGGGCCGTATTTCCTTTCCCCTCGGTTTCATGGGGGGCGTGACGGGCAAGCATTCCGGGCGCGAGAACGCCCGCTACATCGCGACGCTCTATCACATGGATGCGGATTACGTCGAAGCGTTCTGTCGCTATCTCTCTGGGATTGATGAATATTTTGACATGCCCGTGGGCACGTACAGCGCTGGGATGCGATCGCGCTTCTGTTTCTCGCTTATGCTCGCTCTCGATTTCGATTTCTACCTTATCGACGAGGGGATGCCCGCCTCCACCGATGTCGGGTTCAACAAACGGGCGGCGGTTGTGCTGAAACAACGGTTGGAGAAGGCGACCGTTGTGATCGTCTCCCACCAGGCCAGCACGCTCGAAAAATTCTGTCGCTCTGCAGCCGTGCTCCAGAACGGTAAACTCCATATGTTCGACACGCTCGAAGAGGCAAAGAGGCTCTATGACTACGAAGCCCACAGCTAAGAAGTATCGCATCCGCCGCGAGGAAGTCGCCGCATCACTCGACGCGCCTGAACGCTCCGAGGTCGCGACCGATCCCCATGCCGAGGCCCGCGCGGATAACGAGATGGATGCCGCGATGCGGTCTGCCGATGCGAAATCCGCGCGCCGCGTAGCACTGAAACCCAGTATGAGGGATGCCATCCGGGGCTCTGAACCGGTTGCCGAAAGTGCACCGGATGCGCCCGTGACAGAGCCTGCACCGCAGGACAAGTCCCCGGTCAAGCCCGCCGAGAAACCTTTGCAATCGCAAACCAAGGGCAACAAAGCGGGCAAGCCGGGCGGCAAAACCAAGAAACTCGACCCTGATAGCGATGCAGCGATCCTCGCCGAAGGTCTGACTGGTCGACAGTTGCGCATCGCGCGGCGTGTGGCCAACCGGCATGGGCTGGAGCCCGCCAATGACCTCGAGGCCGTGCGGATGCTGCGCAAGAAGGGCATTGACCCTTTCACGCGCGAAACCATTCTCGATCTGGCCCGCGATCCCAACAAGATCCAACTGCCCGATACAATCCCGAACACCGAAGTCCCCTCGCCTCAGGTGCATACCGAGGCGGATGTGGCCCGCGAAGTGCGCAAGATCCAGCAGGAGATTGTGAGTCGTCGCCGCAAACGCTTCTTACTGCTGGCGGCGCGGGTCATGCTCTTCGTATTCCTGCCAACTTTCCTGGCCGGGTACTACTTCTTCAAGGTCGCCACGCCGATGTTCGCGACACACTCCGAATTTGTCATCCAACAGGCTGAGCCCTCTGCCGGTGCTGGCGGGCTGGGAGGCATGTTCTCGGGCACCATGCTCGCGACCACGCAGGACGCAGTTGCGGTGCAGAGCTATCTTACATCCCGTGAAGCCATGCTCCGCCTGGACGAAGACCTTGGTTTCCGGTCCCATTTCGCCTCCCTAAGCATAGACCCCCTTCAGCGCCTGAAACCGGATGCGAGCTATGAGGACGCCTTTGCCATCTACAAAAAACGGGTAAAGATCAGCTTCGATCCGACCGAGGGCATCGTCCGGATGGAAGTGATCGCCGCAGACCCGGAGACCAGCAAGGCCTTCTCAGAGGCACTGCTGTCCTACGCTGAGGAGCAGGTCGATCACCTGACCCAACGCCTGCGCGCGGACCAAATGCAAGGCGCGCGGGAGAGCTACCAGGAAGCCGAAGCCATGGTGCGGGACGCGCAAACCCGCGTGCTCGATCTGCAGCAAGCCCGGGGCGTTCTGAGCGCGGATCTGGAAGTCACAAGCCTTATGTCGCAAATCTCCGCCCTTGAGGTCGAGATGAACACCGAGAAACTGCGCTTGCAAGAGATCCTTCAGAACGCACAGCCTAACCCCAGCCGGGTCGCGATCCTCGAAGGCAACGTCCAACGCCTGAACGATCTGATCTCGGATCTACGTGGCCAGATGACACAAGGCGGTAACGAGGGTGCTTCTCTCGCTCGTATCTCGGGGGAATTGGTGATTGCAGAGGCCGACCTGCAGACACGACAACTCATGCTGAGCCAGTCACTGCAGCAATTGGAAATGGCCCGTATTGAGGCGAACCGGCAAGTGCGATATCTCTCGACCAGCGTGAGCCCGATTGCACCGGATGAAGCCAGCTATCCGCGGTCGCTTGAGAATACCTTCCTTGCCTTCCTCGTTTTTGCTGGTCTCTACCTTTTGATCTCGCTCACCGCATCAATCCTTCGGGAACAGGTTTCGGGATAAACGAGGTTGGGCCAGTATGAAAATCATCACAATTGGGTCGTTGAATGTGGGCAATGACGCCCCTCTGACGGTGATTTCAGGCCCGTGCCAGCTGGAAAGTCTCGATCAGGGGCTTGAGATTGGCGCGACCTTAAAAGAGATATGCGCCAAGGCCGGAGCGCAGTATGTCTTCAAGGCATCCTACGACAAGGCAAACCGCACCTCGGCCTCCGGTCAGCGCGGCATGGGCATTGATCAAGGGTTGGAGGCGTTGTCGCGGATCAGAGCCGAGCTCGATGTGCCAGTCCTAACCGATGTTCATGAGGCCGCACAATGCGAGGCGGCGGCTCAGGCGGTCGACATACTGCAGATCCCTGCTTTTCTTTGCCGCCAGACCGACCTGCTTCTCGCTGCGGGAAAAACTGGGGCTGTTGTGAACATTAAGAAAGGTCAGTTCCTCGCCCCTTGGGATATGGCAAACGTAGTCGCCAAAGTAGAGAGCACCGGCAACCGGAGGATCCTTCTCACCGAGCGCGGTGTCTCATTCGGCTATAACGCCCTCGTGGCGGATATGCGCAGCCTGCCGCAGATGATGACAACAGGGTACCCCGTTGTGATGGACGCCACCCATTCGGTTCAGCAACCCGGCGGGTTGGGCGGTGCAAGCGGAGGACAACGGGAGTTCGCACCCGTCATGGCGCGATCCGCCGTCGCGCTCGGGATCGCTGCGACCTTCATCGAAACCCATCCAACACCAGACACAGCGCCTTCGGACGGTCCCAACATGATCCCTTTAGGTGAAATGGGTCCTTTGGTTGAGACGCTTATGGCTTTTGACCGCCTCGCCAAAGCCCATCCAATCCGTATTTGATCGCGCCCACCAAATGCCTCCTGGAAACAACAATGCGGCGCGCCTCTCAGGCCCATCCTTGAGTCTAGGGTCCACACCGAAAAAAACGCAATCTGCTCTTGCACTGACCGGACAGGAGTCGTATCCCCACCCGCACTGTTGGGGTGTAGCCAAGCGGTAAGGCAGCGGTTTTTGGTACCGTGTACCGTAGGTTCGAATCCTACCACCCCAGCCATTAATTACTTGAAATTAAATAATAAAATTTCTTTGCGGGTTTTCTCCCGACATGTCCGCTGGTTGCGTATACCAGTGCGAGACAGAGACTCCGATTCAAACCAAAATAGCGCCCGAATTGGCCCCTAGTCTCTGTTTGGAATTCCCACGGTACGAGTTTGACGAACGACGATCTCGAACATCCTTGCTACGACCGCAACGCAAGGCAAATGCTATAAAACGCGAACCGGGATAACAAATAACTCAAATATTTCAAAGGCTTAACGCGGGCGGCCATGAGGAATTGTGGCGAGAAATCAAAGACTTAGCGGAGATTTTGTTGCTTGTCCGAGTCCTACTTGCCCAGCCAAGCACTCTTCGATTTTGGGCGGAGCACCAGGTCCCTCGAATTAGTGCCGCCGTGTCCGACGGTTAGCTTTGGCATTTTTTACAGAGACCACGTGATCTTGCGGACTTGCCCGCAAATGGCGGAACAGTCTCCGTTTGGAAAATCGGCGGTACGAGTTTGCGGATTGTGGGGATTTAGAGCGCGCCGAATTGTGCGCTCTGTTGAGACCAGACAGCAGAGAAACGGTTCTTGATCAGGTAGTCGGTTGTGAGGCCGGAGGGATTCTCGCCGGATACGATGACCTCGATGATCTCCGGCGCGAGCAAAGCCAGGTTCGTCACGTCCTGGATGCGGCGCTTAGAGACTCCTTCGATTTCGGCGATCTCACCGAAGGTTCTGCCTACAATGATTTGGGCGAGGTATTGCCGCGCCTTGATGATGTTCTGCAACAATGTGCGGTCGATCGCCGGCGGAGGGTCGCCGAGATAGAGCTTTAGCTCCACTCCACGGCGGCGCATCTGGAACGGCACATCGATGGCGAGCGCTGCCGCATTCAAATCCGCGCGCCTGCAGCCCAATGCCTTCGAGACCGCTTCCGCGTCCAGACTTATCTTCAACAAGCCTCTTTGAAGACCAACGCGTTCGATCAGGTTCAGCAGGCTTTGCTTGGTCCAGCGCTGTTGCAGATTCTCCTGGATGCATTGTATCTGCCTGGCTTCCAGGCCAGTCGTTATCTCCAGCGCTGCGCTGGGTCTCTTCAGTTTTGCCGATAGAGCATCCGCGAGGACCTGCTCGATTTGATCTGCCGGCAAGCGCCAAGCATGAGGGTGTTGCCTGCTGCGACCCTTGATCAGCCTTCGCGAGATATAATATCGTAACCGCTTGCCGACCTTGCGGCTGTGGCTTGGGGTCAGGCGATCCCCTGTTTCA
>JBCDKN010000020.1:0-37941 GCA_038746545.1 Pseudomonadota bacterium
ACTGCACCATGGCGTCCTGCACCCCGGCAAAGACCTGCACCGATTTCGACCCCCAGATCGAGACCGGGATCGAGATGTTATTGACGATATGCAGCATCGCCACGGTGATGATGAAGGCCAGAAGGAACCAGTTGGCCACATAGATGTGCTTTTCCTTGCGGGTCATGATCGTGCCGAGGAAGACCGCCAGATAGGCGACCCAAACCACCGTCAGCCACAGATCCACATACCATTCAGGCTCGGCATATTCCTTGGACTGGGTCGCGCCCAGAAGGTAGCCCGTGGCTGCCAGCACGATAAAAAGGTTGTAGCCCCAGAACACGAACCAGGCGAGATTGCCGCCCCAAAGCCGCGACGCGGAGGTGCGCTGCACAATGTAGAAGGATGTGCAAATCAGGGCGTTGCCGCCAAACGCAAAAATCACCGCACTGGTGTGCAGCGGTCTCAGGCGTCCGAAATTTGCATATCCCTCGGCCCAGGCGAAGTTGAGCGAGGGGAAGGCCAGCTGAAACGCGATGAACGTCCCTGCGAGAAAGCCCACCACTCCCCAAAAGGCCGTGGCCACGACGCCGTAGCGCACAACGTCGTCCATATATTCACTTGTATCGATTGCCTTCGGTTCGTCCACACGACGCACCTGCCAGAGGAACATCCCTCCAGCGATCAGCATGATCAAGACAGCGTGGACCTGATAGGCCAGATCGCGGGCGTAGTTGGCAGCGATTGCTGCCGCCAGAGCGACCAGACCAAGCAGTACGATTTTAACGTAATCCCACATTGATCGTCCCTTCGTTAATCCGTTCGTGTGACCGACTCGCGGGACACTTCGGTGTTAATTATGGGATTTACATGCGGGTTATGTCGGGGCGTATCCTTGATCCATGTCAAAGATCCGGATCGGAGGCGCAAAGAAGTCCCTCCCGCCGCAAAAAGTCGCACATCTGACAGTCTTGGTGTCTGATTTTATTGACATTTTTGGCGTCGATTTCCGCCATTTCCGCTGGTGTTAGCGCTCCCCTGCGACACCGTTTCCCCGGTCGGGGAGCAGGTATGCACTGGGCACAAGCTGACAGGAATCAACTTCTGGAAAGCCGAAAAGAGGTGCCATAGCACCCCAAATTCATTGGTATCAATAGGTCTCCAGAGAGGAGATCAGACCAGCGGACCGCCGTCGGAATCGTCCCCGGTCTCGTCCAGAAGACGGTTAAAATCGGGGATCGTGACCTCACGCTTGCCGCGCAGGGCAATCACACCGTCGCGCTTGAGCGCCGAGACCTGACGGCTCACCGTCTCCAGGGTCAGACCGAGATAATCAGCCATGGCCTCCCGTGTCATGGGCAGCTCGAACGTGAAGGAAGATGTGTGGTCATGCTGGGCAATCGCCGCGTTCCGCCGGGCGATGATCGCAATCAGACTCGCGATCTTCTCGCGCGCGGTCTTGCGCCCCAGAAGCAGCATCCATTCCCGCGCCGCGTCCAGCTCGTCCAACGTCATTTCCAACAGACGCTGCGCCACATGGGGCGTGTCATTCATCATCTGCTCGAACGGACCACGACGGAAGCAGCACAGGGTCACCTTGGTGCTCGCCGTAACGTCATAGGGCGCATGAATGCGCCCGGGGCGGCCCATAAAGTCCGATGGCAGCAAAAGGCCCACCATCTGGCGACGGCCATCTTCCATCGTCTGGCTCAACGAGGCGATCCCGTCGACCACCGAGGCCACGAAATTCAGCTCGTCCCCGGACCAGACAATGGTCTGTCCCGCCTCGAAGTCACGATAGTATTTCATGCTTTCGAGCAATTCGAGCTCATCGCTTTCGCACCGCGCACAGACCGCCCGATGCCGGATCGGGCAATCGGAACAATCCTTATTCAGTTGAATGGTTTGGCTGGCTGCCGTCATAGATTGATCTGGGTCAAGGACGCGGGAATGCTGGTAGCCCATCGTATGTGAATGGACACCAAAACGCAACTTTCGCGCTTGGGCCTTTTTGACGCTCGCGTTCCGCGGTACACCAGCTACCCCACGGCGACGCACTTCTCGAAAACGGTCTCGGCAGCGCACTTCACCGATTGGGTCTCGGCGATCACGCCGGGGACCGAGATCTCGCTCTATGCGCATGTCCCGTTTTGTCGGCGTCTGTGCTGGTTTTGTGCCTGCAGGACTCAAGGCACGCAGAATGACGAGCCGGTTCGCGCCTATGTCGAGACGCTCCTGACGGAAATCGCCATGCTGCGGCACTCCCTGCCCGAGGGGGTCCGCCTGTCGCGGATCCATTGGGGCGGTGGCACACCGACCCTGCTGGGCCCGGAGATGATGCGCGAATTGGCTGCGGCCATGTTCGCAGTGGCCCCCCCGACGGAGAGCGCCGAATTCTCGGTCGAGATCGACCCGAACGAGATCGATGACGCGCGCCTTGATGCGCTCGCTGCGGCGGGCATGAACCGCGCGTCGATCGGCGTGCAGGATTTCGACCCCGAGATCCAGAAGGCCATCGGCCGCGAGCAGAGCTTCGAGGTGACCGAGGCGGCGGTTCTTGGGCTGCGCGCCCGGGGAATCGAGAGCCTGAACACCGATATCCTCTATGGCCTGCCCTTCCAGACCGGCGCGAAGATCACCGACTCGGTGCAGAAGCTGCTCTCGCTGCAGCCGGACCGGGTCGCGCTCTATGGGTATGCCCATGTGCCCTGGATGGCACGGCGGCAGAACCTGATCCCGAATGAAGCGCTGCCGACGCCCGAGGCGCGGCTGGAACTGTTCGATACGGCGCGGCGACTCTTCCGCTGGGACAATTACGCCGAGATCGGGATCGACCATTTCGCCCATACCTCGGACGGGCTGGCGCAGGCCGCCCAGACCGGCAAGCTGCGCCGGAACTTCCAGGGCTATACGGATGACAGCGCTTCGGTCCTGATCGGCCTGGGAGCCTCGGCCATTTCCCGGTTCCCGCAAGGCTATGCCCAGAATGCCAGCGGGACGGCCCAGTACCAGAAGGCAGTCCGTGCCCGGCAGTTTGCCACGGCCCGGGGCCATGCCTTTGCCGGCGACGACAAGATGCGCGCGCGCATGATCGAAATGGTCATGTGCGACTTCCGGATCGACGGACGCGCCCTGCAACAGGACTTCTCCGTGAGCGATGACCGGGTGTGGGAGATGTTCCAGAAAGCCGCGGACCAGTTCGAGGGAATGATCATCGTCGACCGCGAGCAACTGACCCTGACTGTGCCGGAGCGGGCACAGCCCCTGACCCGGATGATTGCACGGGCCTTCGATGGCTACGAGGCGCCTGCGGGCAGCCACTCGATCGCAACCTGATACGAAGGACGGGCGCCTTCCTCCCAGCCCGCGCCTTCGCGACCGGCCTGACCCCCTTGGGTCAGGCCGCCCCGCGATCCATAAACGCCGCAGCCAGCAATTCCTTGGTGTAGTCCGAACTCGGGTGCTCGAAGATCTGGGCGCCCTCACCCATCTCCACCACATCGCCCTGCTTCATCACGATGACCTTGTGGCTGAGCGCTCGTACAACCTTGAGGTCGTGGCTGATGAAGATATAGGCCAGCCCGTATTTCCGCTGCAGCGTCCGCAGAAGCTCAACGATCTGGACCTGCACGGTCATGTCGAGCGCCGAAGTCGGCTCGTCCAGCACCACCAGCTTGGGCCGCAGGATCATGGCTCGGGCAATGGCAATCCGTTGCCTCTGCCCACCAGAGAACTCATGGGGATAGCGGTCCATCATCGAGGGATCGAGCCCGACCTCCACAAGGATCTCCGCCACCAGCTCGCGCGGGTCGCGCCCGTCCGGATTGCCATGGACCCCGAGTCCCTCGGCGATGATCTGCGCAATCGTGAGGCGCGGGCTCAGGCTGCCATAGGGGTCTTGGAAAACAACCTGCATGTCCTTGCGTAGCCGCCGCAACTCCCGCGACTTCCAGCCCTGGATGTTTTCGCCCGCATAGACGATCCGCCCCTCGGACGAAATCAGCCGCAGGATCGCGAGCGCGAGCGTCGTCTTACCCGAACCGCTTTCGCCGACGATGCCGAGGGTCTCACCCGCACGCACATCGAGGGTTGCGTCATTCACCGCCTTCACATGGCCCACGGTGCGCCGCAGAATCCCGCGCTGGATCGGGAACCAGACCTTGAGGTTCTGGGTCTCGGCGACAACAGGCGCGGCCTCGGGCACCGGGTCGGGCTGCCCCGATGGTTCAGCGGCCAGCAGCTTGCGAGTATAAGGATGCTGCGGATTTGCAAAGATCTCGGCCGTGGGACCGGTCTCCACGATCTCGCCCCCCTGCATCACACAAACCCGGTCCGCGATTCGCCGCACGATGGACAGATCATGGGTGATGAACAAAAGGCTCATCCCCTCGGAGGCTTTCAGCTCTGCCAGGAGGTCGAGGATCTGCGCCTGAATGGTAACGTCCAGCGCAGTGGTCGGCTCATCCGCGATCAGAAGATCGGGGTTGTTTGCCAGCGCCATGGCGATCATCACACGCTGCCGCTGCCCCCCCGAGAGCTGGTGCGGATAGGCCTCCAACCGGCTCTCTGCGTCGCGGATGCCAACCTTTTCCAGCAGGTCGATCACCCGTTTACGCGCGGCCTCGCCGGTCAGCCCCTGATGCAGGGTAAGGCTTTCCGTGATCTGCTTCTCAAGCGGATGGAGCGGGTTGAGCGAAGTCATCGGCTCCTGAAAAATGAAGCTCACGGAGTTGCCGCGTACCTTGCGCAGCTCGGTCTCGGGCGCGCCGACCATCTCGGCTCCGCCATAGGTGATCGAGCCCGCGACCTCCGCCGCATCGGGCAGGAGCGACACGGTACTCAGGGCGGTAACGGACTTGCCGGAGCCGCTCTCCCCCACGAGTGCGACGGTCTCTCCTGAGGCGACCTCAAAGCTGACACCCTTGACCGCCTCGGAAAGCTGGCCGTCCTGGCGGAAGGCCACGCGCAGGTCGCGCACCTGAAGGACTGCATCGCTCATGAGAAGGTCTTTCTAGGGTCAAAGGCATCGCGGATGCCTTCGAAGACAAACACCATCAGCGACAGCATGATCGCGAAGGTGAAGAAGGCGGTGAAGCCGAGCCACGGGGCTTGCAGGTTCTGCTTGGCCTGCAGGGTCAGCTCGCCCAGGGACGGCGCCGAAGACGGCAGGCCGAAACCGAGGAAGTCGAGTGTGGCCAGCGAGCCCACGGTGCCTGTGACGATGAAGGGCAGCATGGTGACCGTGGCGACCATGGCATTGGGCAGCACATGGCGGAACATGATCTTGGCGTTGGACACGCCCAGCGCCCGCGCCGCGCGGACATACTCGAAATTGCGCGCGCGCAGGAACTCGGCCCGCACCACGCCAACAAGCGCTGTCCAGCCAAAGAGAACCATGAGGAACACGAGAAGCCAGAAGTTCATCTGGAAGATCGCTGCGACGATGATGATGATATAGAGGCTCGGCGTCGCCCCCCAAAGCTCGATGATCCGCTGAAAGATCAAGTCCGTCAGGCCGCCGAAATAGCCCTGGATCGCTCCCGCGGAGATCCCGATCACCGAGGTCAGGAAGGTCACCACCAGCGCAAACGCCACCGAGAGGCGGAACCCGTAGATCACCCGGGCCAGCACATCGCGGGCCGTATCATCAGTGCCCAGCCAGTGGTTCGCATCGGGGGCCGAGGGGGCTGTACCCTGAATGTCGTTGATCGTGTCATAGCTGTAGGGGATCAGCGGCCAGAGCAACCAGCCCTTGTGGATTTCAGCCCCGCCAACCTCGCCGTCGCGCGCATCTTCGATCACGCCGAGCGGGTCGTCGAAACACTCTTCCAGCCCGCCGGAGATGATCAGGCATTTCACCTCGTCATCGCGATAGACCGCCTCGGTTCGGAAATCGCCGCCAAAGGCCGTCTCCGGATAGAACTGCGTCACCGGGAAATGCAGCTCGCCCTGATAGCTGACGATGATCGGCTTGTCGTTCGCGATCAGCTCGGCAAAGAGAGACAGGATGAAGAGCGCGCCGAACAGGATCAGCGACCAATATGCCCGGCGATTGGCTTTGAAGTTGCGCCAGCGTCGCTGACCGAGCGGCGAGAGGCCGAAACGCGACTTCTTCTCCGGGGCGGTGATCGCCTCCGGCGAAGGTGTGTCCTCGGGGCGGGTTTCTTCTGCGAGGGCCATGTTACGTCTCCCTCGAGGCGAAATCGATCCGTGGATCGATCCAGACATACATCAGGTCCGAAACCAGGCCCATCAGGAGCCCGATCAGACCGAAGACAAACAGCGTGCCAAAGATCACCGGGTAGTCGCGGGCCACGGCGGCCTCAAACCCCATGCGTCCCAGCCCGTCGAGGCTGAAGATCGTCTCGATGATCAGCGAGCCCCCGAAAAAGACCGACACGAACACCGCCGGGAACCCGGCGATCACGATCAGCATGGCGTTGCGGAAGACATGCCCATAGAGGACCTGGCTCTCGCCCAGCCCCTTGGCCTTGGCGGTGATCACGTATTGCTTCTTGATCTCGTCGAGGAAACTGTTCTTGGTCAGCAGCGTCAGCGTGGCAAAGGCCGAGATGGTCGAGGCCAGCACCGGCAGCGTGATGTGCCACAGGTAGTCGCCCACCTTGCCCAGCGCGCTGAGCTCGTCGAAATTGTCCGAGGTGAGGCCGCGCAGGGGGAACCACTGGAAATAAGACCCGCCCGCGAACAGCACGAGCAACAGGATCGCAAAGAGGAAACCGGGGATCGCATAGGCCACGATGATCAGGCCGGAGGTCCAGGTGTCAAAGCTCGACCCGTCGCGCACGGCCTTGCGGATGCCCAGAGGGATCGAGACGAGATAGGCGATCAGCGTCGACCAGAGCCCGAGCGTGATCGAGACAGGCATCTTCTCGATGACGAGATCCACCACGCTGATCGAGCGGAAATAGCTCTCGCCGAAATCAAAGCGCATATAATCCCACATCATGTTCAGGAAGCGGATATGCGGGGGTTTGTCGAAGCCAAACTGCGCCTCCAGCTCTGCAATGAACTCCGGCGGGAGGCCGCGCGAGCCGAGATAGCGGTCATCGCCCCCCGCGCCTGCACTCGCGCCCACATCTCCGCCACCGGCATCCCCGCCACCTGCAATGTTCTGGAACACGTCGCCGCCCCCATCGAGCTGGGCCAGCACCTGCTCCACCGGACCGCCGGGCACGAACTGCGTCAGCGCGAAGTTGATCAGCATGATGCCGAACAGGGTCGGGATGATCAGCGCCAGACGGCGCAGGATATAGGCACCCATGGGGTTACAGCGCGCCCTTGGCCCGGAGGGCCTCGGCCTTTTCGGCGTTGAACCACCAGAAATCGAGATTGCCGAGCCCGAAGGGCGGCAGAGTCTCGGGGTGCTCATACATGTCGTAGTAGGCGACCGTATGGGTGTTTTTGTTCCATTGCGGGACCCAGAACTTTTCGGCCCGCAAGACCCGGTCGAGGGCGTGCACGGCGGTGGTCAGCTCCTCCTGGCTCTGGGCGTCGAGCACCACATTGATCATCCGGTCGATGGCGTCAGACTGGATGCCCATCTTGTTGAACGTCGAGGTATCCGCAGTCTCGGAGCCGTAGAACTGCCGCAGGTTGCTGCCCGGGATGTAGTCCGTGGACATGAAAGCGGTCACGATGTCGAAGTCATAGGCCGGGGGACGTTCGCGCAGGGTCATCTGCGCATTGTCGATCCGGGTGTGGCGGGCATCCACACCCAGCCGCTTGAGGTTCTCGACATAAGGGTTGATCACCCGGTCGAAGGTTTGGCTGTCATTGAGGAACTCGATCGACAGCACCTCCCCATCCTTGCGGCGCAAACCGTCATCGCCAACTTCCCAGCCGGCCTCGTCCAGCAGGCGTGATGCGGCGCGCAGATTGCCTCGATCAAGCTGGCGTGCACCGGAGCGTGGGAAGCTGAACGGCTCAGAGGTCAGGACGCTCGCATCCAGCAGGCCCTCATCTACCAGAGGCTGCAGCAGAGCGATCTCACCCTCTGTGGGCATCCCCGTCGCTTCCAGCTCAGAATTGTCCCAGAAGCTGTCCACGTAGTCGTAGATACCATAAAACAGCGTTTCGTTCGACCATTCGAAATTGAACATCATGCCGATCGCTTCGCGGACGCGGGGATCCTGGAATTGCGGGCGGCGCAGATTGAACACCCAGGCCTGGCCAGTTGCCTTGGCCCCGTTGGGCAGCTCTGCCTTCACGACCGAACCTTCCTGAATGGCCGGGAAATCATAACCCGTGGCCCAGATCTTGGACGACGCTTCATTCCTGAAAGTATAGGTCCCGCCCTTGAAGCCCTCGAAAGCCGCATTGTAGTCGGCATAATACTCGATACGGATCGCATCGAAATTGTTCCGCCCGATACTCAACGGCAGATCCGCGCCCCAGTAATCCGGGTCACGCTCATAGACGACGGTCTGGCCCACATCCATCCGGCCCAACAGATACGGCCCGGAGCCGAGCAGCGGCTCAAGCGAGGTCTCTTCAAAATCGCGGTCGTTCTCGGTGTAGAACGCCTCGGAGAAGACCGGCAGCGCGCCCACATCGGAGATCAGGTCGCGGGTCGGGATATCCGGCTTGAAGACGAAGCGTACCGTGCGGTCATCCAGCGCCTCGGCACTCTCGACCTTCTGCGCCAGCTGCGCCCGGAAGGAGGGCAGGCCTTTGGTCAGCAGAAGATCATAGGAGAAGACGATGTCACGCGCGGTCAGGGGCGAACCGTCGGAGAAGGTGATGCCCTCGCGCAGATTGAAGGTCACCTCCGAGCGGTCCTCAGGATAGGTGATCGTCTCGCATAAACGGCAATAGGACGAACCGATTTCATCTGCCGTGCCCGCCATGAGGCTCTCGAAGAAAACAGAAGACAGGCCCGCCGCGCGCCCCTTGAGAGTATAGGGGTTCATCGAGTCAAACGAACCAAAAGCCCAGACCGAAATTTCGCCGCCTTTGGGCGCGTCCGGGTTCACATAGTCCAGATGAGGAAAGTCAGCCGCATATTTCAGATCGCCGAAGGTGGAAATGCCATGGGACGTGATCATTTCGGCCTGCACGGGCAGCGCGCTCAGCGTCAGAGCCGCACCCAGCGCGAGCGGGGTTACAAGACGCGAAAGGCCGTCTGATCGGGGTGTCACCTCGCCGGTGGGCGCCTTGGCATGTCGCATGAATGTCCTCCTGAACGTGTCAATGGCGGCACTGGCGTGCCCGTTCTCCAAGCTAAAGAGCCGTGCTTGGATCTTTCAAGCCTGTTCACCTGGATTTCACGAGGAAGTATGCCGCCGCGAGCAAAAAACAAAAAACGGAGTCCGGGAGGACACAAAAAAAAGAGGCCGCCTCGCGGCGACCCCCGGCATTCTGTCAGGCTCTGGACGTTACTGGAACGTGGCCAGATACGCGATCAGGTTGGCACGATCCTCGACCTTGCCCATGCCGCGATAAGCCATCTTGGTGCCCGGCGCGTATTCCTTCGGGTTCTCGATGAACGCGCTGAGGTTTTCCGGCGTCCATTCGCCCGTGGTCGCCATCAGGCCGTCGGAATAGCTGTAGCCGTCTGCGGCATGCTTCGGACGATCGACAACACCATGCAGATAGGGGCCAACGCCGTTCGCGCCCGCCTCAAGCTTGTGGCAGGCCTGACACTGGCGCCACAGACGCTCGCCCGCGCCCGCATCTGCAACAGCATAGACTTCCGCGAAGGGTACTTCGACGACTTCCTCGACCACGGCATCGCTCTCGCCGGTGTCGATGGAGTAGGCCTGTGCGTGGTCATCCCCGTGGCTACCGCCATAGGTGCCATAGAGGATTCCGCCCGCCCAACTGCCCAACAGGAACACGAGGAGCGCGCCGCAGAAGCCACCCACAACCTTTGTCATCGTCATAGTATCGAACATGTTGCTACCACCAGCTGCAAGATTTGCACGGTAACTATGGCTTCCCCTCCCGGAGGGCAAGGTATAGATACCGCGACCAAACGCCCGACTGACACTTCCCCGGGCGTCTGACAGAGGCCCGCCATGACAGTCAAAATCGCATTTCAGGGGGAACCCGGCGCATATTCGCATCAGGCCTGCCATGATGCCCGTCCCGATGCCGAAGCTGTGCCCTGCCGGACCTTCGAAGATGTCTTTGCCGCCGTGCATGACGGGACCTGCGATCTGGGCATGTTGCCAGTGGAAAACTCGACCTATGGCCGGGTTGCGGATATCCATCGCCTGCTGCCAGAGAGCGGGCTGCATATCATCGAAGAAGCCTTTGTGCGCGTGCATATCAACCTGCTCGCCGTGCCGGGCACGACGCTCGATCAGGTGCGCTCGGCACAGAGCCACACGGTCTTGCTCGGTCAGTGCCGCGGCTTCCTGCAGGACCACAAGATCCATGCGGTGACCGGTGCGGATACGGCCGGATCCGCCATGCAGGTCGCCAGTGCGGGCGATCCGGCGCAGGCCGCGCTGGCCTCGGAGCTTGCGGGCGAGATCTACGGCCTCGACGTGCTCGCCCGGCATATCGAGGACCATGACAACAACACCACCCGGTTTCTGATCATGGCACCCGAGATGAACATGTCGCGGCGCGGGCCGGGCAAAATGATCACCTCATTCGTGTTCGAGGTCCGCAACATCCCCGCCGCGCTCTACAAGGCCATGGGCGGGTTCGCGACCAACGGGATCAACATGACCAAGCTCGAGAGCTATATGGTTGGCGGGTCTTTCACCGCGACGCAGTTCTATGCGGATATCGAGGGCCACCCCGAGGATAAGAACGTTCAGCTCGCCCTCGAAGAACTCGGCTATTTCACCTCGCGGCTGGAAATCCTTGGTGTCTATCCGGCGGATCCGCGGCGGGACTGAACAACCAAGGTTCCGCGGTGCTGGGCCTAGCCGCCGGCGTGCAGCCGGTCTTCGAGCTGGCGCAGGGCCTTGCGCACCCGTTGACGATAGCCCTTGTTCAAACTGTCCCGTGCCAGCTTCATAGACTGCAACAGCACCTTGGCCGTGATCGACTTGGCGCGGGTCTTGGTGGCCACGGTAACCTCGGTCGCGTTGGGGTCCAGCGCCTCGGCCTGCACGTCGATCTCGAAGTGCAACCCCTGCACCGCCCCCTCAAAGCGCATCTTCTGTGGCGGATGAAGGGTGACCATCGTCACCTCGGCGATCCGGTCTCGGCCCCGGGCGCGAAATGGGATTTGCCAACGCATCCCCGGCCCCGGACGCGGCAGCTTGTCAAGCCGCTTGACCTCAACCCCTGTATCCAACGCCGTGCGCTCGTAATAGGCGACATCGCTGAGATAGGCGAAAACATCCTCAACAGGTCCGGTCACCACTTCTGAGGCTTTGAACTGCATCTCACTGCCGCTCCTCTATTTCGCGCGATCCGACAGCCAGGCGGTCAACAGGCTGTGGGCGATCGCACCCCTGCGCGGCTCGCGCATCTTTGGGTGAGCGCCCATGAACACCTGCAACAGCTCTTCGCGGCTCATCCAGATGGCATCCTCAATCTCGACGGGATCAATGGTGATCTCCTCGCTGATCGCCTCGCCCGCGCATCCCATCATCAGTGACGCCGGATAGGGCCAGGGTTGCGAGGCGAGATAGCGCACGGGTCCGACGCGGACACCCGCCTCTTCAAAGACCTCGCGGCGCACGGCAGCCTCCATGGTCTCACCGGGCTCGACGAACCCCGCGAGCAGGGAATACATCCCCTCGGGCCAGCCCGGCGAGCGACCCAGCAGCACCCGGTTGCCATGGGTAATCAGCATGATCACAACCGGGTCCGTGCGCGGGAAATGGTGCCGCCCGCAGGAGGGGCACTGGCGCTGCCAGCCGCCCATGGTGACCTCCGAGGGTGCGCCGCACATGGAACAGAAGCTGTGGGTGCGGTGCCATTCCATGACCTGCCGCGCCGAGGCTGCAAACTCCGCATCCCGCCGGGTGAGCCGGGTCATGATCCCGCGAAGCTCAGCGAAGACCTCCCCCTCGGGCAGCTCCGGGTGCTGCTGCTCACTGCGGTCAAGAAAACTGTCGAGCTCGCCCGTGGGCTCCGCCGGCTCCCAGGCCGAGATATCACGCGCAAAGCGCGGCCCCGCCGCGTCAAGTCCCAGAAAGATTGGCGCCTCGGTCGCGGCGGCAAAGACCGCGTGGTTCAACGGCAAGCCCACCAGTCCGTGTTCTCCGACCAGCGGCTTGCCCCGCCAGAACGCAAAGGACCGCGCCGCCGGGTCTTGCTGCAGCCGGGCCAGCGCCTCGGCATCGCCACGCAGATGCGCCGCCCGGTCAAGTCCGGAGGTTCCGAAGGTGATCTGATCTTCAAAGGGCATGCGGGGGCCTTCCAGTGGGTCCCCGATCCTTGCCATGTCTGCCCGCGACACACAATTGCCTGCGGGAAAGGCCCCTTGCGGCGCGGCCTTCGGATCCGTATACACGCCGCGAGAGGTTGGCGCGGGCGAGCGCCTCGCCAACCCGGTCAGATCCGGAAGGAAGCAGCCGTAACGAGCCCCGCTTGGGTCGTTGTCCAGCCTCTCACCTCTCCCCCCCCCTTTAACGCATGTCGAACGCGGGCGATGTCCTGCCCGAGAGCACCCTTGGCGCTCGGCACGACGATCCCGCCCCTGCGCGGAAATGCGCGCTTCCCGCGCCCGGACCGGCTTCGTACCACCGGGGGATGATGCGGGTCGTCACCTCTCTGGTCATCCTGTTGGTCATCGCGGCCACGCTCGCGCCGCGGCTCTCCGCAGCTGTGGGCACGGCGTTTGGCGGGACCTACACCGTGGTGATCTGTACAGGCACGACGCTGGAGACGATCACGCTCGATGCCGATGGCAACCCGGTTGAGCGTCAGGAACACAGCGATCAGCCTTGTGCTCTGCATGCGCTTGGCGCCGTGGAGGCATCCGCCCCGGCCCTCTGGCAGCGGCTCGCGCGCAGCTATGCCGCCCTGCCCTTTGTCGCCACCCCACCCGTGCGCGGCGCACAGCTCTTTCTGCGCAACCCGCCCGCTCAGGGACCGCCTGTGATCGGATAAACACCTTATCCTTCTCAATATTATCACAGGAACTCTCTTATGACCGATGCAACCGCATCGCCGCCCGAGGTCGCGCGTACGACCGGCGGCGCTTTTTACCGTCTCGTCTGGAAATGGCACTTTCTGGCCGCGCTCTATGTGCTCCCCTTCATGGCGCTTCTCTCGATCACGGGCGCCCTCTATCTCTACAAACCACAGATCGAGGAGTGGATCTATGCCGACCGGCTGAACGTCTCCATCGGCGCGGAGGTTCTGCCCTTCGAGGATCAGGTCGCCGCTGTGGAGGCGACCGTCGGGATCACCCGCCTGCGCGGGATCACCACCGCGGAGCTACCGGGGCGCAGCACGCTGATCGAGTTCAACAATGGGGACAAGATCCGCTCTTATGCCTGGGTGAATCCCTACACGGCCGAGGTTCTGGCCGTGACACCACGCGACGAAACGCTGATGCGCATGGTCAAGAAAATCCATGGGGAGCTTCTGCTCGGGGCGTTTGGCACCAAATTCGTCGAGCTTGCCGCCCATTGGGCTATCGTGATGTTCATCACTGGCGCCTATCTCTGGTGGCCGCGCGGTGACCGGAGCCTCGCACAGGCCATGCAACCGCCAGGTCGCAAGACCCCGGGGCGTGCGTGGTGGCGGCAGACCCATCTCTTCACCGGAATGCTGGCGACGGTCCTCGTGGTGCCGATCCTGATCACCGGCCTGCCCTGGACGGATGTCTGGGGCGGTGCGCTCGACCGGGTTCAGCAGGAAACAGGCCAATCCTCGAAGTCCCTGCGTTTCGGCGGGCGCGTGCCCGGCTCGACCAGCGAGAGCGGCACGACCCTTGCCCAGGCGGAGGTCTTTGCAATTGCCCGGGCCGAGGGGCTGGCTGCACCTTACGAGCTACGTCCGCCCAAGAACGCGGGGGCCGCGTTCTGGATCCGCTCCGCCTCGCGGGACCGGTTCGAGCAAACCGAGTTGATCGTGGATCAGTATTCCGGCGCGGTGTTGGCACGTGTCGATTTCACAGACAACCCACCCGTGGCCAAGGCGGTTTCGCTTGGGATCTCATTCCACCAAGGGGAGCTCTATGGCCCGCTGAACCTGATCCAGAATACTCTGGCGGCTCTGCTGGCGCTGGTGCTGTCTGTCTCGGGCTTCGTGGCCTGGTGGGCGCGTCGCCCGAAAGGCAGCCTTGGCGTACCCGCCGCCCCCGAGGCCCGGCTCGGGATCGGCATGATCCTGTTGGTGATCGGTCTGTCGATCCTGCTGCCACTGGTCGGAGCGTCGCTCGTGCTTGGCCTGATCCTCGACCGGCTGATCTTCCGGCGGCTGGGATGGTTCGGCGCGCCCCAGACCTGAGCAATATTCCAGCGCTGCTGCTCTGCGGTGGCGCTGGACCTCAGCCCTGCGCCCGCCTACCTTGCAGCGTGGGCGAGTCAGACGGGGCGACATGAGCGAGACGGACGAGAACGGCTATCAGGTGCTGGCACGGAAATACCGTCCGGCGACCTTTGCAGACCTGATCGGACAGGACGCCATGGTCCGGACCCTGCGCAATGCGTTCCAGGCGGACCGGATCGCGCAGGCCTTCATGATGACCGGCATTCGCGGCACCGGGAAAACGACCACGGCGCGGATCATCGCCAAGGGCATGAACTGCACCGGCCCCGATGGCACGGGCGGGCCGACCACGGATCCATGCGGGCAATGCGACAATTGCCGGGGCATCATGGCGGGCCAGCATGTAGATGTGATCGAGATGGATGGCGCGAGCCAGACCAAGATCGATGATATCCGCGCCAATGTGCTCGATTCGGTGCATTACGCCCCGGCCTCGGCGCGGTACAAGATCTTCATCATCGACGAGGTGCATATGCTCTCGACCAGCGCGTTCAACGCGCTGCTCAAGACCCTCGAAGAGCCGCCCGCCCATGTGAAGTTCATCTTTGCCACGACCGAGATCCGCAAGGTTCCGGTCACCGTGCTCAGCCGGTGTCAGCGCTTCGATCTGCGCCGGATCGAGCCGGAGGTGATGATCGCCCACTTGCGCCGGATCTCGGATCTTGAAAAGGCCGAGATCGCCGAAGATGCGCTCGCCCTCATCACGCGCGCCGCCGAAGGCTCCGTGCGGGATGCCATGAGCCTGCTCGATCAGGCGATCAGCCATGGCGCAGGCGAGACCACTGCCGAACAGGTCCGCGCCATGCTGGGCCTTGCGGATCGCGGGCGGGTCATGGACCTTTTTGATCTGGTGATGCGCGGGGATGCGGCAGCCGCCCTGACCGAGCTTTCGGCCCAGTATTCCGACGGGGCGGATCCCATGGCCGTACTGCGCGATCTGGCCGAGGTCACCCACTGGGTCTCGGTCATCAAGATCACGCCCGAGGCCGCCGAGGACCCCACGGTCAGCCCGGATGAGCGCGCGCGGGGACAGGCCGCAGCCGAAGCCCTGCCCATGCGGGCCATGACGCGCATGTGGCAGATGCTGCTCAAGGCTCTTGAGGAAGTCGCGATCAGCCCCAATGCGATGATGGCCGCCGAGATGGCAATCATCCGGCTGACCCATGTGGCCGATCTGCCCTCGCCCGAAGACCTCGTGCGCAAGCTGCAGAACACGCCCGTGCCCTCCGGCCCTGCGGGCGGTGGCGCGGCGCCCCAGAACGGTGGTGGGACGACGACCGCACGGGCGCGCGCCCAGGCCAGCCCCGCCACCCCCGCTGGAGGCGTCAGCGCTCAAGGGGCCGCCGGCCCAGCGCTGGCCATGGCCGCCCCCGCCGAAGACGCGCTGGCCCGCTATGGCCGATTTCAGGATGTGGTCGAACTGATCCGCACCCGCCGGGACGTAAAGCTCCTGGTCGAGATCGAGGGCGGGCTGCGCCTCGCGTCCTACAGCCCCGGCCGGATCGAGTTTGCCCCGACCGAGAGCGCGCCACGCGACCTCGCCCCGCGCCTCGCCCAACGGCTGCAGACCTGGACCGGCGTCCGCTGGGCCGTCAGCGTCGTGGCCGAGGCAGATGCGCCGACTATCGCCGAGACCCGCGATGCCGAAAAGCTCGAACAGGAGAAGGCCGCCCTCGCCCACCCAATGGTGGCAGCGGTCTTTGCGGCCTTCCCCAAGGCCAAGATCACAGAAATTCGCTCCCATTCCGATCTGACCCAAGAAGCCGCCATCGAAGCGCTGCCCGAGGTCGAGGATGAATGGGACCCCTTCGAAGACGACTGATACCGGAAAGGAACCTCACAATGCTCAAAGGGTTGGGACAGCTTGGCGACATGGCCAAGGTCATGAAGCAGGCGCAGGACATGCAGGCCAAGATGGCCGAAATGCAGGAAAACCTCGCGACGATGATCGTCACCGGCGAGAGCGGCGCGGGGCTGGTCGAGGCCACGGCCACCGCCAAGGGCGAGCTGACCGGGCTGGATATCGACCCGTCGATCTTCAACCCTGAGGAAAAGGAAGTCGCAGAGGACCTGATCCTTGCTGCGATCAAGGATGCTCAGGCCAAGGCGCTGGACAAGGGCCGCGAAGAGATGGCCAAGGTCACCGAGGGCCTGAACCTGCCCGAAGGCATGAAACTGCCATTCTGACCCATGAGCACCGCGCCCAAGGACATCGAGACCCTGATCGACCTGATGGCGCGGCTGCCCGGGCTTGGGCCGCGCGCGGCGCGCCGAGCGGTGCTGTTTCTCCTGGGCAAGAACAAGCGGCTGCTGAGCTCTTTGGGCACCGCCATGCAGGAGGTCGCCGCCTCCGCCCGGGATTGCCTGAATTGCGGCAATATCGGCACGCAAGACATCTGCGAGATCTGCAGCTCCGAGAAACGCGCCACGGGCGAGATCTGCGTGGTTGAAGACGTGGCCGATCTCTGGGCGATGGAACGGGCGGGCGTGTTCAAGGGACGTTACCACGTGTTGGGCGGGACGCTCTCGGCGCTCGATGCTATTGGTCCGGAGGAACTGCGCATCCCGCAGCTCAAGGACCGGGTGGCAAGCGAGGGTGTGACGGAAGTGATCCTCGCGCTCGCGGCCACTGTGGATGGCCAGACCACCGCCCACTACATCGCCGATGTGCTGGAGGGGACCGGAGCCACGGTTACCAGTCTCGCCCAGGGCGTGCCCATTGGCGGCGAGCTCGACTACCTTGATGACGGGACGATCACCGCCGCCCTGCGCGCCCGCAAGGCGTTCTGACGCCCTCAGCCGCGCGCGTGGAAGAAGTCATAGATCGTCTGGGCCATCGCCTCTGAGATCCCGTCCACCGCCTTGAGATCCGACAGGTTCGCGCGGCTGACGGCCTTGGCCGACCCGAAATGCGCAAGCAGCGCGCGCTTGCGCGTGGCCCCCACTCCGGAGATCTCATCCAGAGGCGTCCGGCTCACAGATTTGGCACGCTTGGCGCGATGGGTGCCAATTGCAAAGCGGTGCGCCTCGTCGCGCAGGCGTTGCACGAAGTAAAGCACCGGATCATTGTGGCGCAGCGCCGTCGCCCGCATGCCGGGACGGTGGAACTCTTCCTTTCCCGCATCCCGGTCGAGACCCTTGGCCACCCCGATGAAGGGCACATCCTCAACCCCGAGATCTCCGAGGATCTCTGCCACAGCCGAGACCTGGCCCGCGCCGCCATCAATCAACAGAAGATCCGGCCAGGCTTCGCTCTCGCGGTCAGGGTCTTCCTTGAGCAGACGTTTGAAGCGCCGCGACAGGACCTCTTTCATCATGCCGAAATCATCGCCGGGTGTCAGGTCATCGCCACGGATGTTGAACTTGCGATACTGGGATTTCAGCAGCCCGTCCGCCCCGGCGACGATCATCGCGCCGACCGCATCGGTGCCCTGAATATGGGAGTTGTCGTAGACCTCGATCCGCTTGGGCGGCGCCTCGAGCTCAAACGCCTCGGCCAGACCGCGCAGGAGCTTGGTCTGGGTCGCGCTCTCAGCCATCTTGCGCGCAAGGCTCTCGCGGGCATTGCGCGCCGCACCCTCGATCAGCTCGGCCTTCTCGCCGCGCTGGGGCACGAGAATCTCGACCTTGCGGCCCAGCTTTTCCGTCAGGGCAGCCGCCATCAGGTCCACATTCTCGATCGGATGGCTGAGCAGGATCTGCCGAGGCGGATCCTTCTGGTCGTAGAACTGCCCAAGGAACGCCTCCAGGATCTCAGGTTCCTCCGCGCCAGAGCCCGTGCGCGGGTAAAAGTCCCGGTTGCCCCAGTTCTGGTTCGCCCGGATGAAGAAGACCTGCACGCAGGCCTGCCCGCTCTCGAGATGGAGCGCGATGACATCAGCTTCGGACACTGTGCGCGGGTTGATCCCCTGGGCCGATTGCACCTGGGTCATGGCGCGGATCCGGTCGCGCAGAGCGGCGGCGCGCTCAAACTCCATCTCTTCCGAGGCTTGGGTCATTTGTGCCGCGAGCTTCTCCTGCACGTCGGTAGACTTGCCAGACAGGAAGCGCTCGGCGTCGCGGACCGAAGCGGCGTAGTCGGTCTCGGAAATCTCGCCGGTGCAAGGTGCCGAGCAGCGCTTGATCTGATAGAGCAGACAGGGTCGCGTCCGGCTGGCGAACATCGAATCCGAGCAGTTCCGCAGCAGGAAGACCTTCTGCAGCTGATTGAGTGTCCGATTCACCGCGCCCGCGCTGGCGAAGGGACCGTAATAGGCCCCCTTGTCGGCCTTGCGTCCTCGATGTTTGCGGATCTGCGGAAAGACGTGATCCTTGGCGACGAGGATGTTCGGGAAGCTCTTGTCATCGCGCAGAAGCACGTTGTAACGCGGCTTGAGTTGCTTGATGAGGTTCTGTTCCAGAAGCAATGCTTCTGTCTCGGTCCGCGTCGTCAGGAACATCATCGACGCGGTTTCGGAAATCATCCGCGCAATCCGCGCCGAATGCCCGGTCAGCCGCGCATAGTTCGAGACCCGCGCCTTGAGGTTCCGCGCCTTTCCTACATAAAGCACCCGGCTGTCCGCATCGAGCATGCGATAGACCCCTGGCGACCCGTCAAGCGTCTGCAAGTAGCTCTGGATCCGTGCATGTCCAGTCAACGATGCCACGTTTTCCGGATCATTTTGATCAGTTTCGACCATACCACTCATCCGCGAACTTGCTTGACCGCGGTTGTCCACGGATTGTGTGGATAACTCTGGGGGCAAGTTTCCTTCAACCGGAAATTTCCTTTTGTTTGTTAGGGGTTCTTCATTTTGATTAAAAAATGGTCAACGCCCTAACAAGCTGTTTTCATTACGTAATTTCCATTGACACTTCAGGTGTCAAACTCTGTGACAGAATCGTGACGGTTTGCCTGAGCTGCGAAAGCCCGGTGGACAAGTCAAGGCCACCCTCTGCAAAAAATCACAAAACGATGCCGCTTGGCCCGACGTCACTCGACCCCGATCACATCTGGCGTGGCCCAGGCGAGGTGTTGCCCCCCATCCACGCAGAGCAGCTGCCCCGTAACCGCGGGAGCATCAAGGAAATAGCCCAGCGCCGCTGTGATTCCAGCCGGGTCCGCGCCCCGTTCCAGCAAGGTCGCGGCGCGCTGCTTAGCAAAATGCGCCTCGGATTGGCGTCCTCCGCGCAGGGTCGGTCCCGGCCCGATCGCGTTGACCCGGATCTGCGGCGCGAGCGCTTGCGCGGCGGTCTGGGTGAAGGCCCAGAGCCCCATCTTGGCCAGGGTATAGGTCATGAATTCCGGGGTCAGTTTGCGCACGCGTTGGTCGATCAGGTTGATCACGAGGCTGCTGGCCATCGGCTCGCCATTGGCGTCCGTCCGGGTTTCAGGGGCCTGCGCCGCGAAGGCCTGGGTCAGCACGAAGGGCGCACGCAGATTGCTCTGGAAATGGCGATCCCAATTCTCACGCGTGGCAGTCTGTACCGTATCATACTCAAAGATCGAGGCGTTGTTCACCAGCACGCTCAGCGGGCCCAGTGCCACGGCGGCGTCCGGCACGAGCCGGCCCATATCAGTCTCCGACAGAAGATCCGCCTTCAGGGTTACCGCCTTGCGCCCCAAGGCCCGGATCTGATCGGCGACCGCCTCGGCTTCGCTCTCGGAGCTGGCGTAATGGATGGCCAGATCATAGCCGCGCTCCGCCAGATACAGCGCCATGGCGGCCCCGAGGCGCTTGCCCGCCCCGGTGACCAGTGCCGATTTCGTCATGTCCCGCCCCTCACGTTAGGAGCATCACCACATAGGCTGCATAGAGGCCTGTCAAGACGACACCGGCGACCCGTGTGAGGTTCACGCGGAAGTAGACGAACGGGATCAGAAGGAGCGATGCGCCCAGCATCACCCAGAGGTCAAACCGCAAGAATTCCTCGGTCACCGGAATAGTCCCGACAAGCCCAGTGATGCCGATGATCGCAAGCAGGTTGAACATGTTCGAGCCGATTACATTGCCCAGCGCGACATCTGCCTGACGCCGGATCGAAGCCATGACCGTGGTGGCCAGTTCCGGCAGCGAGGTGCCAAAGGCTACAAGCGTCAGACCGATCACCTCCTCCGAGATACCAAAGGCACGGGCGATGTTGATCGAGGCATCCACCAGCAGGTCCGCGCCCAGGGGCAGCCCGATGAGGCCCAGCAGCAGGAACAGGATAATTTTCGGCCAGGACATGTTGGGATCCGCGCCCTCGACCTCCTCTTCCTCATCCTCCTGCGCCTTGCGGTGCGCCCGTGCCTCGCGCAGGGCGTCGCCCAGCATCAGCGCCAACGCCCCCAGCAGGACCAGCCCGTGGATCCACGTGATCGGCCCAAGAAAGCAAACGGCAATGAACAGGAAGGTCGCCGCCAGCATCTGGATGTAACTTCGCTTGGTATCGCAGTCGGCGGTGTGCAGCCCCGCCAGCAACGCCGGGATCCCCAGCACCAGAAGCACGTTGGCAGTGTTCGAGCCGACCACGTTGCCCAGCGCGAGGCCCGGCACGCCATCCTCCACCGCGGCGATCGAGATCAGCAACTCCGGTGCGGAGGTCCCGAAAGCGACGATGGTCAGGGACACGATCAGGGCCGGGATCCCGACCCGGAGGCTGAGATTAACGGCCCCTTTCACCAGGCTGTCCCCGGCCAGTACCAGGATCACCAGCCCGAGGGCCGCAAACAGGAAATCCATACGCGCTTATCCCTTGCCACACCCACAGGGGTCATTGGACAGCAGATAGCGACCGCAGGACCTGCATTTCGTCGGTTTCTTCAACGCCACCCGCCCCAGATAGGGCAAGCGCAACTTCCCGAACATGGCCAGGATGGCCATGCCGATCAGAAACAAGGTGACGATCTTGAAAATCATTCCTCAGAGACCGTAGCGCGCCCAGAGGCCACGTTCTTCGAGCCCCGCGAGCGTATCTTCGACCAGAGACAGGCCAAACCGGCTGACCAGCGGGCGCCTGGCGCCATACACGCGGAACCGGGTTTTCTCTCCGAGCTTGTCCTTCATCACAGGTACCAAGTGACCGATCCCGTCGGCGAGTCCCACGTCGATGCCCTGCTGGCCAATCCAGACCTCGCCGGTAAAGAGATCCTGATCCTCCGGCAGTTTGGCGCCACGCCGAGCCGTGATATGGCCCTTGAAGGTCTCATGGAGCTGGGCCTGCAGCGCCTTAAGGCGTTCGACATCCTCTTCGCGCTCCGGGCGGAACGGGTCGAGCATGGATTTGTCCTTGCCCGCCGTGTGCACGCGACGCTCGATCCCTTGACGCTGCATCAGCTCATGGAACCCGAAAGAGGCCGAGATCACCCCGATGGAGCCAACGATCGAGGTCGCATCGACCCAGATCTCATCCGCTGCCGCCGCAATCCAGTAGCCGCCTGAGGCCGCGACGTCCTCGACAAAGGCATAGACCGGGATTTCCTTTTCCTCGGACAGTCGTCGGATCCGCGCGCCAATCAGCGAGGATTGCGCGGGCGAGCCGCCGGGGGAGTTGATCACCAGCGCCACCGCTACAGGCTTACCTTTAGAGAAGGCGCGCTCCAGCAGGGGCGCGACGCCGGGATCATTCAGGGTCCCGCGACCAGTGGCGGCAATCGCGCCCTGAAGGCGGACAACCGAGACGGTGGGGTGTTTTTTGACGAAGGGCAGCCATCTTTTCATGGAGGGCGATGTAAGGCGCGCGCCCGCCAGCGACAAGGCACCGCGGATGCGGGACCGACAATACTGTTGCTGCAATGCCGACCGGAGCGACGGTCAGCGACGGCGCCCGCCGCTCAGGCGCGGATGCGATAGCCCGAGCGGAAGATCCACCAGATCGCCCCAAAACAGGCCGCCGTGAAGGCGAGGATGGCCAGAATGCTCCAGACCACGGGGACGTCAGCCGTCCCAAAGAACGCCCAGCGGAAGCCTGAGATCAGGTAGACCACCGGGTTGAACAGGGTCACCGTCTGCCAGATCGGCGGAAGCATCGAGATCGAGTAAAAACTGCCCCCCAGAAAGACGAGCGGCGTGATCACCAGCAGCGGGACAAGCTGCAGTTGCTCGAAATTCTTGGCCAGAATCCCGATGATGAAGCCCAGAAGGCTGAAGGAGATACAGGTCAGCACCAAAAAGCAGAGCATCCAGACCGGATGCGCGATCTGCAGCGGCACGAACAGAAACGCCGTGGCCAGAATGATCAATCCGATCAGCAGGGACTTCACCGCTGCCGCCCCCACATAGCCGATCACGATCTCGAGGGTCGAAATCGGCGCGCTTAGGATCTCGTAAATCGTGCCGATGAACTTCGGGAAGTAGATCCCGAAGCTCGCATTCGACACCGATTGCGTCAGCACCGAGAGCATGATCAGCCCCGGCACGATGAAGGCGCCATAGGAGGTGCCCTCGATTTCTTCCATGCGCGCGCCGATCGCCGCCCCGAAGACCACGAAATAAAGGGACGTCGACAGGATGGGCGAGATCAGGCTTTGCAGCATGGTGCGGAAGAACCGGTTCATCTCGTAGATGAAGATGGTTTGAATCGCGGCGACGTTCATTGGGCTGCCTCCTCGGGCGCGTGGACAAGGGAGACGAAGACTTCCTCGAGCGAGCTTTGCCGCGTCGAGAGGTCCCGCATGGTGATCCCGGCCGCGTCCAGATCGTTGAGAACGCGGCGGATCCCCGTGCGTTCGGCTTGGGTGTCATAGGTATAGACAATCTGGCAGCCGCCCCCGGTCAGGGTCAGGTCATAAGCGGCAAGGCTCTCGGGCAGCGCAGTCAGGGGCTCAGCAATGTCGATCACCGCCTCCTTGCGACCCATCCGGGCCATCAGCCCGGCGGTTTCCTCCACCAGCAGGATCTCCCCCTTGTTGATCACGCCGATCCGGTCGGCGATGGCCTCGGCCTCTTCGATGTAGTGGGTGGTCAGGATGATCGTGACGCCCGCAGCCTTGAGATCTTCGACCACGCGCCACATGTCCCGGCGCAGCTCCACATCCACCCCGGCGGTGGGTTCATCGAGAAAGAGCACCCGCGGCTCGTGGGACAGAGCTTTGGCGATCAGCACCCGGCGCTTCATGCCGCCCGACAGCGTGATGATCTTGTTGTCCTTCTTGTCCCAGAGGCTGAGATCCCGAAGGATCTTTTCCAAATACGCCGGATCGCGCGGCTTGCCAAAGAGCCCGCGCGAGAAGGAGACCGTGGCCAGCACGGTCTCAAAGGGCTCCAATGTCAGCTCTTGCGGCACGAGGCCCACGAGCGACCGGCTCGCCCGGTAGTCCGTGACCACATCATGCCCGCCCACGGAAACCGTACCGGAGGTCGGTGTGCTCAGCCCGCAGATGGTCGAGATCAACGTTGTCTTGCCCGCCCCGTTTGGCCCCAGCAATGCAAGGATCTCCCCCTCACGGATCGACAGGCTCACCCCCTTGAGCGCGGTGAACCCGCCCTCGTAGGATTTCACCAGACCGGTGACAGTGACGATATCTGCGGCGGGTGCAGTCATGGACAGGCTCCTTCAACGGACCGGCACCCTACCTGTCGCCGCGCCAGGTGCAAACGCCGTGAGCGCGCGGCGCGCCCTGCGAAATTGCACAGAAATGGCGCGCGTCCGTGCAATTGTGCGATTGGGCCTCGCGCATATGTGATCTGGCAAGCAGCGGCCATCCTGGTCCGCCCTCAGAAAACGGAGAGTTCGATGACGCACAGAACCATTCCCGGCCTGCACCATGTCACGGCCATTTCCGGCCCACCTCAGGCGAATGTCGACTTCTTCACCGGCACCCTGCATCAGCGGCTTGTGAAGAAGACCGTCAATTTTGACGCGCCGGAGACCTATCACCTCTATTATGGCAATGAGACCGGCGATCCCGGCACGATCCTGACCTTCTTTCCCTTTGCGGATGCGGGCCCCGGGCGCGCAGGTCCGGGCATGGCCAGCGCATATGCTTATGCCGTGCCTGCCGGACAGTTCGACGCCTGGATGGAACGGCTTGCCGAGGATGCTGTGGATTTCGACGGGCCGGTCACGCGACTTGGGCAACGGGTCATCGCCCTGAGAGACCCCGATGGAGCGCCTGTGGAGTTGATCGAGACGGATCGCGTGGCTGATACACGGCTGGACGGCTTCCACTCGGTCACCCTGTGGGAAAAGGATCCCGAGCCTACGGCACGGGTGCTCACGGATATCTTCGGCTACGAGGCTGCCGGGTCCCAGACCGAAGGCGGGATGGAACGTCTACGCTTTGCCGCACCCGGTGATGCGCGCGGGGCCGTGATCGACATTCTGCGCTCGGATGCGCCGTCGATCGGGCGGCCCGGGGCGGGGACGATCCACCATGTGGCCTTCCGGGCCGAGGATCACGATACCCATCTTGCCTGGCGTGAAACGCTGCTCAGCCAGGGCCATGCGGTCACGCCGGTGATCGACCGGCAGTATTTCGACGCGATCTACTTCCGCGAGCCGGGCGGCGTGCTGTTCGAGATCGCCACGGATCCGCCCGGCTTCGCCGTAGACGAGCCGGTGGAGACGATGGGCCGCCAGCTCATGCTGCCTGCTCAGCACGAGCGGCTGCGGGACCGGATCGAGCGGGTTCTGCCGCCGATCCGACCGGCAGCATGACCGCTCGATTGCTGCGGTCCGGGGCGCCTGCGTCCCGGGCCCGGGCGGGGCTTGTTCTGGTCCATGGCCGGGGCGGATCCGGAGCCGAGATCGCGCCACTGGCCGACGCGCTCGGTTTGCCTGATCTGGCCGTTGTCACGCCGGAGCACCCGGCGCGCTCTTGGTGGCCGACCTCCTTTCTCGCGCCGCATGCGCAGATGGTCGGACCCCTCGGCGCTGGACTTGTCGCCATGGCGGAGGCCGTCGCCCTGCTGGAAGCAGAGGGTTTGCCGCGATCCGCGATCGCGGTCGCGGGGTTCAGCCAGGGGGCCTGTCTTGCGGTGGAATACGCGGCGCGCTCCGGGGCCGGGCTCGCCGGCGCGTTCGGGCTCTCGGGGGCGTTGGTGGGCACTGGGGATGCGGTGATCAGCGGCACAGCTCCCGCGCTTTATGGGTTCAGCGAGAAGCAGTTCGCCTATGACAGCGATCTGGTGGACCTGCCGGTCTATCTCAGCGTCCATGCGCAGGACCCGCATATTCCCCTCGCGCGCACCCGCCGCTCGGCGGAAGTGTTCGAGGCGCTCGGAGCCAAGACAGACACCTATGTCGCGCCCGGCGCGGGCCATGGCTTGCTGGCCGAGGATGTCACAGCACTGCGGGGCCTGCTCAACCGCTAGGCCCCGCAGGTTCAGCCGTGGGAAACTGGACCTCATGGTCAGATCTGTTGACGGAGGTTCCGCCCCGTGCCAGCCTCGGGACGGCGCGCGGCTTGGCTGCGACCCGGATCGGGGAGGAGTGCCCCCTTCCGATGCCTTGTTCTGCCCCGGGGACCCCGCAACCTGTGATGCAAATGCCCGCTTCCCTTCTGCGCGCCGGCGCGCCAGCCCTCTTTCAGCGATCCGGCACGCGGGTATCCAGCCATACCGAGGCAGCCCCTTGACTGAGCTGCCCGGGGACCGGACGGTCGGTACTGTCCCGGGGCCGTCGCCGACCGCCCGGAGCGATGGTCTGCCCTCGGTGATCGCCGGTCTGCTCGTCGCATTCAATCTGCTCTGCCAGGCGGTGGCCCTGTCCGGCCTCCTGTTCTCCGGTGCGCTGGCCCTTGGTGTCGGGCTGAGCACATCGCTCCTGATCATCAGCTGCATCGCGGCAACCCTCGCCATGGCCTGCGTGCGAGGCATGCCGGGGATGGCGGTGGGCGCATTGCAAAATGTGCCGATTGCCGCCCTCTTGCCCGCTGCGGTGGTTCTGGCCGATGGCGGCGTCACCGGGATGAGCCCGACCGAAGCCGTCGCCACGATGCTCGCGCTGCTGGGCGCTTCGGCCTTTGCGCTCGGCACTGCGATGCTCGCGCTCTCGGCGCTGGATCTGGGGCGTGTGGTCAGGCTCATGCCCCATCCGGTTTCCGCCGGGTTTCTCGCAAGTGCCGGCATGATCCTGGTTCTTGCCGGGCTATACCGGGTGGCCGAAGCGCCGGAGCCGAGCCTGCCGGGCTTGCTCGACACCCCTGCCACACATGGCCCTGCCATTGCGCTGACCCTTGGCCTTGCACTGACGATGGGGCTCCTGGCCCGCTGGCGGGTGGATCTGGGTCCGATGCTGGGCATCCTTGTGGGGATCGGCGGGTTTTATGGCTTTCTGGCCTGGCAGGGCCTGAGCCCGGAAGATGCACGCGCCATGGACCTGTTGCCACAAAAGGTCGTACGGGAGGACGCCATCGGCTGGTCTCCTGCGCTGCTGCAGGCGGTCGATTGGGCCTTCCTCTGGGAGCAGATCCCGCTGATCCTCGCCGCAGCGATGATCGGCGTTTTGGGCGCGATGCTCAACTTCACCGGTATCGAGTTGGCTCTGCGGAGCGAGATCGACACACGGCGGGCGCTCTCGGCCACAGGCCTGTGTAACGTAGGTCTGGGCATGATCGGTGGCAGCATCGGCTACGTATCATCAGTGAACACTGTCTCGGCCAGCCTGCTCGGAGCACGCGGGCAACTGACCCGTGTCGTTCTGGTGCTGGGGCTTGGTCTCGGACTGATCTATGCGCGCGAGATCGTCGCCTTCACCCCGACTTTCGTGGCCACGGCCCTGCTTGTCTATATGGGCTTCACCATCCTGTCGCGCTGGTTGCTGAGCCAGTGGCGCGATCAGTCCCGCGCCGATTGGGCTATTGCCGCGAGCATCGTGGTGGTCACGGTTCTCTTCGGGATCCTGCCCGCGATTGCGCTTGGGATCATCACAGCCTCGATGATCTTCGCTATCAGCTATGCCCGCCTGCCGGTGGTCACGCAGCTCTTTGATCTGAACGGACGGCGCAGTGCGGTGGATCGGGGTCCGGCTCAGACCGATGTGCTGGACGCGCGCGCGGACAAGGTGCTGACAATGACCCTGCAGGGGTTCTTGTTCTTCGGCTCTGTTGAACAGTTGCTGGACCATATCCGCGCCGCTCTCGCCCGGCCCAATTGCCCGGAGACGATTATCCTCGATTTCCGCAAGGTATCAGCGCTGGACAGCGCCGCCCGCGCGGCCATGCGCAAGCTGGAGTACCTGGGCGAGCAGCATGCGACCGCAATCGTTGTCGCCGGAGCGCGCCCTCAGCTTGCGCCCGCCCTGCTGCGGATCGAGGCGATGCTGACGAACCGCTCGGCGCTGTGCTTTGCCCCCTCCGTAGACGAAGCACTGGAACAAGCCGAGGACCGGTTGCTGGAGGGGTATCCCCCGGCCTATTGGCTCGAATCCGCTCAGACCGCCATCGCCGACGCCTTACAGGATGACGGGCTCGCCACGGCGCTGCTGGCACGGATGCACCGGGAGGAGATTGCCCAAGGCGCGGCCCTCATCACCTATGGCGCGGCGGATGAGGACATCTACGTGATCGAGGCCGGGCGGCTTGCGGTATTTGCCCATTTGCCCGATGGTCGGCGGATCCGGGTGCGGTCGCTCCGCCCGGGCGCGATTGTCGGCGAAATCGCGAGCTATGCGCGTTTGTCACGCACCGCAGATGTGGTGGCGGAAACGCCGGCGGTTGTGTATCGTATAGATCCGGGCACTCTCGACGTGGTTCTCAGCGAGGACCCCGCGCTGGCGGCTGCCTGGCACAAGATGATTGCGATTACCCTGTCCGAGAAGATCCACCGGACAACATTGATGTTACGGGAAAGTGTGTGACCATGAGTGAGGCCATGCTTGTGACGCTGCTATTGTTGCAGCTCAAGCATCTGTTGGCAGATTTTTTCTGGCAGACCCAATGGATGGTCGAAAACAAGGGGCAGTACGGGCATCCCGGCGGCTGGGCCCATGCGGCGTTCCATGGCGGGGCGAGTGCGGTGATCCTTGCGGTGCTGGCGCCGATCTCGCTCGGGCTTGTGCTGGTGATCTGCGTGGCGGAATGCGTGCTGCACTACCACATCGACTGGATCAAGGAACAGGCGGTCAAGCGCTCGGGCGCGGGGCCCACGGAAAAACGCTTCTGGAACATCACCGGCACAGATCAGGCGCTGCATCAAGCGACCTATCTGGCAATGGCCGCGATGATCTTTCTGTGATCCGCCGCAGATCCCGCCCCTTCAGGCGTCACCGCCCGGCAACGCCGCACAGAACTGCCCTGCTCTGTCACCATTGTGCCGTTGACTTGCCCCCGGGCTCACGCGTTAATTCGTCTTAATCATGCGTGGCGGAGCAGTTTTGCCTTCACCAACAGGCGCATCACAGGCAGAGTTTAACCACCGGCAGCACCCGGAGGAGGTCTTGGTGAGAGGCAAAAGCCAGCTTGAAACGGCTCAGGCGCAGACGGGTTTGCGCGATCTGGGGCGTTTGGCACGCGCGGCGTGCTGTGGGCTGGCAAGTCTCGGACTGACCGCTACGGCGCAGGCCGCCTCCCTTGAGGAGGCTGTGCGCGCCGCGCTCACCACCAACCCTGCCCTGCAGGCCACTACAGCTGAAATGCGCGCCGCGGCCTATGACCTGATCGCGCTGGAACGGACCTACCTGCCCACGGTCTCGGCCTTTGGCGAGGCGGGAGGCGAATGGGTGGATGACCCTGGCTCGCTCAGCGATGCGGATAACGACGATTGGAAGGCCACGGCCCAGCTCGGGCTTGGCGCCGAATTGACCCTGTTTGACGGCTTCCAGCGGGCCAACCGGATCTATGACAGCGCCGCACGGGTCGATGGCAGCATCTTCGAGCTGCTCGACGCCTCTGAAACCATGGCGCTGAACGCGACCGAGGCCTATTTCGACGTGGTGCGCCACCGGATGCTGGTCGACGCGTCCCAGCGAAATCTGGACCGGCATATCGAGATTGCCGATCAGGTCCGGGCACTGGTCCAAGGCGGGCGGCTCCCTTCCAGCGACGCGTTAACGGCCGATGACCGGCTGCAGGCGGCCTCGCTCGCCATCGTGCAACTGCGCCAGTCCCTGCGCGACGCCAACGCGCGCTATGCACGGGTGATCGGGGCGGACCCGGGGGGCGGAATGCAGATCCCGCGCCTGAACAACCTGCCCGCAACCCAGGAGGCGCTGGTGCAGGCCGCGATCCGCAACAGCTTTCGCCTCCGCCAGGCCCAGAGCGCGATCGACCAGAGTGTCTACGAACAGGAGATCGCCAAGGGCGCACGTCTGCCACGTGTGACGCTGAATGCCGGCGTGACCCAAGGCGAGAACCGCGACGGCCAGCGCGGCTCCGAAACCGATGCCTTTCTGGGGCTGCGGATGAACTGGACGCTCTATTCCGGCGGTCGCCCGGCTGAGGACAAGGCCGCCATAGAGCGCAGCTCGCAAGCCTTTTACACGCGGCAAGAGACCATGCGCGAAGTCGAGGAACTCGCCCGGCGCGCCTGGTCCAGCCTGCAATCCAATACGGAGGCCGCGATCCTCGCCGACCGGCAGCTACGCGCCAATCGCGAGATCGTCCGTCAGTTCCGCGAGGAGTTCACCGCCTCGGCGCGCTCCCTACTGGATGTGCTCGAGGCCGAGCGCGCGCTCTATAATGTCGAGTTCCGCAAAATCAGCACCGATGCGAGCTTCGCCTTCAGTCAGTTTCGCGTTCTCGCGTCCCAGAGCCGTCTGGCGGCGCATTTCGGCATCGCGGACTCCGAGATCGCCCTTGAGCCAACCTTTCAGGCCCGGGCCCTGGTGGAACCGCGAGCGATCTTTGCCACCGAGATCCCTGCGCTGAAGTGACCGGTCCCGTGACCGACACCTGGATCCTGCGTTGGCTGGCGGCACATCACGGACGCCCTTACTCCGAGACAGCTCTTGCGGCAGCCCTGCCTGCAGGCGCGGCGTTCAACGACCCCGAAATCCTGGCCCGCGCCCTCGCCCATCTGGGCTTGCGCAATCGCCTTCTGGAGGACGCGCCGGGAAGCGTCGATCCGATCGTGCTGCCATGCCTTGTCTTCGCACATTCGGGCGAGCTCGCCCTTCTGGTCCGCCATGACGGGGGATTTGGACTGGTGCGCAAGGATCGCCCGGCCGAACCGGTGACCAAGGCTGAACTGCGCCAGCACTTTCAGCCCCGGGTCCTGCTGGTCACCCCCGTCGCCCCCGAGACTGACGCCCGCCTGTCGCCCGACACCGTTGCCAAGGCGCAGGCCGCGAAGCATTGGTTCTGGGGGCCCGTGCGCGCGAACTGGCGCGGCTGGGGGCAGGTGATCGTCGCCGCGCTTTGCCTGAACCTGCTGAGTCTCGCCCTGCCGATTTTCGTGATGAATGTCTATGACCGGGTGATCCCGAACCTTGCGTTCGTCACCCTCTGGACTCTTGCGATCGGGGTCAGCCTCGCGCTGGTGCTGGACATGATCCTGCGGGCCTTGCGCGCGGGTATGATCGAGACTATGGGGCGGCGCGTGGATTTGCAGGTGGGGGCCGAGCTCTTTCGCCATGCGATGGCGCTGCGGATGACGCAACGCCCGGGCGGGGCAGCGGCATTGGTGAACACGATCCGGGATTTCGAGCAGGTGCGCGAATTCTTCGCCTCCGCCAGCGTGATCTCAGTGATCGATCTGGCCTTTGTCGGGCTCTTCATCGCCGTCCTTTTCTGGCTTGTGGGGCCGCTCGCGCTCGTGCCGCTCTGCGCTGTGCCGGTGGTCCTGCTGATCGCCGGCCTCGCCCAGATCCCCATGGGCCGTCGCGCCGCAGAGGCGCAGAAGCTCGCCACCAAACGCCATGTGGTGCTGGTCGAGACCCTGACTGGCGCCGAGACGATCAAATCCCTCGGGGCCGAACCCGTCATGCAGCGCGAGTGGGAGGCCGCCGTCGCCGCCTCCGCCCGGGTCAGCGGCGCCACCCGCGTCTGGTCCAACGTCGCCACCTCCGGCAGCTTTGCCGTGCAGCAGGCGGTGAGCGTGATCACCGTGATCTGGGGCGTTTTCCTGATCTTTGACGGGGCGATCACAATCGGCGCCCTGATCGCCGCCAATATCCTCGCAGGCCGGGTGCTTGCGCCGCTCAGCACCATCGCGCAGACGATCTTCCGCGCTCAGTATGCGGCCAAGTCCATGGCCGCCCTCAACGCCTTCATGGCCCTGCCCGAAGAACGTCCCGGACCCGTGCGCGGCGGTCCGCAAGTCGCGTCCGGTCAGATCGAAATGGCCGGTATAAGCTACAGTTATCCCGGCGCTGCACAGCCCGCGCTGGCCGAAATCGACCTCAGCATCTCCCCCGGCGAGATCGTCGCAATGCTGGGCCGTGTCGGATCGGGCAAGACAACCCTTGCCAGCCTGCTCTGTGGATTGATCACTGCGGATCAGGGACAGATCCTGATCGACGGTCATGGGATCGGGCAATACGACCCGGCGGATCTGCGCGCGGGCGTCGGGTACCTGCCTCAAGACCCGGAGGTCTTCACAGGGACCCTGCGCGAGAACCTTCTGATTGGTCGCCCCAACGCCAAAGGAGACGATATTAGGCGCGCCCTGACTCTTGTGGGGCTGACGCGCTTCGTGGCCGAGACGCCGGAAGGGCTCGACATGGATCTGGGCGAGCGCGGCGGGCGGCTTTCGGGTGGCCAGAAACAGGCGCTGGCGCTGGCCCGGCTCCTGTTGCGGGATCCGACAATCCTCTGCCTGGATGAACCGACCAACGCCATGGACCAGCAGATGGAGGCCACGGTCATCGCCGGGCTGCAAAGCCTCGCGGCGCAGGGCAAGACGATCCTGCTGACGACCCATAAGGACACACTCGCGCGGATCGCGCCGCGCTATGTGGTGCTCGATCGGGGGCGCAAGGTGCTCGACGGCCCGAAGGCCCAGGTTATCGCTGAATTGCAGGCCGCCGCCCGCAAGAAAGCAGCGGAGTAACCCATGTTCGGACAACGCATCGAAGAGGAGTTCAGCAATGACCCCGGCGCCCTGCAGGGCGTGCGCCCGGCACGGGGCTCGCGCGCGCTACTCTGGGTGATCGTGCTGGGGATAGCGGGGTTCTTTGGCTGGGCGCAGATGTTCGAGATCGAAGAGGTCGTGCGTGGGCCTGGCCGTGTCGTCCCGGCCCAGCAGGTGCAGGTCGTCCAGAGCCTCGAGGGGGGGATCGTCCGGGCGATCTCCGTACGCGAAGGTATGGTGGTCGAGGCCGGCGCGCCCCTGGTGCAAATCGACGATACGGGCTTTGCCGCCCGACGCGGCGAATTGCTGGAACAGGAAACCGCCCTGCGAGCCGAGGCGGCGCGCCTGCGGGCGGAGGCCAGCGGGGCTGCGGCAATCTTCCCGGACGGCCTGCGCGACCGGGCCCCCGAAGCTGTGGCCGCCGAAGAGCAGGTCCTGCGCACACGCCGCCAGCAGCTTGAGACCGAATTGGCCGTGCTCTCCGATCAACGCGCGCAGAGGGCGGGCGAGTTGCAGACCTTGCGCGCCGAAGAGGCCAAGATCCGCGCCGTACTCGCGCCGCTTAGTGCCGAGATCACCCTGACCGAGGATCTGGCCGCGCGCGGTGCCGTGCCGCAGATCGAGGTGCTGCGCCTGCAATCGCGCAAGGCGGATCTGGAGGGTGATCTGGCCATCGGAGCAGCCCGCGCCCCGGTGCTGGAGGCCGCGTTGCGCGAGGCCGAGAACCAGATCGGGGCCGCACGCTCGGCCTTCGTGCTGACCGCGCAGGAGCGTCTGACGGATGTGCAGCGTGATCTCGCGGTGGTCGAGGAAAGCCTGCGCGCCGCAACAGACCGGGTCACCCGGACCCAACTGCGCGCCCCCGTGCGTGGCACCGTGAACCGCGTGACCGCCACCACGATCGGCGAGGTCGTTCAGCCCGGCGCACCCGTGGTCGAGATCGTCCCCCTCGATGACAGCCTGCTGATCGAGGTCGAGATCGGGCCACGGGATGTGGCCTTCGTGACACCTGGCGTCTCCGCATCCGTGAAACTGACAGCCTATGATTACCTCATTTATGGCGCACTGGAGGGGGAAGTCACCCAGATCGGCGCGGATACGATCCTGAACGCTGATGGGATCCCCGTCTTCCGCGCTGAGATCCGCACAGGCGACAGCTTTCTCGGCGATCCGGACCGCCCCTTGCCGATCCTCCCGGGGATGCAGGCCAGCGTGGACATCCGCACCGGCAGCCGCACGGTACTCGACTATCTCGCCAAACCTCTCTTGCGCGCCCAATCGGAGGCCTTCCGCGAGCGCTAGGCCTCACTTCGTCGTAGCGTCCACCACCCCGTCCCAGTCGGCGGCGGGCGGTACGGCGCGCAATTGTGCCAACCGTGCTGCGTAGACCGCACAATACCCATCCAGACCAAAGCGCGGCGCCAAAGGGACCAACGCATCGAGCGCATGCTCCGCCGCGTCCCAATCCCGCGCGCGAAACGCGCGGATCATGCGGGTGTTTTCCGGCTCCAGCGCTTGAAAGGCCGGGTCATCACGCAAAGTGTGATCCCCCAGCAAGGTGTGAATATGGACAGGCTCCGTCTTGCCCATCACGCGGATCAAGTCGATCTCCAGCGTCGCAAAATCGCCTGCGACGGCCCGGGCGGTCTCAGCTCCGATCACGATCCCGACGCCATAGATCTTGGACTGGCCTTCGAGCCGGGAGGCGAGGTTCACCGGATCCCCGAGCGCGGTGTAGTCGAACCGCGTATCGCTGCCCATATTGCCCACGACACACAGGCCGGTATTGATCCCGACCCCCACATTCAGCGGCGCGGGCGGCATGCCCGGCCCTGCCGCGCGGCGGGCATTCAACGCCGCGATACTGTCGCGCATTCGCAGAGCCGCGCGACACGCAGCAGCCGCATGATCCGCGTTGTCCAGTGGCGCATTCCAGAAAGCCATGACCGCGTCGCCCATGAACTTGTCTATGGTGCCGCGCTGGGACAGGATCGCTTCCGACTGCGTGGTCAAGAGTTGGTTCATCAGCGTGGTCAGCCCCTCGGGATTGTCCTTGTACCCCTCCGAGATCGCCGTAAACCCGCGCACATCCGTGAAGAGCAAGGTCAGCTCACGCGCCTCCCCCCCAAGGGTCAGGTCCTCGGGCCGCTCGGTCAGACGCTGCACCAGATCGGGCGAGACATACTGGCCAAAGGCCCCGCGAATGCGGCGGCGGGCGCGCTCCTCGCGCAGGTAGTTCGCACCGGCCATGACAATGAACAGGATCAGAAGCGCGAGCGCCGGGAAGCTCGGGTCCAGGAGCAGGCGTGCCTGCAGGAACCCGCCATAGCTCGCCCCGACCCACCCGATCAGGACCGCCGCCGCCGCCACCACGACCCAGCCCGCCGCCAACCGCGGCACCAGCAGGACCACCAGCAGCCCCAGCACCAGCACCACTGTCAGCTCCACTGCAATGGTGTAGTTCGGGCGGCTGAGAAGCGTGCCCGACAGGATATTCTCCAAAACTTGGGCGTGGATCTCGACCCCGGCCATGGCCGTGCCGAGCGGCGTGGGCCGGTAATCCTCGAGCCCGATGGCGGAGGTCCCAACCAGTACCAGATGCCCGGCCAGCCGCCCCGGAGGCACGCGCCCCTCCACAAGATCCACCGCCGAGACAAAGCGCATCGGCAGGCTCGGCCCGAACCAGGGCCAGATCGTGCCGTCCCGATAGGTCGGGATCACCTGCCCCGCCACGACAAGCCCATCCACCCCCGCCGCATTGCTGCGCACGGCAAAGGGCTGTGCACCGGTGGCGACGCGCAAGAGCTCCGGCGCCAGCCCGAGGCGCAGCACGCCGTCGACCTCCATCACCATGGGCAGGCGCCGATAGATCCCATCCGGATCGGGCCGCACGGTGAAGATCCCGCGCCCGGCGGCGGCGGCCTCCAGCTCGGGCAGGTTCTGCACCAGATCGGGATAGCGCTGCAGGAAAGGCGTGGGATCGGGGCCGATGAACGCATGGGGCACGGGCTGCGCCGGGACCGGAGCTGCCGTGGCGGGCCGCGTGGCATGGCGCACACTGGTCTGACCCAGCACAACCGGCAGCCGGGCGATGGCCTCGGCGAGTTGCGCATCATGGTCGGGCAGCGCCGCCAGCACCGCGCGCGATCCGGGGTCCAGATCGCCCTGGGCGGCTGCAAGGTTCGGCGGCGACAGCCGATCCGCCTCAGCGAAGATCACATCGAAGGCGAGCGCGGCCGCCCCGCCCTCCTGTGCGGCCATGAGGATCTCGGCAAAGACTGTGCGCGGCCAGGGCCATTGGCCTATCTCGGTTAAGCTGCGATCGTCGATGTCGATGATGGTCACCGGCTGCGGAGTCTGCGGACGCGGATCCGCCCGCTGAAACGTGTCGAACGCCGTGTGGCGCAGGTCTGCGACCCACACCGGATCGAGCACCCGCAACCCCAATAGCAGCACGATCAGTCCAAGCCCCAGCAGTCGACTTTTCGTCGCCTGCTGTTTGAGCCATCCCACCATGCCTAGGGTCCTGACATTTCTCGAAAACCGGGGCGGTGCCCGGGGTCACGGTATCAAGACCGCCCCTCCGCCCCGGGTCAAGGCCCTCGCCCGTCTCCGAACGCGAGCACGGAGAAAAGTGTGATGCAGATTGCAGAGAATCGGGCCAGGCTCGGCTACCCTTTCCGCCTTGGCGGCATGGTTCGGTTTCGGCTGGGGCAAACCGTCTGGATTGGTTAACGTGGCTCTGCCACCCGCTTGAGAGATCCGAGGTTTCCCATGGCCCTGACGCTGCAGACCTTCGAGACCCATGATGCCGCACGCATCGAGCCGCTCTCCCAAACAGAGGGGGCGGGCATCTCCGTGCCCAGCGACCGGCTCTTTGAGGCGCGGTTCGAGCGGGCGGGCCCGGATCTGCGGATCGAGGTGGAGGGGGAGCCGACCCGGCTGATCACCGACTATTTCCGCGATGGCGCTGCTAGCGATCTGATCGCGCCCAATGGCGCCGTGCTGCGCGGTGCGCTGGTCGAACGTCTCGCGGGCCCCGAAGCGCCGGGCCAATGGGCCCAGGACGGCCCCCCGCCCCAGCCACAACTAATCGGCCTGGTCGAAACCCTGAGCGGTGAGGCCGCAGTCCAGCGCACCGACGGCACCCGCGTCACGCTCGAGCTGGAAACCCCAATTTTCCTTGGCGATGTGCTGGAAACGGGCGATAGCACCATCCTTTCGGTGACCTTCGTGGACGGGACGATCTTTACCCTCGCCGCCAATGCCCGGATGGTCATCGATGAGCTGATCTACAATGAGGGCCAGACCGACAATTCCGCCACATTCAGCCTGATCCAAGGTGGATTTGTTTTCATAGCCGGTCAGATCGCACCCACCGGCGGGATGGAGGTCGAGACCCCTGCCGCCACCATGGGTATCCGCGGCACCACCGTTCTGGCCGATATCCAGTCCGACAATGGGATCATAACGGTCGAACTTGCCCTGACCCGCGACCTCGATGGCAGCCTTGGACGGATTGAGGTCTTCGACCTGGAGGGCAACCCCCTGGCCGAGATCACCGGAACGGATACGAAATGGGTCCTGTCGCCACAACAGGGCCTTGCACTCGAAGTACCGCGCAGCTCCGATGATATCGCCTCGGATTCTGTTCTGATCGCCGAAGCGTCCGACGCCCTGAGGGCCGCCATGGGCCGCGTTCAGGCTGGAGAAGAGATGGTGCCCGGAGCGTCCCCTGCCCCGCCGCCTCCTGGAGGCGCGCTTCCCCCCCTGGTGGCGCTCGCATCCGCCGCCGAGTCCCTGAGCGGCACCGATGGCCCCGCGCCCGTGGTGCTGGCCAGCTTCTCAACCCCAACCACGGGGTCTGAGACCCCGCCGCCCCCCGCGTCCGGCGGCGGGCTCGATGCGCTGGAGGAACCAGACACAGATCAGACCGTGTTTGTCTTCAATGGGGTTGAGGATGATCCGGACGGGATCGATGGCGCGCTCCCCCCGCCCACCGGGGACGCGGCCTATGTCCTGATGACCTCGCCCACCAATGGCTCCGTGACCCTGCTCGCGGATGGCAGCTTCGTTTACTTGGGCAATCCGGACTTCAACGGCCAGGACGGTTTCACATACCGGGTCGAAGTCGATGGCGACGCTGTGCGCTTCGGAGAGGCCATCATCAATGTGGCCCCGGTGAATGACGCGCCGGTGCTCGAGGATGTTGCGATCTCCACTCCGGAGGACAGCGCGATCACGGGCGAGATCCTCGGCACAGATGTAGATGGGGATATTCTGACATATCGTCTGGCGGATCCGGCCAGCAATGGCGATGTCACGCTCCTGTCCGACGGAACCTACCGCTATGTCCCTGACCCGGATTTCAGCGGCACGGACAGTTTTGTTGTTGAAGTGGATGATGGGGCCGGGGGCACGGATCTCGCCACGGTCACGGTGACAATCACGTCTGTAAATGACGCGCCGGTGGTGAGTTCGGGGGCGGGCGATGCCACGGGGGCGCTGGTCGAGGATGGGCCGAGCCTGGTGACCGGCGGGCAGCTCGCGGCCAGCGATGCCGATACCGGCGCCAGCCTCACCTGGTCGGGCGGCGAGACCACGGCACTCGGGGTGTTTG
>JBCDKN010000021.1:0-27506 GCA_038746545.1 Pseudomonadota bacterium
ACCACGAAGTGGCGTCCTGCCAGCATGAACTGGGCTTGATCTTCGGCTCCCTGACCCATCAGGCAGATGAGCTGCAGAAGTACAAGTATGTGATCCACAACGTAGCCCACGCCTATGGCAAATCGGCGACCTTCATGCCGAAGCCAATCGCAGGGGATAACGGCACCGGCATGCACGTGAACATGTCCATCTTCAAAGACGGCAAGCCGCTCTTTGCAGGGGATAAATACGCGGACCTGTCTCAGGAAGCGCTGTACTTCATCGGCGGCATCCTGAAGCATGCCAAGGCTCTGAACGCCTTCACCAACCCCTCGACCAACTCCTACAAGCGTCTGATCCCGGGCTTCGAAGCCCCCGTTCTGCGCGCGTACTCCGCGCGGAACCGCTCCGGCTGCGTGCGGATCCCGTGGGCCGAGAACCCGAAAGCCAAGCGCGTCGAGGCCCGCTTCCCCGACCCGGCGGCGAACCCCTATCTGTGCTTTGCGGCCCTGCTCATGGCTGGCCTCGACGGCATCAACAACAAGATCGATCCGGGCGAAGCCTCCGACAAAGACCTCTACGATCTGCCACCGGAAGAGCTGGCCGGCATCCCGACCGTCTGTGCCTCCCTGCGCGAAGCCATGGACGAGCTCGAGAAGGATCACGAGTTCCTGCTGGCCGGTGACGTGTTCACCAAAGACCAGATCGAGGGCTACATGGAGCTCAAGTGGGAAGAGATCTACGCCTACGAGCACACGCCGCACCCGATGGAATATAAGCTGTACTACAGCTGCTGATCCTCAGATCAGGACCAAGATCGAAAGGGCGCCTCAGGGCGCCTTTTTTTCATTTCCCTCCAACGCATTGGGACACAATCGTCCCCGGGCCGCCCACGGGCGGGCTTGGTCGCGCGTAGCATCGGCTGCTTCCGCGACACATGCCGCGGATCTGTCTGCACCTTTGTTTCAAAGCGCTCGCACCCCGTCACCCTTGCGTGACGCGCCTGACACATAGGTTGTCTGAACCCGCGCTGGAGGCCATTCTCGGGCTCCAACCACGGAGCTGCCCCATGCCGACGGAAAAACTCACATTCACAGGTCACGCTGGCGATACGCTGGCGGCGCGTCTCGATCTGCCCGAGGGTCCGCATCTGGCCACGGCGCTCTTTGCCCATTGCTTTACCTGCTCCAAGGACATCCCTGCCGCTCGGCGCATCGCTCAGCGGCTGGCGGCCATGGGGATCGCGGTACTGCGGTTCGATTTCACCGGGCTGGGGCATTCCGGGGGCGAGTTCAAAAACACCACCTTCAGCTCCAATGTGGGCGATCTGCATCTGGCCGCCGAGGCCCTTGTCGAAAAGGGCATGGCGCCGAGTCTGCTGATCGGGCATAGCCTCGGCGGGGCTGCCGTGCTTAAGGCCGCGCGCGCCATTCCCGGCATCAAGGCCGTGGCCACGATCGGCGCTCCGTTTGATCCGGAACACGTGACCCATAACTTCACCGACGCCCTTGAGGAGATTGCCGAGACCGGTGAGGCCGAGGTGAAACTCGGGGGACGTCCCTTCCACATCAAGAAGGCCTTTGTCGAGGATGTCGCTGCCGAGCAGCTTGCGCCGGAGATCGGGGCACTGAAGGCCGCCCTTCTCGTGCTGCATGCGCCGCTCGATGCGCAGGTCGGGATCGAAAACGCCACGCAGATCTTCAGCGCCGCCAAGCACCCCAAGAGCTTTGTCACCCTGGATGATGCGGACCACCTGATCACCCGCGCGGAAGATGCCGAGTATGCGGCCGAGGTCATCGCGGCCTGGGTCGGGCGTTATCTGGATCTGCGCCCCCCTGCCCCGCCCCCCGGCGCACCCGAAGGCATCACCCGTGTGGCCGAGGCCGATCCGGCCGGATTTCTGCAGGATGTGAATGCCGGACCCAGCCACCATATTCATGCCGATGAACCCTTCGCCTATGGCGGGACCAATCGCGGCATGACCCCGTATCAGCTTGTGGCGGCGGGGCTTGGGGCCTGCACCTCCATGACCTTGCGCATGTACGCCCGTCAGAAAGGTTGGCCGCTGAGCCATGTCTCCGTGGATGTCATGCATGACAAGGTTCACGGACAAGACGCCAAAGGGGCCTATGACCGGATCGACAGTTTCAAGCGTCGGATCCATCTGGAGGGGGATCTCGACGAAGCGCAGCGCAGCCGGCTTCTGGAGATTGCCGATAAATGCCCTGTGCACCGCACGCTCGAGGCCGGCGCGCAGATCGTGACCGAGCTGGCCGAGCCCGCCAAGGTGACCGCCTAGGCCCGGGCGTAGCGGCTCGTCATGACGTAGTCCTTGCGCGGTCCCGTCACGCGCCAGCGCGCCTGCCAACGGGGCCAATTGGCGAAGTCGTAGGTCACGTCATACTGGTCCGGATCGCAGAAATGCGCCGCCTCCGCCTGAACGCCCAAGGAAAACCGGTGAAAAAACCGCCCATCGGTGAAGTGCACGGCAACCCCACCCTCCTCAGGTACTTCGGTCCAATGATACTGGCGCGCGGCCGCGAAGCTGGAGCCATCGGCGAGGGTCAGAACCCCTTCTTCCGCGTAGAGTAATGCGCCCGGCCCTGCTACCGAAAGCTGCGCGCGTCCGATGAATTGCCCGGTCCCGCTGAGGGCGTCGGCGATCGCGCGATCAATCTGCCAGACCCCTTCAAATGCCGCAAATGAGATCATGCTCTGTCCTTGGCGGCCCTGCGACGGCCCGCAACCTTGTTCGTTCTGCTCATGCCCCGTATGACGCGCGCAAACCTCTTCAAAACGCAAGGCCCAGACATGATCCCTCGCTATTCCCGTCCCGATATGGTTGCCATCTGGTCGCCCGAGACCAAGTTCCGCATCTGGTACGAGATCGAGGCCCATGCCTGCGACGCCATGGCGGAGCTGGGTGTCATCCCCAAGGAAAATGCCGAGGCCGTCTGGAAGGCCAAGGATGTGGAGTTTGACGTGGCCCGGATCGACGAGATCGAGGCCGTGACCAAGCATGACGTCATCGCGTTTCTCACGCATCTGGCCGAGCATGTGGGTTCGGAGGAGGCGCGCTTTGTCCACCAGGGCATGACCTCCTCAGATGTGCTCGACACCTGTTTCAACGTGCAGCTGACCCGGGCCGCCGACATCCTGATCAAGGATCTTGAGGGGCTTCTTGCCGCCCTCAAACGCCGCGCGCTGGAGCATAAGGATACGGTCCGCATTGGCCGCTCCCACGGGATTCATGCGGAACCCACGACCATGGGTCTGACCTTTGCGCGGTTCTACGCGGAAATGGACCGCAACCTGACCCGGATGCGCGACGCACGGGCCGAGATCGCCACGGGCGCGATCTCCGGTGCTGTCGGAACCTTCGCCAATATCGATCCGGCGGTTGAGGAACATGTTTGCGACCAGCTCAGCCTCGTGCCCGAGCCGATCTCGACCCAGGTGATCCCGCGTGACCGCCACGCGGCCTTTTTTGCGACCATGGGCGTTGTGGCCTCCTCGATCGAGAATATCGCGGTCGAGATCCGGCACATGCAGCGCACCGAAGTGCTGGAGGGGGCGGAGTTCTTCTCCATGGGCCAAAAGGGCTCCTCCGCCATGCCGCACAAGAAAAACCCGGTCCTGACCGAGAACCTGACAGGGCTCGCGCGCATGGTGCGTTCCGCTGTGATCCCGGCCATGGAGAATGTCGCCCTCTGGCATGAGCGCGATATCTCCCATTCCTCGGTCGAACGGATGATCGGTCCGGACGCGACCATCACTCTCGATTTCGCCCTCGCCCGCCTAACCTCAGTCGTCGACAAGATGCTGATCTTCCCCGAGAACATGCTCGACAACATGAACAAGTTCCCCGGCCTCGTGATGAGCCAGCGCGTGCTGCTGGCCCTGACCCAGGCTGGTGTGAGCCGCGAGGACGCCTATACCTATGTGCAGCGTAACGCGCTGAAGGTCTGGGAGCACCGGACCGACTTCAAGGCAGAGCTTCTGGCCGACGCGGATGTGACCGCCGCCCTGAGCCCCGCGGAGATCGAAGAGAAATTCGATCTGGGGTATCACACCAAGCATGTGGACACGATTTTCGCCCGCGTTTTCGGCGAATGACGGGAAAATAGACGCTCGGCAAAGCCATATCGGAAAAAAGGCTTTGCGGAGCGGGTTTCCGTGCTACCGTTTCCTCGTTCAAACACGGAGAGACGATATGCGCCTACCCGCGATTTTTACGGTTGCGATCCTCGCAGTCACACCCGGCCTCGCCATGGCTGAGTGCAGCTGGGGTCACAAGATGGAACAGACTGTCGCAAGCTGTGCTGAAGGCAAGGTTTGGGACGCAAGCACACAGGCTTGTGTGGACCAGCTTTCGGGCTGATCTGACCAGTTAAGGTTTTTCGAAAACGGCGCGCCCCGGCGGGCCGTTTTCATTTGCGCCCAAGGGCCTATCTCTGACGAAACCCCAATTGCAGGAGCGACCCAATGCGCTGGATTTTCCTTGTAGGCCTCTGTCTCACACCGGTCGCCGGACTGGCCGCAGGCGGCGGCAGCTTTGCACCGCCAGTCAAGTCAGAGACGACCACGAGCTGCAGCGGCAGCATGGTCTGGGACGAGAAGACGCGCAGCTGTGTCAGTTCGAGCCAGAGCAGTCTTGGGGATGATCAGCGCCACGAGGCCGTACGCGAACTGGCCTATGCTGGGGAGTATGACCGTGCGCTGCAAGTGCTGACGACCTACGATAACCCGCAGGATCCGCGCGCCCTCACCTATCAGGGGTTCATCGCGCGCAAGACCGGTGATCTGGACGGGGCGATGACGTTCTACGCGGCTGCGCTTGCGCAGAATCCCGACTATCACCCCGCTCGCTCCTACCGGGCGCAAGGCTATCTGGAGATCGGCCAACGCCCCGCCGCAGAGGCAGAGCTACGCGAGATCAAGGCGCGCGGCGGGCGCGAGACATGGGCCGCGTTTTCCTTGGCGCAGGCTTTGCGGTCAAACACCGGCTACGCCTATTAAAATCTTGTTTGCCCTAACCGGGCGTTAAGCTTCGCCTGCGACACCTGTGGGAAACAGCGCAGGCGGAGTTTCGGGTGAGCACGACCACTGTATCAAAACCCAGGGCACCCTCTGGAGGGGCACTTGTGACGCTGACACGGCGGCAGAAAGCGGCCGTTGTGCTGCGTCTTCTGCTTGAGGATGGTCTGGCCCCGGATCTGACCGGTCTGAGCGCACATCAGCAAGCGACCTTGGCCCAGGAAATGGGTCAGCTGAAACCAATCACGCGGGATGAGTTGCAAACGGTGGTTGGTGAGTTTCTGACCGAGCTGGATGACCTGGGCCTGTCCTTCCCCAAGGGGTTGGGCGACGCATTGGAAAAGCTGTCCGGACATATCTCTGACGAAGTTGCGCAGACCCTCCGCCAAGAGGCGGGGCTGAACGGTCAGACCTCCATCTGGGACCTTCTTTCGGAAATGGAGCCGGAGGCCATTGTGCCCCTGATCGACGGGGAAAGTGCCGAGATCTGCGCGGTGATCCTGTCGAAGATCAAGGTCGGAAAGGCGGCGGATGTGCTCGGCCTGCTGCCCGGCCCCCGTGCACGGCGGATCACATTCGCGATCTCCCAAACCAGCGGGATCAGCCCCGTGCTGGTGGATCAGATTGGCGACAGCCTGCGCGTCCGGCTAGAGGATACGCCGGTCAGCGCCTTTACCAAGGACCCTGTGGCGCGGCTTGGCGACATTCTGAACTCTACCGCTGCGGCAACCCGGGATGACCTGCTCAACAGTCTCGACGAGACCGATGAGGGCTTTGCCAGCCAGGTGCGCAAAGCGATCTTCACCTTCGCCCATATCACCGAACGGGTCTCGGCCCGGGATGTTCCCGCGATCACCCGCGAAGTGGATGGTGATGTTCTGGTCCGGGCGCTGGCGGCGGGGACAGAGACCTATCCGGATGTGGTGAATTTCATCCTCGACAACATGTCCAAACGCATGGCTGACCAACTGCGCGACAGCATGTCCGAGGCCGGGGCCGTGCCCGAACGCGATGGCGAAATCGCCATGACCGATGTGGTCATGGCGATCCGCAAGCTCGAGGCTGATGGCGAAATCACTCTCATCGTGCAGGAAGAATAACCCGCAAGACGCGCGCCCCCTTAGGCATTGTCGAAGCAAGATCCTGGGTCTAGGCTACGGTCATGCATGATACCCCACCCCCACCCGACACGCCTCTCACAGCGCGCGGCTGGTTTGACATGGGCGGCACGGAGGCGGGCCCTGTCCTGCCTGATGAGCACGACTTCGCCCTCTGGGAGAAGCGCGTCGATGCGCTTGTGATCCTGTGTCAGGCCGAAGGTCTGTTCACCGTCGATGGGCTGCGTCGCGCGCTGGAGGATATGGGGCCGCAAGCCTTTGAAACGATGACCTATTACGAGCGCTGGGTTGCCTCCCTGCGCCGCAATCTGGTGGAATCCGGCGCCGTCACTCCAACCGAGATCGCCGCGAAAATCGACGAGATCCGAGCGCGCGGCCTGAGCTATGGCGAAGTGACAGGCCATGACTGAGGCAGGTTTGCCCACCCGGGTCCGGGTCAAAGCCTGGGCCCTGCCGGGCCATATCCGCACGCCGGGATACCTGCGCGGCAAAACTGGCGAAATCGAGCGCCGCTTGCCTGCCTTCCCGAACCCAGAGCTCCTCGCCTATCGCCTCCCCGCGCCAGAGGTGCCGCTTTTGCGGGTGCGTTTCACCATGGCCGAGATCTGGGGCCCGGACACGCCGCACCCGGATGATACGCTCGATGCCGAGATCTATGCCCATTGGTTGGAGCCCGCAGATGCCCCATGATCACACCCATCCGCACCCGCTCCGTCCGGACCAGGATGGCCCATTGACCGAGGCGCAACTGACGGAGATTGCCCTGCGCGAGTTGCTGATCGAGAAAGGGGTGCTTACCCCGGCGCAGATCACTGCGCAGGTCACAGCCATGGATGCCCGCAGCCCCGCCAACGGGGCCGCTGTCGTTGCCCGGGCCTGGACCGACCCGGCATTCCGGGAACGGTTGCTGACCAATGGCTCCGCCGCTTGTCGCGAGATGGGCTATGATATCGGGACGCTAAACCTGATCGCGGTGGAAAACACGGCCGTGACCCACAACGTGATCGTCTGCACCTTGTGCTCCTGTTATCCGCGCAACCTTCTGGGTCTGCCGCCGGATTGGTACAAAAGCCGTGCCTACCGGTCGCGGACGGTCCGGGATCCGCGCGGTGTGCTGGCGGAGTTCGGCACCACTCTGCGAGAGGGCATGACTGTACGAGTGCACGATTCAACCGCCGATATGCGCTACATCGTGGTGCCAGAGCGCCCCGCAGGGACTGAGGGTCTCGACGCTGAGGCCTTGGCGGCCATGGTCACGCGAGATGGGATGATCGGAGTGACACGTCTCTGACGTAGACGCGCGGGCTTACTTGACCCGCGCGGCGGCCACCATCGGCCCGTGCTTGTCTTCCTGCAGGATCACAACCGCCAAACCGCCCTCGGGCTTGGGATGGCGAAAGGTCTTTGTGCTGCGCCCGTCCCATTTGCCCAGACTAACCATCTCGCGCACGGTGTTGGTGTAGGTAATGGTGCGTCCAGCATTCTCGCCGCGCTTGATCTTGACGGTTTCCTTCGGCTCGTAGCCAATCAGGCTCACAGTCATCTGCCCACGCTTGCCACCGGGTTCCAGCGTGACAACCACAGTGTTATTCGCCAGCCGCGCCGCGATATCTGCGCCATCGGGAACGTTGCGGTGTTTCTGCACGGTATTCGCCACATCCATGGGCTTGAAGCCGATGACGTGGTCGAGCCCCCCAATCACCATCTGGGGCGTATAGATGCTGCGCGCACCTGCGGCTCGGGCGTAGCCTTTTTGTCGTGCCGTGTAGGCCGGATCGGCGAAGATGTCCTTCCAGCCGATGTAATCCCAATAGTCCACATGCAGCGCGAGCGCGATCACATCCGCATTCTCATCGAGCTTGGCCAGGAGCGCATCTGCCGGCGGGCAAGAGGAGCAGCCCTGCGACGTAAACAGTTCTACAACAACCGTTTTCTCGGTCGCCACGGCGGGCGTGGTCGTCGTCACGGCAAAGGCAGTCCAGAGTGCTAGCAGTGTGCTCGTAATGCGCATGTCATGTCCTCGATTCTGTTTCAATACGTAGACCAGCGCTGCTGACATCACCAATCAACCAATTGCGAGTTTCCGCGAGCATTTTGCAATGTTTTCCCTCCCGGGCCCAGACCGCCCCATACGGCATACAATCGTATACAATACCATTGATCCGATCTCGACCTTCCTTATATCCAAAAGCAGAAGCCACCTCATTTTCAAAAATCGGGAGCCAACTCATGCCCATTTCCGTCGGCCAGGATACCGCCAAGACCCGCAAAACCCTGCAAGTCGGGGACCAGTCATTGTCCTACTATTCGATCCCTGCGGCACAGAAGGCCGGACTCGGAGACTTCTCCCGCTTGCCAGCAGCACTGAACGTCGTGCTGGAGAATATGCTGCGGTTCGAGGATGGCGGGCGGACCGTCTCGGTCGAGGACATCAAGGCGTTTGCGGAATGGGGGGCCAAGGGCGGGCAGAACCCACGCGAGATCGCCTATCGCCCCGCCCGGGTGCTGATGCAGGACTTCACCGGGGTTCCTGCGGTCGTGGACCTTGCAGCCATGCGCGACGGGATCGTCGGGCTTGGCGGCAATGCCGAGAAGATCAACCCGCTCAATCCCGTGGATCTGGTCATCGACCACTCTGTGATGATCGATGAGTTCGGCAATCCCCGCGCCTTTCAGATGAATGTGGACCGCGAGTATGAGCGCAATCTCGAGCGCTATACTTTCCTCAAATGGGGGCAGTCGGCCTTCAACAACTTCCGCGTTGTTCCGCCTGGCACTGGGATCTGCCATCAGGTGAACCTGGAATACCTGGCCCAGACCGTCTGGACCGACACGGATCAGGACGGGGTCGAGGTGGCCTATCCCGACACATTGGTGGGCACGGACAGCCATACCACCATGGTCAACGGCATGGCCGTGCTTGGCTGGGGCGTGGGCGGCATCGAAGCCGAGGCCGCCATGCTCGGCCAACCGATCTCGATGCTGATCCCCGAGGTGATCGGGTTTGAGCTGACCGGCGCGATGATGGAGGGGACCACGGGCACGGACCTCGTGCTCAAGGTGGTTGAGATGCTGCGCGAAAAGGGCGTGGTCGGCAAATTCGTGGAGTTCTACGGCGCCGGGCTCGACACCCTGCCCCTCGCGGATCGCGCCACCATCGCCAATATGGCGCCTGAATATGGGGCAACCTGCGGCTTCTTTCCGATCGATGGCGAGACCCTGCGCTACATGCGCACCACAGGCCGGGACGAGGCGCGGATCGCGCTGGTCGAAACCTATGCCAAGGAAAACGGGCTCTGGCGCGGTGACGACTACGCGCCGATCTACACGGATATGCTCAGCCTCGACATGGGCACGATCGTACCGGCGATTTCGGGTCCGAAACGCCCGCAGGATTTCGTCGCCCTGACCGAGGCCAAAACCGCCTTCACCCGCGAAATGGCAGAGACCTTCGCCCGTCCCATGGGCCAGACCGTGCCTGTGAAGGGCGAGGACTACAGCATGGAATCCGGCAAGGTCGTGATCGCCTCGATCACCTCCTGCACCAACACATCGAACCCCTATGTGATGATCGGCGCGGGGCTTGTGGCGCGCAAGGCGGTGGAGCTCGGGCTCGACCGAAAGCCTTGGGTCAAGACCTCCCTCGCGCCGGGCTCCCAGGTCGTGTCGCAATATCTCGAGGCCGCGGGCCTGCAGGAGGATTTCGACAAGATCGGCTTCAACCTCGTGGGCTATGGCTGCACCACCTGCATCGGCAATTCCGGCCCGATCCAGCCCGAGATCTCCGAGGCGATTGCCGAGGGCGATCTGGTGGCCACGGCCGTTCTATCCGGCAACCGCAATTTCGAGGGCCGGATCAGCCCCGATGTGCGCGCGAACTACCTCGCCTCCCCGCCCCTCGTGGTGGCCTATGCCCTGGCGGGAACCATGGATATTGACCTGACCAAGGATCCGATCGGCACGGGCAAGGACGGGCAGGACGTCTTCCTCAAAGATATCTGGCCCAGCACCCAGGAGATCGCGGAGCTCGTGGAACAGACCGTCACTCGCGAGGCCTTCCAGACGAAATACGCCGATGTCTTCAAGGGCGATGAGAAATGGCAGAGCGTCGAGACCACCAACAGCCTGACCTATGACTGGCCGACGAGTTCGACCTATGTGCAGAACCCGCCCTATTTTCAGGGCATGGGCGCCGAGGCGGGCACGATCCAGAACATCGAAGGCGCCAAGGTGCTCGCCATTCTCGGCGACATGATCACCACGGACCACATCTCGCCTGCCGGCTCCTTCAAGGAGAGCACCCCCGCCGGGCGCTATCTGACCGACCGGCAGGTGCAACCGCGGGAGTTCAACTCCTACGGTTCGCGTCGCGGAAACCATGAGATCATGATGCGCGGCACCTTCGCCAATATCCGCATCAAGAACGAGATGCTGGAGGGGGTCGAGGGCGGCTACACGCTCGGGCCGGATGGGACGCAGACCTCGATCTTCGAAGCCGCAATGGCATACCAGGAAGCGGGCACGCCGCTGGTGATTTTCGGGGGTGAGCAATATGGCGCCGGCTCCAGCCGCGACTGGGCGGCCAAGGGCACAAGTCTGCTTGGCGTGAAAGCCGTGATCGCCGAGAGCTTTGAGCGGATTCACCGCTCCAACCTCGTTGGCATGGGCGTCATTCCCTTTGAGTTCACCGGGAACGACACCCGCAAGAGCCTTGGCCTGAAGGGTGACGAAACTGTTTCGATCTCTGGGCTGGAGGGCGAGATTATGCCCCTCTCGGAGATGCCCAGCACCATCACCTATTCGGACGGAACCACCCGCGAGATCACGCTGAAATGCCGGATCGATACGGAGGTGGAGATCGAATACATCGAGAACGGCGGCGTGCTGCACTACGTGCTGCGCAACCTCGCCAAAGCGGCCTGATCGCCCGCAGGCAAGACGGGTGCCCTCCCCTAGCTTCAGGCAACAAGGGAGGGCCCCATGCCGACGTTCAAAAATAGTTTGCCTAGCACCACCGACCGGCTGATACACCCTGTCTGCGCGATCCCTTTGGCGATCGTGCCCCAGGCTATGACGGTGGCGGGCGAGGATGGGGGTGATCATCGATCTGGAGCGCGCTGCTGTGGACTATGCATCCGCCCATGCGATGATCGCTTCGACACAGGGTTTTGACTGCGCGCCCAAGGCGCGTATCGTCAAGGAAAAGCCCGCCTATGTGAAACGCGCCCGGGAAATCGACGCTGAGGGGGTCGTCTTTTCCCTGATCGGCACAGCGAGGAATGCCCGCGCTTAAGCCTGCGGGCACTGGCGGCTCCGGTCCTTTTATCGCTCACTTGCGCTGGGGCGTGCTCCTGCTCGACACGGGCGAGGCGATCAAGTTGATGCTCTGCTGCATCCTGCTGGCGAAGCCGCGTGCGGGGGTCGCGAACATTGACACCATTGTCGAGCTCGCGGGTTTTCGACGTGAACATCCCGACGCGGTTCGACCTATCGACCGCGCCGAGCGGCATTGAGCCATTCAAGCAGACCGAATCTCAGGAGGCCATTGGCAAGGACAAGGCGGCCTGCCGCGCCAAAGCCATCCCTCTGGCCAGTCTGGGTCGCAGCGAAGCGTTCATAGCCCGGGGCTTCCGGGCGATTGCGGGGTTTGACCTGCTTTGGCGCAAGGCGAAAGCTGCCGCGACACAACGCTGGTACACGAACTGACTATCCCCTTCGGCGGGCGCGTATCCCACCCAACGCCCCCAGAGCGCCCAGCAAGAGCCACGCCGCAGCGGGCAGCGGAATGACCGCCGCAGGCCCCGCCGAGATCGGCAGAGCTCGGCCATTGGCGTCGGTGAATTGCAAGCTCACCCCCACATCATCGCCGCTTACCAGATTGAGAAAGGAGATCTCCGCCCCAAGACTGGCATCCATCCAGAGCGCAGGCGGCTCCGGCTGTGGATTGAAGAACAACGCATCGGTGTCGACCACCGAGCCTGTACCATTCTGGACAAAACGCAGCTCCAAGGTCAGGTCCGTGCCGAGATCCGTCTCGAATCCCACGTCGAAACCCAAGAGACCGGGCACGCCCACCGCATCCACAGCCTGAAAGCCGGTGGTAAACATCCCACCACCAGCCGCGAGATAAAGCTGAAATGGCGTTGGTTCGACACCCAGCACCTCTCGTAGAGCGGCAGTCGGGTCGAGGGTGGTCTGGCTGACAAGCGCGGGCGGTTCGGGCTGCGGGTTGAAACCGAAAATCAAAAGGGGGTTTTCCGGCCCTGCCGGGACCGAAACGGAAACCGTCTTTTCCCAATCCACGGACACGGCAGCGGCCCATCCCGGGGCCAGAGTGATCGCCAACGCGATCAAAAAACGTAAAAGCATCAATTAATCCTCCCTGAAAAAATACCGTCAAGGCAGAGAAGAACAGCCTAGCCAGGCGATGATTTTCGAGCAAAGGAATTTCCGGGGCGGAGCCGCACTGGAACAATTGCGCGCGGCCCCGCCCTGTGCGCTCAAGGATCAGACGCGCCGGCGCAGACCCACGCAGCCCAGCCCGCCCAACATCAGCGAGGCCGCCGCAGGCAGCGGGATCGGCGCCACATCCAGCGTCGCAGTCCTAAACTTCACATCCAGACGCGACCGCTGCGGCGGCGGGGACCGTCGAGCACGGCGGTCACACTGCCGGACAGGATCCGGCTGCCCGCGAAGTTCACATCCGATACAGCGAGGTATTCCGCATTAGACAAGCCGCCGCCGAGATAACCGACATCCGGAATGCCTGTCCCAATGATCACCATGTTGCTGAGCGCGACGGTGTTGGTGTCATCCCTGCTCCGGGCGCGGACGAAAAAAGTGTCAATACTGTCCAAGGCATCCGCCGCGATCATGGCCCTCGACGTTACTGAGGCCGTTCGCGTTTTCAGGGACAGGCTGTCCGCCATATCACCATAGGAAAACGCGACGGTCTCGCCGCTCAGCCAGGCCCACTGCAGCATGTCGAGCAGGGTGTATGGCGGGTTTTGGCCCCATCTCACAATCGCTGCTCAGACCGGTGATCCCCCCGTGGATCTCGCCCGCGGCGGCCTCGCAATCGGTGTTCGGGACGCCCTGAGTGCACTGGGAATTGGAAGTGGCATCGACAACAAAGCTAGTGGTTTGAGCTGCTTGACCCTCAGGGGACCCGAGCAGCAGGGCCGCGCAAATCGCAGCAGCCTTTGTACACATGATCACATGTCTCAATAACGCTCCTGCTCGATGGCAAACAAATCCACGGGATTGAAGTCAAATCCCCTATTTGCTGTGTCTGACCCAAGGCCTCAGGCCTCGGCGAGCGCTGGCCGGATGTAGTCGTGCACGATATTGGACAGAACCGGCCCCGCATAACGCAACAGAATCCGCCCCTCACCATTCAACACATAGGTCTCCGGCAGGCCGGTGAGGTTCCAGTCGCGATAGGTCGTAAGAGTGCCGTCTGCGCCAAGCTTGGTGAAGGGAGAGCCGAGCTCGTCGAGAAAGGCGAGGCTGTCAGCCTCAAGATCGCGATGGGTGATCCCGTGGATCGGGATGCCTTCCGCCGCGAGCCCCATCAAGGCCGGGTGTTCAGCCCTACAAGGCGCGCACCAGCTCGCCCACCAGTTCACAAGCTTTGGACCGGGTGCCGTGAGGTCGGGATAGGTCAGGAAAGGCTGATCGCGCAGCGGTCCCAGCGTCATGGGCGGTGCCAGTCGACCGGCACGGGCGCCAGTCTCGGGCGCAGGATCGGACGGCGCGATGAGCAGCGTAGAGGACAGATACCCTGCTCCTGCACTGACCGCGACGGCACCTCCGAAGAGCAGAAGGTTACGCCTTTTCATTCGCCTCTTTGCGCGCCTCTTCAAAGGCACGCAACTGCGCGCGGACTTTGCGGCCCTTGGCGAGGGTCACCGCTACGAGGACCCCGAGCAGGCTCAAGGACACCACATAGGCCATGGAGACCTCGAAGGCATATTTGCCAAGATCGGGCATTACGCCGCCTGCCGTTCACGCAGCCGCAGCGCCAAGAGCCGCCGTGTGCGGATCTCCGTCCGGGTACGCAGCAGAAGCAATGTCACAAACAGCAACACAAACCCCGCGAGGCAAAACAGAAGCGGCTGGTAAAAGACGTCGGCCACGTTCTTTTCCTTGTCGAGCGACAGCGACGCGCCCTGATGCAGGCCTTGGTTCCAGAAATTCGCCGCATAGCGGCTGAGCACCGCAAAGACGGACCCCACCAGGCAGAGGATCGAGGTCAGATCCGCCGCCGTGTCCGAGTTCTCGATCGCGGACCAAAGGGCAATGTAGCCGAGGTAGAAGAGGAACAGGATCAAAAATGAGGTCAGTCGGGGATCCCACTCCCACCAGGTACCCCACATGGGCTGGCCCCAAATCGCCCCGGTAAAAAGCGCGATCAGCGTCATCACCACACCGATCGGGGCCGCTGCTTTGGCCGCCAGAACCGAAACATGGTGCCGCCGGATCAACCAGATCAGTGAGGTAACCAGCATCATCACCCAGATATTGATCGCCATCATCGCCGAGGGCACGTGCAGATAGATGATCTTCACGGTGGATCCCTGACGGAAGTCATCGGGCGTAAAGAAGAACCCCCAGACGAGGCCGACGACAAGACAGATCGCTGTCAGGCCGGCCGTATAGGGCAGGATTGCAGCCGAAGTCTGCATGAACTTCTTCGGATTGGCGTATTCCCAGAGTGACATGATTCAAAGGTACGGCGCTGGCGCGAGGCTCGCAACGCGACAAAAGCCGCGAACGCTAACGGAGGTTGATACGGATTGCCGCAGCCGCCGCGAAGGGCAACAGCGCGATGGTGCCCAGGGTGATCCCCGCGAGCATCAGCAGGGGTGTTGTCGTGTCGAACCCATCCACCGCCCGCCGCACGGTCTCCGCGCCAAAGATCAGCGTCGGCACATAGAGCGGCAGGACCAGGAGCGACAAGAGAAGCCCGCCGCGTTTGAGCCCAACGGTCAAGGCCGCTCCGAAGGTCCCGATCATGCTGAGGGCCGGCGTGCCGAGGGCGAGAGAGACCACGAGCCATGGAAAGCCCGCCGGATCCAAGTTTAAAAGTACCGCCAGCACGGGTGCCATCAGCGTCAGCGGCAATCCGGTGGTGAGCCAATGGGCGAAGGCCTTAACGGCCACAAGGCCCTCTAGCGGCAAGGGCGCCGTGACCAGAAGGTCCAGCGAGCCGTCTTCAAAATCGAGCTGAAAGATCCGGTCGAGCGACAAGAGGCACGCCAGCAGTGCACCGACCCAGAGGACCCCGCTCGCCACCTCGCTCAGGATTCCGGTATCCGGCCCGACCCCAAAGGGTATGAGCACGGTGACGATCAGGAAAAACGCGAGACTGAGGCCAAAGCCGCCGCCTGCCTTGACCGCCAGCGCCAGGTCCCGGAGCAAAAGCGCCTTCACAGGAAGGCCTCGTCAAGCTCGGTTTCCTCGGCCGGGGCCACGGCCTTGTAGGGCGCGAGATCGAGGGTCCGCGCCTCTATCCCCAACTCGATATGCGTCGCCATCAGGGCCATGCCGCCCGCGGACAGATGCCCCGAGATCATCTCGCCAAAGAGCGCGACATTGGCCGCATCCAGCGAGACCGTCGGTTCATCAAGGATCCAGATCGGCCGCCCGGTGACCATCATCCGGGCCAGCCCCAGACGCCGCTTCTGACCTGCCGACAGATCCTGCGCCTGCCGGTCCACGAGGGGACCGAGCGCATAGAGCTCCAGCGCTGGGGCGATATCGGCCACCCCATAGACCTGCGCCCAAAAAGACAGGTTCTGGGTCACGGTCAGCGGCCCCTTGAGCCCATCCGCGTGGCCCGCATAGGCCATGCAATCCTCGGGCGCCTCGACCTGCCCCGCCACGGGCGGCTGCAGCCCCGCTATCGTGCGCAGGAGCGTCGTCTTGCCAATCCCATTCGGGCCGCGCAGCACCACCGCCTCCCCAGGCCCGAGCGCGAAGCTCACCCCTTCGAGCACGGTCAGGCCACCGCGCTGGCAGCTCAGGTTTTCGACACGTAATTCCACGGGTTGGGCTTAGCGGATGCAGCCGAGGCGGGGAAGCGATTTCCTCAGGGCGTCTCAACCACCGGCAGAAGCGCGAGACCCACGCGCCGCCCCTCTGACAAGAGCACGTTGTAGGTGCGGCAGGCCGCGGGGCTCGACATCACCTCCAGTCCGATCCCCTGCCCCTCCACCGCATCGCGAAACGCAGCGGGCGCATGGGCGATCTCGGCCCCCATGCCGAGAAAGAGCACGTCGATCTCTTCGGCGTTGAGCGGACCCAGATCCTCGAGCCCGCCCCAGCGCTGCACGCCCGCAGGCGAGAGATAGAGCGCACTGTGATGGACCTCGCCGCCCACGCGAAAGAAGCCGGGACCATAGCCTTCGACCGGCTGGGCGTCGGAATACACAACTTCGTTCAAGCGCATGACGGCTCCCTCACACAGAGATTGGCAGACCCAGGATCGCGGCGGCTGCGATGATGATATAGGCGGTGACCCGATAGAGCCCCGCGCGACCCGGGGTAAAGAAAACCCGCCCGAGGGCCGTGCCAAGGGCATAGGGGATCAGCAGCAGAAGGCCAAGGCTCACCGCGCCGGGGGGCACCGCGCCTTGTAGGGTCATGACTGGCAGAAAGGCGAGAGAGCTAAAGGTCAGAACGAGGATCGTATTCGCCCGGCTCCGCGCCGCTTCGTCCCGCCCGCCCAGTTGAAAGAGCACGAGGACCGGCCCGTTCAATCCGGTGGCCCCACCGAGAAACCCGACCCCCGCGCCCACAGACAGCCACGCGCGCGGCCCGGGGGGCCGAGCGTAGCGCATCCCCGCGATCAACGCCACAAGCGTGCCGATCACCACTGCCGAGACCGCCCACTGCAGCACCTCACCCGACACGTGCCGCAGCACCCAGACCCCGGGAAAGGTCGCCAGCACGGCGGCGGCCAGCAGAAACCGCACGGCCCTCAGGTCCGCCTCCCTCAGCGCCCCCGGCACGACCGTGAAAACCGATGAGAGGGCCGATAAGGAAAACGCCCCCACCGCGAGGGCGGGGGCGATGAAGATCGTCGCCAGAGGCATGAAGATCAGCGCCGCGCCAAACCCGGCAAACCCATAGATCAACCCTGCCAGCGCCGAAATCCCGCAGAGCCAGAGCAAGCCGGGCGTTGCCAGCCCGGCCTCCAGCATCTCAGGCATCGATATTGGCGTATTGGTTGCCCTTGTTGGCGTCAGGCTTGGACCAGTCGCGCTTCACCCCGAGATAGAGCAGAATGGCCGAGGCCACGAAGACCGAAGAATAGGTCCCAATGATCACGCCCCAGATCATCGCAAAGACGAAGCCCCGGATCACATCCCCGCCCAGAATATAGAGCGAAATCAGCGCCAGCAGCGTGGTCACCGAGGTCATCACCGTCCGGCTGAGCGTTTCGTTGATGGACTGGTTCAGCACCTCCATCAGGGTCTTTTTCTTGTACTTGATCAGGTTCTCGCGCACTCGGTCAAAGACCACCACCGTGTCGTTCAGTGAATAGCCCACGATGGTCAGAAGGGCCGCGATGATCGCGAGATCAAAGCGGATCTGCAAAAGACTGAACACCCCGATCGTCAGCAGCACGTCATGAACCAGTGCCGCAACCGCGCCCACCGAGAACTGCCACTCGAACCGCAGCCAGATATAGAGGAGGACCGCTCCAATCGCGAGCACCACGGCGATGATTGCCGATTGGATCAGCTCGCCCGAGACTTTGGGTCCCACGCTCTCGACGCTGGGGAACGTCATATCCGGATAGACCGCCTGGAGCGCTCCCTCGATGGCGAGGATGGTCTCCGGCGTCACGCTCTCCTGCCCCTCCTGGGCCTGAATGCGGACCATGGCGACATTGCGCTCAGGCCCGAAGGTCGGGTCGAACACCTCTGTTATGGAGATATCGCCCAGATCCAGCGATCCGATGGCGTCGCGATAGGCGCCCACGTCCACCGCCTGGGTGCTCTCGGTGCGGATCGTCGTCCCGCCCCGGAAGTCGATTCCGAAATTCAGGCCAACCACAGCAAAGATCACGACGGCCGCAATGACGGCCGCAACGGAGGCCCCGAAGGTCACCTTCCAGAAGCGGAAGAAATCATAGGAGGTCTCGGTGGGAACTAGCTTCAGACGCATGGCTCAGACCTCGATCGTTTTGGGGCGTTTGCGCTCGAACCACATGATCACGAGCAGACGGGTGACGAAGATGGCCGTGAAGACCGAAGTGAGAATGCCAAGGCCCAGGGTGATCGAGAAGCCGCGCACCGGGCCGGAGCCCATGACGAAGAGGATCACCGCCGTGATGAAAGTGGTGATATTGGCATCGAGGATCGCGCTCAGGGCCTTTTCATAGCCAAGCTCGATCGCCCGGGCTGGGCCGCGCGCGGTCTTGAGTTCTTCGCGGATCCGCTCGAAAATCAGGACATTGGCGTCCACCGCCATCCCGATGGTCAGCACGATCCCCGCGATACCCGGCAGGGTCAGGGTCGCGCCGATCATGCTCAGGAGACCAAAGATCAGGCCCACATTGATGATCAGCGCGATGTTGGCGAAGATCCCGAACAGGCCGTAGCTCAGGAACATGAAGAGCAGCACGCCCGCAAAGGCCACGAGACAGGCAATGGTGCCCGCATCGATGCTGTCCTGACCCAGCTCAGGGCCGATGGTGCGTTCCTCGAGGAAGATCATCTCAGCGGGCAGCGCGCCCGCCCGCAGAAGCACCGCAAGCTGGGTGGATTCCTCAACCGAGAAATTCCCGGTGATGATGCCCGATCCGCCCGGGATATGGGACTGGATCACCGGGGCAGAGATGACCTCTTCATCCAGCACGATGGCAAAGGGCAGCCCGATGTTTTCAGCCGTGTAATCGCCAAAGAGCCGCGCGCCCGTGGGGTTGAACCGGAAGTTCACCGCCGGGCGGCCGTTCTGGTCAAAGGCGGGCTGTGCGTCGGTGAGCTGGTCGCCGGAGACCACCGGCGTTTGCTCGAGAATGTAATAGGTGTTGGGCTCGTCAATCGACGGCAGCAACATGTTCCGCGGACCCGGAGGCGCATCTGAATCCCCGGTCCGGCTGACCACCGGGTGGAAGGTCAGACGCGCGGTGGTGCCGATGATCTCTTTGAGCTCGGCCGCCGAGCCGATCCCCGGCACCTGGATCAGGACCCGGTCCTCCCCCTGGCGCTGGATCGTCGGCTCGCGGGTGCCGACCTCATCCACGCGGCGGCGGATGATCTCAAGGCTTTGCTGCAGGGTCCGGTCGTCGGTGGCCTGCTGCTCCGCCTCGGACAATTGCACAATGACATCAGCACCTTCGAAGGTGACTTCAATGTCTGTAGACCCGACCCCTGTGAGCGAGGTCACCGGCTGCGCCAGACCGCGCACGATGGCCACGGCGCGGGTGATCTCTGCAGGTTCGGAGATCCGCACGCGAAGCTGGTCGGGCGGGCTGTCCTGACGGCGGATGGTGCCGATGGTGGACCGTGCCTCGCGCAGCGCGTCGCGAACATCAGGCCAGAGCCCATCCATCCGGTCCGCATAGACATCGGCGACCTGCACTTCGGCCAGCAGATGCGCGCCGCCCCGCAGGTCGAGCCCGAGATTCACGAGGCTCGAGGGCAGCACGCCTGGCCACTGGCCCAGATCCGCTGCAATTTCCCCCGTCTCGGCCGCGCCGGCCTCGACCAGCTTGGCGGCGTCATTATGGGTCTCGACCCGGCTGTAGAACGCGTTGGGCATCGCGAAGGACAGTCCGAGCAAGACCAGCCCCCAGATGACCACCCGTTTCCAAAGGGGAATTTGCAACATGTCTGGGTCAGCTCGCCGGTTCGGTCTTGGTCAGAACCTGCTGGATCGTGTGACGCACCACGCGCACCTCGGTGCCCGACGCGATCTCGACCTTCACTTCGTTGTCGTCAACGACCTTGGTCACCTTGGCGATCAGACCACCTTGGGTCACGATCTGATCCCCGCGCCGCAACGCCTCTACCATCTTCTTGTGTTCCTTCACCTTTTTCTGCTGCGGACGGATCAGCAGGAAATACATGATGGCAAAAATCAGGATCAGCGGCACGAAGGAGGTAAAGGCCCCTCCGGCCCCGGCAGCCTGGGCGTAGGCAGGTGTGACGAACATGAATGTCCCCTCGGTCAGAAGCTCTGTTTTGGGCGGCCCCCCGCCCGGTCAATCGGCGCGCACCGTATAGACGGGCCCGCAGGCATTCAAGGCAGATAAGGCGCGCGCGGGGCTGCAGCAACCACCCAATTCCGGCGTCTGCGGTTGGTCGGTCTTCAGTCGGTCACTTGTCGGACATGTGTCGGCCATATTGTCGGCCCCCCAGATCTTGTGTTCTGGGCGACAATCCCAGTGGTTGGAGGAAGGTGTTGAGAGACGTTGCCCCATCAAGGTCACGCGGAAAACCCCACTGAGACGGCTTACCGTTCGAGCCTTATTCTACCCCGGCTCAATGATGCGAGCATGGCGGTGCATATCAGGCAAAAACCTTGGTCAGTCTTGCTCTATCCAGGACCCGGTCTCCGGGCGCGAGATGCACCCTGCAGGGCGCGACGGAACCTGCCGGGATCCGCAATGGCAAAGCGCCCTGGCAAGCGGGACAGCAGTTCGCTCAGGCCAACGCGAGACAGAGCCAATTCTGTGGTCGACACTACGGCTCTGCACAAGAGAAAGCCTTCGAGACCCCTATTTTTCTTCTCTAAATTAGGATCTTATCTAAGGTCACAGTGTTCTTCGACATCGCACAAAACCAACGACTCGCTGATCCGAAGGACCGATCGCGATTGACTTGCGAAGCGTCGAAATCCCACGCGGAACCGTTAACCATTCGTTAGCCAATTATTTGACAGACCACCGGTGCCCTCTTACGCCTGAGCTTGTGTTTGGTAATGGTTCTTCGAGGAAAAACCCCATGAAAAAACTAATCGCGGCAGCTGCCGCATGCTTTGTTCTGCCGCTCGGCGCCCAGGCCGCCAGCGTTACTGTAAACCTGGATCCGGGAACGCTGTTCACGACCGATGCAATCGGCTCGTTCTCGACCGATGGCGGTGACATGGACGGCATGCTCGTCACCGGCACTTTTGCGGGCGGCGGCAGCGAAACCCTGACCTTCAATGGCACGGGCGGGTCCGCCGGCTCGACCGGCGCGGGCAGCTTCAGCCTCACCCTGGGCACCGACAGCTTCAACGGCATCTGGAACGTCGACGTCAGCTCCGGCCTCCTGACATCCGTGCTGATCCAGGGTTCGCCCGGTGACACGGTCTTTGACATTGCGACCTCCCTCGCGGGCGGCAGCACCGAAAACAGCGCAAGCGGCCGGACGTTCACAGAGACCTCCAACCTGGCTGGGGCGATCGATGTGACCTATTCGAATGCGGTCGCTCTGACCGGCGACCCGGCCGTGGGCGATCTCTACGAGTCGCTGTTCATCGACCTGTCGGGGCTCGCCGGTGGCGGTCTGACCACCACGCAAACCCTGGCGTTTCGCTCGGATACCGACAACGCGGCAGCCGGATCCTCGGTTGTCCCGGCTGTCCCGCTGCCGGCCTCCTTCCCGCTCATCCTCGCCGGTCTCGGCGCACTGGGCCTGACGCGGAAGCGCCGTAAAGCCTGATCGCCTTAGGCCGGGGACTGGCGCTTTCCCATGGGAAGCGGCTCCGAGGCTAGGAAACACGCTCGAACAGAGTGAGAGAAAAAGCAGCGTGCCACCACAGGTGGCGCGCTGTTGCTTTTTTTGCACTCAAGGCGTCGGGCCATTGGGAGCCGCGCCGCATCTCCTGAATCGAGCTCCCACGAGCGCCCGGTGCAGACTGCAGAAACAAGCCTGCAAAGTGTCTATGATCCGCCGCAGCGGACCATCGTTGGACTTGGAAGAGGCAGCGCTGCACTACGCTGCGAAGCGAGACACAAGTCTCGGGGCCCAAAACCAATTGCTGTCGTTTCTCGAAGATCATGGACTGATTGAGCTCAATGTGACGTTCATTTTTGTTCCAGAATTTGCCCGCGGCGTGTATTGCTCTTAAGTCTGAAAGCACGCGACCCAAATTGAAAAAGGACTCCACAGTGCTGAAATGGATAGACGCGCGCGTTGAAGCGCTGGAAGACATGATTGAAGATCGTCCAGGGCGGATGATCATTTACTCACTGTGTAGCGGCATTGCTTTAATTGCGGTCCTGATCACTGTTCTTGAGTTGGTTTCGGAACGATTTGGAACCGCGTACCACAATTCCATTGTGATTGTGTTTTTCGGGCTGGCCATTACTTGTTTCGGTGTGACAATGAAGGCAATGCATTCAATTGTGAGGCGTTGGGATAGCGCGCACCGCGCAAAATACATTGTAAAAAGGCCGAAGTGATCGTGGGATCGTTGCGGCATCCGACATCAAAGCTGTTGCACGGTCCGGCCGTGTTCACGCGACGACGCCTCTCTCCCTGAGACAAGAGAATGGACGTCACTTCGCGGTTTGCTGCGCGAGGCGGAGCGGATCCTGGGCGCCGCGCGCTCTGCGGCCCCTAGCCCTCCGCGCAAATCTCGGCCATATACCCGGCGACGGCCCACTCCGGGTGCGTCGAGGCCAATTGAGGACTGCCTACCATGCATGATATCCGCCTGATCCGCGAGACCCCGGAGGCGTTTGACGCCGCTTTGACCCGCCGGCCCGGTGTGTCTGCGGTCTCTGGATCGCTGCTGGAGCTGGATGCGGCGCGGCGGGCCAAGATCCTCGCCGCCGAGACGGCGCAGGCGGAGCAGAACGCGGCTTCCAAGCAGGTGGGAGCGGCCAAGGCAAAGGGCGATGAGGCGGAGTTCGAGCGGCTGCGTGCTCTGGTCGGGGCGAAGAAGGCCGAGGTGGCCGCGCTCAAGGCCGAGGCGGCGGAGGATGATGCGGCGCTCACGGCGCTGCTGATGGAGATCCCGAACCTGCCCTTCGAGGACACGCCCGAGGGGGCGGATGAAGAGGACAATGTCGAGATCAAGCGCTGGGGCACGCCGCGCGCGTTCAACTTCGCGCCACAGGAGCACTACGCCCTGCCCTCGGTCACGCCGGGCATGGATTTCGAGGTGGCAGCGAAGCTTGCGGGCTCGCGCTTTGTGGTGCTCTCGGGGGCCGTGGCGCGGCTGCACCGGGCGCTCGCGCAGTTCATGGTCGACACCCATGTGGAAGAGAACGGCCTGACCGAGACCTGGACGCCCGTGCTGGTGCGCGAGGAGATGATGCTCGGGACCGGGCAGCTGCCGAAATTTGGCGAGGACAGCTATCAGACCCGGGAGGGGTGGTGGCTGGTGCCGACAGCGGAGGTGTCGTTGACCAATCTCGTCAACGGCGAGATCGTCGAGGAGAGCTATCTGCCCCGGCGCTACGTGGCCCATACCCAGTGTTTCCGCTCGGAAGCCGGTTCGGCGGGGCGTGATACGGCAGGGATGCTGCGCCAGCACCAGTTCGAGAAGGTCGAGATGGTGTCGATCACCAAGCCCGACGAGAGCCGGGCGGAGCTCGATCGGATGACCGCTTGCGCGGAAGGCATCCTCGAGGCGCTGGGACTGCCCTACCGGACCATCGTGCTCTGCACTGGCGATATGGGGTTCGGCGCACGGCGCACCCATGACATCGAGGTTTGGCTGCCTGGGCAGGACACCTATCGCGAGATCAGCTCGGTCTCGGTCTGCGGCGAATTCCAGGCCCGGCGGATGAATGCGCGCTACCGGCCCGAGGGGGGCGGCAAGCCGGAGTTCCTCCACACGCTGAATGGCTCGGGGCTGGCCGTGGGGCGCTGCCTGATCGCGGTGCTGGAGAACGGGCAGCAGGCGGATGGCTCGGTGGAACTGCCTGCGGTTCTGCACCCCTATCTGCGCGGCAAGACGCGGATCGACGCGACCGGCGCGCTGGTCTGAGCCGGGCGGGGCCGCAACGCCGCTGCCCCATTGCCATTCGCGTGTGCACCCCTAGGCTCTCCCTCAAGGCAGAGCAGGACGGGGCGCAGATCATGGATAGACGGGTTTTCGGAGCAGGCCTTACTGCCTTCGCACTTGCGGGCTGCGGAGGCGCGCCACGCACGACCAGTGCGCCGCAAGTGGGCGGGCTGCCGGATGACCTGCGGCCCGCGCCCAATGCCAACTATGACGCCTGGGTCAGCCGGTTTCGCGGCCGTGCGGCGGATCAGGGGTTTTCCCAGGACCTGCTGCGGCGCGCCTTTGCGGGCACGGGATACCTGCCCGGGGTTGTGCGGCGCGACCGGAACCAGACCGAGTTCACCCGCACGCTGGAGGATTACCTCTCCATCGCCGTCTCGGAGGAACGGGTGGCCCGCGGCCAGGCGGCCTATGCCACCTATCGCGACACGCTAGAGGCGATCGCCGCGCGCTACGGTGTGCCCGCCCATGTGGTCACGGCGATCTGGGGGCTTGAGAGCTTCTATGGCGATCGGCGCGGCGATGTGCCGGTGATCTCGGCTACCTCGACGCTGGCCTTTGACGGGCGGCGGGGCGCGTTTTTTGAACAGCAGCTCGTCGCGGCACTGCGGATCCTCGAGAACGGCGACACGACCCCAGCACGGCTGGTGGGCAGTTGGGCGGGGGCCATGGGGCATACGCAGTTCATCCCGACCTCCTACGAGGCGTTTGCGGTGGATTTCACAGGCGATGGACGGCGGGACATCTGGGCCGAGGATCCGAGCGACGCGCTGGCCTCGGCGGCGGCCTATCTCGACCTTAACGGCTGGGTCAGCGGGCAGTCCTGGGGCCGCGAGGACCCGAGCGGCAGTTTGCAGCCGCAAGCCGGGGGACCGCGCTTCACCACCACGCGGAACTTCGCGGTGATCAAGCGCTACAACAATTCAGACGCCTATGCGATTGGGGTCGGGCATCTTTCGGACCGGATCCTCGGGGGACCGCCCCTGCGCCAGCCTTTCCCGCCCGACGCGAACGGGTTGACCAAAGACGACCGGGTCGCCCTGCAAGAACGGCTGACCGCGCGCGGCTTTGACACGGGCGGCGCGGATGGGGTGATCGGCCCTAACAGCGAGGCGGCGATCCGCGCCTATCAGGCCAGTCGGGGTCTGCCGGTGACGGGCGTGCCGTCGCTGGAGCTCTTGCTGATACTGGGTTGACATGCGCTGAGGCACGCTGGCCGCGCTCGAGGCGTGGCCGTCGGCTTGTCCGCGCCCTGCTTCAGGCCAGTACCACCCCTGCCGCCTGCAACCGCGCTGAGGACTTGTCTGTCTTGCCCGCCACCAAAGTGCCATCGGCGACCACCGTGACCACAAAGCCCCGGGCCCGTGCCGCCAGTGCGGTCTTCAGCACGCAGTAGTTGAAATCGAGCCCTACGATCCGCAGCGCTCCGACCTCCAACTCCGCCAGAAGCGGATCCAGCGCGCCGGTCTCGAACCCATCCTGCACCCGCTTGACCAACGCGCGATCTGCGAGCCCGGAGAAGGGCGCGGCAAATTCCGTGCCCTTGCTGCCTGGCAGCGCTTGTCCTTTCATCAACAACCGCGCGACGCTACGTGGCGCGGGCTGCGACCATTCCTGCCGGATCTCGATCACCGGATGGCCCGCCGATTTCGCGGCGACAACCTCCCTCAGAATGGCCGCCTGCGCTGCGGATTTTTGGGCGTCGGAATAAGTGCCTCCTTCCCAGAACACAGTCTGCAGATCGATCATCAAGAGTGCCGTGCCAGACCGCTCCGGGATCTGGTCACCGCTACTCACCGAACCGATCTGCCACAGCCCATATCCAAGCCAAAGGAACGCCGCGCAAACGAGGGCGGCGAGAAGATAGGGGAGCATCAGGGAGCCTCCTCGGCATGGGACTTGAGCTGGGCGGTGAGCGCGCGCACGATGCGGAGGGCGGCGGTGACCTCCTCCGGGTCGAGATCCGCGCCAATGCGCTCGATCAGGGCCAACTCCCGGGCAATGACTTCGGCGATCAGGCGAGCTCCGGTCTCGGTCAGACTGAGGCGCGGGGAGCGCTTGTGCCGCGGGTTCGGACGCTGTTCGGTCAGACCGGCAGCCAGCGTCTCATTGACCATGAGCTGCACATATTGGCGCTTGATCTCGAGCCGCTCCGCGATCTCCGGTACGGTGAGATCCCCATGGGCGTGGAGCATTTCCAGAACGGCACGCATCCGTACCGTGAGCCCTGTGTCCACGAGGCCCTTTTCCACGGACGCCTCCGCCGCCTGCATCAAGGGGCGGGACATCCAGACGAGATCATAGAGGGGCGAGTCGGTCATGGTGACAATGAAGTTGTCATAATGACATGTGCATTGTCAATATGCGAACACCTTGGTCGCCTCTGGACAGGGCGAACGCCAGCAATCGCTTCAACAACTTGCATGAAGGGGATTTACGTTCGTTCTCCAATAGTGATGGCTTCCTTACCTCCAAGTCAAGAAACCGTATGGACAGACACATCGCGAGTAAGCAGTATTTACGAATTGATTAACCCAAGAACTGAAAAATAGAACATGAATATAAACAGAACTGTTATTTTTGTTCCTGGCTTCAAAAGACAAGAGAGGCACAAAGCTCGCGATAGATTAGTAACCTCTATCGAAGACTACTCAGATGGATGGAAAGTGTCTCGCCAAGATTCCCAGAGCGAAGCGAGTGGCGAGAGTATTGTTCTCAAAGCAGAAGGCCGGTCCGGCGAACGAGGAGTAACCTTGTCCATTTACGAAGCATACTGGGCAGATCTCATACCCGACTTCAGCAATGAGTCACCGTGGCAACGCTTCCTTCGCGGCTGGCAGCTGGTCGCCTACTGGGCATTCGGCGGCCTGCAGAGAGCAATACGCCGTAGCGAACTTCCCGGTCGTGTTATGATTGGTTTAACTGGGGCAGCAATTTGCTTGCTGTTCTGGTACTTAATTGTGGTCGCCCTGCTGGTCACCGCTACAGCCCAAGGAGAAGTCGCATTTCCGGCTTGGATGGCAGATGTTCCATTGCTGGCAAGTCTCACCACCTTCCTCAACGGCTTTGCCGAGAAAGCCTCTGGTTGGCCAGTTGTGCTCTTTCTTTTAGGCTTGTCCTCACTAGGCCGAATAGAACGTGTTGCAAACCTTTCGGCTTTTACGAAAGCGTACCTTCAAAACAGCTCTTTCAACAACGAAAGTAGCAGTCTTCGCGCTCTCACAAAGAAGCGTTTGGTTTCAGTCTTGGACCATGTTCATGCTGCATCCGGTGAGCATACTGAACCGCCCCTTGTTTGCCGGAGACCCAGAAGTAAGGATACTGGGTCATGGGAAAGTCGAAGAACGGAACACGTTATCCAGAGGAATTGCGCGCCCGAGCGGTGCGTATGGTTTTGGATCACGAGGCAGAATA
>JBCDKN010000022.1:0-20713 GCA_038746545.1 Pseudomonadota bacterium
AAACCACTTCACATGCACATCGTCATGGGCGAAGGAGGTGTCCTTCACCTTGGTATAGGGCTTGATCCAGTCCAATGACCGACCATGCTCCCCCCAAAACCCCTCAGGATCAGAAACCGAAGACGCATACATCGCGTCATAGGTGTCCGAGGTGATATGGGCGTTCTTCACAAAGTCGGCGCTGGGTGTGTACACACCGTCTTTTTCGTCAAGCATTGGGGTCCCCCGAATTCGAATTGGTTGCAAAAAACTGTGCAAGCGAGGGATCTCGTGTTCAAGCGCGCTGGTTGCCGCATTCGTCCCTGTCGCCTTGTGCTTTGGTCGTAGATGCGCCCGCAGCGTGCCGCGCGTCTTGCGTCAGATCAAGAGCCTGAGGGGCACGGGACGACCCCGCACCTTTCGGGCGCGGGAGCTCGGGACACCCTTAGGATGCGTCCCGAGCGGGGGGGATGGCGATCAGATCGCCAGGTACTCGGCTCGCAATTCTGCGTTTTCGAGCACTTCGGCGGCAGTGCCGTCGAAGACAATGGAGCCTGTGTCAAGGATTACGGCGCGGTCCGCCAATTGCAGGGCGCGCACGGCGTTCTGCTCGACGATCACAGTGGTGATGCCTTGCTCTTTAATGATGCGCAGCGTCTTTTCGATCTCATCCACGATCACCGGGGCGAGGCCTTCGTAAGGCTCGTCCAAGAGTAGCACCTTGATGTCGCGCGCCAGTGCCCGCGCGATCGAGAGCATCTGCTGCTCGCCGCCCGACAGGGTTACGCCCTCTTGCTTGCGGCGCTCGCCGAGGCGGGGGAAGAGGTCATAGAGACGCTCGATGGACCAGCCCTTGGGCTCAACGATCTGGGCGAGTTGGAGGTTTTCCTCCACCGTCAGGCCGGGGATGATACGGCGATCTTCGGGCACGAGACCCAGCCCCGCAATGGAGGCTTCATGGCTTGCCATCTCATGCAGGCGCTGGTGGTCGAGCCAGATCTCGCCATGGCTGACCTGCGGCTCGGCGAGGCGCGCAATGGCCCGCAGGGTTGTGGTTTTGCCCGCACCGTTCCGGCCAAGCAGCGCCAGAATCTCGCCTTCATGGACGTTAAAGCTGATGCCTTGCACGATATAGCTTTCGCCGTAATAGGCGTGCATGTCCCAGACGCTCAGATAGGCGGGGGCAGTTTCGGCGTGGTTCACGCCTTTGGAGAAGTCAGGCTTCACATTCATCTCTATCCCCTCCTAGTGCGCTTCGCCGAGATACGCTTCGCGCACCTTGGGATGGCCCTTGATGTTTTCCGGGCTGTCCTCGACCAGGGGCGTGCCCTGGGCCAGAACGGTGATCCGGTCGGCGAGCGAGAACACCACATGCATGTCATGCTCGATGATCGCGATGGTGATGTCGCGGGTGTCCTTGATCTCCTTGAGCAGATCGATCGTGTTGTTCGTATCTGCCCGCGCCATGCCCGCCGTGGGCTCGTCGAGCAAGAGCATGCGCGGCTGCTGCACAAGGCACATGGCCATCTCGAGCCGCCGCTTGTCGCCCCGGCTGAGCGAGGCAGCATGCATGTTGCGTTTGTCGAGCATGTTCACATCCCTGAGGATGCTTTCAGCCATGTCGCGCATATCCGACTGGCTGCGCACGGAGACGATGGCGTTGAGCTCGAACGATCCGTCGCGCTTGGCGAAACAGGCGATGAGCACATTCTCCATCACCGTCAGATCGCTGAAGATCTCGGGCGTCTGGAACACCCGGCTGATCCCCATCTGGCAGATCTCATGCGGGGAGCGTCCCAGCACGGATTGGCCGTCGAACATCACCGAACCGGTATCCGGGATCAGCTTGCCCACGAGGCAGTTGAGCAGGGTGGATTTGCCCGCACCGTTGGGGCCGATGATGGCGTGGACCGTCTGCTCTTTGACGGAGAGGTTCACGTCACCGAGCGCCTGGAGGCCGCCGAAGCGTTTGCCCACCCCTTTGACTTCGAGAATTCCCATGGGTCTTTCTCCTTATTCCGCAGGGGTGGTTTCGGCAGATTTCTTGCCGTCATCGCTGTCGGCCTTCTTGCCGCGGCCAAAGAGGCGCGCAATGCGCTGGCCGCCCTCGACGAGGCCACCGGGCAGGAAGATCACAACCAGCATGAAGATGATGCCGAGTGTCAGGTGCCAGCCCTTGCCGATGAATGGATAGACCATGGCGACGAGCGCATCCTCCATCCCGTCCGGCAGGAAGGCAAACCACTGGTGCAGGATGGTTTCGTTGATCTTGGAGATGATGTTCTCCATGTATTTGATCATGCCTGCGCCCAGAACCGGACCGATCAGAGTGCCAGCACCGCCGAGGATGGTCATCAGCACGACCTCGCCGGAGGCGGTCCAGAACATCCGTTCCGGGCCCACCTGGGTGTCCATGGCCACCATCAGCCCGCCTGCGAGACCGGCATACATGCCGGAGATCACGAAGGCCGCGAGGGTATAGGGCTTGGAGTTCAGGCCGGTATAGTTCATCCGCTGCTGGTTGGACTTCACCGCCCGCAGCATCATCCCGAAGGGCGAGCGGAAGATGCGGATCGCCACATAGAAGCTGATCAGCATGATCACGGCCGCGAGGTAATAGCCCGCGTTGAAGGTGAAGAGCCAACCGCCCACGTTCATCTCGTAGCTCGACTTCATCGTCAGGCCGAAGAGGTTCGCCGAAGGCGTCGCCCCATCCGCCAGCGCCGGGTCCAGCAGGCGCGGGTCATTGACCTTGGGCTGCAGGCCGGTTTCCCCGCCGGTGATCGGCGTGAGAACCGAATAGGCCAGCGCATAGGACATCTGGGCGAAGGCCAGGGTCAGGATCGAGAAGTAGATCCCTGAGCGCCGCAGCGAGATCCAGCCCACGAGCAGTGAGAACGCGCCGGCCAGAATGACAGCTCCGATGATGGCCGGGATCACGTTCATGGTCAGCAGCTTCATCATCCAGATCGCCGCGTAGGACCCCACCCCGAGGAAGGCCGCATGACCAAAGGACAGGTAGCCCGTGAGGCCGAAGAGGATGTTAAATCCGATGGCGAAGATCCCGAAGATCACGAAACGCTGCATCAGATCCGGGTAGCCCGCGTTGAACTGGGCGAGTCCGGATCCCTCCGGGAAAGGATTGAGGAGGAAGGGCGCCAGCATGGTCAGGCAGGCCACGATAATCAGAAGGACGGTGTCTTTTTTCTCAAGTCCGAACATGGATCAGTCCTCCATCACGCCCTTGCGTCCCATCAGGCCACGGGGCCGGGTCAGCAAGATGATAATTGCAACAAGGTAGATGATGATCTGGTTGATGCCGGGCACCAGATTGATGGCCCAGGACATCGACGCGAAGCTTTCGAGCACGCCGAGCAGGAAACCAGCGGCCACGGCGCCGGGCAGGGAGCCCATGCCGCCGACAACCACCACCACGAAGCTCAGGACCAGGAAGTCCATGCCCATGTGGTAATTTGGTGAGTTGATTGGCGCGTACATCACCCCCGCAAGGCCAGCCACACAGGCGGCAATCGCGAACATTATGGTGAAGCGCTTGTCGATATTGATGCCCAAGAGGCCCACAGTCTCGCGATCGGCCATGCCCGCCCGCACGACCATCCCGAAGGTGGTGAATTGCAGGAAGGCGAAGACGGCGGCGATGATCACCATCGCGAAGACGAAGTAAACCAGGCGCCAATAGGGGTAGATGATCGAGCCCGGATCAAAGCCCAGCATCGCGCCGAAGTCGAAGGAACCGATAAAGGCTTCGGGGGCGGGCGTCGGGATCGGGTTCGCACCGTAGAAATACTTGATCACTTCCTGCAGCACGATGGCGAGGCCGAAAGTCACGAGGATCTGGTCCGCATGGGGGCGCTTGTAGAAGTGCTTGATCAGCCCGCGCTCCATGGCGATGCCGATGGCGGCCATGATCGGCAGGGCAAACAGGATGCCCAGTGGCACCGCCCAGTCGATGATCGCATCTCCTGCAGTCTGCCCGAAAATGTCGTAGACGTATGGCACGTCGACCTTCAGCGGGTTGCCGAGGAAGTCGGTCCGCGTCTCATCCACCACCTGATGGCTCAGGGTCAGGATCCGGCTCAGGGTCACGGCGCAGAAGGCGCCCATCATGAACAGCGCCCCATGGGCGAAATTGACGACACCCAAGGTGCCGAAAATCAAGGTCAGACCCAGGGCGATTAGGGCATAGGCCGATCCCTTGTCCAGACCGTTGAGAATTTGAAGGATGATTGCGTCCATGGCTCCCACCTCGGCTGATGCGGACTGCGCCGTTCCGGGGCGCAGAGGAGGGACGGGCGCGACAACGCCCGTCCCGATCTAGGGGTCAGATCGCTGCGGATCAGGCACCCGGGTTGCAGGTCCCGAGCGTTGCGTCTGCACCGCCGAACTGCGGGTGGTCGGGGGAGTAGGTCACCTGCTCGACCGGGGTGACTTCCACGATCTCCAGAAGGTCGAATTCGGAGGTCGGGTTCTCTTTCCCCTTCACAACGAGCACGTCCTTGAAGCACTGATGGTCTTCGGCGCGATAGAGCGTCTTGCCGTTGCCCATCCCGTCGAACTCGAAGCCTTCGAGAGCCTCAGCCACGGCACAGGGGTTGAACGAGCCTGCGCGCTCGACCGCATCCGCATAGAGCATCGCCTGCACGTAGCAGGTATGCGCGGCCTGGGACGGCGGGAAGCCGTACTTGGTGCCGAAGGAGCGAACAAAGGCTTGGCTGCCTGCATCCTGCAGGGACCAGTGCCAGTTCGTGGAGCCGAAGATGCCCTTCACGTTGGCGCCCGCACCCTTCGCCATCAGGCGGGAGTAGAGCGGAACGACGATTTCGAAGTTTTTGCCGTTGACCATGCGGTCGCGCAGGCCGAACTGCACCGCGTTGGTCAGCGAGTTCACCATGTTGCCGCCGTAGTGGTTCAGCACCAGGACGTCTGCGTCAGACTGCAGAACCGGCGTGATATAGGCGGAGAAGTCGGTCTGGGTCAGTGGGGTCAGAACGGTGTTCACCGTCTCCCAGCCCATGGCCTCGGTCGAGGACTTCACGGCTTCTTCCGTGGTGTAGCCCCAGTTGTAGTCCGCCGTCAGGTGATAGGCTTTCCGGTCGGTGCCGTAGTTCTTCGCCAGGATCGGCGCGAGAGCCGCACCGGACATATAGCTGTTGAAGAAGTGACGGAAACCGTTGGCCTTGCGGTCCTTACCGGTCGTGTCGTTCGAGTGGGTCAGGCCCGCCATGAAGATGATGCCAGCTTCTTGGCAGAGCGCCTGCACAGCCACGGCCACACCCGAAGACGAGCCGCCGGTGACCATCACCGCGCCGTCCTTCTCGATCATCGAACGGGCGGATGCGCGCGCCGCGTCGGACTTGGTCTGGGTGTCGCCGGTGACATACTCGACCTTCTTGCCCAGGATGCCGTTGCCTTGTAGGGCTTTGGAGCTGAAGGTGCTCATCATGCCGCCATCGCCGCCACCATTCAGGTGCTCGACAGCCAGCTCATAGGCGCGCAGTTCGTCTGCACCCTCGTCGGCATAGGGGCCGGACTGGGGCACGTTGAAGCCCAGGGTGACGCTGCTGCCCTGAGGGGCGTTGGTGAAACCGGTATGACCATCCGACCATACCGCGCCGGTAAAGATCGTGGGCAGGGCCAGGCCCGCGCCTGTGGCCGCGCCTGTTTTCAGTACGCGACGGCGACTGATTTCAGATTTAGACATTGAAGTCCTCCCAATGTTTTTGTCCGGGGGCTGATCCTCACTCCCGCCCCGCGATGGGCGCACTGCGTGCAAACCCAGCCCAAAGAAATTACAAATTTGCAGTGCGGCGCAACAAGTGGTTCGATTTGTTGGGTTTATTTGTAAACGATTGGACAATGCACATGCAGTATGTGTAAAGTTATTCTCGCGCGGTTGCAGAAAACCCGTGATAACACTCAGGTTTATCCATGCCCAAGAGCTCACTGACCGGCAGCCGCATTCGCGAAAGGCGGCAGTCTTTGCGCATGAAGCAAGCGGATTTGGCCCGGGATGTTGGAATATCCGCATCTTATCTGAACCTGATCGAACACAACCGCCGCAGAATCGGCGGAAAAGTCCTGCTCGACATTGCCACGGCCTTGCGGGTCGATGTGAACGCTCTGACCCAGGGCGCGGAGGAGACGCTGCTGGAAGGGTTGCGCGAGGCGGCAGCCTCCGCCCGGCGCAGCGCGGCGGAACTCGACCGGATCGAGGAGTTCGTCGCGCGCTTTCCCGGTTGGGCCCAGCTGATCGCGGCCCAGCGGCGGCGTATGGTCAATCAGGAACGCACCATCGAGGCGCTGAATGACCGGCTGACCCATGACCCGTTTCTGGCTGAGGCGATGCATGATCTGGTCTCGAACGTGACGGCGATCCGCTCCACAGCCGCGATCCTTGCCCAGACGCCCGAGATTGAGGCCGCCTGGCGTGACCGCTTCCATCGCAACATGCTGGAGGAAAGCGACCGTTTGGCTCAGGGCAGTCAGGCGTTGGTCTCCTATTTTGACACGCAGGTTGCCGCCGAGGTGACCTTTGCCACGGCGCAGGAGGCGCTGGAGTCCGTTTTGGCGGAGCATGAACACCATCTGGCCCCGCTTGAGACTGGCGGAATTGCCGCCGCCGAGGATCTGATCGATCACGCGCCTCAGCTTGCAACGCCCCAGGCCCGGGCCCTCGCGCTCAGCTATTTTCGGACCTATATCCGCGATGCTGAGCGGCTACCGCTCAAGCCCTTGCAGGCGGCCTTTGCCAAGGAGCAGGATCCGGCGCGGCTTGCCCAGCAGTTCCAGGTCCCACTGCCGCAGGTTATGCATCGCCTGGCCTGCCTGCCCCAATCGACCGGGGCAGTGGATGTGGGGCTGGTCGTCGCCGACAGTTCCGGCAGCCTGCTGCATCGCAAGGGGATCGACGGGTTTCCCATACCGCGGTTCGGTGCGGCCTGCTCGCTCTGGCCGGTCTATCAATCGCTCAGCCACCCGACCCAGCCCTTGCGGGTCGAGGTCGCGACTCCCCCGGGGCGTCGTTTCGTGACCTATGCAATCAGCGAGGTAAGTGCGCCGGTGGCTTTTGATGTCCCTCAGATTCCCCGCGCCTGGATGCTCGTGATGGAGGTTGATCGTCCGGCAAGGGATGCGGCCGAGGCGCGCGCCATCGGAACGACCTGCCGGATCTGCCCGCGCGATGCCTGCAGCGCAAGGCGCGAACCCTCTATCCTTGCAGGCTGAACCGGGTGGAATATCGGTGCTGCCTGAAAATAGATCACTTCGCTCGGGTAGTGCTTTGACATGGGCGGTCAAGCAGGCGATTGTGGTGCGCCTAAGAATCGCCAGAGCGGAGGAGGGACCGATCATGGCGAAAACCGTTCTGGTTATCGAAGACGAGCCGAATATCATCGAGGCGATCAGTTTCATACTGTCGCGCGAGGGTTGGCACGTGCGCACACATTCTGACGGGGCCACGGCCCTCGACGCCATCGCCCGGGAGGCACCGCATCTGGTCATGCTCGACGTGATGCTGCCGAACCGGAGCGGGTTCGACATCCTGCGCGATTTGCGGGATAATCCGGAGACTGCGGAGATGCCTGTTCTGATGCTGACGGCGAAAGGTCAGAAGAAAGACCGCGAGCTCGCCGAGAGCTATGGTGTGTCCCATTTCATGACCAAACCCTTCTCGAATCGCGAAATTCTGGATCGCGTGCGGGATCTGAGCGCCTGACATGGCCCGGGGGCGGCCACCTCTGTTCCTGCAGCCCGAGCCGTACCGACACCGGCGGCTGATCGATGCGGCGCGGCTCCTGCCGGTCTTCGGGACGTTTCTGTTCGTTGTGCCGATGCTGCTCTTGCCCAAAGGACAAGCGGGCTCTACTGCCGAGGCGATGATCTATGTCTTCCTGCTCTGGCTGCTGCTGATCGTCTTCAGTGCGCTCCTGACACGCTATATCAAGCGGGCTGAACACGCGACGACACGCGCCCCGGGCTTTGCGCCACCGCCCAGCCCGGAGGGCGGAGACGTGGATCTGCTCGCGCCACCGCCCAATAGCGCCTTGGGCCGGGCCCTGAGTGGAGAGGCCACGACCGACAGCCCTGATCGGAACGGAGACGGGTAATGCTGACGCTGAACCTGCTGGTGGTGATCTCGCTGGCCTATGTGGTGTTCCTCTTCGCCGTGGCCTTCGTGGCCGAGCGTCGGGCATCCCAGGGCAAGATCGGCTGGCTCCGTGCACCTATGATCTATACGCTCAGCCTTTCGGTCTATTGTACGGCGTGGACTTTCTACGGAGCGGTGGGCTACGCGGCGCGGTCGGGGCTGGAGTTCGTGACCATCTATCTCGGGCCGACACTGGTCTTCGTGGGCTGGTGGTGGCTCCTGCGCAAGCTGGTGCGGATCGGACGCGCTCAGCGGATCACCTCTATCGCGGATCTGATCTCCTCGCGTTATGGCAAGTCGAACGGACTGGCGGTGATCGTTACCGTGGTCGCGGTGATCGCCTCGGCCCCGTATATCGCGCTCCAGCTGCAATCGGTCTCGCTGTCACTGGCGGTCTTTGGCGCCGAGGAGATGAGCGATCTCGCGAACCCCGTGGACGGGGTGACGGACGGGTTCTGGGTGGCCATTGGCCTTGCCATCTTCACGGTGCTCTTCGGTACCCGCAATCTCGACGTCAATGAGCGCCACCATGGCGTTGTCATGGCCATTGCCGTTGAGGCGGTGGTCAAACTCGTGGCGCTTCTGGCCGTGGGCGTTTTCGTGGTCTGGGGGATCGGAGGTGGCGTGGCCGACATGGTGGCACGGATTGATGCCTCGCCCGTATCCACCTGGGAGGTCGAGGGCGGCCGTTGGGTCGGTTTGATCTTCGTCTCCGCCGCTGCCGTGATCTGCCTGCCGCGGATGTTTCAGGTCATGGTGGTCGAGAATGCCGATGAGGCGCATCTGAGCACTGCGAGCTGGGCCTTTCCGGCCTACCTGATGCTCATGAGCCTGTTCGTGATCCCGATCGCGGTGGTCGGTCTCGACATCATGCCCGAGGGGGCGAACCCGGACCTCTTTGTGCTGACGCTGCCGCTGTCGCAGGATCAGAATACGCTCGCGGCTCTCGCGTTTCTCGGCGGGTTTTCGTCCGCGACCTCCATGGTGATTGTGGCGGCCATTGCACTTTCGACAATGGTCTCGAACCATTTGATCATGCCGGTCTGGCTGAGTTTTCAGGATGGGGGCAAGGCCAGCGTCTCCGGCGATGTGCGTCGGGCGATGCTGCTTTCGCGCCGGGTGTCCATCGCGGCGGTGCTCGGGCTCGGCTACGCCTATTACGCGGTCTCCGAAGGGGGAGAGGCGCTCGCCGCTATCGGTCTGATTTCCTTTGTGGGCGCGGCTCAGATTCTGCCGGCGCTCCTGGGGGGGATCTTCTGGCGCGGGGCGACCCGGCGCGGAGCGGTGGCCGGATTGGTCGCGGGTTTTGCTCTTTGGGCCTATACGCTCTATCTGCCGAGCCTCGCCGTGCCGCAATCGCTCTTTGCCGATATCGTTGCCCATGGCCCGCTCGGGATCGGGTTTCTGAAGCCCCACGCGCTCTTTGGGCTGACCGGGCTGGATCCGCTGGTCCACACGCTTTTGTGGTCCATGGTTGTGAATGCGGGGCTCTTTCTGGGTGTATCCCTTTTGTCTTTCCCGTCGCCTATGGAGCGGCTGCAGGGGGCGCAATTCGTCAATGTGTTCGAGCATTCCAGCACCCCGCGCAGCTGGGCCGGGGGGCGGGCCGAGGCGGAGGATCTGTTGATCATGGCGCAGCGGATCCTCGGGCCGCAACACGCGCAGAACGTTTTCGTTCGCGCCGCGGCAGAGCAGGGCAAAACCGGCTATCTGCCGGATACCACGCCGGAGTTTCTCGTGGATCTCGAGCGCGAGCTGGCCGGTTCGGTCGGCGCGGCCACTGCTCATGCGATGATCGCCCAGATCAATGGAGGTGCGGCGGTCTCTGTACGGGAGCTGATGGCCGTGGCCGATGAGACCGCTCAGATGATGGAGTATTCCAGCCAGTTGGAGGCCAAGTCCCGCGAGTTGGAGGCGACCGCCTCGAAGCTGCGTGAGGTCAACGAGAAGCTAACTGAGCTGTCGATCCAAAAGGACGCCTTCCTCAGCCAGATCAGCCACGAGTTGCGCACACCCATGACCTCAATCCGATCCTTCTCGGAAATTCTGATGGAGGGCACCTTGGAGAGCGGCGCGCAGACCCGCTATTCGACCATCATCCATGATGAGAGCCTGCGCCTGACACGGCTTCTGGACGATTTGCTCGATCTGAGCGTTCTGGAGAATGGGCAGGTCGTTCTGAACCCACAGGAAGAGATGCTGGGCGATCTGCTGGACCGGGCGCTCTCGGCCACGGCAGCGGGGCGCAACCGCCCTCTCAAGGTGCTGCGCGACCCCGCGCAGGAGGCGCATCTGATCCACACGGACACGGACCGACTGGTGCAGGTCTTCATCAACATCATCGCCAATACGATCAAGTATTGCGATGCCGAAGAGCCCGAGCTGACGATCCGCGTGACCGGGAATGGCGAAGCGCTGGCGCTCGATTTTGTCGACAACGGCTCGGGCATCCCGGCCCGAAGCCAAAGCGTTATCTTCGAGAAGTTCGCCCGCCTCGATGACCAGTCCAAGGCTGGCGGGGCCGGGCTGGGTCTTGCGATTTGCCGCGAGGTGATGGTCAAGCTGGGTGGTTCGATCAGCTATCTTCGTGGACAGAAAGGCGCGGCATTCCGGGTTACCTTTCCCGTGCGGATTTCCCGTGCGGTGGCCTGATTTATCGCCGGATTGGCGCTAGGCGGTTACCGGGCATTAACGGGTTCTGCGCGACAAGGAGGGGTCCCGAATTGCAGAACGCGAGTCGCCCCATGTCCAATCCTGACCAGACCAGCCTCTTGCGGCGCAAGATGGAAACCACGCCCGGACCTGTGGCAGGGCCCATGACGGTCACGCTGGAAACGGGATGCGTCAAGGCCATGGCGCGGGCGGGCTTCATCGCGGCCGGGGTAAAGGTCTCTGAGCAAGTTGTCACCGTGACCGAAGTCTCCGGCGGGCTGGAGTTGGGTGATCTCATGGGGGAGGCGGGGCTTATCATTCCCTGTCCTGCCCCGGACGAGGCCGAGGGTTACCTAGCGCTTTCGCCGGGTGGTCTGACCGCTTTGGTGGAGAAAACGACCACCGGCAAGATCTCGGATGGCGAAGGGGAGCCTCGCGCGGCCAGTACGATCGACCGTCTTTTGTGCCATGGGTTTCTCGAGCGGTTCTTGGAAGCTTGGCGCGAGCTCATGGAAGAGAGCTCCTATGAAGCCTGGCTGTCCGGCTATGGCCCTGCCGACCGGATGATCGCTCCCGAGGTGCTGGGCATGTCCGTAGTGGATGTGCCCTACCGCATCCACACCATTGAGGCGAAGTTCGATGGCAGTCGCTCGGTCAAGTTCTGGGCCGCTCTGCCACAATCCCGACCGCAGGCGCCGGGTATGCCGGAGCCGCAAGACACCGGGCGCGCGGTGGAAGATTGGGCCAAGGATTGGCGCGCGGCCGTGCTCGAAAGCCCGGCAGAGCTGGAGGCTGTGCTCTGCAAACTGGAACTTACCTTGGACGAAGTGCGCCGCTGGGCCCCGGGCGATCAGGTGCCGATCCCGAGTTCAGCTTTGTCCACGGTGACGCTCGGGCGGCGGAATGGGCCTTGTGTCGCGACGGCTCGTCTTGGGCAAGCCCGTGGTGTGCGGGCACTGCGCCTCAACGAGATCAGCTCCCAGCGCGCGCCACAAGCCACCGCGCGTAAGGAAGTGCCGCCCGAAGCCTTGGCGCATAACCCGGAAGGATTCGACGATCGTCCTGGGCTGGCGGCGCCGACGGACCAAGCCTAGACCGCCGCGGCGCGGGCGCACAGCAAGGGCTGGGCTTCGACCAAGGGCCGGTCTACCTCGTAGTCCAGAAACAAGTGCCCTGGGGCCTTCGCATAAATCCCTAGCGCTGCGCGGCCAGTGCGTCCAATTGGGGCCGCATTCCTTCCAACTGGTATCCTGCTTGTGACAGAGCCGAGAGGATGTCGTCGGTCGCAACACGGCCTGCTATGGCAAAGGCCCAGAGGATCGCGGACCGAGTGCCAGAGGCACAATAGGCCAGAACAGTCCCCTCGGTTTCTGCTATGACCCGCGCCTGCGCCTCAACATCCGCCAGCGAGAGACCACCGCCGACCACTGGGTTGTCATGAAATGCGAGACCTGCGGCCTCCACGGCGGCGCGCAGCACGTCGGCGCGCAATTCTACCGGGTTTTCCATGTCGGGTCGGTTGCAAATCACTGCCGTAACGCCGGCCTCCACGAGGGTGGGCACGTCCTCTGGCAAGATTTGCGGGGCAACGGCGAAACTGGGAGAGAGGGAGCGCATATCCATACTTGCCTATGTAAGAGCGTGCTCTTGCGCCGTCGAGTCCACAAAATCAAGGCTCACCCGTCGCAAATCCGTCACCGTTGACCTGTATCAATGCCGTGACGGTTTGATGTGTCTAATGTTCTGACAAGGACGTCACGGGGGGTGACAATGATTGATCTGTTGGAGTGCCAGCTGGTGCTGCGTTCGCGGCAACGCGCCTTGATCCACCAGTTGCGGGAGGACCAGTTTGCAGCTGAGGCGCGCCGGTCCAGACACGGGTCCGGGACGCAGAGCTCTGCGCGTGTCAGTGCTGACCCGTCGCGCAGTACGGCCCGCCAACTACGCCGTCTACAAGCCGCGCTCGAGCGGGTTGCAGACGGCAGCTACGGGATCTGCATGCAATGCGGTGGGCGGATCTCCGCGACCCGACTGGATGAGGACCCCTCTACGACCCTCTGTGCCTCTTGCAAAGGCGAGGGTTAATCCCAACCTGTGGATTGGCCCTTTGGTTTAAACGATCGCTAGGGAGCAACGCGATGACAACTGACCAAGCCCTGACCAAAGTCTTCACTCTGCTTGACCGGGTGCAGGCGGATCCGGCCCGCGGCTTTGTGTGCGAAGCGGAACTGGCGCGCGCTGTCACGGAACTTGAGGCCAAAGATGTCGAGGTGCCCACAGCGCTGGTGGATCTCTGCGCCCGGTTGCGTGCGGAAAGGCGCGCCTATGAGGCGCAGGAAGACGCATTCGACAACATGCCGGTCTGAGGCAGGCATCTCGCGAGCAGCATTCACGGGAGCGGGGCAGTGCTCAGACTAAAAGGGCGATCTGATCGGGTCGCCTTTTTCATGCCAGCAGACCTCGCGCATAGAGTCTCTGGATAGCACAGGACTGGATCAATCTCCGGGACGAACGAAGTGGATGGGAACGCTTGTTTCCTGCGCAGGCCCGTTGTTGCAGCGGGTTGGTCAATCCGGGCCCGTTAACTCTATTGCAAACCTATTCATCTGCTGTCAGCGTGCGCCTAAAACGGGGCGTCACGACCCCAGGTCATGACAGGGAGACAGAGATGACTTTCATGAAAACCGCGCTGGTGACATCCGCGCTTGTGGTTCTGGGCAGCGCGAGCGCGTCGGCCTGTGACGTATCCGCGGGATCTATCCGGATTCTCTCCAACGATTTTCCCGCGCTTCAGGCGGTCAATTCGGCGGCTGCGGAATGCGCCTCGGATGGGGTGACGGTCACTGCAAACATGACCACCGAGCATCGCAACATTCAGGTGCCAGCACTGACGGCTGATCCGGCAGAGTACACGGTCGCGGTCGTCTCCAACAGCTCACTCGTGCCGCTCTTGACAGATGGGCTTGTGCGCTCGTTGGATGATCTCATTGCAGCGCATGGAGCGACCGTGTCGCCGAACCAGCGCATTGTGATCAATGGCGAGACAAAGGCGATCGCCTTCCAGGCCAATGCGCAGCACCTCTATTACCGCGCTGATATCCTCGAGGAGCTCGGCCTCGCGGTGCCCGAGAGCTATGAGGACGTGCTGGCTGCCGCCAAGGCGATCAAAGAGGCGGGGCTTATGGAGTTCCCGATTGGCGGGACCTACAAGGCCGGCTGGAACGTAGCTCAGGAATTCGTGAACATGTATCTCGGCACAGGCGGTTCCTTCTTCGAACCCGGCTCGGCGGCTCCGGCCATTGCCAATGCCAATGGCGAAGCAGCGCTGGAGATGATGAAGGCGCTCACCGAGCACATGAACCCTGACTATCTTACCTATGATTCCAACGCGCTACAGGCCGAGTTTGAAGCAGGCAACGTTGCGATGGCCAATTTCTGGGGCTCGCGTGCAGGCGGTGTGACCGATGATGAGGGGGCCGCGCCCGAGATCGCAGCAGCTATCAAGTTCGCCGCCGCCCCGACGATTGGTGGCGGAGATCGCCCGGCCTCGACTCTCTGGTGGGATGGCTTCACCATTGCATCGAATATCAGCGACGAAGACGCCTCGGCGAGCTTTATCGCCATGCTGAATGGCGCGTCGGTGGATGTGGCCAATGCCAACTCGGACGCCGCGGTCTGGCTGATCGATGGCTACAGCCCGGGCGAAGCAGCGACCGGTGTGCTGGCCACGGCACAGGGCGGGACCGCGCCTTATCCGATGCTGCCTTACATGAGCCTGCTGCATACGGCTCTGGGCACGGAGATTGTGGAGTTCCTGCAGGGGGGCGAGAGTGCGGCGCAGGCGCTCGCGGATGTGGAAGCCTCCTACATAGCGGCGGCCAAAGAGGCCGGTTTCCTGAACTGAGACCCTTCTGAGCAAGACCGGGGCGCCCCGCGCCCCGGCTGACCACGTGCCCCGGAGACCGAGATGAAGCACAAGACGTTCTTCTGGTTCATGCTGCCGTCGGCCTTTGCGATGCTGTTGTTCATCGCGCTGCCCATCGCGTCGGTATTTGTCCAATCCCTGTTTGTTGAAAACGAGAAGGTGCTGGTGGAGGTCACGACCAGCGGACCGTTCGGCAGTACGACTCAGGTGATGGTGGATGAAGATGCCACCGCCGCGCTGAACGCAGCGCAACCTTTGGGGCAGTTCAACGGGGTTGCCACATATACGAACCGAAACCACCTGGCCTTCGCCGAGATCGGGGAGTTCTGGCGCAGCACAGATAGTATGGGAGCCTTCGTGCAACAGGTCTATGGCCTGCCGTTCTACAAGGCTCTGACCTTCACCCTGGCCTATACTTTCATCGTGACGCCCCTGATCATCGCTCTCGGATTCCTGATCGCGGTGGCGGTGAACGCGCTGCCCAAGATCCTGAAAGGGCCAGTGATCTTCACATCGCTCCTGCCCATGATCATCACGCCGCTCGTCGGCTCGCTGATCCTGTTCTGGATGATCGACAGTCGCGGGGTAATCGGGAAAACCCTGCAATTCATCTTTGAGGACCCGGATCTCAGCCTGAAGGCCTCGCCTATGCTGACCTGGATCACGCTCATGGTCTATGGAGTCTGGTCCTCGGCGCCCTTTGCCTTCGTGGTGTTCTACGCGGGCCTGCAGACAGTGCCCCAGGACACCCTGGAATCCGCGATGATCGACGGGGCCACGCGGTGGGAGCGGATCCGCTACGTGGTGCTGCCTTATCTGATGCCGCTGGTGACCTTTATCGCGCTGATCCAGCTCATGGACAATTTCAGGGTGTTCGAGCCAATCGTGGGTTTCAATGCAGAGGCGAACGCGACTTCACTCAGTTGGATCATCTATAATGACCTCAGGGGGAGCGAGGTGTCCTTGTTCGGGTCCGCCGCTGCGACCTCGATGCTGACGATCCTGGGCGTGGCGATCCTGCTGACGCCGGTGCTGATCCGCACCTGGCGCGACTTCTCGAAGACGGGGCACTAGGACATGGCCACCAATATCGCGACCCAACGCTCTTTGCCCCTTCGCCTCTTTCTCTGGGGGTTTGTTCTGCTCTGGCTGGTGCTGGCGGCATTCCCCTTCCTCTGGACGCTCTGGGGTTCCTTCAAGGTGCAGGGCGATTTTTTCAGCCGCGAGGATTGGCGCAATGCGCTCTCCGGCGTGCGGACCATCGCCGAGACCGGCGGGTATTTTACCGGAGCGGGCTATGAAGGCGCCTGGGTGCAGGAGGAGTTCTGGCGCGCCGGAGTGAACACGATGATCGTGACGCTCTGCGTGGTGGCGATCTCGCTGACCTTTGGGACGCTCGGGGGCTACGCGCTCAGCCGGTCGAGCTTCAAATATACGTTCTGGATCCTGATGGCGGCGCTGATCTTCCGCGCCATGCCCCATATCACGCTCGTCTCGGGATACCTGTTGCCGTTTTTCGAGCTGAACATCTGGGGAATCCTGCCGACGACGATCATCGTACTTGTTGCGATCAACCAGCCTTTCACGCTGTGGATGCTGCGGTCGTTCTTCATGAACATTCCGAAGGACCTGGATGAGAGCGCGATGGTCGATGGTTGCACCCGGTTTCAGGCGTTCCGCCGGGTGATCATCCCGGTTATGTGGCCTGGTGTGATCACGACCGGACTGTTCTCGTTCCTTCTGGCCTATAACGATTTCGCGGTGACAGCGACGCTGCTCAGTCAGGACAACCAGACCATGATCCCCAAGATCGCGAGTTTCCTTGGCACCACGCAGCAAGAGGGCAACGTGATGTTCGCCGTCTCGGCGGTTGTGTCGGCGACGGCGCCGCTGTTCATTCTTGTGCTGTTCTTCCAGCGCCAGATCGTGAGCGGGCTGACCGCTGGGGCGGTGAAGGGATGAGGGGGGCAGGGCGCTCTCCCGCCCCGCACGACCTTTGGTCTTTGCGGGTTGGGCCCGGCGCGGGCCTGCGGCCCGCGTGTGAGTATTTGAAGAACAATGAAGGGGGAGGCCAGAATGGCTGAGATCCGGCTGAACCATGTGAAGAAGCGCTGGGGCTCCTTCATCGGGGTGGATGATTTCCACCTGACCATTGCCGACAAGGAGTTCCTTGTGCTGTTGGGGCCCTCCGGCTGCGGCAAGACGACGACCATGCGGATGATCGCGGGGCTCGAGGATCCGAGTGATGGCGAGATCTGGATCGGGGATCGGATGGTCAACACGCTCGATCCGAAGGATCGGGACGTGGCGATGGTGTTCCAGAGCTATGGCCTCTATCCGAACATGAATGTCTACGAGAACATCCGCTTTCCCCTAAAGGTCCGGAAGGTGCCCGAGGCGGAGCACAAGGAGCGGGTGATGAGGGCCTCGGCCATGGTCGAACTCGATGATTTCCTGCACAGGAAGCCCGCAGCCCTGTCTGGCGGACAGCGGCAGCGTGTGGCGCTGGCCCGGGCCATCGTGCGGGAACCCAACGTCTTTCTGATGGATGAGCCGCTTTCCAACCTGGATGCGAAGCTGCGGGTGAGCACACGGGCGCAGATCAAGAACCTGAGCCATGAGCTGCAGGTCACAACGATCTATGTGACCCATGACCAGATCGAGGCGATGACGCTTGCAGATCGCGTGGTCGTGATGTCGGCGGGCGTTGTGCAGCAGGTAGGCACGCCTACCGACATCTATGATCGCCCTGCCAATACGTTTGTCGCGAGCTTCATCGGTTCGCCCGCGATGAACTTGATGGAGGGCGAGGTGTCCAACGGGGTGTTTCGTGCCGAAAATGTGGAGATTTCCGGGTTCAGCGGTGTGTCGGGCAAGGTGACCCTTGGGTTCCGGGCAGAGGACGCGGCGGTGACCGGCGAGAGCGGACATATCGCGGCGCCGGTCTATTCCATGGAGCTTCTGGGCGATGCCACCATGGTCACTGTCAAGGCGGGTGGTACGCTTGTCGCGGTCAAGGCGGCCAAGGATTACCGATCGCAAATCGGAGCACCCGTGCAATTCAGCGTGCCTGCCGAAATCTGCCATTTGTTTGATGCAGTTACCGGAGCGCATCTGTGAACGGAGCGCGCCCCGAGCAGGCGGTTCTGAGCCGCGACACGGATATGACCAAGACCGCAGCGACGCAGGCGGTCATCGAAGGCATGGTCGATGGGTTGAACGATCACCGGATTGCCGATATCGGCGAGTTCTTCTCCGAAGGGTTTGGCTGGTACGGCAACCAGGGCTGCGGCACAAAAACCGGCCTGCGCGAGTTTCAGGAAAACTGGCAGAAACCCTTTCAGGCGGCCTTTTCCGACAAGGTTTGTATCGACGAGGCGCGGCTCTATATGGGGGAATGGGCGGCAGCCTTTGGCCGCCAGGAGGCCCTGCATTCCGGTCCCTTCATGGGCATCGCCGCCACGGGAAAGCGGGTCGAGATCCGCTACATGGACTTCTGGAAGGTTGTGGATGGCAAAATCGTAGATAACTGGGTCATGGTGGATTTCCCCCACGTTCTGGCGCAGTTGGGCCATGATGTTTTTGCCGGTGAAGGCTGGGAGGCGTTTGATCGGGGCGAGAAAAAACCGCCGACGCCCTAAGCGGCTCAGGCCAGAAAGACGCCAACGATCACGATCATCAGACCCAGTGCCGAGACGGCGAGCGCGCCGAGATTGAGCGCCACAGCTTTCTGCAGACGGGCGCGCAAAGCATCCTCGTCCAAGCCGCCTCGTTTTGCCCGCGCGACCTCGACAATGCAATAGATGAGACCCAGCAGGCCCAATACGGTGATCACGGCCCCTGTGGGCACCAGCATGTCCATCTTATGTCTCCGATTGGTGCGATCTAGTGCGGCGGGGTAGCGCGCCTTTGGCGGCGGCACAAGTGGACCTTGCGCGAAACGGTCTTGATGCCCGCTCGGAGACGGGCTACCGCAAAGCCTCAACGATACTCAGGGAGAATGCGCGAGATGGATGACGCGGTGACGGACAACAACGCGGGAACACCGGACAGCTATCGGGTCACAGCGGGCGAGTTGCGGCAATTCGTTGAGCGGATCGAGCGTCTGGACCAGGAGAAGAAAGACATCGCTGAGCAGCAGAAAGAAGTGATGGCCGAAGCTAAGTCGCGCGGCTATGACACCAAGGTGATGCGGAAGCTCATCGCGCTGCGCAAGCGCGACCCCGATGATATCTCTGAAGAAGAAGCCGTGCTTGAGCTCTACAAAGAGGCGCTTGGGATGGCGTGACCATGCCGCGCGTTAAAGGCGCAAAGGGTAGGAGCCGATAGGTCTTTCTCAAGCAAAGCAGACCGTGTCCTCGGCAGGGCCGGGCGCCTGGATCGTGCCCCCAGCGGTGAGGATCTGAACATCGGGCAGGGTCGCGATCCGCTCGAGATCTTTTTCATAGGCCTCGTCCAGCCCGTCGATCCGGTCCTGGGTCCAGTCCGGCAGCTCATAGCTCTCCGCCATTTCATCCTCCTTCGCAAAACGGTCAAGGAAACTCACGGCGGCCCAGCGACGCTGCGCGACACTGATCTTGGGGTGGCTCTCGAGATAGGCAATGTACTGCTCGAACCCGTCCGCAGTCATGACTTCGCGTAGACGGGAATGGCGTTTGCGAAGCGCTGAGTTCTCGGCCACGTCCGTGATCGAGGTCATCACTTCAGGCCATATCAGTGGTGTATCTTCATTGCACCAGACGGTGATCTCCGCATCAGGCACGGCAAAGCGGAGCCGCTCGACCACATCATGCCAGCTCAGGCTGTCGACGTTGATATCCTTCAGGAAAGCGTCAAATGTCGTGGTCGGCCGACGCGCAAAGATCGCTGGCAGGAAACTCGCCGGACTGCGCAGCCCGAGATGGAACGATACCGGATGATGGGGAAACACGTTGCGGAGCCAGACGGCCTTTTGCCCCATCTTCCCGTAGAAACTTCCCTCTTCGAAGATTTTCTGCTGGGTGCAGATGAAGTTTTCGCTTGCCATAACCAGGCGGTGCCCGTCCTTGCCATCGAGAATGGCCTCCAGCACCGCTTCCTCAGCGTCCCGGTCTGAATGGGCACCTTGCAGCCGCCGCACAGTTTCCCGCAGGATCGGGCGATAGATGTCTCCCGGCGGCACGATCACTCCATTGCGCTCCAGCATCGGGGCGTTTGCCCGCAGGCTGGTCAGGAGAAGGTCGTCGTCGGTGCTATGCGCGCCGATATGATAAGCGATATGCATGTGTCTTCGTCCGATGGATCCTGAGCCTAGTGTCGCCGGTTCTGGTTTCCCAAGTGTTAACCGCTTCTTGGCGTTGATGCACTTTTGTTCGTGGGGTGTAGATGGATCTTGTGAAATTCACCGATCACTGTGCGAGAGGGCTTGCCACGGCGTAGCCAGGGCGCTAATCAGCCGCCGAGAAGCCCCTATAGCTCAGCTGGTAGAGCAACTGATTTGTAATCAGTAGGTCCGCGGTTCGAGTCCGTGTGGGGGCACCACCTTTTCAAGTAGTTACGTGAAAAGTGCGTTGGCAGGTCAGTTGTCAGCGACCACATTGCGAGCACGGCGCTTTGCGAATGAATGGAAACCTGCATTCTGGTTTTGAGATAGCTCGTGTTATGCGTTTGTGCCTGGCGAGATGACCTAGCCGACGATGCCAGAGCAAAAGAGCTAGGGGATAGCCGGAGGAGCTATTAAAGCTTCTATGGTGCAGGAACGAGCAATGTAGGCATCGACTTGCTTCTGGTAGAAGGCTGATGATCTGGCCAGAGCTTCCACAAAACGGAAGCGAGAACTGAACCGCCCCTGTTTTACCGGAGACTGTTGCGTTCGTATTTCAAGCTGCGATTTGGTTTGATTTCAAGGCTCGTTCGTATCTTTCCTCTGCTTCGATTGGTGTGATGTAGCCCAGTGGCTCAAGCAGGCGCTCTTTGTTGAACCAGTCCACCCATTGCAGGGTTTCCCATTC
>JBCDKN010000023.1:0-16961 GCA_038746545.1 Pseudomonadota bacterium
AGGAAGCGCCGATCTTCCAGGTCGCCGATTACGGCCTCGTCGCCGACCTCTTCGCCGCGGTGCCCGAACTCACCGAAAAACTCGGCTGACCCAAACCAAACCCAAAAACAAAAGGCCGGAGAACATCACTCCGGCCTTTTTGCATTCTGCGATTCGTTCTAATTTTTGGTCTGAACCCGTTCTTACTCTGCCATTTTTTTGTTCACTAACCCGATTGGCAGACTGAAACCCCCTGAAATTGCAACCACAACCCGAAGCGTCACAAGTGTTCCTAAGAGAGCTTGACTGCGGCATTCTGGCTCTCCATCATCGTGAATGAATATTCGTTCAGTCGATTTGAGCTGGACGCGCCAAGGTCAAAACCCAGGTGCCGGTGCAAGAGATTTGCGGCCCATCAACAGGAGAAACAGCCCCATGGATGTCATCGATCAGTTGAATGCAGTGCGCGAGAAGAAGCTCTCCCGCCGGGCGTTTTCCCGGGGCTTGCTGGCGGCGGGGGTGGGGATCACGAGCCTCCCGTACATGCCGCGGCGTGCTCATGCCGCTGACGGCCAGGGTACGCTCTTCACCTGGGGCGGGTACGATGTGCCGGATCTTTACACGAATTACGAAGCCGCCAATGGCGCTCAACCAAACTTCGCGATTTTCGGAGGCTCCGAGGATGCTCTGACGCGAATGCGGAGCGGGTTCGTGGTCGATGTGGCGCATCCCTGCAACGCGGATCTGCTGCGCTGGATCGATACGGGGCTGTTCCAGCCGGTTGACACCTCGCGCCTGTCGAACTGGGGCGATGTGATGCCCGAACTTGTCGCCATGGAGGGCAACAGCGACGATGACGGCAATCCATGGCTCGTGCCCTTCGATTGGGGCGGGACCTCGGTGACCTATAGAACGGATCTGGTGGAGCTGGAGGGTGAGGAAAGCTGGGATCTGCTCTGGGACAAACGCTTTGCCGGTCAGATCGGGATGTTGGCCTCGGGTGGCGATGCCTGGTGGTCGGCGGCGATCAAGGCAGGCGTGCCTTTCGATCAGATCACCACCGATGACGCGTTTGAGCGGATCGCTGCGGTCCTGCGTGAGCAGCGTCCGCTGGTCCGGGTGTACACGGATGACACGACCACGCTGGGACAGGCGCTGGCCTCGGGCGAAATGGTGGCGGCGATGACCTGGAACTCCACCGCGGTGGAGCTTCAGTATGAAGAGATCCCAGTCCGATTTGCCCAGCCCAAGGAGGGCGCGCTCACATGGGTGTGCGGTCTGATGGTGCAAAAGAACGCGCCGAATATCGATCGAGCTTATGAAATCATCGATGCGATGCTGAGTGTGGAAGCCGGCGAGTTCATGATCGGAGCCTATGGCTACGGCCATTCGAACAAGAAGTCCTTCGAGCAGTTTTCCGATGAGGACCTGCAGGCCCTGGGTCTGAGCTCGAACCCACAAGAGATCCTTGACGCGGGCCACTTCATGATCCCGCAGGGTCAGGAGTGGGAGAGCCGGATGAACGAAACCTATGAGCTTATCAAGGCCGGGTTCTGATCTGATGGGCAGGTGGCAAACCCGCACGCGCGGGGATCTCAGATGCACAATGGGGGCGCCATGACCATGGTCGACACCTCTCGGATGCGCCGTGCCACGCCCGCCGTCAAGCGGTCGCGTCTGATGTCCTGGTTCCGCCGGAGCGAGGGGGCGCAGGGCTACGCACTGATGTCCCCGGCGCTTCTGGTGCTGACCATCGGGATCGCGGTGCCCTTTGTGATCCTGATCGCTATGAGCCTCTGGACCCGGGACGGGTTCGGGTTTGACACCACCCTGACCACGGCAAACTACGCGCGCAGTTGGAGCGAGCCGATCTTCGGCACGCTGATGGCAAGATCGTTCTGGATTTCGGGCGTAGCCACAGTCGTGACCGTGCTGCTTTGTTATCCCATGGCCTACTATGTGGCCTTTCACGTGCATCGCAACAAGATGCTTTGGATCATCCTGATGACCCTGCCATTCTGGACCAGCTACCTGCTGCGTGTATTCGCGTGGCGGGTTATTCTGGGCTATGAAGGCGTGATCAACTCCGGATTTCTGGCGCTTGGTTGGATTGAGGCGCCTCTGGAATTCCTGCTGTATTCTCAGACGGCTGTGATCATCACATTGGCCCATGCCTGGGCGGCCTTTGCGATCTTGCCGCTCTATGTCTCGCTGGAAAAGATCGACCGCTCCTTGCTGGAGGCCGCGACGGATCTTGGTGACGGGCCGGTCCGGCGTTTTCTGCGCGTGACGCTGCCTCTGTCGCTGCCGGGGGTGATCTCGGCCTTTTTCCTGATTTTCATCCCCACGACCGGCGACTACATCACGCCTGCGCTTCTGGGCGGTCCGGATGGGGTGATGATCGGCAACCTGATCCAGTTGCAATTCGGCCCGGTGAACAACTGGCCCATGGGCGCGGCCCTGTCCATTGTGCTGATGCTATGGATTGCCGCCATCGCGCTGGTGTTCCTCTTCGTCACCCGCAAGGTCGAGGAGCGCGCAGCATGAAGTCAGGCAGCTATATCCGTCAACCGAACCGGGCGCTTCAGGTCTATGCGATCCTGTTTCTTGTGGTGCTCTACACGCCTGTTCTGTTCATTCCGCTTTTCAGCTTCAACGACTCGATCTATGTCCGTTTTCCGCTCCAGGGTTTTACTTTGGATTGGTACAAAGATCTCTGGACACGAGACACCGTCTGGGCGGCTCTGGGCAACAGCCTGACGGTCGGGTTCTGGGTTTCGATCACTTCCACCGCGCTCGGACTGGTTGCTGCACGTGCCATCACCCGCTACCGGGTGCCGGGACAAAGTGCGATCGTAACGTTCGCGATGCTGCCGCTCGTGATCCCGGGCGTGATCTTCGGGGTCGCGCTGCTGGTGTTGATGAGCCGTCTCGGCGTTCCACTCTCGCTCTATACGGTGGCGTTTGGACATCTCATCATCTGTCTTCCCTTTGCCATCGCGACGCTTCTGCCTCGGTTCGAAGGGTTTGACCGGTCGATGGATGAGGCCTCGGCAGATCTGGGCGAGAACGGCTGGTGGACCTTCTGGCGGGTGACGTTTCCGATCGTCGCACCAGGGGTGGTGGCGAGCCTACTTCTCACTTTCACGATCTCCTTTGACGAGTTCATCATGACCTTCTTTTTGTCGGGCACCGATACGACCCTGCCGATCTATATCTGGACGCAGCTCCGCTTCCCCAGGGAATTCCCCTCGGTCCTTGCCCTGTCATCCATCATTCTGGCCGTTTCCTTCGTGCTGGTCTTTGTCGCCCTTTGGATCGGGCGCATGGGACTTGTCCGGGATTTGAACGTGCCCCAGCAGGAGGCCTGAGTCCCATGTCCGCATCCGTTTCCGCACCTAACGCCAGCACCGAGCCCATCATCTCAATCCGGGATGTGGGCAAGTCCTATGGCACGTTTCAGGCCATTGAACGGATCTCCATGGATATCCAGAAAGGCGAGTTCTTTTCGCTTCTGGGCGCATCTGGCTGTGGCAAGACGACCCTGCTGCGCATGCTGGCCGGGTTCGAGAGCCTGTCCTCGGGGGAGATCTATATTGACGGTCAGCCCATGTCCGATGTGCCGCCTTTCCAGCGCCCCGTGAACATGGTGTTCCAGAACTACGCGATCTTTCCGCATCTTAATGTGGCCGACAATATCGGCTACGGGCTGCGCAAGCTCAAGCTTCCCAAAGCCAAGCGGGCCGAGATGATCGACGAGATGCTTGGTCTTGTGCAGCTCGATGGCTATGGCAAGCGTCGGGGCCATGAGCTCTCGGGGGGGCAGCGGCAGCGCGTCGCGCTGGCCCGCGCGCTGATCCTGCGGCCTAAGGTTCTGTTGCTCGACGAGCCGCTCGGGGCGCTCGACAAGCAATTGCGCGAGCAGATGCAAATCGAGCTGCGCCGCCTGCAACGTTCTATCGGGATCACCTTTGTCTTCGTGACCCATGATCAGGAAGAGGCTCTGACCCTGTCGGACCGCATCGCCGTGATGCAGGGGGGCGCAGTGCTGCAGGTGGACACGCCCACCGGGCTCTATGAGGCGCCCAAGACCCGGTCCGTGGCCAATTTCATCGGCAATATGAACTTCTTCGAGGCGCAGGTTGCGGGCCGGGTCAATGGCCATGCACATCTCGACGTGGCCGCCTTTGGCAAGCTGCAGGTGCCGGCCAAGGGATCGACCCTGACCGAGGGCGACAAGATCTGCGTTGCCATACGACCCGAAAAGCTCAAGCTGCACGATGCCGCCCCAGACAGCGGTACGCCCGTGCTCAAAGGTGAGTTGGAAATGACCACCTATCTTGGCGAACGCAGCCATTTTCACGTGTCCGTGCCCGGCTGCGACACGCCCATCGCGATCTCTGCGCAAAACTCTGGTCTGGCCCCGACAGGCGGCGACCGTCGTCCGGTCTGGATGACATGGCCCGAGGACGCCCTGATCGTTCTGGAAAAGGACTGACCGATGACGACCGAACCACAGACCAAGACCAAGAAGCGCACGATGCCCAAGGAGGTGCGCCGCGCGCAGCTCATCGAAGCGACGCTGGCCTGCATTGCCGAGCTGGGGATCTCCAAGACGACCATGGCCGCTGTCACCGGACGTGCGGGTCTGTCCATGGGGATCGTCAGCCTGCATTTCGAGAGCAAGGACAACCTGCTCAATGAGACGCTGGTACATCTCTCCGAGGAGGTGCGGTCCACCTGGGCTGAGGCGGTGGACGCCCCGGATAAAAGCGCAGCGGAGAAGCTTCGGGCCCTGTCCCTGTCGAGCTTTCATCCGTCGATCTTCGACGCCACCAAGCTGCGGGTCTGGTTTGCGTTTTTCGGCGAGGCGAAATCCCGAGCCTACTACCGCGAGATGGTGTCCTCCTATGACAATGAGCGGGGCCATATCGCAAAGGCGCTCTGCGCTGAGCTGCTGCAGGACTATCCCGAGGCCAGCATGTCAGCCGAGGAGATCTCGGATGCGCTGGAGTTTTTCAGCGATGGCATCTGGTTGAACGCGATGCTGTATCCGGAATACTTCAAGGAGGGACATGCTGCGCTGCAGATGGAGCAGATGCTCGCGGCCTATTTTCCCAAGCATTTCCAACTGCCGCTGCGTCCGGCCCCTGCGTGCACGCAATGACCTCGAAGCACCCATCGCGTCGTCGGTTTCTGGCGACGGCGGCCAGTGCCAGCTTGCTGCCCGCAGCGGCGCGGGCCAGCCTGCCGATCGATCCGGATGTGGTTGTTGTTGGCGCTGGAGCCGCTGGGATTGCCGCCGCGCGTACCCTGATTGCGAGCGGCAAGACCGTTGTGGTGATCGAAGCGGCGCCGCGCATCGGCGGTCGGGCCTATACCGAGCAGGACACGTTCGGCGTTCCTTATGATCAGGGCGCGGCCTGGATCCAGGGGCCCAGTGGAGTGCCATTTGTGGGCCTCGCCAAACAGCTCGGCTTCAACTTGCAGGATCATTCTGACGCCGGCGAGGTCTTCTATCTTGGGGATCGTCGCGCCAGCGGGCGCGAGGCGCAGGCTTATTGGAGCGCTTATGCCCGGATTGAACGGGCGATCTACCGGCGCGGAGACGTGGCCGCCGCAGATCTTGTGCCCGCGGGCGTTGATCACAGTGCGGCAATCCAGAGCTGGATCGGCCCGATGGATTTCGGCGTCGATTTCGCGGACTTGTCCACCGGCGATGTCAACTCCTACGGCACCTATGCCTATAACTACCTCGTGCGCGAGGGTTACGGCAGCATCGTCTCGGCCTATGGGCGCGGCTTGCCCATCCGCACCGGGGTGCGCGCCACCCATATCGATCACTCCGGCCCCGGGGTCCGGGTGGAGACCACCGCCGGAACAATCTCCGCGAAGTCCTGCATCGTGACGGTTTCGACCGGAGTGCTGGGCGCGGGGTCAATCAGGTTCACTCCGGCGTTGCCCGTGGCCAAGCAGAGCGCGATTGACAATGTGCCCATGGGGTTGCTCGTCAAGATTGCCCTGCAGTTTGACGGAACGCGATTTGGGCTCAACGAAAACGACTTTCTCACCTATGCGGTGCCGGACACCGTACCGGCACAAGCCAGCTATTTCCTCACTTGGCCTACGGGAACGGACCTCTCCGTTGGGTTCGCGGGCGGGGCCTTCGGCTGGGAGCTTAGCCGCGCCGGTCAGCGCGCCGCCGTAGATTTCGCCCTGGGTGAATTCGTCAAAATGATGGGCAGCGATGCGCGCAAGCATTTCGTCAAAGGGCACATGTCGGATTGGGCCACAAACCCGCTGACCCTCGGGGCTTATGCCGCTGCGCGCCCGGGACACTTTTCGGATCGCGAGATCCTCGCCCAACCCGTGGGCGGAAAGGTGTTTTTCGCTGGGGAAGCCGTGGCGGGACGCTACAAGGCGCTGGTTTCGGGCGCCCATCTGAGCGGCGAGAAAGTCGCAAACACCGTTGTCACCCTGCTGGGCGGGGCCGAAGACTGCGGCGCTTGCGCCGCGCGTGCCTCGCAACGCGAACGGATCCGGGAGGTTCTGAAATGAACAAGCTCGCCAGCGCTTTGACGCCAGCCAGTTTGCGCGACCCGCGCTATGACATTCTGTTCGAGCCGGTACAGATCGGCCCGGTCACCGCCAAGAACCGCTTTTATCAGGTGCCCCATTGCAACGGAATGGGCCATCAATACCCGTCCTCCATGGCTGAAATGCGCGGGGTGAAGGCCGAGGGCGGCTGGGGCGTGGTCTGCACCGAACAGGTCGAGATCCACCACACCTCCGAACTCAGCCCGGTGATTGAGGGGCGGCTCTGGGACGCGCGCGATATCCCGGTCCTGCGCAAGATGACCGACAAAATCCACGAGCATGGCGGATTGGCCGGGATCGAGCCTTGCTACGACGGGTTGGCCACACCAAATCGCCTGAGCCGTGAGATCCCCATGGGCCCGAGCCCGCGTCCGGTGACCTATATGGACCCGGTGCAGGCCCGCGCCATGGACAAGTCTGACATTCGCAATCTGCGCAAATGGTATGTGGATGCGGCCAAACGCTCCCGCGAGGCGGGGTTCGATATCATCTACGTCTATGCGGGCCATGATCTGAATGCATTGTCCCATTTCCTTTCGCGCCGCTGGAACGCGCGGAGCGATGAGTATGGCGGCAGCCTCCAGAACCGCGTGCGTTTACTGCGCGAAGTGCTCTCGGACACCAAGGATGCGGTCGGGGACACGTGTGGGATCGCCCTGCGTTTCGGCGTCGAGGAATTGCTGGGTGAGGCCGGTTTGTCCTCCGAAGGAGAGGGGCGGGATGTTGTCGAGATGCTCGCCGAGATCCCCGATCTCTGGGATGTAAATGTCAGCGACTGGACCAACGACTCCGTCACGTCACGCTTCGCAAGCAGCGGGTTCCAAGACAGCCATGTGGCCTTCGTCAAGCAGGTCACCCAAAAGCCTGTGGTCGGCGTGGGGCGCTACACCTCGCCCGATGCCATGGTTTCGCTGATCAAATCCGGCGCTCTGGACCTGATCGGGGCGGCCCGCCCATCGATCGCCGATCCGTTCCTGCCGAAAAAGGTTGAGGAAGGTCGGATTGAGGATATCCGCGAATGCATCGGCTGCAACATGTGCGTGACCGGCGATTTCCTGATGACGCCCATGCGCTGCACCCAGAACCCGACCATGGGCGAGGAGTGGCGCAAGGGTTGGCACCCGGAACGGATCGCCGAGAAGCACGCGCCCGAAAACGTCCTGATTGTCGGTGCGGGCCCTGCGGGGCTGGAGGCGGCGCGCGCGCTCGGACAGCGGGGGTATGACGTTACCTTGGCGGAGGCCGGCACCGCGCTTGGCGGGCGCGTCCTGACAGAGGCGACATGTTTGCCGGGTCTGTCCGAATGGAAACGGGTCGCTGACTACAGAGAATATCAGATCAGCCAGATGACCAATGTCGAGACCTATCTCGACAGCAAACTGAGCCCCGCAGACGTGCTGGAATTTGCTGCCGATCATGTGGTGATCGCGACCGGATCCAAATGGTGCGACAGCGGCGTGGGCCGGGCCTTGCACTGGCCGATCCCCCGCGACACCGCGGCGCGGATCATGACGCCAGACGCCCTGATGGCTGGCGAGACGCCCGAAGGCCCGGTCGTGATCTACGATGACGATCACTACTATATGGGCGGACTTTTGGCCGAAAAACTGCGCGCGGCTGGGCACCTGGTGACGCTGGTCACCCCGGCGGCGGATGTGTCGAATTTCACCCATAACACGCTGGAGCAGGAGCGGATTCAGAAGCGCCTGATCGAGATGGAGGTGACGCTGGTGCCGCTACATAGCGTGGCCGAAATTGCCCGCGATGCCGTGACCCTGAAATGCAATTTCACCGAGCGGACGCACAAGATTGCCTGTGGCACATTCGTGCCCGTGACCATGCGCTTGCCGGTGGATGACCTGTTTCACGGATTAGAGGCCCTGATCGGCGAAGGCGCGGACGCGCCGCAAAGCCTGACCCGGATTGGCGATTGCTATGGTCCGGGATCCATCGCCGCAGCGGTCTATTCCGGGCACCGCATCGCCCGTGAGCTGGGAGAGCCTGTGCCCGAAGGAGCCCCCTTTAAGCGCGAGCTGCCGCAGCTCGCCCCGTATTGAGTTCCGAAGGAGCCGATGATGTCCCGCGACCCCCGTTACGATATCCTGTTTGAGCCGCTCAAGATCGGCCCGGTCACGACCAAGAACCGGTTCTACCAGGTGCCCCATTGCACGGGCATGGGCTATCAGCGTCCAAACATGCTCGCCCATATGCGCCGGATGAAAGCCGAGGGCGGTTGGGGCGTGATCTGCACCGAGTATAACTCGATCCATCCGACCTCTGATGACACGCCGCATGTATCGGCCGCGCTTTGGGATGACAGCGATATCCGCGCCCATTCCCTGATGACCGATATGGTCCATGAGCATGGTGCGCTGGCGGGGGCTGAGCTTTGGTATGCGGGCGCGCGTTCGGCGAACCTCTTTACCCGGATGCCCTCGATGGATGTGGCCAGCCTGCCAAACTCCACAGGCATGCCTTATCAGACCAAATCCATGGACAAGACAGATATCCGCAATTTGCGGCGCTGGCACCGTAACGCGGCGCTGCGCGCCCGGGATGCGGGGTTCGATGTGGTCTATGTTTATGCGACCCATGGCTATCTGTTGGCCAATTTTCTCGATCCACGGATCAACACACGCAGCGACGAGTACGGCGGTTGCCTCGAAAATCGCGTCCGTCTCGTGCGCGATCTGATCGAAGACACCAAGGAGGCTGTGGGCGACCGCTGCGCCGTGGCTGTGCGGTTCAAGGCCGATGAGACCATAGGCGAAGATGGCCATCCCGAACATGGCGAGCGTCGCGAGATGTTTGAGATGCTTGCCGATCTTCCCGACCTCTGGGACATCAATATCGCCGACTATACGCTCGAGATGGGGGTTTCGCGCTTCACCAAGGAGGGCTCGCTGGAGCCCTATATGGAATGGGTGAAATCGGTGACCGACAAGCCTGTGGTCACGGTGGGGCGTTTTACGTCGCCGGACACCATGGTGAGCCAACTCAAGCGCGGGATCGTGGATCTGATCGGCGCGGCGCGACCGTCGATTGCCGATCCGTTTCTTCCAAAGAAAGTCGAGGAAGGCCGGTTCGAGGACATCCGCGAATGCATCGGCTGTAATATCTGCTATTCCGGCGACAGCACGGCCTCCCCGATCCGCTGTACCCAAAACCCCACCATGGGGGAGGAATGGCGCAAGGGCTGGCACCCGGAAAAAGCGGAGCCCGCCACGTCAGATGCGCGCTTGCTGCTGGTCGGGGCAGGGCCCTCAGGGCTCGAGGCAGCCCGGGCGCTGGGGTTGCGCGGCTATGAGGTCATGCTGGCGGAGGCTACGCGTGAGCTTGGGGGGCGCGTCGCCCGCGAGGCTGCGTTGCCGGGGATGAGCGAGTATATCCGCGTCCGCGACTACCGCGAACAGCAGCTCTTGAAGATGACAAATGTCGAGGTCTTCCGCGAAAGCCGTCTGACCGCAGAGGATGTCTTTGCCGTAGAAGCGGACCATGTGGCCGTTGCCACAGGTGCGACCTGGCGGCGGGAACGGTTCGATGGCAAGGCCTATGTCCCCGTGACGCGCGGTGCGGCCCAGGTCTTCACCCCCGACGATATCATGGATGGCAAGATGCCCGAGGGACCCACGGTCGTCTTCGATGGGGACAATTACTACATGGCGGGCGTGCTCGCAGAGGCGGTGGCGCGGACCGGCGCAAAGGTGACCTATGTGACCGAGAGCGACAGCGTTTCGGCTTGGGCTGAGATGACCTCGGAGCGCTGGCGCGTGCGCACGCATCTGATGGAGCTGGGCGTCGAGATCGTCACGGCACACAGCCTGTCGGAATTCGATGGCGCGACGGCGACGCTCGTCTGCGAATACACCGAGGCCGAGCGCGTGATCCCGGCACAATCGGTGGTCATGGTCTCGCAGCGGGTGCCCAATGACAGCCTCTATCACGAGATCCTCGCGACTGTGGACGGGGATCTGGACAAGCTGCCCTTCAGTCTCACCCGGATCGGCGATGCCGAAGCCCCGGCGATCATTGCAGCCGCGGTTTATGCCGGGCATCGCTTTGCCACTGAGCTGGACGAGATCCTCGATCTCGATCTGCCCATGAAGCATGACCGCCCGGATGTGGGGGCCAAGCTGCCAGAGGCGGCGCAGACGCAACGCGTGCCTGCGACCCCGGTGCGAGAGACGGCAGAGTACCATGCGACGCTGCTTGAATTTTATGAAGAGGAGATCAGCGGCGAGGCCTGGTACCGCGCGCTCGCGGAGCTCTTTACCGGCGCGCGGCGGGACAAAATGCTGCTTCTTGCCGAGGTCGAGCGTCACACTGCCGAGATCATCCGCCCCCTGATCGAGGCTTACGGGCTCACCCCGCGCCCGGTGGCGGAGCTGATTGCAGAGGGGCAGGGCTATGCCAGGGATGGCGCGCAGGACTGGGAGGGGCTGATCGCCTATATGCGCGAAGCCTTCCCCGCGTATATCAGCGACTTCAAGGCGCTGGAGGCAATGGGCCCGGCAGACGATCTGCCCTTGCTCAAGCGCATGACCGAGCACGAGCTGGTCGCCATCGCTTTTCTGGAACTCGAAGCAGCAGGAGTGTCCCAAAGCACCGCTCCGCTCGAGCGCTTCATTGCCATGCCAGCCACAGCGTCGAAGGCCGCCTGACCCATGGCCGTGATCGCCAATGAACGCGCCCCGCTTGCCGCCAGCCTCTGGACGGCGACGGCGAACCCTGCGCCCGAGCGACCCGCGCTGGTCGGTGCGGCGGAGGCCGATAGCGTGATCATTGGCGGAGGTTTTGCGGGCTTGTCCGCCGCTCTCCATGCAGCCGAGGCTGGTCAGCGTGTGATCCTGCTGGAGGCAGAGAGCCCCGGCTGGGGCGCGTCCGGTCGCAATGGCGGACAGGTCAATCCGGGCCTCAAGGCCAATCCCGACGAGACCGAAGCGCTCCATGGGCCTGACCTCGGCAAGCGGATGGTGGTGGCGTCCGGGGCTGCGGGGGATCTGGTTTTTAGGTTGATCGAGAAACACAGGATTACCTGCGATGCGGCCCGGGTTGGCTGGGTCCGCGCCGCGACCAATGCCAGAACGCTCGGCGAGCTGCAGGAGATCGGACGCCAATGGCGCGCGCGGGGCGATGCGGTGGAGGAAATCGACCGGGCCGAGATCGCGCGGCTGCTGGGCGTTGACTGCTATGCGGGCGGCGTGATCGATCGGCGGGGTGGTAACCTCCACCCGCTGAACTACGCGCTTGGCCTCGCCGCTGCGGCCGAGAGCATGGGCGCCGTGATCCATGGCCAAAGCCGTGTGACCGGTATCGACAGCGGGCCAGAGCATGTCACGGTTTCGACCGCGCGAGGGCAGGTCACAGCCGCCCGGGCGATCATCTGCACTAATGCCTATACGGGCGATCTCGCCGATCCGCTGGGGCGCACGGTCGTGCCGGTAACCTCGGTGCAAGTGGCCACAGAACCTTTGAGCGATAATGTTGCCCGCTCGATCCTGCCGGATGGGCATTCGCCTTCGGATACGCGTCGGTTGCTGCTGTATTTCCGCAAGGATGCGGCGGGCCGCTTCCTCATGGGTGGACGCGGGGCCATGGGCGATGGCGGTATCCGCGCGCGGCAAGCCGCCCTGCGGGCTGCCGCCGAGGGTCTCTATCCGCAGCTCAAGGGCGTGGCCTGGACCCATGCCTGGGGCGGCGACGTGGCGCTGACCCGCGATCATGCGCCGGGCCTGCACAAGATCGCGCCCAATGTGATTGCGGGGATCGGCTTTAACGGGCGCGGCGTTGGCATGGCGACCGTGATGGGACGGATTCTCGCCGACTGGGCCACGGGATGCCCGGAAGAGGCGCTCGACTTCCCAATCACCGTCGCGCGCCCCATTCCGTTCCACGGCCTGCGCCAGATCGGCCTCGGGGCCACGGTCGCTGCCTTTCGCGTCCTCGACCGGATGGGGGTCTGACCAATGCCGCATCCATCCGCCAATTCCAAATCGCACGGTCTGGCGTGACATCAGACAACAGCAAGCAAGGGAGCCCATCATGAATGCACATTCCGAGTTTTCCAGCGGCCTCAAGATCCCGGATGGGATCCTGATTGACGGGGCCTTCCGGCCTGCGGTCGCGGGCGCGGTCTTCGAAACCCGCAACCCCTACAATCAAGAAGTCATCGCCGAGCTGCCCGCCTGCACGCAAGCGGATGTGGATGCGGCAGTGGCCTCGGCCCGTGCGACGTTCGAGGGCGGAACCTGGTCTGGTCTTCACCCTTCGGCGCGCAAAGCGGTGCTGTTGCGCCTTGCGGATCTGATCGATGCCAATGTGGAAGAACTGGCCACGATGGAGGCACTGGACGCGGGAAAGCCGATCTCCGACTGCCGCGAGATCGACGTACCTGAGACCGCCAATTGCATCCGCTGGCATGCCGAGGCGCAGGATAAGCTCTATGATCAGATCGCGCCGTCCGCACCCGATGCGGTGGCGATGATCGTGCGCGAACCCATTGGGGTGGTCGCGGCGGTGCTGCCCTGGAACTTCCCGCTCCTGATGATGGCGTGGAAGATCGGGCCGGCACTTGCGACGGGCAATTCCGTCGTGGTGAAACCGGCTGAGCAGACGAGCCTGACCGCGCTGCGTCTGGGCGAGCTGGCGATCGAGGCAGGGCTGCCCGCCGGGGTGATGAATGTGATCACCGGCATGGGGCCAGAGGTAGGAGAGCCGCTGGGTCGCCACATGGATGTGGACGCGTTGACCTTCACCGGCTCCACCGAGGTCGGGCGGCTGTTTCTGAAGTATTCCGCCGAGAGCAACCTCAAGGAAGTGTGCCTCGAAATGGGCGGCAAGAGCGCGGCCGTGATCCTGAGCGATGCCACCGATATCCCGCGCATCGCCGAGATCCAGTCCAACGCGATTTTCTGGAACATGGGCGAGAATTGTACCGCCAACAGCCGGATCATTGCTCACAAGGATGTCTATGACGCGGTCGTGGCCGAGATGGCCAAGGCGGCAGGCGGCTGGACCTTGGGCGACCAGATGGCGGCGGACACCCAGAACGGACCGCTTGTCAGCACGGAGCATTACGACAAGGTCTCGGGCCTCGTGGAAACGGGCAAGGCGCAAGGCGCGCGCGTCGCCCATGGGGGCGAGGGGGCGGGGAACCTGATCTTCACACCCACCGTCTTTGCCGAGGTCACCCCGGAAATGGATATCTTCCAACAGGAGATTTTCGGTCCCGTGGTTGCCGTGACAAAAGCCGAAAGCGACGAAGAGGCCATCGCGCTGGCCAACCAGACCCAGTACGGGCTGGCAGCGACGCTCTATACCAAGGATATCTCCAAAGCCCACCGCTATGCGCGGCAACTCAAGGCCGGAACGGTGGGGGTGAATGCCTATTCCGAAGGAGAGATTTCAACGCCGTTTGGCGGCTTTAAAGCCTCGGGCTTTGGGGGGCGCGACAACGGCATCCACGCCCATGAGCAATACACAGAACTCAAGACGATCTGGATCGATCTGACCGCCTAACGGTCCAACACAACCGCATCTGAATGCCATCGCGCTCCGGGTCTCCGGAGCGTGCACGGAAGACTTACGCCATCTCCAACCAAGGGAACCACATTATGCGTACACTCCTTTCAGCCTCCGCAGCCCTCGCCACGGTCGGCTTGCCAGCCGCCCTGCACGCCGAGGAGCTTGAGATCTACACCGGGTTTGCCGTCGTGAGCGAATATCTCTCGGACGGGTTCGAACTCTCTGACGGGGTTGCCGTCCAACCCTATATCGAGGCGGCCTATGGCGGCTTCTATGCCGGGATCTGGGCCACCAATGCGGATGGCTCCGATGTGACCTTCTACGCGGATACCGAAGTCGACTACTATCTCGGGTATCGCGGCGAATGGGGCAGCTTCTACTATGATGTGAGCGTGGCCTACTATACGTTCCAGCGCCCGAACGAGTTTTCCGGCCTCGAGGATTACGAGGAGTACATTCTCAGTGCAGGTTACGCGATCACTGATCAGCTCTACGCCACGCTCACCTATGGCAATGCACCGGACATTGATCAGGACGATCTGACCCTGGACATCGAGTACTACACCAATGTGCCGGGCCTCACGCTTGCAGCGCAGATCGCGGATTACAGCATAGATGACGTGGGCGATTGGATGACCTACTCGATTGGCGCGAGCTATGCGATCGATGACGCGGTGACCCTGGATCTGACCTATACGGACTCCGATTCTGATGGGGTCGATCTGGGCGCGACGGATGGGATCTTCGTGGCGAGCATCTCCTTCGATTTCCAGATCCGCTGATCCGAACCGGCGCGCGGCCCCGGTCGCGCGTCGCCACATTTCGACATTTAGAACAGGGAGACATCTTATGTTCAGGATTTCCAAATCTGCCTTGACCCTTGCGGCGACGGCAGCGCTTGCATTCATGACACCGATGGATGCCAGTGCTGCGAACCTCACCGCCGAAGAGTTCAAATCGATCCATACCGGCAAATGCTTTGACTATTCCGGCCCGACCAAGGGTCAGCAATGCTTCAATGCCGACGGTACGACGACCTACACCGATGAAAGCTACGGCTCGGACACCGGCAAATGGACCATGCGCAGCAATCAGGTCTGTGTGAACTGGTCCGCCGAGCCCGGATGGGATTGCGGCGCCATCGCGCGTGTCAGCGCCGACACCTATAGTGACGGGGAATATACTTGGACCATTAAATAGCGACAGGGCAGGGGCGGCGGATCGTGTTTGGTTATCGGGCGATGCGACGACACGCCCGGATGGTGTGCATGGTCATGGAAGAGGCTGGCTCTTATACTAACTCGTAGAGTCATCTTTTCATCTCGAGTGTGAGCCATGCGCACGATTCTTCGTTTTCTGCCTCTCTCGCTGCTCTGTCTGGCCACGCCACTCGCGGCGGAGAGGTCAGCGGTTCCAGTGACACTTGAAGAGCTGGGTGAGCAACTCTTCTTTGATGTCAACTTTTCGGCCAATCGCAGTCAGGCTTGCGCGACCTGTCACGTGCCTGACTACGCCTTTGCGGACCCGCGCGGCATGGCCTCTCTCGGAGATGACGGCAGCTCGCTGGGAGATCGCAACGCGCCGACGCTGACCTATGCTGCGCTAACGCCGGGATTTCATCGGGATCGCGATCAGGCCTATCGCGGCGGGCAGTTCTGGGACGGTCGCGCCTCTGAGCTTGCGGATCAGGCCGCCGGCCCGCCCTTGAACCCGATTGAGATGGGGCTGCCCGATGCGACGGCGGTCGTTGCACGCATTTCGGAAAACCCGGATTACGAAGCGGCCTTCGCAGCGCTCTTTGGTCCTGGGACGCTGGCGGATCCGGACCGTGGCTTCCGCGCCTTTACCGAGGCGCTGGCTGCGTTTGAGAGGACAGAGGGGCTCAGCCCTTTCGATTCCAAGTATGACCGCTTTCTGCGGGGGGAGGCCGCACTTTCCAAAGAGGAGGAGTTGGGCCGTCTTCTGTTCTTTTCCGAGCAATTCACCAACTGCAACCAGTGTCACCAGCTGAGCCGCAGTGCGATTGATCCGCGGGAAACTTTCACCGACTACCGATACCACAATATCGGCGTTCCCGAGAATACAGTGCTGCGTGCGGAGAATGGGGTTGCACCTGGGACGGTCGATTTGGGGCTTTCTGCAAACCCGGCAGTTGATGATCCGATGCAGCGCGGCAAGTTTCGCACCCCAAGCCTACGCAATGTGGCCGTGACGGCCCCTTACATGCATAACGGCGTCTTTAGCGAGCTGCGGACCGTGGTGAAATTCTACAATCGCTATAACTCAAGAGCCGAGACAGCGCAGATAAACCCTGAAACCGGCGCGCCCTATGGCAAAATGCAGGTGCCGATGACCCTGGCCCATGAGGAACTCACCCATGGTCCCGCGTTGGACGACCGTCGGATCGACGCCTTGGTCGCTTTCTTGCGGACATTGACCGATCAGCGCTACGAGCACCTTCTGGTGGACTGACATTTTCACTCGTTGCGGCTTTTCTTTTGTTGAAATGAACGCGTAGGCCCCGTTTTCGGGGCGTTTTTTGTGGCGTTTCCCCGCTGCCAGCCCCCCTGTGCGGATTTCTTTCGGTTTTTTTCTGTCACATGCGTTGTGACTTTCGGCCCGTTTTGGGGGCTGTGTTGGAAACATCACCGGGGCGTGAGGGGGTGGGAGCAGGTAAGGCATTGGAAAGGCGTGACTTTTCAGACAACACACAACGCCACGCGCAGAAGGCCTGATCGCGGGAGCGTGATGTGCGCCAGCGCGCAACACCCTCTCGCATCATCGCCATTTCATTCCGCACCCCGCCGACCCAAATCCAACTCATCGGCAGCGACACACACCGCCGACACACACAACACCGC
>JBCDKN010000024.1:0-13600 GCA_038746545.1 Pseudomonadota bacterium
CAAAGAGCGCCTGCTTGAGCCACTGGGCTACATCACACCAATCGAAGCAGAGGAAAGATACGAACGAGCCTTGAAATCAAACCAAATCGCAGCTTGAAATACGAACTCAACAGTCTCCGGTAAAACAGGGGCGGTTCAGGCGTTAGGCGGGGAGGCGTCAGTTGAGGTCGAAGATGGCGAAGACGAATAGCGCCCGCAACGCGGCATTTCTTGCGAACCTTCTTTAGAATGGCACGTCGTCGTCGGATTGCTCGAATGGGTTATCGTCTCGAGTCTTCGGTTCATCGCCATCGGCGGCAATGTCTTTTTCGATCATCCGCTCAAAGGCCTTGCCATAGGCTGGCATCCTCCACGACTTCTCGCCTGCCTCTTTGCCGCGCTCTTCCTGAATGACATTGATCGGGCTTTTCGGATGCAGCCCAATCAAATGGCCTTCGTGACGCCGCACACCGCCCGACTTGTTCGACCGTCGCCGCGTCTTCGGCAGATCGTAGAATGCTCGAACCTTTTCCCAGTCGGCGGGATCAAGCACCTCTTGGAAGAAGTGAAACCGTTCGTCGACTACGAGTGGGCTTGCTTCCTCGTCGAACAGAAATACACGCCCCTCGGAATCGACGGTCACGTTGTCCATGTGCTTCTCACGGAAGTTAGGCGTCTTGTAGCGTGGCGATCTTTTTAACTCGAACTTCATGCACCTGACGTTGGCCATCCGATGCTACACGGTCAAGCGTCGCGCGTTGCAAAATCGTTGCAAAAACGAAAAAAGGCAATCCTGGAGGATCGCCATTTTTGCTTTACGACCAAGTGGTTGATTGGCTCCGGCGGTAGGGATCGAACCTACGACCAATTGATTAACAGTCAACTGCTCTACCGCTGAGCTACGCCGGAACTGGCGCGGGATTTAGCAACTCCGGGAATGGCTGTCCAGAGGTCCCGGCGAAAAAAGCGCAACTATTCTTCTAGGGCGGTGAAGACGCTGTCCGCGCGCAGGGCGCCATCAAGATGCGCTTCTTTTTTTGAAGCCATTTCAATGAGATGCGCAAGTACGTTGCGCGTGGCCGCAGGCAGGAGGGACACTGGCGTCTCCGTGTAGATCCTCGCGGCAAGCTCTGCGGCGGTTCCCGGGGCGGCGCGCAGGGCCTCGGCGATCTGGCGGCCGCGCATCTCACGATGGGCCCTAAGCTCGGCAAGCCGGGCGGCGGGCGCCTGGATCGGGTCCCCATGGCCCGGATAATAAACGCTGTCCCGCCGGGCGGCCAGCCGATCCAGTGAGGTCATGAAGGCCGCAAGATCCCCATCCGGGGGCGAGACCAGCGAACTTGCCCAGCCCATCACCACGTCTCCACAGAAGAGGCTGCGCGCTTTGGGCAGGGCGTAGGACAGGTGGTTGCCGAAATGGCCGGGTGTCCAGATCGCCTCCAGCTGCCAATCTCCGGAGACCACGACTGCGCCATCGCTCAGCACGCGGTCCGGCGCAAATTTGGCGTCCACACCTTCGCCGCCCGCCAACCCGCCCTGCGCGGCAAGCGCCGCCATCTGGGCGCTGCGCCCGGCTTGCGCGTCGCCAAAGGCGAGCACGGGCGCACCGGTTTCGGCGGCCAGCAGGGATGCGCCAGGGCTGTGATCCAGATGGGCATGGGTGACAAAGATATGGCTGATAGTCTCGTCTGGACCAAGGGCGGCCAATATCGCCGCGATCTGGTCCGGATCGGCGGGCCCGGGATCGATCACGGCCACCGCACCGGTCCCGACAATGTAGCTGTTGGTGCCCCAATAGGTCATGGGCGAGGGGTTCTCGGCCAGCACCCGCCGCACCCCGGGGGCCAGATCGGTCAGACGGGCGGGGCGGGGGGGCAGCGCCATCAGTCCCGGGCTCCCTTCCGCCCGGCGCATCCGCGGTCTAGGCTGCGCACCATGTTCCGGTTTCTCAAGAACTCTCTCCCTCGTCGGCTCTATGCGCGGGCTGCGCTGATCCTGATCGTGCCGATTGTCACCATCCAGCTGGTGGTGTCGATCACCTTTCTGCAGCGCCATTTCGAGGATGTGACCCGCCAAATGACCATGACTGTGGTCACCGAGGCGCGGCTCCTGCGTGATACGGTCGCCGAACAGGGGGTGAGCGAGGCCTCTGGCCTAGCGACTGGTCTGAGGATCCGGCTGAGCGCGTTAGAGGCGCCCGAGGCCGTGCGGGACGCGCGCGTCTTCTACGACATTTCTGGCCTGACCGTGATTGCGACCCTGCGCAAGGAACTGACAGGGATTGGCCTTATTGATCTGGCCAGCGACGATCGATGGCTCGCCTTCTCTCTTGCGACCCAGAAAGGACCCGTGCTGCTGGAGCTGGAGCGGCGGCGGGTTTCGGCCTCCAACCCCCATCAACTTCTGGTTCTGATGATCTTTGTGGGCGGGTTGATGACCTTGGTCGCGTATATTTTCTTGCGCAACCAGTTGCGGCCCATCGCGCGTCTCTCGCAGGCGGCTGAGGCTTTTGGCAAAGGGCGTACGGTGCCCTACAAGCCCAGCGGTGCCTTGGAAGTGCGCGCTGCGGGCAAGTCTTTTCTGGACATGCGTACCCGGATCGAACGTCAGATCGAGCAGCGGACCATGATGCTCTCCGGGGTCAGCCATGACCTGCGTACGCCACTCACCCGGATGCAGCTAGAGCTGTCGATGCTGCCGCCATCGCAAGAGGTCGAGGCGCTGGAGCGGGATGTGAAGGACATGTCCCGTCTGCTAAATACCTTCCTCGATTTCGCACGGGCTGATGCGTTGGAGGACCCCGAACCGGTCGACCCCTTCGCGTTGACTGAGGCCGTCGTGGATCAACACCGGCGCACAGGCGGGGAGGTCGCCCTCACCTGTAAGTGGACCGATCTGGAGGCAGAGGAGTGTCTCGTCACCCTGCGGCCCATGGCAATCGAGCGCGCCCTCGACAATCTGGTGGGCAACGCCCTGCGCTACGGGCGTCGGGCGGATGTGACGGTGGAGGTCTTCCGCTCAGCGGTGCGCTTCACTGTAGAGGATGACGGGCCGGGTATTCCTGAGGACATGCGGGATACCGCGCTTAAACCTTTCGCGCGACTGGACGCTGCGCGGAATCAAAACGCCGGAAGCGGCGTGGGGCTCGGTCTTGCCATTGCCTCCGATATCGCTCGGAGCCATGGCGGGTCATTACGTCTCGGGACCTCCGAGACGCTGGGGGGGCTTAAAGCTGATCTTGCGATTGCACGGTGAAGCGCGGGCCTCTTGAGATCGCTTCGATCACCTGCAAGCGAACCAACCCTCCGGTCATGTTGCTCAGGTTGCGATAGGCGTCGGCTTTCGCGCGCCGCTCGCTGCCGCCGCACATCTCTGCGCCCGCATGATAGTAGCCCATCCGCGACAGGTTATGCACCGCAAAGCCCAGTGTTTTGAGAAATGTCATGTTCCACTCCTTCTGTCCTCGTGTGAAAAGGATGGGGCAGAATGTCGCACTTTCCAGTAAATAGGACGTGAAAGCCCGGCAGGTGACCTGTTTCAGCGGAACGGCGAGGTCGTCGTTCCCGCAAAACGGGAATGGGGCTGTTCGATTGGACCGAGACGGGGCAGGGTGCTCTCTTCTTGGGCACATCCATCCCAGGCGGGCGCGGCAAAGCACTTTCCTTATCGGTCGGAGGCTCAGATTTGCGCGACAGAGAGGGAGTGGTAGGCCCGGCAGGACTTGAACCCGCAACCAAAGCGTTATGAGCGCTCTGCTCTAACCAATTGAGCTACAGGCCCGCCGCACCCGATGGCTACCAGAGTGCAGGCTCGCGTCAAGCCCGATGGCATGATAGCGTGCATGGGACCGTGAAACGAAGCAGACCCGAACTGAGGAACGCGTCTTCATGTCCATATCCGCCCTTCTGCAGCGCCACGCGCTCTACACGCTCATCTCCATGGTTCTTGTGTTCGCTCTGTCGAGCGGGCTGACTTTCTTCTTCGATTTCGACATTGGCTTCGGTGTCAATTTCGTGACGCATATGCTTCCGGCAATGTTTGTCGGTGCCCTCTACATGCGCCGGAATAAGGCGGCGCCGAGCTCAAGCACAATGTGGAAGCTGTCCTGGATCATGTCGCTGATCAATATCGTGGTTGGCTTCTTGCTGGTTTTTGCGGTCGCACTGGTGTTTGGGATCGAGGACGAGATGGTCTCAGATTTGTCTTTTTTCGGGCTTGGGGGCTGGGCGCTCATAGTGGGGGTCGTGTTTCTGTTTGGCGCCGTGGTCGCGCGGTTTTCCTTTGGGTATGGCGTGACGGACGAGCAGCGCCGCCAGGAAAAGCGTGCAGCAAAGGATGCCATGTAGGGCCCGGCCATGGACAGGCCGGTGCGGTCTTGTTAGGTCGGCGCCAACGTTAGCTGCTGCCGGAATCCTGCCATGAATGACACCCCCAAGACGGGTCTGACCTATGCCGAGGCCGGGGTCGATATCGATGCTGGCAATGCGCTGGTGGACCGGATCAAACCTGCGGCCAAGGCCACGGCCCGGCCCGGCGTGATGAGCGGTCTGGGCGGGTTCGGTGCGCTCTTTGACCTCAAGGGGGCGGGCTATTCGGACCCGGTGCTCGTGGCGGCCACGGATGGGGTGGGCACCAAGCTGCGCATCGCGATCGATACGGGCCATTTCGACACGATCGGCATCGATCTGGTGGCCATGTGCGTCAATGATTTGGTTTGTCAGGGTGCCGAGCCGCTCTTTTTTCTTGACTATTTCGCCACCGGCAAGCTGGAGGTTGAGGCAGCCGCCACGATCATCGAGGGGATTGCCAAGGGCTGCACCGGCTCGGGATGTGCGCTGATCGGAGGCGAGACCGCTGAGATGCCCGGCATGTATGATGCAGGCGATTTCGATCTGGCGGGCTTTGCCGTCGGCGCGATGGAGCGGGGCGCGGATCTGCCTTCCGGCGTGACGGTGGGCGATGTAGTGCTGGGGCTGGCCTCGGACGGGGTGCATTCCAATGGCTATTCGCTGGTGCGCCGCGTGGTCGAGCGCTCGGGCCTGAACTGGGCCGATCCGGCGCCATTCGCCGAGGACAGCCTTGGGGCCGCTCTGCTCACGCCAACGCGGCTCTATGTCAAACCGGCGCTCGCGGCGGTGCAGGCGGGTGGGGTCCATGCGCTGGCCCATATCACCGGCGGGGGCCTCACCGAGAACCTGCCCAGGGTGCTGCCCGAGGGGCTGGGGATTGCGGTTGATCTCGACGCGTGGGATCTGCCGCCGGTCTTTGGCTGGCTCGCCGCCGAGGGCGGTCTTGCCGACGCGGAACTGCTCAAAACCTTCAATGCCGGGATCGGCATGGCGCTCGTGGTGGCGGCTGACCAGGCTGAGGCCCTGGCCGCGACTCTGCGCGCGGCTGGAGAGACCGTTCATGTGATCGGCACGGTCGTCGCTGATGAGGCCGGCGCCGTCACTTATACCGGGTCCCTCTTGTGACCAAACGGGTCGCCATTCTGATCTCTGGCGGCGGCTCGAACATGCTGCGTCTGGTCGAGAGCATGGTGGGCGACCATCCTGCCCGCCCGGTGCTGGTGGCCAGCAACGATCCGCAGGCTGCCGGGCTCGTCCGCGCCGCTGATCTGGGCATTCCGACCGCGGCCGTGGATCACCGACCCTTCAAGGGCGACCGCGCGGCCTTTGAGGCGGCCCTGTCCGAACCACTGGAGGCGGCATCTCCGGATATCCTGTGTCTGGCGGGGTTCATGCGGGTGCTGACCCCGGACTTCGTGGCGCGCTGGCAGGGGCGGATGCTCAATATCCACCCCTCGCTCTTGCCCAAATACAAAGGGCTGCGCACCCATGCCCGCGCGCTGGAGGCCGGGGATGCGGAGCATGGCTGCACTGTGCACGAGGTCACACCCGCGCTCGACGATGGCCCGATCCTCGGTCAGGCACACCTGACTGTGGCTGCCGGGGACACGCCCGACAGCCTCGCTGATCGTGTGCTGACCCTCGAACACCGGCTCTATCCCGAAGCGCTGCGCCGTTTCTCCCAAGGGGATCGCAGCCGGTTTGACCTGACCTGATCCACGCATTGGCCCCCCGTGACGCGACGTCTCGGTCCCGGGGGCAACGGCCCTCTTTTCCAACTGGTCAAAACCGCGTAGGATCAAGTTAGCGAGGCCAAATAAGAAATAAACTGTAAGGCCCAGATGGACACACTCACTGATACGGACGCGCTCGCCGAGTTCTGCGCCCGTGCCGCCGAACACTCCTATGTCACCGTAGATACGGAGTTTCTCCGAGAACGCACCTATTACGCCAAGCTCTGTTTGGTGCAGCTTGCCTATCCGGGCGAGGGGCCGGAGAGCGCGGTTCTGGTTGATCCGCTCGCCGAGGGCATGTCCCTCGAGCCGATGCTCGATCTCTTCCGGGATCCGGGTGTGGTCAAGGTGTTTCACGCGGCGCGCCAGGATCTCGAAATCTTCTACGTGGAGCACGGGGTTTTCCCCATCCCGCTCTTTGACACGCAGGTTGCGGCCATGGTCTGCGGCTTCGGCGAGCAAGTCGGTTACGAGACCCTCGTACGCAAGATCGCGCGTGAGAGCCTCGACAAGACCTCGCGCTTCACGGACTGGTCCCATCGACCTCTGTCCAAGGCGCAAAAGACCTACGCCCTGGCGGATGTCACCCATCTGCGGGTGATCTATGAGCATCTTTCCACGCAGATCGACCGGAACAATCGCCGCCTCTGGGTCGAGGAGGAGTTGCAGGTGCTGCTCCAGCCCGAGACCTATGTGGTCGAGCCGGTCAATGCGTGGCGGCGGATCAAGACCCGGACCAACTCGGGCAAATTCCTTGCCACCGTTCGGGAACTGGCCGAATTCCGCGAGACCTACGCACAAACCAGGAACGTGCCGCGCAGCCGGGTGTTCAAGGATGACGCCCTGCTGGAGCTCGCCTCGACCCGGCCCAAGACCATGCAGGATCTCAGCCGCTCGCGGCTTTTGTTGCGCGAGGCGCGCAAGGGCGAGATCGCCGACGGCATTCTTGCGGCGGTAGAGGCCGGCCAGACCGCAGATCCGTCGACCTATCCCAAAGTGGACCGGAGCCGAGACAAGATGCAGGTCAACTCGGCATTGGCCGACCTGCTGCGGGTGCTGCTCAAGGCAAAATCCGAGGATGCAGGGGTTGCGTCGCGGATGATCGCGACCACGGCTGAGCTCGACAGCATGGCGGCGGGGCAACTCGACGGGCCTGCGCTCAAGGGGTGGCGGGCACAGGTCTTCGGGCGCGATGCGCTGCGGCTTTGTGATGGCGAGATCGCCCTGACGACCAAGGGCAGCAAGGTGCGCATCGTCGAGCTGTAGGCGAACGTCGTGACCGCATGCCGTTCAGCATGCGGCGTGTCGTGCGCTACATGTCACGCGGGCTTCGGGTCCGAGGTCTGGAAATCCGCAAAACGGGCCGCCGCCACGGGTGCGGCGGCTCTGGACTTTCCCCGTCCCCTCGGGCTCTATCGGACAAAATCGAGAGGGCAGGGACATGCAGGTTGCGACCTTCAACATCAATGGCATCAAGGCCCGGATCAACGCGTTTCCGGAATGGCTGCGCGAGGCCAGCCCGGATGTGGTCGTGCTCCAGGAGATCAAGTCGATCGACGCGAACTTCCCGCGCGAGCTCTTCGAAGACATGGGCTACATCGTGGAAACCCACGGACAAAAGAGCTTTAACGGGGTCGCCATTCTGTCCAAGCTGCCTCTTGAGGATGTGACCCGCGGCCTGCCCGGAGATGACGAAGACGAACAGGCCCGCTGGATCGAAGCGACCGTGATGGGCGAGGTGCCTGTGCGGGTTTGCGGGCTCTATTTGCCCAACGGCAATCCGGCGCCGGGGCCAAAATACGACTACAAACTCGCCTGGATGGCCCGTCTTGAGTCTCGCGCGCGGGACTTGCTGGCCGCCGAGGAACCCGCTCTCATGGCGGGCGATTACAACATCATTCCACAGGACGAGGACGCCGCTCGGCCCGAGGTTTGGCATGATGATGCGCTGGCTATGCCCAATTCGCGCGCGGCCTTCCGGCGAATCCTCAACCTCGGCTTCACCGAGGCGTTTCGCGCCCGTCACCAAGGCGGCGGGCATTACTCCTTCTGGGACTATCAGGCGGGGGCGTGGCAGCGGAACGACGGCATCCGGATCGACCATGTGCTCATGACGCCCGATTGCGCGGACCTGATGCGGGACTGCCGGATCGATGCGGCTGTGCGCGGGGGCGAGAAGCCCTCGGACCATGTTCCGGTTGTGGTGGATCTTGCGGCCTGATCAAGGCCACGCCACCGACACGGGCGATCAGCCCTTGGTGACGTCCTCGTTATAGAGCCAATCAAACTTGTGCAGCGGCAGATGCGGCGCAAATCGGTTGAGCAGCGAAAGCCCCATATGGGCCATGCTCCGTACCGGACCTTGGGGCAGGTGATAGGCGCGCGCATTGCTATTGGCGGCCTGCACGGTCTTGGTCACCCGCGCGGCGCGACGCGCCTCGTAAAGAGCAAATCCCTGCTCTGGCGTGTCCTCCCGCGCGAGGCTGTCGGTCAGCACCCAGGCATCCTCCAGCGCCATATTCGCGCCCTGAGCCAGGAAGGGCAGCGTGGGGTGCGCCGCATCGCCCAGAATGACAGCCCCGTCGCGATACCAGCTCTGGGCCACCTCATGCCGGAACAGGCCCCAGACATGGACCTCCTGCGCGGCTTTCATCCAGTTGCGGACCTGCGGCGCGAAGCTGGCAAAGGCGCGGGCGACACGCATGGGATCATCCGGCTGGGTCCAGCCCTCGGCGGTCCAGCGGTCCCGCTCTTCCACGGCCACGATGTTGCGGACGGTGCCCTCGCGCAACGGGTAGCTCACCACATGCCGACCCGGCCCCATGAAGACCGACGCTTCCGGGTCCGGTGCGTGTGTTTGGGGGAGGATCATTCGCCAAGCGACTTGTCCGGTAAAAAACGGTTTGGCGGGCTTGTCCACGGCCTTGCGCACCTGAGAATGCAGGCCATCTGCCCCCACGAGGATCTCGGCATCGCGGGTCTGGCCCCCGGCCAGCTTGAGCGTCGGCGCGATCCCGGGCGCGAGGCTGACGCTATCGACCTTGCAATCCAGCTCGATATGAACGCCCAGCTCTCGCGCGGCCTCCGCCAGTAGGGTGATCAGGTCCGCACGATGGGTCAGGCGAAAACCCGGGCTTTCGGGCAAAGGCATCCGAAGCACCTCGCGCCCATCGGCAAAATCACGGAGCACGACCGCCTCTGAGCGCATGCTCCCCTCAGACAGCCGCTCGCCCAGACCTAGCGCATTCAGAACGCAGAGCCCGTTGGGGCTGATCTGGATCCCGGCCCCGACCTCGCGGATCTCATCGGCCTGTTCGAGAACGGTGACCTGCGCGCCACGCGCGGCAAGGCAGATCGCGGCGCAGAGCCCCCCAATCCCGGCCCCAAGGACAGTTATCTCTCGTCCGACCAACACCATATGTGGGGAGTAGCCGCAAAATATTCTGTTTCAAAGCTGGAAACGAAAAACACCGGAGGTTGCCCTCCGGTGCTGTGATAGGTGTGGCCGCTCTGCATCGCTGGACGATGCACGGGCTTAGTCGTCGCGATGAACCTTCTCGCGGCGCTCGTGACGTTCCTGCGCCTCAAGGCTCAGGGTCGCGATCGGACGGGCGTCCAGCCGCTTGAGCGAGATCGGTTCCCCGGTCGCTTCGCAATACCCGTACTCACCCTCATCGATCCGGCGAAGGGCCGCGTCGATTTTGGTGATCAGCTTGCGCTGACGGTCACGGGTCCGAAGCTCCAGCGCGCGGTCGGTCTCTTCCGAAGCCCGGTCGGCTACGTCAGGGATATTCCGGGCCGCGCCCTGCAATTCGGAAATCGTGTTCTGGCTTTCTTCGAGCAGCTCGTTCTTCCATGCAAGTAGTTTGCGGCGGAAATACTCAGTCTGCTTGTCGTTCATAAACGGTTCGTCCTCAGCAGGACGGTAATCGTCTGGCAAAAACGTCTCAGCGCGCATGTTTGCTCCCTCATACAGGCCGGATAGTTCAGCGTCTGGTTCACCTGACATCCGTTGGCCTCCCTGTCTGCGTCATACTCAGATTCCCACACCTTGTCACGCAAATATAGGGGGTTGCCGGGCGAAATCGAAGCTGATGTAACGTCGCAAGAGATCTCTATTTCCAGGAGCCCCCATGCGCTTTGACGGCACCGAGGACTATGTCGCCACCGATGACCTGAAGGTTGCGGTCAATGCCGCCGTGACGCTGGAACGCCCGCTGCTGGTCAAGGGCGAGCCGGGCACGGGCAAGACCGAACTGGCCCGTCAGGTGGCCGCCGCCCTGGGCCTGCCGATGATCGAATGGTCGATCAAATCCACCACGCGCGCCCAGCAGGGACTCTATGAGTATGACGCCGTGAGCCGTCTGCGAGACAGCCAGCTTGGTGACGCACGCGTCCATGACGTGGCCAACTACATCAAGAAGGGCAAGCTCTGGCAAGCCTTCGAGGCCGAGGACAAGGTCGTGTTGCTGATCGACGAGATCGACAAGGCGGATATCGAGTTCCCGAATGACCTGTTGCAGGAACTCGACCGGATGGAGTTCTTTGTCTACGAGACCGGTGAGACGATCCGCGCGAAAACGCGCCCGATCGTGATCATCACCTCGAACAACGAAAAGGAACTGCCGGACGCCTTTCTGCGCCGTTGTTTCTTTCATTACATCTCATTCCCTGAGGAAGAGACCCTGCGCAAGATCGTCGAGGTCCACCATCCAGGCCTCAAAGGCGCGCTTCTCAGCACGGCGCTCACTCAGTTCTACGAGATCCGCGAGACGCCGGGGCTGAAGAAAAAGCCCTCGACCTCCGAGGTGCTGGACTGGCTCAAGCTCCTCTTGGCCGAAGATCTGACGGCGGAGGATCTCAAGCGCGACGGCGCCAATGCCTTGCCGAAACTCCATGGCGCGCTCCTGAAGAACGAGCAGGATGTTGCGCTTTTTGAACGGCTCGCCTTTCTCGCCCGCTCCGGTCGGCGCTAGGCGCAGCGGGGCCCTGTGGCAATGCTCCGCCTCTGCCGCGCGGATGCAGGCTTGCGCCCTCCGGTGGCAGCCCGCATTCTGCGCCCATGACTGGAACTCCCTTGTCCCTGCGCCCGATTGAGACGCGCGATGCGGCCCCGTGGCGGCAGCTCTGGACGGGCTATCTGACCTTCTACAAAGCCGAGCTTCCGGAGGCAGTCTATGAGACGAGTTTTGCCCGCCTCTGCGATCCGGAGGTCACCGATTACCAGGGCCTTCTGGCCGAACGGGACGGGCAAATCCTCGGCCTTGTGCACTACATCTATCACCGCCACGGCTGGCATATCGCGCCGGTCTGCTACTTGCAGGACCTCTACACCGTTCCGGCAGCCCGGGGGCAGGGCGTCGCCCGCGCCCTGATCGAGGCAGTTTATGCCGCCGCCGACCGGGACGGGGCAGCTTCGGTCTATTGGACCACGCAGGAGGGCAACGCGACCGCGCGCGCCCTCTATGATCAGGTGGCCCAGGTCACGGATTTCATCAAGTACACGCGGGTGCCCGCGTGAGGCGCGTTGCCTGGCTCCTGCCGGTCGCGTTGCTTCTGGCGGGCTGCGCCTCAGGGCCGACATCGCCGCCTGTGAACGAGCCGCCAAGCCGGTTGCAGCCAAGTGGCGAGCTGCCCCCCATGAAGACCTTCGGCGCCTACAACCCTGCGCCCGTGGGCCGGTCCAATGGGCAGCTGGCCGCCGATTTCATGGAGCTCAGCTTCCAGATGGAAAGTGGCCGGGCTCTCACGCGCTTCACCCGCTTCGAGGGCCCCGTGCGCGTGGCGGTGCTCGGCGATGCGCCCCTGACGCTCGGCCCGGATCTCGCGCGGCTGCTCGACCGGCTCCAGCGGGAGGCGGGGCTCGACATCGCGCGTGCGGGTCAGAACGAGACGGCGCAGATCGTGGTCGAAGCCCTGCCGCGCCGCGAAATTCAGCGCTATGTCCCGCAAGCGGCCTGTTTCGTGGTTCCGAACGTGGCAGGCTGGAGCGAGTTCCTGCGCAACCGCCGCTCCTCGACCGTGGATTGGACCCGGTTGCAAACCCGGACCCGGGCCTCGGTCTTCGTGCCCAATGATGTGAGCCCGCAAGAGGTGCGCGATTGCCTCCATGAGGAGATCGCCCAGGCCCTCGGCCCGCTCAATGATCTCTACCGGCTCGAGAATTCCGTCTTCAACGACGACAATTTCCACCCGGTTCTGACCAGTTTCGACATGCTCATGCTGCGCGTGACCTACGCGCCCGAGCTGCGCTCCGGCATGTTGCCCGCGCAGGTGGCCGAGAAGCTGCCCCGGATCCTGAACCGGCTCAATCCGGGTGGGCGGCCCGCCGGGCGGGCGCAACCCAACGTGCCCCGGCGCGACTGGATCAACGCGGTCGAGGCCGCGCTTGGCCCCGGCACCTCACCCCGCAAGCGCGAGGAGACCGCAGTCGAGGCCGTGCGGATCGCCCGCGACGCCCAGTTCCCCGATGTGCGCAGCGCCTTCAGCTATTACGTGCTGGGTCGACTGGCACTGGGCTCCGATCCGGAGCTGTCGCTCGCCTCCTTCCTGCAGGCGGGGGGGCTCTATGGGGCCGCTGAAGGCACCGAGGTCCAGCAGGCCCATGTCACCATGCAGATCGTCGCCTTCGCGCTGATCAACGGGCAGGCCAACACCGCCCTGCGTCTGGCCAATTCCGCGCTGCCCGCCGTGCAACGCTCCGAGAATGCAGCCCTTCTGGCGACGCTTCTGATGATGAAGGCCGAGGCGCTGGATCTTCTGGGTCGCGCCTCCGAGGCAGAGGCCGTGCGTCTCGACAGTCTGGGCTGGGCGAGATATGGCATCGGCTCGGACGCCAGGGTACGGGCCCGGCTGGCGGAGATCGCCGCTCTGCCACCGCCCGTGAGAGCGCCCGAAGAGACCACGGATCGGGGAAGCTGATGCTGATTGTTGCAGGACTACTGGGCGGGGCCGGCTGGGGCGCGTGGCTCGCCAAATCGCGAAACGGGCTGAAGCGCGACATGGCGCAATATGCCGCCGGGTTCGCGATCTTCTGGGGGCTGATCGGCCTCATCGCCACAATCGTGCTGGAACGTATGGCGGCCTGAACACCGTGTTTTTGCCCTTCTTCACCCAACTTCGGACCGGCGGCGTGCCGGTCTCCTTGCGGGAATACCTGACCTTTCTTGAGGGGCTGGGGAAGGGCATGGCGGTCTACGACCCCGAGGCGTTCTACTATCTTGCGCGCTGCGCCATGGTGAAGGATGAGCGCCATCTGGACCGGTTTGATCGGGCCTTTGCTGCGTCCTTCAAGGGGCTTGAACAGATCACGGTGGAGCAGGTGCTCGAATCCGTGGACCTGCCGAAGCAGGAGCCCGCATGGTGCGGGCTCTTCGTCAAACTTGAGGCCACGACTCAGAAGCGATATTCGCCTCGCAGATACCAGGATCCGCCTTCGTAGTTGGCGACGCTGCGGCGGGGATACTGAAGGCCAACGCTAAGACGGTTCGCGTTCGGCGGACCAATCTCGTCGATGAATTCATCAAAAATATTCGATTC
>JBCDKN010000025.1:0-7238 GCA_038746545.1 Pseudomonadota bacterium
CGCTGCGATCACCAGTTCGAGGAAGAACAATGCTCCGCCCCCTGCAGGGCGTTCATAGCCGATCTCGGCCCCCAACATATCGGCCAAACGGCGGACGATAGCGAGGCCGAGCCCCCAGCCTTGGCGAGAACCATCCGACGCCTCATCCTTCTCGAATGCCTGAAAGAGTTGATCGACGACGCCTTCCGGGACGCCCATGCCTGTATCCTCGACCTCAAAGCGGACCACCTGCCCGTTGGGCCAGGTCCCGACGCGCCGAGCCGAAAGACGGATCGACCCGCCCTCGGTAAACTTCACCGAATTGGCGATGTAGTTGGTCAGCACCTGCTTGATCCGCAGCGGGTCGGAGCGGCCCAGCGGCGCCAGGCTGGGATCGAACGTGCATGTGAATTCGATACCTTTGGCGCGGGCCGGGGTCAGCCAGTCCAGCCGCAATTCCTCGATCATGCTGGCAAGGTCGAAATCCACATGGTCGATCCCGACCTGCCCCGCTTCGATTTTTGAGAGATCCAGCACATCCTCGAGCATGGTGGCGAGTTTTTGCGCCGAGGCGATGATCGTATCGAGATACTCCCGCATCGTCTGATCCGTACTCGAATCCCGGAGCAACTCACCATAGCCTTGGACGATGTTCAGTGGTGTCCGCAGTTCATGGCTCATCGAGGATAGAAACTGACTGCGGACGAGATTGGCCTCGTTCTCCCGCGCGTTGATGGCGAGGATTTGGGCGTGCAGGGACAAGAGATCCTGAAACTGACAGAGCAGACCCGCGCGCCAACCGTCAGGTGAGGGGATCTCGCAAGCGGTGTTGATGCAGAGCACCGGAATGACCTTCCCATCGCCGCGGCAAAGCTCCAGATCGCCACCCGGCCGAGGCACTGGACCGGCGGGCCGTCCCTTCTGCTTGGCGGCAAAAAGATGATGCCAGGCCCGTCCGATCACCGCATCGGCGCCCGAGGGTGCTCCATCCCCACCCTCGCTCACGGCACGGCCAGTATCCTTTTCCACGGTAAGAAGCGCCAGCCAGGCCGCGTTGACCGCCACCAACCGCCCGGTCGTATCGATGATCTGGGACGGCGACGGACATGCGTGCAGCATAGCCGCCGCCTCCGGGAAAGAGAGGGGCCCTCCGGTAGGAAGCGGACCGCGTTGCTCGGTCTCAGTCATCGGATCCCGATCTCCGCTGGGCAGGAGGCTCCTACCCCTCTGGCCCTAACCTTAGATTTACCATGCTTAAGAACAGGTTAACCCGTGGCCTCGCGGCTGAGTTTTGCCAAATCCCTTGCGACTGCGAAGGCGCCTTGAATTCGGGCGCGATCCTCTGACCAATCGCGCCGCAAGATCAATTTGTTATCGCGGATCTTTGCCAATCCGCGTTGATCCTGCAGGAACTGCGCCAACCCTGCGGGATTGGCGAAACTGTCCTTGCGAAACTGAATGGTCGCCCCCTTGGCCCCGGTCTCCATCCGGGCGATGCCAGCGCGTCGGCACATGGTCTTGACCCGGACGAGCTTGAGCAGGGTCTCCACCTCGGAAGGCGGTTTGCCGAACCGGTCGTGCAGCTCTGCGGCGAACGCTTCGAGGTCGGTGCGTTTCTCCAGGCCCGAGAGCCTGCGATAGAGACCAAGGCGAACATCGAGATCCTCGATATAGCCCTCGGGAATCAGCACTGGCACGCCGAGATTGATCTGCGGCGCCCAGGTCTCGTCGGCTTCGATGGCGGCGCCGGTCTCGCCCGCGCGGATCTTCGCGATCGCCTCCTCCAGCATCTCCTGATAAAGCTCAAAACCGACCTCGCGAACATGTCCCGACTGTTCCTCGCCCAGCAGGTTCCCTGCCCCGCGGATGTCCAGATCGTGGCTCGCGAGAGTGAAGCCCGCACCCAGAGTATCCAGACTGCTCAGAACCTTCAGCCGTCGTTCCGCCTGCGGTGTCAGAGGCTTGCGTGGAGGTGTTGTAAAATAGGCGTAAGCGCGCAGTTTCGACCGCCCGACCCGGCCGCGGATCTGATAAAGCTGTGCGAGGCCGAACATGTCCGAGCGTGTAACGATCAGCGTGTTGGCGGTGGGGATATCCAGACCACTTTCGATGATGGTGGTCGCCAGCAGCACATCGTATTTGCCGTCATAGAACGCGTTCATCCGGTCATCGAGCTCGCCTGGAGCCATCTGGCCATGGGCGGTCACAAAGCTAACCTCCGGCACGTGTTCGCGTAGAAATTCCTCGGCTTCCGGGATATCGGCGATCCGAGGGACGACATAAAAGGCCTGACCGCCGCGATAGCGCTCGCGCAGAAGGGCCTCGCGCACAACGACGTCGTCGAACGGGCTGACATAGGTGCGCACCGCAAGACGGTCGACCGGAGGCGTTGCGATCACCGACAGCTCCCGCACGCCCGACATAGCCAGTTGCAGGGTCCGCGGGATCGGCGTTGCGGTCATGGTCAACACATGGATGTTCGAGCGGAGTTCCTTCAGCCGCTCCTTATGCTTCACCCCAAAGTGCTGCTCCTCGTCGATCACCATGAGGCCGAGATTGCAAAAGCTGACCTGTTTCGACAGCAGCGCATGGGTGCCGACGACGATGGAGATCTCGCCCTCCGCCAAGGCTTTGCGGGTCAGCGTCGCCTCGGCGGCGGGGATAAAGCGCGAGAGCTGGCGGACGCGCAAGCCGGTGCCCTTGAACCGCTCGGCAAACTCCTTGGCGTGCTGGCGGGCGAGCAACGTGGTGGGTGCGATCACCGCCACTTGCAATCCGCTCGCCGCCGCGACATAGGCTGCGCGCAGTGCAACTTCCGTCTTGCCAAAACCGACATCGCCGCAGATCAGCCGGTCCATCGGGCGGCCCGAGGCCAGATCGGCGATCACCGCCTCGATTGCCGAGAGCTGATCATCGGTTTCCTGATAAGGAAAGCGCGCGCAGAATTCGGCATATCCCGGCCCAGCCTCGAGCACCTCGCCCTGTTTCAGCGCACGTTCGGCGGCAACCCGGATCAGTTGATCCGCCATGTCGCGGATCCGTTGCTTCATCTTCGCCTTCTTGGCCTGCCAAGCGCCACCGCCCAACCGGTCGAGTTCTCCGGTCTCTTGGCCATATCGGTTAAGCAGTTCGATATTCTCGACCGGCAGGTAAAGCTTTGCGTTGGAGGCATATTCCAGGCTGACGCAATCATGCGGGGCGCCGAGTGCAGTCACGGTCTCGAGCCCCAGATAGCGCCCGATCCCATGGTCGATATGAACTACCAGATCGCCAGGCGTGAGGGATTGCGTCTCAGTCAGGAAATTCTCGGCCTTGCGGGCACGGCGGGCGCGACGGATCAAGCGGTCGCCAAGGACATCCTGTTCCGAGATCACCGTCAGATGATCAGTCTGGAACCCCTGCTCCAGCGCCCAGACCAGGGCAGAGACGCCCTCGGCCTCCTCCCATCGCGTGATCGGGCGCACCTCCTGCCCGTGATCGGCCAGCAGGCCGATCAGCCTTTCACGGGCGCCTTCGGAATAGCTCGCGATCACCACCGGGCCCAAAGCGGCGCGGTGCTTCACATGTTCGACCAGCTTGTCGAACAGATTGACGCCTTCCTGCTGGCGCTCCGGCGCAAAGCTGCGGCCCTGGCGGGCACCGGCATCGATCACGCCGGGGCCGAGGGGGAGTTTATGCCCGGTAAAAGCTCGTGTGGCGCGCGGGTGGAGCTGGCTGCGCCATGCAGCCTCGTCCAGATAAAGTCTCTCGGGTGGCATCGGCTGATAGGGGACTGCATCGCGCGGCGCGGTCTTGGCGGCATCGATCCGCGCCTCATAGTGATCGGCCACCGTTGCCGCACGGGCGGCCAACGCATCGTCGATCTGCGCGTCCAGCGCGACCGGTGCACCCGGGAGATAGTCGAACAGCGTCTCCAGCCGATCGTGGAACAGCGCCAGCCAATGCTCCATCCCCTGATGCTTGCGCCCCTCGCTGACCGCTTCGTAGAGCGGATCATCCCGCCGCGCTGCGCCGAAAGTGCCGCGATAGCCCTGTCGGAAACGGGTGATTGAAGCCTCGTCGAGGATGACTTCCGAAGCGGGGGCGAGTTCTACGCGGGATATCTTCTCGACCGTGCGCTGGCTGTCCGGATCGAAGCGCCTTGCCCCCTCGAGGACATCACCAAAAAAATCGAGCCGGACGGGATAGATCTCGCCCGGCGGGAAGATATCGATGATCCCGCCTCGAATTGCGAAATCGCCATGTTCGGTGACCGTCGAGGACCGGTTGAAGCCCATCCGGGCCAGCCACGCGGTCAGCGCCTCGACATCCACGTTCCGGTCCACATCGGCGAGGAAGCTGGCCCCGGCGACAAGCTCCGCTGCGGGAACGCGCTGGGTGGCGGCGTTCAGCGTGGTCAACACGACCGCAGGTCGATCGAAACCATGGGCGAGCGCTGCCAGCACCGCCATCCGCTCGGCCGAGATCTCGGGATTGGGCGAGACCCGGTCATAGGGCAGGCAATCCCAGGCCGGAAAGACCAGCACCGGCAAAGAAGGGTCGAAGATCCCAACCGCCTCGGCCATGGCGGCGGCGCGCGCATCATCTATGGCGACATGGATCACTGGGCCGCGGGCGCGCGCCACCAGATCGGCTAGCAACTTCGCATCCCATCCCTCCGGCGCGCCGCATATGGTGACGGCGCCCGGAGAGATATCTCCGTGCGTGTGTGGTTTGTTCATGGGCCGGGAGGTAGCGGAGGCGGTGCCGGAAGACAACCGCATCAAGGGCCGCGCGGGTGATCAATCTCTTGGGATGTGCGCGCCTTTGTACCCAGACGTTGAGACGCTCCTTCCGCGAAGGGAAGATTGCACTCAACCGGTCTGGTTACGCAAAAGTCAGCGCGATTGGCGAAAGGTGCAATCGAAGGAAACCAATCGCGCGCCGCCTCTCCGTCGGAGGCCTCGTGATCCGACAAGCCGCGAGAAGTCTTTCTTCGCATTGCAGAGGGTAGTCGAAAATCTTTAAACGCCGACCCTCTGGCAGGCACACGATCTCTTCGCTCCGGTCTGGTTTTTTGCGTTGGAGGCTGGACGACAAAGGCAACCCCTGTGAAGCAGATCACAGCAACCGTGGCTTGCCCGGCCTATCCCTATCGCATCGTTAACCACCGAATGAGGGGACCGCCGATATGACAAGCCTGACCGCCAACCACCCCATCGCAATCCCAGCGGCACAGCGCAATCTGCCGGGAAAGCCGGCAACTTGGACCGAAGGGTTCCGCGCCGAGATGATCATGCGCCATCTGCTGGGCACCTGGTTACTGCACCGTCTGGGCATCTACGGGATCTGAGATCACACGTGCAAGCGACAGGGCTTGCCTCGCGGGAGGCCCGCATGGCACCAAGGCGGCGCCACAGCCGAAAGTAAGCCATGCAGCCGCCCGCGCCGTTTCCCGCCCTCCGTCCCCGCCGATTGCGCCAGGCGCGCTGGATGCGCAGAATGATGGCCGAGACCACGCTCTCGCCCGCCGATTTCATCTGGCCCTGCTTCGTCACCCCGGGCGAGGACCGAGCCGAGCCGATCGAGACCATGCCGGGTGTGGAACGCCTGACAATAGACCGCCTTGTTGCCAGAGCGGCGGAGGCTGCGGAACTCGGCATTCCGGCCATGGCGATCTTTCCGAACACGCCGGACGGGTTGAAAACCCCGGGCGCCGAGGAGGCTTGGAACCCGGAAAACCTCGTCAACTCAGCCACCCGCGCAGTGAAAGCGGAAGTGCCGGAAATCGGCGTGATGCTGGATGTGGCGCTGGACCCTTACAACTCCGACGGCCATGACGGTCTGGTCCGCGAAACCGCACGCGGCGTCGAGATCCTGAACGATGAGACTTTGCTGGCGCTCGAGAAGCAGACTTTGGCGCAGGCCGAGGCTGGTGCAGATATCCTCGGCCCCTCCGACATGATGGACGGCCGTGTCGCGGTCATGCGCCGGGCGCTGGAAGAGAACGAGTATCAAGACGTCGCGATCATGGCCTATGGGGCGAAATACGCTTCGGCCTTCTATGGCCCGTTCCGCGATGCGGTCGGCTCGGGCGGGGCGCTGAAAGGCGACAAGACCACGTATCAGATGGACCCGGCCAATACCGATGAAGCCCTGCGAGAGATCGCCATGGACCTCGCTGAAGGTGCGGACATGGTCATGGTAAAGCCCGGAATGCCCTATCTCGACATTTGCCAGCGGGTCTCGTCGGAGTTCCAGGTGCCAACCTTCGCCTATCAGGTCAGCGGCGAATACGCGATGTTGAAGGCGGCTATGGAGAATGGCTGGCTGGATGAACGCATCGGCATGCTGGAGAGCCTGATGGCCTTCAAACGTGCCGGATGCAGCGGAATCCTGACCTATTTCGCACTGGATGCCGCCCGTGCGCTGAGCGAATGACCCCGATTCCGGAAAGCCATATCTGGCGGAGGGGTGATGACTGGCTGTTGATGCATCCTGTGGCGCCGGGCTGGGAAGCCGCGGTTGGGGCCTATTCTGTCCGGCGGCGCAAATCGCTCGACCGGATCGTCGGCGATGGCGATGCCCGGGAGGCGCTGCTGGCTGTCCCGCTGCGAAATGACCGAATCTGTGCTGTGGTGATGGGAGGGGAGGTGGTGGGCTGCCTCTCCTACAGAATGGATGGTACCGGTTCGCTCCGCCCGGACTTGCGGCGTTACAAGGTCCGATATGGCATGATCGGCGGGGTCCTACGCTATGCCATGACCCAGGCGACCCTCTACCGCGGACGCGGGCAAGATCTTTATATCGAAGGCTTCGCTGTGGCGCCAGAGACGCGCGGGAGGGGTATTGGCCGGGCTCTGCTCGACTGGTTGAGCGCCGAAGTGCTGCGACATGACAAGGCGGGGTGGCGGACAGAGATGCCGGAAGGGCATCAAGCAGCGGCCCGGGCCTATGAGCGCTTCGGCGCGAAGATTGAGAGACGGGTCTGGCTTGGCCCCGTAGGGCGGCTGCTGGGCTCGCGTTACATGACCCTCTGGCGCTGGGTACCCGCCGACGCGTCGACTTAAACGGAATGCGGGCCATGGCCCGCATAAGACATCGCTGCGCGGCAGGGCCGCGCGCCGCCTCGTGCAACCATTAATACCATGGATCGCCCGAGCCTCCTTTGGCGAAACGGGTAGATCCAGGCGGCATGCGGGCCGGTGGCCCGCATACAAGATTTCTTGCGCGGCCAAGCCCCGCGCCGCGTTGTTATGCCCACAAGAACGAAGGACTGC
>JBCDKN010000026.1:0-4956 GCA_038746545.1 Pseudomonadota bacterium
CCGTCCGGGCCGATCCACGCGACCCGAGCACCCGTCCCCGACAGCCTCCCCCCGAAACGGATCCCTGAAACGGACACAATTCCAAAGGTGCGTCGCGAAAGACCGGCCCCCCAAAGTCCAGGGGGCCGGTCAATCTCGTCCCACTTTACTCACGGGCATAAAAAAAACCGCGCTCCAGGATCCTGGAGCGCGGCACTTTCTTTGCACGGAGGCAAGGCGATGGGATCAGGCTTCGGCTTCCGCCTCGCCCTCTTCGCTTTCGGCTTCTTCCGCGTCTTCGGAGGAGCGCAGACCAGACGGCGCCTGGATGTTCGCAATCACGAAGTCCCGGTCGATTGTCGGCTTCGCCCCTTCGGGCAGGTTGACCGAGCTGATCGTGACGGTGTCGCCGATCTCCAGACCGGAGAGGTCCACAGTGATGCTATCGGGGATATCGCCGGCGGTCACAACCAGTTCCACTTCCGGGCGGACAACGGTCAGAACACCGCCACGCTTGATGCCGGGGGCGGCGCCCTCGTTCACGAAGTCCACGGGGATGAACAGGTTCACCTTCGAGGTCCGACGCAGACGCATCAGATCAAGGTGGGTGGGCAGGTCCTTGACCACATCCCGCTGCACACCGCGGCAGATCACGCGCACATCTTCTTGCCCTTCAACTTGCAGGTTGAACAGGGTCGACATGAAGCGGCCCGCCTTCAGGCGGCGCAGAAGCTCGTTGAACTTGATCTGGATGGCGACAGGCTCAGCCCCGCCTCCATAGACCACGCCCGGGACATACCCGTCGCGACGCGCTTGACGGGCGGCCCCCTTGCCGGTCCCCGAACGCGGCTCGGCGACAAGATCCGGAATCTCTCCAGCCATTGCATTCTCCTAACATTGCAAACACGGGCATCCTCCAAGGGTGTATGCCCAACAGACCGCGCTCATAGGACAATCGGGGCTGGGGCGAAAGGGGTCAGAGGCAGATAAATCAGGGGAATCTGCGGTTTTTTCGCCCATACTGGCCACGAAGAGAGCCTAAGGCTGAGGCGTGACCAGATGACCGGCCTCTGAGACCCGCGCATAGAGCGCGAACTCCGCCGCGCGCGCGAGAGAGAGACGCGCGCGCAACGGTTCAGAAAGCGGCGCATCCCGCTTGGGCGAGACGTTGCGCCGAGGCAATTGAAGATCGCGTCCCAGCGCTGTCGCCAGCCAGTCGCGCGCGAGATCGATCTGGCCATAGTCGAAGAGATGAGTGATCCCGAGCCCGCCGCCGGGCTTGGCGACAAACCGATCCTGCGCTCCGATCCGCGCATGGGGCGGGGGGCTCTCTTCCAGCGTGGCGGCAATGAAATCGTCAAAACTGATCTCGACCGTCGAAAGCGGCGTCTCCGCAAAGGCTGGCGTCGCGCGATAGCGATACCAGCTGCGCAGCCGCGCCACGGGTTCCCGCAGAAGAGCAACGGTTTCGAAGCGCCGGTCATAGCGCCGGTTCAGAAGATCCTCCCATTGCGCGGCAAAAACCCGGCGGTTCATGTGGCGATGCTCGGGCGGAGCCTGCACTGCCAGAGAGGCATGAGGCAGAAGCGCGGCCTCAAGGGCCGTGCTGCCGGTTTTCGGGATCGAGAACAGCACGAGCCCGTGATTGTGAAAGACCAGCATCGCCGCCTCCCTTCTCGGGCAGAGTGCTCAGGACGGGGGCGGCTTGTCAATTCAGGTGCGGGCCTGCCAACGGGACGCAAAATCCTCGGGGATCAGCAGGTTGGAGGGGTCGAGATCCTCGACCTGCTGGCGGCCGCAGAGGCCCATGGACAGATCCAGTTCCTTGTGGATCACCTCCAGCGCCTTGGTCACGCCCGCCTCGCCCATGGCACCGAGCCCATAGGTATACGCACGTCCGATCATGGTGCCCTTGGCCCCGAGCGCTACGGCCTTGAGCACGTCCTGGCCCGAGCGGATGCCGCTGTCGAGATGTACCTCGATCTTGTCGCCCACGGCATCCATGACTTGCGGCAGCATCCGGATCGAACTGAGCGCCCCGTCGAGCTGACGCCCCCCATGGTTCGAGCAGACAATCGCATCCGCCCCCACATTCAGCGCCATCTTGGCGTCCTCGGGATCAAGAATGCCCTTCAGGATCACGGGGCCATCCCACCAGCTGCGGAACTGCTTGATCCGCTCCCAATCGAGCGACTGGTCGAAGGCCTCCGCGGTCCAGGAGCTGAGCGAGCTCGGGTCGGTCACGCCCTTGGCATGGCCCACGATGTTCCCGAAGAACCGCCGCTTGGTGCCCAGCATCTCAAGCCCCCAGGGGATCTTGGTCATCATGTTAGCAATCGAAGCCGGGGTCAGCTTGGGCGGGGCCGAGAGACCGTTTTTGAGGTCCCGGTGGCGCTGCCCGAGGAGCTGCAGATCGACCGTGATCACGAGGGCCGAACACTTGGCCTCCTTCGCGCGATCAAAGAGCCGCTTCATGAAGTCATCATCCTTGAGGGTATAGACCTGAAACCAGAAGGGGGCAGAGGTGTGCGACGCCACATCCTCGATCGAGCAGATGGACATGGTCGAAAGCGTATAGGGCACCCCGAACTTCTCGGCGGCTTTGGCGGCCTTGATTTCGCCATCAGCGTGCTGCATCCCGGTCAGACCCACAGGTGCGAGGGCCACGGGCATAGAGACCTCCTGCCCGACCATGGTCGTTTTTGTGGACCGGTTGTCCATATCCATGGCGATCCGCTGGCGCAGCTTGATCAGGTCGAAATCCGAGCTGTTTTCACGGAAGGTTTGCTCAGTCCAGCTGCCGCTTTCCGCGTAATCGTAGAACATCTTGGGCACGCGCCGCTTGTAGATCTTTCGCAGATCCTCGATCTCGGTGATCACCGCCATTTGGTCTCTTCCCTCTATATTGGTAAATCTTTGTTACCAATATGACCTGTTTGATGCAATGCGACTCTTTGGTTGGACTCCCCTTCGGGTCCTCCGCAGGCTAGACAGGCCCACAAGACAGACGGAGAGCGCAATGAAACTGTTCGTGGGGCTGGGCAATCCCAGTGCGAAGTATAGCGGCAATCGCCACAATATCGGATTCATGGCGCTGGATCAGATCGCGGCGGATCACAGCTTCGCGCCTTGGCGATCGAAGTTTCAGGGCCAGCTGAGCGAGGGCAAGTTCGGGTCCACCAAGGTGGTGCTTTTGAAGCCCGAGACCTTCATGAACCGCTCAGGCCAATCCGTGGGCGAAGCCATGCGGTTCTTCAAACTCGACACCGGTGATGTCACCGTCTTTCACGACGAGCTTGACCTCGCGCCCGGCAAATGCCGGGTGAAAACCGGCGGCGGTCATGCGGGCCATAACGGGCTGCGGTCGATCCACTCCCATATCGGGGCGGATTACCAGCGGGTGCGCCTCGGCATAGGACATCCCGGGCACAAGGACCGGGTCTCAGGCTATGTGCTCAGCGATTTCGCGAAGGCGGAGGCGGAGTGGCTCGACGATCTTCTGCGCGGGATCGGCGATGGCGCGCCGGAGCTTGCTGCGGGGGATGCGGGCAAGTTCATGAATGCGGTCTCGCTGCGCACGGCACCGCCACGCTCGTCAGGGGGCGGACACGGCAAACCGGGTGGCGCTGCGCCCGAGGCCAAGCCCCTCGCCCCTGCGTCAAAACAAGCATCGAAACCCGCACCGGAACCGGAACCCGACACCCGCACGGCGCTGCAAAAACTCGCAGACAAGTTCCGCTAGGGCTGGTTCCCACGGCGCAGGCTTGCCGCGCATTCGCCGGGCGTTACACTGTGAGTACGGAGGGCGAGTGATGAATTATGAGCGTGCCGAGTCGGTAAATGTCCTGGGCGGGCCCTTGCAGTCCTGCTCGGAGGAGCCTCTGACCGGGTTTTTCCGAAATGGCTGTTGTGACACCTCCGGGATGGATCATGGCAACCACACGGTCTGCGCGGTGATGACGGCGGAGTTTCTGGCCTTCTCAAAATACGTCGGCAACGACCTGTCGACCCCGCGCCCGGAATATATGTTCCCGGGGCTGAAGCCGGGGGATCAGTGGTGCCTCTGCGCCGGGCGCTTCCAGCAGGCCCATGAGGAAGGCTGCGCCCCCAAGGTCCGGCTCGAGTCCACCCATGCGCGCGCGCTGGAGGCGGTCACGCTGGATGTGCTGGCCGAACACGCGGTGGATTCCACGCAAAAACCCGACGCGGAGTGACCGACGCCGGGCTTTGAAATTGCGATGCGCGGGGCTCAGAGCGCGCCGGACATATCCACGCCGAGCGCCTTGGCCACGGTGAAGATATCCTTGTCACCCCGCCCGCACATATTCATGCAGATTAGGTGATCCTTGGGCAGCTCCGGCGCGATCTTTGCCACATGGGCCAGCGCGTGGGACGGCTCCAGCGCGGGGATGATACCCTCGGTCTCGCAGCTCAGCTGGAAGGCCTGCAGCGCTTCGGCATCGGTGATCGAGACATACTTCGCGCGGCCGATATCGTGGAGCCAGGCATGCTCCGGCCCAATGCCCGGATAGTCGAGACCTGCCGAAATCGAGAATCCTTCAAGGATCTGGCCATCGCCATCCTGCAAGAGGTAGGTGCGGTTGCCATGGAGCACTCCGGGGCGCCCACCGGTGAGAGAGGCGCAATGCTCCATCTTCTCATTCACGCCCTTGCCACCGGCCTCGACGCCGATGATCCCAACGTCTTTGTCGTCGAGGAACGGGTAGAAGAGGCCCATGGCGTTGGAGCCTCCGCCGATTGCAGCGATCAGAGTATCGGGCAGACGCCCCTCGGCGGCGAGCATCTGCTCGCGGGCTTCCTTGCCGATGATCGCCTGAAAATCGCGGACCATGGCCGGGTATGGGTGCGGCCCGGCCACCGTGCCGATGCAGTAGAACGTGTCGCGCACATTGGTCACCCAGTCGCGCAGAGCGTCATTCATCGCGTCCTTCAGCGTTCCGCGCCCAGAGGTCACGG
>JBCDKN010000027.1:0-4619 GCA_038746545.1 Pseudomonadota bacterium
CGGGCAGTTCGCGGGCCCGCGCGCCGGTGGCCACAACGATGTTGTCCGACTGAAGTGTTTGCTCGCCATCCTTTGTCGTGACAACAACCTGGCCGTTGCCCGCAAGTCGCGCGGCGCCCATGATGCTTGTCACCTTGTTCTTGCGGAAGAGGTAACCCACACCGTTTGACAGTTGCTTGGCGATTGCCCGGGACCGTTTGACGATGGCGTCCAGATCATGGGTGGGGTCGTCGATACTCAGACCGAAATCCGTGGCCCGTTGCGCAAGATGCAGCACTTCGGCCGATCGCAGCATCGCCTTTGTCGGGATGCAGCCCCAGTTCAGACAGATCCCACCGAGATGCTCCCGCTCGATACAGGCAACATTCATCCCGAGCTGTGCGCCCCGGATCGCAGCGACATACCCCCCGGGGCCTGCGCCGATGACGATCAAATCGAAAGATTGGTCGGACATGTGGTGTCTCCCAGGGTGTCAGGCGACGGAGAAGCCGGTCGCTTGCATGAGCTGTTGAAAGACGGCGACGCCGGCGGCGGCTGCGAGGCACAGCGCCACCGGTTGCCGCCAGCGAAAACCATTGGAATTGACAAACCGGTCGAGCGTCAGAATGAGCGGGAGAATGGCCAAATATACAGCCAGTTGACACAGCTCCAGACCGACGGCGAATGCCAGCAGGGAGAGGGCATCCACCTCTCCGGCAAAGAGCGCGACCGAGGCTGCGGAGGCAAAGCCGTAGCCGTGGATAAGGCCGATGGTGAGCAGCGTGGGCCAGCTCATCAAATGCGGGAGTTTCAACACGATGGCCGCACCCGCTACGAGGATGGAGGCCAGGATCAGGAACTCAACGGATGCAATGAACCAGGCGGTTTGTGGCGCGAAACCATATAGCCCTGCTGCGAGCGTCACGACGTGGCCCACCGTAAACGCCGACGCCCAGAGAAGGGCCTGGCGCCAGCTATGGGCGGCGACGGCGATCAGAAGGATCATCGCGAGATGATCGAAGCCGAGATAGATATGCTCGGCCCCGATCCAGGCGATGTCGAGCAACTGTTCCCAAGTGCTCTGAACACTCGGGAACGCGGCGTCGAGTACACCGATCAGGGCTTGAGTTTCGGTCCCTCCGTCACGGTGCAGCTTGATGACAGTGCCAAACCGTTCGATGACCTGGAAGGTCGCTCCGAGTTGGGAGCTCAGACTTATTGCGGCATCGAGACCGCGGGCAGGCAGGATGAACTCAACATCGAGTGTCGTATCGAAATAGGGCAGGCTCGTTGCCGCGACCGTTTCGTCAAGCGCCCGTAGGGCAGACTTTAAGGTTCCAAAGCCCGGTCGGTCGGCATCGGGCCAAAACTGGGTTCGGCCAATGCTTATCTCTTGCAGCTGTTCGTTCAGCCAGACGGAAAGCCCGTCCGTCAGCATGCGGTGGAACAACGCCTGCTCTGAGCGCGTGGCGTCCAGATCGAGGAGGATCTCCTGCCCTTCGCGAAACGAAAACGGTGGCAGACGCGTCTCCGCTTCCCCCTGCCAGTCCGATGGCAGCAATGCCAGCGGCGCGGGCATTCTGACCAGAATGACGATCTCGCCCGCCTCGGTTTCAGCGATATGCACAATCCTGGGGTCGGAGTAGCTGAAATGCGCCGCAGCGCGATGTGGTGACGCGAAAAGGGTGGTGCAAACCGCCAAGGCCAAGGCAACAAAGCCGAGGGCACGCGTAGATTTCAAGGCATGGAACATGAGAGCACCACGTGGAGAACAGGCCCGCCAGCGTCTGGCAGAACCCGTTGTTTCGTTTAAGACTCCGAGCGTGGATCCCAGAAACTGCGGTTGTTTTCTTTCTCATCCACGATCCCTTCGGGGGCGCTAACGACCTCCATCTGCATGCCCCAGGGGGAAAGGAAGTAGAGCCACTCCATGCCCTCCAGACCGGTCCCGGTCAGCGGCTTCGGGCTTTCCAGCACCTGAACCCCGTTGTCGCGCAGATGTTGTTCCGCGGCCCGAATATCGTCGACATAGAATGCGATATGATACCCGCCGATATCACTGTTCGCCGGCGGGTTCGGGTCCTGGTCGGGCGAGGTGTATTGGAACACTTCGAGCGCCGGACCGTTCCCGCAGCGCACCATCGTGATCACTTCGATCTCGGCGCGCGGGTTCACGTTGAGGTTTCTGGTCATCCAGTCGTCTTCAAAGGGTCCGAACGGCCCGAACGAGAAGAAGGATTCGCATCCCATCACGTCGACCAGGAATTCGACGGCCTCTTCCACATTCGGAACCGTGATGCCGATATGCTGGGTGCCGCGCATCCCAGGCATTTCCGCGTTAACCTGCAGGGGAAAGCTCAGCGCGGTCAGGCTGGCAATGGCCATTGTCGAGAATGTCTTGATCATGGTTTCCTCCATTTGATTGGTGATTGCCGGACAGTCCTCCAAGCACGACCAGACCCGGAGGCCCGGCCGCGCCCGGGGAGGATCCGGACCTAGATGCTCTGGGCGCCCATCTCTTGCGCGATGTACTCGGCCTGCCTGATGGCCAGCGCCACGATCGTCAGCGTCGGGTTGCAGGCGCCCGACGACGTGAACTGACTGCCGTCGGAGACGAAGAGGTTGGCGATGTCATGGGACTGGCCATAGGCGTTTACGACGCCCTTGGAGGGGTCCGCATGCATTCGGTTCGTCCCCATATTGTGGGAGGCGGGATAGGCGGGCAGTTCATAGATATCCGTTGCGCCAACGGCCTCGTAGATCTGCGCCGACGTCTCGTACATATAGTTGGTCATGTTGACGTCGTTGATATGCGGGGTCTTGGCCACGATCGGCACCGGCAAACCGTACTGGTCAACCTCGCTCTCATGCAGGGTGACGCCGTTTCTTTCCTGCGCGAGATCCTCGCCCAGTACCCAGACGCCCGACATGTGGTCGTATTTCTCAAGCGCGCCCGAAACGCTCCGCCCCCAACCGGTGTTCCCTGGCTCCAGGAATGCCGCCATGAAGGGCAAGCCCAAGGACAGAAACTCCAGATAAAAGCCGCCCGCGAAGCCGCGCGCCGGGTCGTGGTAGACATCGTCACCGACTATCCCCGCAACCGAGGTGCCGCGGAACAAATGCACCGGCTCGGGCATAGCCGCGTAGAGCCCGCCGGTCGTGTGAACCATGTAATTCTTGCCGACCTGCCCGGAGGAGTTGGCGAGCCCGTCCGGGAACATGGCAGAGGCCGAATTTAACAGTAACCGCGGGCTTTCGATTGAGTTCCCCGCGACGCAGACAATCCGTGCCCGTTGAAGCTGCTGATCTCCCTCCGCATCGGCATAAACGACCCCAGTAACCTGTCCAGCATCATCATGCTCAATCTTCAACGCCATCGCGTCGGTACGCACCTCGCAGAAGTCAGTGTATTCCGCGTCGGGAAGTTCTCTGACCATAGTCGACCACTTCGCGCCGACCGCGCAACCCTGCATGCAGAAGCCGATTTGCTGGCAGGGGGGGCGTCCGTCCCGTTGGACCGAGTTGATCGCCATCGGGCCCGAGGCGTAGTCCGTGCGCCCGGTCCGGCGGCAGCCCTCGGCAAGCACCCGAAACCCGTTGTTCCAGGGAAGATGTGGCATCCCGGTGGTCTTCCCGGTGACACCCATCCTGAGCTCGGCCTTCTCGTACCAGGGAGTCATTTCCTCCAGCGAGATAGGCCAGTCTTCGACGTTAGCTTCGGCGATCCCGCCATATGTCGAACGGGTTTTGAACTCGTAGTCCTTGAAGCGGAGTGCGACACCGGCCCAGTGAATTGTCGAGCCACCATATCCTTTCACGATCCATGCGGGCAGGTTGGCGTGGTTCACCGCGCCATGCCAGCCACCTGCAGAATACCGTTTATCTAGCCAGGACAGCTTTTGGAACTGGGTCCATTCGTCGTTTTCCATGTCCCCAGTGTCGAAACGCGGTCCGGCTTCCAGAACCACCGACTTGATCCCTTTCTGCGCCAGTTCGTTGGCAAGCGTTCCGCCGCCCGCACCGGAGCCTATGATCACAACAACGCCGTCGTCTTTCAGATCGAAAGTAGCCATGTTTTGTCCCTCCTAGCCTTCGACCGCAGCGAGGCGGTCTTCAAGGGACGGGCCCGGGGGAACGAAGGTGATGTCTGAGAACCCGCGGTCGATATAGCCTCCGTACTCAACCGAAGAACCTTGGTAGCCGAATTTCGGCCAGACATCGGGGTTGTTGTAGATGCCGAAATAGGTCGCCCAGCGAATGCCTTGGAAGAACCCTTCGTTCTGAAACTTGCGCAGGAGCCCCTCGCGCGCGTCGGCGTCTGGAATGTCAACATAGCTGGAGCCAAACAGCGCCTGCGCCTGCTCCTCGACTTGCGCCAGACCATCGCGCAAGGCGGTTGCGTTGGCCTCGTCATCGTCGGCCCCGGCCAGCACACCATCAACGACGGCTTGATAGACTTCAATATCGAGCAAGTCGGGATGCGGATAGATGTCCTGCGTCATCCGCAAAACCATGGCGGCTTCATCGGCGGTCAGCGCCGCAGCAAAAGCTGATCCTCCGCCCGCGAGTATTGCACTTGTCGTGACGCCCGCCATCGCGGTCGTCATAAGGAAGAAGCGGCGGTTGACGCCCGCGTAGTC
>JBCDKN010000028.1:0-4594 GCA_038746545.1 Pseudomonadota bacterium
AGATGCTGTCGCGGGCCGAGTTTGGCGGCGACACGCTCAGCTTCTACTACGATGGCGGCGCGGTGCGCCGCGTCGTCACCCAAAAACAGGGCAAGGACGGCCGGACCAGCGGCCGCATGGGGCCCGGGCGGTATCTCAGCGATGGGACCGAACAGGTGCTGATGGCCCCGCGCAAGGATACGTCTGCGCTCTATCACCCGGGCTCGGACGCGCTTACCGCCTACGCCTACACGCCCTATGGCGACACCCCGGCAGGATCGCCAGCGCCCGACACCGAATACGACCTTGCCGAGAACCCGTTTCAGTTTGCGGGGGAATACCGCGACCCGGTCTGGGGCGGTTATTACATGCGGGCGCGCTGGTACGATCCCGAGCTTCCCGGTTTCATCTCTCGCGACCCCGTCCAGAACATCAACCGTTACGCCTATGGCGGTGGCAATCCGGTGATGCATGTGGACCCGACCGGAAAAGACTTCTTCCACAGCATGGGGTGGTTCAACCATCGGCTGAACCGCGGCACCGGTGGCGGCTTCGCGCGGTTCTTTCTGGCGCCGATGATGGGGCCACTGGCAATCCTCAGTGATCCCAAGTCTTTCTGGCATGCCATCATGCACAACACGGCCGGGATCGATGTGTTCCTGGCCCTGGGTATCGTCAGCGAGGGCCTCGGCGGCTATCTGGATTACGACGCCGTACAGGATGTCGTCGCCCACACCCGGTCGCGGCGGTATCTCTATCGCAGCGTCTCAGATGCCGGCCTCGGCGTCGGTCAGTCAACCGCCGCCGGCGCGCATCGCGGCTGGCACCATTTTGACTGGAAGACCTTTGGAAAAGGCATGGAGATGGCCGGCGGGGTCAATGTCTTTTGGCGGGGGTTGATGGGCGCCAATGTCAATTCCGGCTTCCGTAGCGGAAGCCACATGGCGCAGCTTCTGGATGATTTTCACGCCTCCGCGTCGGATGGCGACACGCTCGTGTTTCGCGTCAAGGAGCCATTGCTTGGCAGCAATCATTCCCTGCCTAACCTGCCGGTCCCGAAAGACGCGCCGCTGCTCGAAGCCCTGGGTCTTGGTCTCTACCACGAGAAACTGGTCGCGGTGACCTATCAAGTCGGGACCTTTGGGGACAACGACACGCTGTGGGTGTCAGAGGTCGAAGTCAACGGATTGGAAAGAAACGCCCAGACCCAAACGCCGGCTGCGATGAGGACGTCGTTCAACGACTCCACGCGCCGTTTCGAGCTTGTCGGACGAACGAGCAACTTCCGTCTTCAGGACTTTTTCGAGAACCCCACCGGCATAAACCTCGATCCCAACGATAATGCCGGAGCGATCGGAGGCCCTTTTGCGGCTGGCGGCGTGAACAGCTACAACACCCTCTGGAACAACTGCCATACCCACGCGTACTATGTCCTGAAGGGCATGGGCTTGCGGTAGCCGTCCCACCCAGCGATGACACCCGGCTCACCCGCTTTGTTCGTGCGACGGATTGTTGGAACAGCGCAGGAAACGGCACTCGGATGTCTTGTAGCGTTGGAGCAGCTTCCACCGGCCCATCGAAGGCGATTTCTGCGCTTTCCCGCAGGCCCTCCAGTTCCTCTCAGGCACTCCGGCTGCTTTGTCATTACACAGACAGCAACCCTTCGGCGCGGATGGTTGGTCTCTCAAATCTCAGCCGGGAAGCTTCTGCGCGCGAATCTTCGCCCTTGCCAATGCAGGTCAAAGAGAACGCCGTGTCGCTGCAAAGCTATACCGTGGGCTCGGGTGTTCTTGACGAACGGAACCAGGCATATCCGCTGAGCAGGATGGCGGCGCTCGAAACCAGTGTCATCAAGGTTCCCGGCAGGAAATGCACATATCCCGGAAGATCAAGGAACATGAAATAGCCCAGATCCGCCAACCCGCCGACCAGCGCGGTGACCCAGATGGCTACGATAGATCCGCGCCAGATGAAGACCGCGCCAACCATGGTCACAACACCGAACCACAGCAGGTTCCACGCATGCTGGCTCAGCACCGCGCCAACGGCATCGGGATAGGGACCGGCGAGCGTTGCGGGGTCCACCGCATCGGCAATCGCCTGAAATCCCTGCGCCGACGTGCCGGACAGTACCATGATGCCCGCGAAAGCATGTACCAGCCCCCAGATCACCCAAAGCACGGCCGCAGCCTTTAGAAGTTTCTGATCGCTGCCTGACATGAGATTTCTCTCCCACCACGGTCATCAGACCGGTTGCCTGTTTCGAGACCTGTCCCTAGCGTGCCCTATCGCTACTCCAATCTGGTTGACTTTGTCAACAAACAGCCACCATGCCTGACGTCGAAATCGCCCGCCTGGTCGACCGTATGACCCGCCGTATCCATTCCGCCCTGAACCTCCGCGCGGCAGAGTTCGATCACCACCAGGTCGGTCCAGCCGGGGGCATTTTGCTGCTCACCCTGGCCGAGAACGAACCCGCGCGGCTACAGGACCTCGTCAGGCTGATGGCGCGCGACAAGGCCCAGATGACCCGGGGTGTGCAAGCGCTGGAGCGCAAGGGCCTGATCGCGCGCAAGACCTGCGCCGATGATGGACGCGCATCGCTTCTGGAACTGACACCGGAGGGCCATGAGACTGTCGGGGTGCTCCAGGGGGCCGTGGCCGAGGCGTTGGAGGGCATTCTTTCGCCGCTGTCGCAAACCGAACGCGACCAGCTCAAGGCGATGCTCGCCAAGATCTAGGCGGCGCGGGCCGCCCTAGTCCGCCACCAGCATGTATCCTGCGCCGCGGACGGTCTGAAGGTAACGCGGCTGCTTCGGATCTGCCTCGATCTTCCGGCGCAGCCGGGTGATCTGGACGTCCACCGCACGCTCTTGCGCCTGGCCCTTGTCGCGGCCCAGATCCTCGACAAGCTTTGTGCGGCTCAAGGCCTCCCCGGTATTGGCGGAGAATATCCGCATCAGCTGGCTTTCGGTCGCCGTCAGCCGGATGAGCTGCTCGCCTGCCCACATCTCGCCACGCTCCACGTCGTAGCGCACCGGGCCGAGGCTCAGCACCTTGATCGATGCCCCTTCCGATGGCGGGGTCGGCACGCGGCGCAGAATCGCGTTGATGCGCAGCAGCAGCTCTTTCGGCTCGAAGGGTTTGGCAAGGTAGTCATCCGCGCCGGCCTCCAGCCCCTTGATCCGGTCGGCGGTATCGCCTTTGGCCGTGAGCAGCAGGATCGGGGTCGCGATATCCTCGCGCAGGGCGCGGGTCAGCGCGATACCGTCCTCGCCGGGCATCATCACGTCGAGCACGATCAGGTCGAACTCCAGCCCGCTCAGCAACCGTCTGGCCTGTGCGGCATCCCGCGACGCGCTGACAAGGAACCCGTTTCGCATCAGGAATTTCTGCAGCAGCGTCCGGATCCGGTCGTCGTCGTCCACGATGAGAAGATGCGCCTCCGGCACTTCGGGAGAGAGCAACTCGCCTTCAGCCATGGAAATGCCCCCGCAGCTCTGGATCCATGATCTCCTCCAGCACCTGACGAAACCCCCGTACCGCTTCTGGCCCAGCTGCGCGATAGGCTGCCCGCATCCTCCGGCGCTGCGCCTCCGACAGGCGTCGCTCCAGCGCGGCTCCGGCCTCAGTCAGAAAGAGATTGCGCTCCCTGCGATCCCGTTTGCCGACTCGGCTTACCACCAGCCCGTCCTCGATGAGCGTACGCAAAACCCGGTTCAGCGATTGCTTCGTTACGCCCAGGATCGCAAGTAGATTGTTGACGGTCGTGCCGGGCGTGCGCTGGATGAAATGCAGCGCCCGGTGGTGGGCGCGGCCATAGGCAAACTCCTCCAGCAGCCGGTCGGGATCGGCGGTAAACCCCCGATAGGCAAAGAACATTGCCTCTATGCCCTTGCGCAACTGCTCGTCGGTCAGAAACAGCAGGTTCTCCCCGTCGCTTCCTCCACCCGGTCGCCCGTCGGCCATCTTGTTCACTCCTTGACACCTCGCCCAGGCATTTTACGTCAGCCTTGTTGACTTTCCAAGAGCGGACTGATAGCCCCAGCAGGATTGAGCGTAATTTCATGTCCGAAACGGACTTAAACGCGCAACTTTCATAAATTGCGTAGTGGCTGCGAGGGAGATTTACCATGGCCGGTGGGTACGACGATCGCGACGGGATGATCTGGCTGGATGGCAAAATGGTGCCCTGGCGCGATGCCCAGGTGCATATCCTGTCCCACGCGATGCACTACGCCTCCTCCGTCTTCGAGGGCGAGCGCGCCTATGGCGGCAAGATCTTCGAGTCCGTCCGGCACTCGGAGCGGCTGCTGAAATCCGGCGAGCTGATCGATACCGAGATCCCCTGGACCGTCGAGCAGATCGAAGAAGCCAAGAAACAGGTCATGGCAGCCAACGGGCTGTCCGATGCCTATGTCCGGGTCGTGGCCTGGCGCGGGGCCGGCGAGGATATGGGGGTCGCGTCGCACCGCAACCCGGTGCGCATGGCCGTCGCCGCCTGGGAATGGGGCGCCTATTACGGCGATGCCAAGACCAAGGGCGCCAAGCTCGATGTTTCCAAATGGAAGCGCCCGAGCCCGGAGACGATCCCCTGCCACGCCAAGGCGGCGGG
>JBCDKN010000029.1:0-4538 GCA_038746545.1 Pseudomonadota bacterium
AATCGTCATGGCTACCTTTCTGCTCGTGCTGACAAGCTATTACATGTGCGATCTGGCAGCATCAGAAACGCTCCTTTCCCGCGACGACGCGATCTTCTGCGCCTCACTCTATGTGGAGGTGAAGTCTCATTTCGGCGATGGCGAGACAGGCGCCGCGGCATATCTCGCGTTCAAGACCTGGGAAGCCGAAAACGCCGCAACCGTCCTAGAACTGCGCGCCGATGCCGCTCAGCGGCTTAGAAAAACTACCAGTTATTGATCGGATTTTTTTGACGGCTCTGCGATGAGGCTCTGGAACTCACGCCATTCACCGGCGCTCATGCCGGATGTTTCCCGAGTGACCGCTTCGCCGGCGAGCATGCGCCGGAGGCACTCCAGGGCGGGGCCGGAGACGTTTGCACCCGACAGCCGGTAATCCTCGAAGGCCGCAAATGCTGCCGGGACCCATTGCGCCACGATGTTGCAGATCGTCTCGGCATAGACCCGGATTTCATATTGCGCGTGGCTGTCGGCGCGCAAACGCAAGAAGTGAAACAGATTGTGCAGGTCCGTCTTCCAGTACCATTGTGTGTAGATGTTGGCCGGCAAGTTCATCCGGGCGAGTTCCCGCGCGAGCCCGCGCTGGCCATCCTGGCTTAGCATTTCCTCGTAATGGTCATAGGCCCGGGTGGCATCGTCGCGCAGCAAATCTAGAACCCTTGCGGCTTCATCGCCCTCAAGGGTTTCACCGCGGCCCTGGTTGTTGGTGCTCGATTGTGCCGCGAGGTTTTCAGGCGCCGGGATGTAAAACTCCCGGTCGAGGATGGAATATCTCGCAGAGTATTCGTTCACATTCGCCGTCCGATGGCGGATCCACTGGCGGGCAACGAAAACCGGCAGCTTCACGTGCAGCTTGATCTCGCACATCTCAAAGGGCGTCGAATGCCAGTGGCGCATCAGGTACCGGATAAGCCCGGAATCGTCGCGCGCCTTCTTGGTTCCCGCGCCATAGCTGACCCGGGCCGCCTGCACGATGGCGGCATCGTCGCCCATGTAGTCGACAACACGCACGAAGCCGTGGTCGAGAACGTCGTGAGGCAGATAAAGAAGCTCTTCCATGGCAGGAACTGTGGCGCGCCTTGTCTGGCTCCACTGCGCCCGCTGCTCCGCAATCGGGTCGGTCGTTTCACCCATTTGGCTTGGGGCATTCATGGCAGCTCTCCTTTCGATCACGACTCGGAGGCTACAACATGTAGGATGTCATGCAAACGAATAATCGACATGTGGTGCTTCTATGCTCTCCTTAGTCGGGTACTCAGTCGCCGGTCGCCAAATCATTGCCGCTGGTCTAAGTCTTCAGTGGAGCACTTTTTCGGAGGAGAACCACCATGACCCTTACCTACCTGCACACGATGGTGCGTGTGGCTGATCTCGACGCATCCATCGCCTTTTACAAGCTTCTGGGTCTGGAAGAGATCCGGCGACACGATAGTGAACAGGGGCGCTTCACGCTGGTCTTCATGGCAGCCCCGGGACAGCCAGAGACGCCCGTGGAACTGACTTATAATTGGGATGGGGATGAGGGGCTACCGTCCGACAGCCGCCATTTCGGCCATCTCGCCTACAGGGTCGATGACATCTATGCGACGTGCCAGAAGCTGATGGACAATGGCGTGACGATCAATCGGCCCCCAAGGGACGGTCACATGGCCTTTGTCCGCTCGCCTGACAATGTCTCGATCGAATTGCTGCAGGCGGGGGACAATCTGGCCCCAGCAGAGCCATGGGCCAGCATGGGCAACACCGGTCACTGGTGAACGGCGGCCTCGTCCTGCACCGCGCCCAGGCGGGGCGCAGGTTGGCCTTCAGTAGATGTAGCGGATCTGGTCCGTCCAGTACCGCTCGACGCGCCGCAGCGACGTGTTGATATCGTCGATGCCGTCTGTGCCGAGGATGCCGCGGCTCTCGAGCCCTTCGGCATGGCGCAGGAACAACTCCTCGACAATGTCCCGGATCTTGATGCCTTCTTCGGTGAGCTTCACCCGGACGGAGCGGCGATCGATTTCGCAACGCTGGTGGTGCATGAACCCGGTTTCGACGAGTTTCTTCAGGTTGTACGACACGTTCGAACCCTGATAATAGCCGCGGCTTTTCAGTTCACCTGCCGTGACTTCGTTGTCGCCAATGTTGAACAGGAGGAGCGCCTGAACGGCGTTCACCTCAAGGATCCCGATGCGCTCGAACTCATCCTTGATGACATCGAGCAACAGCCGGTGAAGGCGTTCCACAAGTGCAAGGGAGTCCAAATAGCTGGACATGAAACCCTTGCGCTGCGTTTCACCCAGTTGGGAATGCAAACTCATAATCGTCTCCGACGCTGTACCTCGGAGCAACCATCGAGCTATTTTCCCAAGATTACGTAAATTTGCTCAGGCAGGATTTTGCATGGTAAACAGAGCGTTACAGAGCTTCGTTCAGACCCTGTCGGGATGAAACCGGGCTGAGATCAAGGTGATCAGATCAAGATACCTCTCCGGCGTCGGCTGCTGGCCCGTTACCCATTGGTACAAGTCATGGTCATTTTCAGACAGCATGACGTCATAGAGACCAAGCTCCTCGTCACTCAGGGTGGCAAGTTGCATCTCCGAGAAACCCCCAAGGATGATGTCCATTTCCTTGATGCCCCGGCGGATCGAGCGCATGTGCAAACGCTTCAGGCGGGTCTCCCGCGGCTCAGTCATGGTGTCGCACCTTCCTTGAGAATCTGGCGCAGGCGTTTCTCCAGCCGTCCAAGACGGTCGGCATTCCGTGTCATGTCGGTGCGCAGGGTCCGCAACTCCGCAAGCAGGTCCAGCACGTCATCGGGAAGGGCGGCAACCTCGCTAGGGCCGGAAAGCCCGTCTCCTTCGGCCGTCAACAGCCAGGTAATCGACACATTCAGCACCCCGGCCAGCATCTGGAGCTTGTTGGCCCTGGGCTCAGATACGTCTTCTTCCCAGCCACGCACGGTTTTGAGCTTCACGCCGAGGCGCCGGGCGAGGTCTTCCTGGCTCATCCCGAGGCTTTCGCGGGCACCCGCCACCCGATCCCCGAAGGTTGCCGTATGCGTGCCATACCAGTCGGAGTCTGGACCTGTGTCTTCCATTGCCCGAACACTCCCCAAGGCTTGAACCAGTACCGTGCGCAGCCTAAGCATGGCGCGTTTCCAATTCAACCGGAGAGCCCCAATGAGCGTCCTGTCCGATTCCCTTGCGCGTGTGAAACCGTCCCCAACCATCGCGGTTACCAACAAGGCGCGTGAGCTCAAGGCTGCGGGCAAGGACGTGATCGGCCTCGGCGCAGGCGAGCCTGACTTCGACACGCCACAGAATATCAAGGACGCGGCCAAAGCCGCCATCGACCGGGGCGAGACAAAGTACACGGCGGTGGACGGGATCCCGGAGCTGAAACAGGCGATTTGCGAAAAGTTCAAGCGCGACAACGGGCTCGATTATACCCCGTCCCAGGTCACGGTCGGCACTGGCGGGAAGCAGGTTCTCTACAACGCCCTGATCGCGACGCTGAACCCCGGCGACGAGGTGGTGATACCTGCGCCCTACTGGGTCAGCTATCCGGACATGGTGTTGCTGGCCGGCGGAGAACCCGTGGTTGCCGAGGCTTCCAGCCAGACAGCCTATAAACTGACCGCCGATCAGCTTGAGGCCGCGATCACGCCCAAGACCAAGTGGCTGATCTTCAACTCGCCGTCGAACCCGACCGGCGCGGCCTACACGGCGGAAGAACTGAAGGAGCTCACCGATGTGCTCATGCGCCATCCCCATGTCTGGGTGATGAGCGACGATATGTACGAGCACCTCGTCTATGACGATTTCGAGTTTGCAACGCCGGCTCAGGTGGAACCCGGGCTTTACGACCGTACGCTCACCGTCAATGGCGTGTCCAAGGCCTATGCCATGACGGGCTGGCGGATCGGCTATGCCGCAGGCCCGGAAACCCTGATTGGCGCGATGCGCAAGGTTCAATCCCAGAGCACGTCCAACCCCGGCTCTGTCAGCCAGTGGGCGGCGGTCGAGGCCCTGAACGGAACGCAGCACTATATCCCGTCGAACAACGAGACCTTCAAACGTCGCCGGGACATGGTGGTGGAAATGCTAAACGCCGCCGAGGGGATCTCCTGCCCGACACCGGAGGGGGCGTTTTACGTCTATCCCTCGATTGCGGGCTGCATCGGCAAGACGAGCGCGGGCGGAACCAAGATCGTCGACGACGAGAGCTTTGCATCCGCCCTGCTGGAGGAAAAGGGCGTTGCGGTGGTGTTCGGTGCCGCCTTTGGGCTCTCGCCTTGTTTTCGGGTCAGCTACGCGACCTCTGACGAGCTGCTGAAAGACGCCTGTACCCGTATCCAGGAGTTCTGCGCCGGTCTTAAGTGAATGAGGCTCCAGACACGCGGCCAACACCCTAGCTGTTCAGTCCCGGCATCTGGTGGATCGGATCGACGATGAATCGATCGGGCTCTGAAGTCCAGGTTTTGCAGATGTGCTCATAGGGCGTGAGACCGT
>JBCDKN010000030.1:0-4028 GCA_038746545.1 Pseudomonadota bacterium
AGCCCTCGCTCGATGCGGCGGCGGAGTTGATCGCCACCGGCGCGCTGACCGAGGCCTTCGACCTGCCCAGTCTGATGGACGCAAGCGCATGATCGATGTCGAGGTCATAAGTGGTGCGGGGCCCATCGTTCTGGGCCTGCCCCATACCGGCACCGATGTGCCGGACGAGGTCGCCCGCACGCTGAACGAAACGGGGCGCGCGCTGGCGGACACGGATTGGCATATTGATCGACTCTATGACGGTCTGGGGCCCGACATGACGACCGTTCGCACGAACACCCACCGCTATGTGATCGATGTGAACCGCGATCCGAAAGGCGTGAGCCTCTACCCCGGGCAAAGCACCACCAGCCTCGTTCCTCTTACGGATTTCGACGGGAGGGAGATCTGGGAAACGCCGCCCGATGAGGTCGAGATTGATCGTCGGCGCAGCACCTATCACGCGCCCTATCATGCGGCGCTGGCCGCAGAGCTTGGGCGGGTGCGGGCCGCACACGGCGTCGCGATCCTTTACGATTGCCACTCGATCCGGTCGGAGATCCCTTTTCTCTTCGACGGCACCCTGCCCGATTTCAACATCGGCACAAACGAGGGCCAAACCTGCGCGCCTGAGCTCGCGGCCATCGTCAGCGGCGTCTGCGAAGCCGCCGAAGGGTACTCGACGGTGATTAACGGCCGGTTCAAAGGTGGCTGGACAACCCGACATTACGGACAACCCAGCGTGGGTATCCACGCCATTCAGATGGAGCTGGCGCAGTCCACCTACCTCGCCAACGAAGCCGCGCCTTGGACCTATGACAGCGTTAAGGCCGACGGTCTGCGCGGTCTCCTTTCCGACATCCTCACCGCGCTTGCAGAGAGCGCGCCAGCTTTGAGAGGTTCCCTATGAACAATCCCCGCCACAACATTCGTGATATCTTTCCGGCCACAGGGACCGAGCGCACCGCCAAGTCCTGGCTGACGGAAGCGCCGCTTCGGATGCTGATGAACAACCTGCATCCCGATGTCGCCGAGAACCCGCATGAGCTGGTTGTCTATGGCGGGATTGGTCGGGCGGCCCGTACCTGGGAGGATTTCGATGCGATCGTTGCTGCGCTCAGCGACCTCGAAGACAGCCAGACACTTCTGGTGCAATCGGGAAAGCCGGTGGGTGTGTTCAACACTCACAAGGACGCCCCGCGTGTCCTGATTGCCAACTCCAACCTGGTGCCGCACTGGGCGAACTGGGACCATTTCAACGAACTCGACAAGAAGGGGCTGGCCATGTACGGCCAGATGACCGCCGGATCCTGGATTTATATCGGCAGCCAGGGCATCGTGCAGGGCACCTATGAGACCTTCATGGAAGCCGGGCGCCAGCACTATGATGGCAAGCTGACGGGGCGCTGGATCCTGACGGGCGGCCTCGGGGGCATGGGCGGTGCCCAGCCTCTGGCGGCGGTGATGGCAGGGGCGTGCTGTCTGGCTGTCGAATGCGACGAGACCCGCGCCGATTTCCGCCTGCGCACCCGGTATGTGGACGAGAAGACCCATGATCTCGATGAAGCGCTGAGCATGATCGAGACCTGGACCGCAAATGGCGAGGCGAAGTCTGTCGCGCTCATCGGCAATGCCGCGGATGTTTTCCCCGAGATTGCCCGCCGCGGCGTGAAGCCTGACATCGTCACCGACCAGACATCGGCCCATGATCCAATCCACGGCTACCTACCGCGGGGATGGAGCGTGGCCGAGTGGCGGGCGAAGCAGGAGACCGACCCGAAAGCGGTGGAGAGCGCCGCCCGCGCGTCGATGAAGGTCCATGTCGCGGCGATGGTCGATTTCTGGAATGCCGGAGTTCCAACACTGGACTATGGCAACAACATCCGGCAGGTGGCCCAGGAAGAGGGGTTGGAGAACGCCTTCGCCTTCCCGGGCTTCGTGCCCGCTTATATCCGTCCCCTGTTCTGCCAAGGGATTGGGCCCTTCCGCTGGTGCGCCCTGTCGGGGGATCCGGAGGACATCTACAAAACCGATGCCAAGGTCAAAGAACTGATCGACGATCCGCACCTGCACAACTGGCTGGATATGGCGAGGGAGAGGATCGCGTTTCAGGGTCTCCCCGCCCGGATCTGTTGGGTGGGCCTGGGGCTCCGCCACAAGCTGGGGCTTGCGTTCAACGAAATGGTCCGGACGGGCGAACTGAGTGCCCCCATCGTCATCGGGCGCGACCACCTCGACAGCGGCTCGGTGGCCTCGCCAAACCGCGAAACCGAGGCGATGAAGGACGGCTCGGATGCCGTGAGCGACTGGCCGCTTCTCAATGCGATGCTCAATGTCGCCAGCGGGGCAACCTGGGTGTCCTTGCACCACGGGGGCGGGGTCGGCATGGGGTTCAGCCAACACTCTGGCATGGTCATCTGTTGCGACGGGACCGAGGACGCGGACCGCCGTATCGCAAACGTGCTTTGGAACGACCCCGCAACCGGCGTGATGCGCCACGCGGATGCCGGCTACGACATAGCCCTTGACTGCGCGAGGGCGCAGGGGCTCAACCTTCCGCGAATACTTGGGTCCTGACCCACGCCTTTGAGCCGCTGGCGCATAGGACCCTTGTATGGAAATCCAGACCGCGAACCAATGACCGCTTTTGCGTCCGCCGCAAGACCGTTTTCGAGTGCGAAGAAAGTCTTTTGTGGATGGCTTCCGCATAGCAAGAGTTAAATGAGATTGCGTGTACCTTTTGAGTAGCGGTCTTGTGTCCGGCCTGTTTGCGCGGTCGTGACCGCTGGCCCTGATTGGTTCCGCAGATCAGGTTCCCAATTGCTTTGCGGGCAATGGAGCCCGGGACATTCGGCGGAGTGTCTTGGTTTTGGCGGCTGAAGGGTACACCATCACATCGTTGGTCTTGCTATCTCGTTATTCCTTTCGGCTCATGCTGCGTGTGGCCTGTAAGGCTCGTTCCTAGTCAACACGGCCCATACGATCCGAGCCGTCTTGTTCGCCATGGCGACCGTTGCGAGGCGCGCGGGCTTTCTCTGCAGAAGGTCGGTCAGCCATGGATCGGCCCGCTCCGGACAATTGGCAACCTGCCTGACGCTTGACGTCATGCCGACCACGATAACTTGGCGCAGATACCTGTCGCCCATCTTGGTGATCTTTCCCTAACACGCCTTCCCGCCGCTGGAATGCTTGCGCGGCGTGAGGCCCAGCCAGGCTGCAAACTCGCGACGGCTTCGGAACTGGTGGCCGGATCCAATTGTTGCAGCCACAGCGGGGGCGGTGACTGGCCCGATGCCGGGAATGGTCTGCAAGAATTGCGCCTGCTTGCTGAGGCGCGCCTGGATGCGCATTTTGATCTCGTACCACCCAAGCCGGTTGTGCAGCTCAACAAGCTGACGCCTTAGAACAGGTAGGACATCCTGGGCAAGCTCGGGTAGCTCCGGGTGATTGCGTTTGATAATCCCTTTCGGAAGATCAATGGCCCTGGCGACGCCGCGCGCAATGATGATGTCAAACTACGCCGCCAAGCTGAAAACCATGTTGATCAGCTGAGTGCCTTGTCGGACCACAAAGTCCCGTGCCCGGTGTAGGGATAGGAGCGCCTGCTGTTCTTCAGACTTGATCTCGACAAACCGCATGGTCGGTCGCGTCAGCGCCTCGCAGATCGCCTCCGCATCAACAGCATCAGATTTACCTCTCTTCACATAAGGTTTGACGAACCTCGGGAGCATCAATCGCACGGTATGACCAATCTTGGAGAGCTCGCGCGCCCAGTAGTGGCTAGACGCACAGGCCTCTACGCCCACAACGCAGGGCGAAAAGGCGCGCAAAGAAACCCAAAACCATGGATCGACGCAACGGCGTGTTGAACGCTATTTCCCGGTCTTTAGTGACGCCGTGCAGGTGAAAAATGTTCTTGGCCAAGTCCAAGCCAACAGTAGTAACTTGCATGAGGTGGCTCCTCTCAATCGCAGATCAGGAGACCTGCAACATGGCGCATTGCGACGCCGGTAGGAGCAGGAGCCATCCACCCCATCAGCTTACGTCAG
>JBCDKN010000031.1:0-3965 GCA_038746545.1 Pseudomonadota bacterium
CAACACCTTAGTATCATAATTTGCAAAGCCGGGGCGCAGGGAAGAAAAAACAGGAGCGGAACATGAAAGCTCCGTCGACACATCCCATTAGGTGAGGCCACCTTCGAGCATTTCATACAAAACAATGTCGGAGACGCCTAGACCCGATGAGCGCGTCGTGGCGTAGCCGTGTAATTCCTTCACTGGCCCCTGAGGAGGGTCGAGATGTGAAGGAGAGAGGCTTTGAAGAAGGTTTTGTATGTCGGGCTGGACGTGCACGCAGACACGATCGCTGTGGCGACAGCCGAGGATTGCCGCGGGGGCGAAGTTCGCTATTTCGGCGTTATCAACAACACGGCTGACGCCATCCTGAAACTGACCAAAACGCTATCCGCGCAGGCGGAGATGTTGGACTTTTGCTACGAGGCCGGTCCTTGTGGATATGGCGTGCACCGATTGCTGGGGAAACTGGGGCACGGCTGCGCCGTGGTCTCTCCGTCCCTGATCCCGCGCAAAGCTGGCGACCGCGTAAAGACAGATCGGCGAGACGCGGAGATGCTGGCCCGGCTTTGGCGGGCGGGCGAACTCACCCCGATCTGGACCCCCGACGAGGAAGACGAAGCGATGCGCGATCTGATCCGGACGCGAAAGCAGACCATGGACGCGCTGAAGGTCGCCAAGCAGCAGCTCCTGTCGTTCCTTCTGCGCCATGGTCTCAAATATTCCCGCCCGACCTATTGGACGCAGAGCCATTGGCGTTGGATTAACGAGCTTCGGAGGTTCAAGTTCCCCCACCAGCAACTGGCGTTCGAGGAGTTGAAGCGGCACATCCACCAGATCATGGCCCGGCTGGCGACGCTGAACACGGCCATTGAAGACGCGGTGAAGGGGTGGCGGTTCGGCCCTGTGGTCGATGCGCTGCGCGCCTTGCGCGGGGTGGACACGACCATTGCCGCGACCTTGGCCGCCGAGATCGGCGACATCACCCGGTTCGCGACACCGCGCCAGCTGATGGCCTGGTTGGGGCTGGTGCCGTCCGAGCATTCCAGCGGTTCCTCGATCCGACGTGGTCGCCTGACCAAAACCGGCAACGCTCTCGCCCGCACCATGATGGTCGAAGCCAGCTGGTCCTACCGCCATCCCGCGCGCGAGCAGCACAAGTACTTAAAACGCGCCGCTCATCTGCCGCAAGAGATCAAAGATATCGCCTGGAAAGCTCAGGTCAGGTTGACGAAACGCTATCGCGATCTGGCTCGCACCGGGAAGCCGCAGCCACGGATCCTGGCTGCCGTCGCCCGCGAATTAGCGGGCTTCATTTGGGACATCGCCCGCAAGACGCCGCTCAAGGCCTGACGCCGCCGATATCCATCTCGTGCAGCATGCTGGAGACGGCGGCCAAGGTCTGGGAATCCTCGGCCTACGTTGGGATGAAAATCCGTTCTTAGAGAGAGGCAAGCCCGCGACGGATAGGGTCATGCGGTAACCAATCCGCGGATGAGAGTGTGATCGACCGATCGGTTCGCGCCACGTCTCCAGCACCCTGCACGAGTGCGCATCCTTTTGACCAACCCACGCCAGTGGGATAGGTCTCTATTGGCCGGTGAGGGAAAAGCGCTCATGAGAGCGTACTATTCCGCCCCCAACCGTAAGCTACCCCTGCTGCGTCGGTGGCTCGAAGGCTTTGCCGAACCCGATCGCCTCGGGCGACAGGCCTGACATCAGGTCGGGCAGCGAAACCTCGTGCAGCATCGCACCCGCCGCCTCCGGCCCCGCATTGGCCAGCATCCGGAACGCCTGCGCCCGGCTGTCATAGAAATCCCCCAGCCGCTAGAGGTAGCGATACCGGTTCACCACGATCTGGACGAGGAAGATGATCAGCGCGATCACCGCCAGCCGCGTCCCGATCCAGCTCGCCTGGCGCACCGGCTCGGTCCTGAGCAGCGCGTTCTTCAACTCCTTGCTGGCGCTCTTGATCTGCGCCACGGCCTCGGTCCGACGCTCATGCGAGGCTTTCTCATTGGCGAGGACCCCGGTCTGCTGGTCCACCCGCTCCTGCGCGATCTCAGCCGTCCGGGTGAGTTGAGGGATTGCTTCCGCCCGCGCGGCAGACCCGTCGGGCACGATCAGGTCCGGCAGCGCCTCGCCCACCAACAGGGCCGATGCGGCCTCCTCACTCCGCTCAGGGGCGGCGCGGACAAACCGGGCTCCGCCAAACCCATCGGCATATAGGCTGCCGTCGGGACCGGAGTGGATGGTCCAGTGAAGACCGCTGACACGGCTCCCGTCCGCCTCATATCGCAGCGCGTCCCACGTTATCCCGTCTGCAGTCCTCAGGATCAGGGTCTTTGTGCCCTGCTCTGTATCCTCCCGCCCCGCCGCGAGTATCTCTCCGCCCGGCGTGATGGCGATGTAATTGAGCACCCCGTCGACGCGGGTGCCCTTTTCTTCGGGCCGAATCGGGTCCCAAGTCAGCCCGTCGGTTGAGCGCAGGATCAGGGTCTTTGTGCCTTCCTCTGTATCCTCCTCCCCTGCCGCGCGGATCTGACCGTCGGGCAAGGTGATCAAGCGGAGTACGGTGAAACGTATATTTTCCGCCGCGCCCTCAGGCCGGATCGGCTCCCACACCGCCAGGGGATCGGTGAAGGTTCGGTCAAAGCCCGCCTGCGCCTCGCCGAGATCCCGGTTCGCGGTGTCCCGTTCCCCGGTGACGCGTGCCAGGTCCTCTTCCGCCTGCTTGAGTTCCGCCGCCATCACCTCCTGGTCTTTCACCATCTGTGCCAGAGCATCCTCGGCCTGCACGACCGTATCCGGTGGCAGGGTGGCGGCTGTGTAGTCGACTTCGGCAACGACGCGCGGCAGGGCGAGCAACAGGATCACGCCGCCGATCAGCAACCACCAGACCGTGCGGATCTGCTGCCGGGCATCCTTACGGGCCGCCTCCCGGCGCTCGACGCACCAATCGGCCAGTTCCACGGCGGCGGCGAGTGCCGCGTCACTCACAAAAGCAGGCTCCGGACGGTCTGGGCTGTTGTCGGTTTCGCTCATCAAAATAGCTGCAAAATGATCAGGGCCAGAGTATGCGCCATCGCCGGTCCTGGAGCAACCGGACAGGGGTGGCGGTAGTGGGTCAGTTTGAAATTTCTGGCTGACGCTTTTTGTACGGCCCACGCTTCTTCGGCTCCGGTTCGTTTGCATCAATCAGACCCAAAAGGTCAGAGATATCCCAGAGACGATCTGTGAGGCCAGCCTGCATTGCGGGAGTTACTTTGAGCGTCTGATGCACCCGCACGAAGTTGTAATGCATGAAGTGAAGAGCGACCGCGTGCGCGTGGTTCTCGACCTTTTTGCTGAATGCGTTGGTCAGCCGGGTGAACCTGCGCATATGCATCCGCATGGTCAGGTTCTGGCGCTCGACGTGGCTGGTAGACACCAACGCTGGGTTCGGTGAGCCTTCTATGCGCTGCCTCTTGATTCCTGTGCATTCGGCAGGGCTGTACTTCTTCTCGTGTCCCTGCTGGCCCGTTGCGCCGCCATAGATTTTGATAAGCTGCGCATAGTCGACATCGCCGCCGAAAGCGCCCTCGACCGCTTCTAGATATGCCTTGTGGCCGTCCGTCGTGAGTTGAACGCGGTTAGCCAAACGTGAGCGCAGGTCATCCATGAAGCCGATAGCGTATTCCCCATCGCGACCACCGACCATGTAGGACACAATCAACTTGCTTTCACTGTCGATAGCGGTCCAAGTCCATGTGTCGCCCGCATCTTCCGGTGCGGCTTTGGCCGTCGCTACGTTATTTGCTTTGGCATAGGTGAACGACCAGATTTCATCGCACTGGATCACCGATGCCTTCACTTTGCGCACATGCTCATCGTGGAACTTCTCACAAGCCTTGCCCGCGTCGATCAGCAGCTTGTTGACGGTGTTCTTGGATACGTCCGCAATCCGGGCAGTTGCGCGGATGCTGTTGCCTTCAACCAGAAGCCGG
>JBCDKN010000032.1:0-2898 GCA_038746545.1 Pseudomonadota bacterium
AACTGGGCGGGCCAGAGGTCGGTCGCGGGTGTGGCGGTCGCGGAATCATCCACGGCTTTGAACTCCTCGAAAAGCTCGGTTTCCACGATTGGGACTTTGACTACGTGCTGCTCGATTTCCTGGGCGACGTGGTATGCGGCGGCTTTGGTCTGCCCATTGCGCGGGATATGGCGCAGAAGGTGATCCTGGTTGGCTCGAACGATCTGCAAAGCCTTTACGTGGCCAACAATGTCTGCTCGGCGGTGGAGTATTTCCGCAAGCTGGGCGGCAATGTCGGTGTTGCCGGTCTCGTCGTGAACAAGGACGATAATTCCGGTGAGGCTCAGGCCTTCGCCGAGGCGGCGAACATCCCTGTTCTCGCCTCGATCCCGCAGGATGACGATCTGCGCAAGAAGTCGGCCAATTACCAGATTGTCGGCACGTCCAAAAGCCAGTGGGGCGAGCTTTTTGCCGGCCTCGCTGAAGAGGTAGCCGTCGCGCCGCCGGTGCGGCCAACCCCGTTGAGCCAGGACGGCCTGCTGGAGCTCTTCGACGGTTCCGAAACAGGAGCGGGCATCACACTTGAGCCTGCCACAGACGAAGATATGCGCGGCAAGAACGCCAAGCCGAAAGAGAGCCTGGAGGTGATCTATGACGACGCATGATTTCACCCGACTGGTCGAAGATCTTCTCGCGCGCAGGGAAGCGCGAAAGCTGATCGCGCGCGCCAAGCCCGAACAGATTTTACGTCTTTTGGAGGACATCCAGGCGTTGCCAGACGCGGGATACCAAAGAGGATGAAGGACGAGGTCACATATGATGACGCGGCAGATGCCGACGTCATTCGGGGCAAGCCCAGAGGGCCGGCCCCGGAATTGAGCGATGCGCCGGGGATGGGCTGTCATTCCCGTCGCGAACTGGATGTAGCCGCGCGTCAGGCTGGGCAAGCCGGGCTACTGGAGCAATATGCGCGCGACTACCCGCAGGGCCCGCACGATAAGCCGCAAAGCATGTGTCCCGCTTTTGGTAGCTTACGTGTGGGCCTGCGGATGAAACGGGTGGCCACGATCCTGTCGGGGTCCGCCTGTTGCGTCTATGGCCTGACTTTTGTGAGCCATTTCTACGGGGCGCGTCGGTCGGTGGGCTATGTCCCCTTCAATTCTGAAACCCTCGTGACCGGGAAGCTTTTCGAAGACATCCGCGAGGCCGTGCATGACTTGGCGGATCCGGACAAGTTCGACGCCATCGTTGTCACCAATCTTTGCGTGCCGACCGCGTCTGGCGTGCCCCTGCGTCTGCTGCCTGACGAAATCGACGGGGTTCGGATTGTGGGCATCGACGTGCCGGGCTTTGGTGTGCCAACCCATGCTGAGGCCAAGGATGTGCTTTCCGGCGCAATGCTGGCCTATGCCCGCGCCGAGATCGAAGCCGGTCCTGTGGCGGCTCCGGCGGGCGGTAAATCCGATCGACCAACCGTCTCGATGCTCGGGGAAATGTTCCCAGCCGATCCGATGATCATCGGGCAGATGCTTGCTCCCTTGGGGCTCGCGGCCGGTCCGGTCGTTCCCGTGCGGGAATGGCGCGAGCTGTATGCCGCGCTCGATTGCGGCGCCGTGGCCGCGATTCATCCGTTCTACACCGCTGCGGTGCGAGAGTTTGAACATGCCGGAAAGCCGATCATCGGCAGTGCGCCTGTGGGGCTTGAAGGCACGGCGAGTTGGCTGGAGGCTATCGGCGATAGCTTTGGTGTGGCACGCGACAAGATAGATGCCGCAAAGAACGCCTTTTTGCCCGCCATCCAGGGGGCGCTTGGCGCCAAGCCTATCAAGGGTACGATTACGCTTTCGGGCTATGAGGGCAGCGAATTGCTTGTCGCCCGCCTTCTGATCGAAAGCGGGGCGGAGGTGCCTTATGTGGGCACGGCCTGCGCCAAGAGCGAGTGGTCGGCGGGTGATGCCGCCTGGTTGGAATCCCGAGGCGTCAAGGTCAAGTTCCGCGCGTCGCTGGAGGATGATTGCTCGGCCGTCGAGGCGATCAAACCCGATCTTGCGATCGGTACGACGCCTGTTGTGCAAAAGGCCAAGGAACTGCCAATCCCGGCGCTTTACTACACAAACCTGATTTCGGCGCGTCCGCTCATGGGACCGGCGGGGGCAGGCAGTCTTGCCGAAGTGATCAACGCCGCCATGTCGAACAAGAGCCGCATGGAGCATATGCGCACCTTCTTTGAAGGTGTGGGGGAAAACGATACGGCAGGCGTTTGGGAAGGCACGCCCAACGTGCGCGAGGATTTCCGGGCGCTCAATCTCAAGAAGCTCGAAAAACAGGCGCGCGCCGCCAAAGCGCAGGAGATGATCTGATGCTGATTCAGGATCACGATCGCGCGGGCGGATACTGGGGGGCCATCTATGCCTTCTGCGCGGTCAAGGGGCTGCAAGTGGTAATCGACGGGCCTGTGGGATGCGAAAACCTGCCCGTGACGTCGGTGTTGCACTACACGGATGCGCTGCCACCGCATGAACTGCCGATCGTTGTCACTGGTCTGGGCGAGGAAGAGCTGGGCCGGGAAGGGACCGAAGGCGCGATGAAGCGCGCTTGGGGGACGCTGGATCCTGCCTTGCCTGCCGTGGTGGTCACGGGTTCGATCGCCGAGATGATCGGCGGCGGGGTCACACCACAGGGCACCAATATTCAGCGGTTTCTGCCCCGTACGATCGACGAGGATCAATGGGAATGCGCGGACCGCGCGATGACCTGGGTGTTTACCGAGTTTGGCATGACCAAGGGTAGGTTGCCGCGAGAGAAAAAGCGCGAAGAAGGCGCCAAACCGCGCGTCAATATTCTGGGTCCGATGTATGGCACGTTCAACATGCCCTCGGATCTGGCCGAGATCCGTCGTCTGGTCGAAGGCATCGGGGC
>JBCDKN010000033.1:0-2322 GCA_038746545.1 Pseudomonadota bacterium
CCGCGCAGGGAGTGAGGGCCGACTTGGAAACGGTCCAGTGGACCCTTTCAAGCCTGAACGCGCGCAGCGCCTAAGCCCTTCGCGTCGGCGCAAGTGCATCGACCACGTCCGGCAGGTGCACGGCGTGAGTGAGCGCCGCGCGTGCCGGGTTCTCGGCCAGCATCGATCTACCCAGCGCACAGTTCCCTAAGGCCGGCCTGACGAGGACTGCCTGACCGAGGACATCATCGAGTTGGCTCGCGAATATGGCCGCTACGGCTATCCACTGGCCGACAGGCGATGCGGAGCATCGCTGAGAGGCGCATGGTGACGGGGCTGCTGAACAACGCAGACTGGCACGTGAATCGTGAGCGCGTGGAACGAAACGGCCGGCGCGAAGGCCGCAAGCCCTGCAGAAACAGAACAAGAAGGGGCGTCTGTAGTTCAACCCCTATCGCGGTGACTTTGTCGAAGACCGGACACACGACAGCAGGAAGTTCCAGATGCTGAACACCATCGATGAACACACGAAGGAGGCGCTGACCATCCGTGCCGCCCGAAGGCTCAACTCGACCGATGTCGCCGACGCATTGACCGATCTGTTCATCTTGCGCGGGGTGCCAGAGTTCATCCGTTCGGACAATGGCCCTGAGGTCATTGCCGAGAATGTCCGCACCTGGATCTCTGCCCCTCTCAGCGATGCTGCGCATCGCCTGTTGGGCAAGGCATGGGACAACGGCTCATGCGAAAACTTCAATGCCCGGTTCAGGGACGAGCGACTGGACGGCGAGATCTTCTATTCCTCCGAGACGCTCAGATCCTGATCGAACACTGGCGCTGCCACTACAACACCGCCCGCCCCAGAAAGCAGCATCCCGATGGACCAGAGACCGGTCATGCACCAACAATTCGCATCGCCCAAGCCATGGGTGCTATCCAACCGGAAAGATAATCCGTTCGTCGACCGGCGCTGGCGAACGATCAGGCGCCGGGAGTTCTATCTCAAGGCATTTCGATCGGGATCAGATCCGCGTGCCAAAAGCAAAAGATCCGCCGAGGCCAACAAGACCCGCCGACCTGATTCATCCCTTGGCGGGCGCACTCCTGATCGGGCATAGATCAACCGGCCAAAGCGAAATTTGGTGGCGGCGTAATCGAGGCGGTGATCAACTTAAGATTCCGCTCAAAACTGTTCAAAGACTCTGAGCCATCTCTCTTATCACCGGCTCAGCGACCTCGCAGGCATCGTCGAGAAAGAAGTTACCTAACCCTAACTCCACAGGTCGGGCCACGCTCCTATTTTTGCGGTCTAAACGCAGCCCGCCCTGCTCAGCGCTCCATGGCTGCCGCGCACTTTGCGCGACATCGTTCTTAAGACTGGATGTCGCCTTAACTCGTAAATCACCGGGTCGCTTGACAGCCTGTGCGTTTGTCATGCTGTCGGGCCATGGGCCGCAGCCCTCGGCGCTGCCGGTCACAGTCAGGCAAACGTGCCCTGTGCGTACCATGCCGGATGAACCGGCGTGTGGAACAGCCAGAGGCGGGCGCCCTCGACCGTTTCGACGCGCCAGTAGTCGCGTGGACCGGAGCGCCAATCCGGGTCGTCCCACCACCACTCCGGTGCCAGGCGTTCGGGGCCGTGCGCCTGGCGGGTGGTGTAATCCTGCCCGCGCCAGCGGAACGCTGTGGGCGGATTGCCCGATAGGTCGCCCAGAGGCTCGGGACGAAACAGGACGATGGGGCGCGGTGGGCGGTTCCTCTCGGGCCAGGGCTCCGGATCGGAGTGCGCGGCAGCAGCGGTGGTGAAGGCGCGCTCCGGAATGTGGCTTTCGGCGGGCAGAAAGCGGGTCACATTCTCGAACCCCACCCGATTGCCCAGACGTGATAGGAGGTCGGCGAGCTTGGCGGCCTCTGTCTCGCGGTGGGCCTGGGTCAATTGTGCGGGCTTCAAAGGCTCCGTTGCCGTCGCTGCGAGATGCAATGCATCAATGCCCCAGCCTGCATCCATCTCGTTGATTTTAGGGGTAAAAAGCTCTCGCAGCCGCATCGGGTCCCGACCCGGGCGGGCCAGGCTTATTTCGGCCGTCTGGTCCGCACCATCGACCCGGCGGGCGGTGAGGCGGAGGGTGCGTGCGCCCATCTCTTCCGTCTCCAGCTTGCGGCAGACCTGCTCCAAAAGCCGCTCGAGCCCGGCGGTCACGTCCTTGGTCAGACCGATGGGCTCGGGCAGGCTGAGCCGGGCCGCGAAGCTGGCGGGCGGGCGGGCCGGGGCGATGGGCTCCGGCTCTGCCCCCAGCGCCTGATCCAGGCGGCGCATGGTCTCGATCCCAAAGCGCCGGGCCA
>JBCDKN010000034.1:0-2230 GCA_038746545.1 Pseudomonadota bacterium
CAGAGATGCCGTGTTTTTTTCCTGGCGACCCCTCGAAGCAGCAGTCTCTTACTTCAACCAAGACAAATACTTACAGGCCACAGCGCTCCCGATCTGCGCCCTGTTTGTCAAATTCGCGGACTTGATTCGAAGGAAGTCAGATTCTCACGTTTTCGTGAGGGCACCAAACCCGAACTCCCAAACCTCAAATTCTCGAGCGTCCTTGACCCTAAGCAGTACCGAAGGCCTGACCCAACACCGGTCGGATCTACCGCCCTTCGAACCTCGCAGAGCGCTTTTCGACAAAGGCGAGCACGCCCTCGCGGAAGTCACGCGTCGTCCCACACTTGCCCTGAAGCCGGGCTTCAAGGGCCAGCTGCTTGCCGAGGTCATTGTCGAAGCTCTCTCGCAGGGCCTTCTTGGCAAGGCTGTAGGTGACAGTCGGGCCGCCGGCGAGCTGCACCATTCGTTTGCGCCAATGGGCATCGAACTCGTCGGCAGGAACGGCTTCCCAGATCATGCCCCAGCTTTCGGCCTGGCGCGCGGTAACAGGCTCCGCGAAAAGCGCCGCCCCCATCGCCTTGGCAAAGCCGATCTGCCGCGGCAGCCAGTACGTGCCGCCGGCGTCGGGGATCAGGCCGATGCGCGAGAAGGCCTGCAGGAACACTGCCTGCTCGGAGGCGACGACGACATCCGCCGCCAGGGCAAGGTTGGCACCAGCTCCTGCCGCCGGGCCGTTGACAGCGGCCATGACCGGGATCCGCGCCTCATAGATGGCGCGCAGGAGCGGCATGTATTCATCCCTGAGCGTTCGTTCGATATCGATGTTTGCCGCCGTTCCGCGATCGCTAAGATCCTGGCCCGAACAGAAAGCTTCGCCGGCGCCCGTCAACACCAGGACGCGCGCCTCGGACTCTGCCAGTTTCACCGCATGGAGCAACTCCGCCCGCATCTGCGTGTTCAGCGCATTGCGGAGCTCGGGCCGGTTCATCGTGACCAGCGCCGCGCCATCCTCAAGCACATACTCCAGGGTCTGGTAGTCCATCGGGCTCTCCTCGTACTGGTCCCAGGGCCCGATATAGTGAACCAGTTGGTTCAGGTCAGCCTGAACGCTTCGTCACACTGTCTTCGCCAAGAATTTCCTTCAGCCGCGCGGCCTCATCCTCGCTAAGCACCGGGGCGGGAGCGTCCGGGCGCAAACGCTGGCGCCGCTGATAGGCGAACCCGGCCCCAAGGGCGACCACCAGCATCGCAGGCCCCGCAATCCAAAGGATCAGAGTGGATCCGGTCGCCGGAGGGTTCAGCAGGACATATTCACCGAAGCGGTCAACGACGAACTCGATGACCTCGTCATCGCTGTCGCCCGCCACAAGACGCTCGCGAACTAAAAGACGCAGGTCTCGGGCCAGATCGGCGTTGCTTTCATCGATGCTCTCGTTACGGCAGACAAGGCAGCGAAGGCCCTTGGAAAGCTCCCGCGCACGAGCCTCCAGTTCGGGATCGGCCAGGATCTCGTCCGGCTGGACTGCGTGGACAGGCAGCGCCGGCGTAATCACAAGCGCGAGGGCCAGGAGCAAAGACCTCATTCCGCCGGGACCGCCCCGCCCGCCGTGGGGGATGGCGCGCGGCGTTTGGATGCGCCTGCGGCAACGCGGAACCTGCGATCACTGAGGCTCAGCATTCCCCCAATGGACATGATGATCGATCCAGCCCAGATCCAGTTCGCGTAGGGCTTGATGTAAGTGCGTACGGCCCAGCCGCCATCCTGCTGTGGATCACCGATGACGACATAGACATCGCGCGTGAAGCCGCCATCGATGGCAGCCTCCGTCGTCGGCATTTGCGCCACGGGATAGATGCGGCGCTCCGGATCGAGCACTGCAATTTCCCGATCGCCACGGTAGAGCGCGATATCCGCGGTGGTGGACAGGTAGTTCGGCCCTTCGACCCGGCGCACATCGCGCAACTCAATACCATATCCGCCCACTTCGTAGCGCTCGCCGATCTGGGCAACGCGGATATCCTCGACCTGCCATGCCATGAGCACAGCGACGCCCCAGAACGTGACCCCAAGACCAGCATGGGCGACCGCCTTGCCCCAATCGGCCCGTGGCAGGTTCCGCAACCTGCGTAGCTTGGATCCGATATCACCCTTTCCGGAACGCACCCAAAGCTCGGCCATCGCACCACCCACGAGCCACACGGCAAGGGCAATCCCGACCGGCGCGAGCATCGAGCGTCCCGTCTGCAC
>JBCDKN010000035.1:0-2191 GCA_038746545.1 Pseudomonadota bacterium
AGGGCGCGGCCCATGGCGACGCGCTGGCGCTGGCCGCCGGAGAGTTGGCTGGGCTTGCGGTTCAGAAGCTCGCCGATCTGGAGCATGTCGGCGACCTTTTGGATCGCGGCTTCGCGTTCGGATTTGTCGATGCCGCGGATCTCCATCCCGAAGGAGATGTTCTGGGCGACGGTCATATTCGGATAGAGCGCGTAGCTTTGGAAGACCATGGCGATGTCGCGCTTGGAGGGGTGCAGGCCTGCGACGGATTTGGGGCCGATCTTGATGTCGCCGGAGGTGATTTCCTCAAGCCCTGCGATGGTGTTCAAAAGCGTGGACTTGCCGCAACCGGAGGGGCCGACGAGGACGAGGAAACCGCCGTCATCAATTTCGATGTCGATGCCTTTGAGGACCTCGACAGCGCCGTAGTTTTTGCGGAGGTTTTCGATGGTGAGCGAGGCCATGGTTTATCCTTTGACGGCACCGGCCATGAGGCCGCGCACGAAGTAACGCCCGGAGACGATGTAGACGATGAGGGTGGGCAAGGCGGCGAGGATCGCCCCTGCGAAATGGACGTTGTATTCTTTGACGCCGGTGGAGCTGCTGACGAGGTTGTTCAGAGCGACGGTCATGGGGACTGAATCGAAATCCGAGAAGGATGCACCGAAGAGGAAGTCGTTCCAGACGTTCGTGAATTGCCAGATGATCGTGACCACGGCGATGGGGGCGGAGCTGGGCAGCAGGATGCGCCAGAAGATCTGGAAGAACCCTGCGCCGTCGATTTGTGCCGCGCGCACCAGTTCGGTCGGGAAGGCCGCGTAGTAGTTGCGGAAAAAGAGCGTCGTGAAGCCGATGCCGTAGACCAGATGGACGAGGACAAGGCCGGTGATTGTGCCGGAAATGCCCAGCGTGCCAAGGACGCGGGCCATTGGGATCAGGACAATCTGGAACGGGATGAAACACGACAGCAGCAGCAGGCCGAAGACGATGCCGTGGCCTTTGAATTGCCATTTCGTGAGGACGTAGCCGTTGAGCGCGCCCAAGATGGTGGAGAGCAGAACGGCGGGGACGACCATGAGGATCGAGTTGACGAAATAGGGGCGCAGGCCGGATGGCTCGACCCCGATCTGGGCATAGGACCATGCGGCGCGCCAGGGTTCGAGGGTCCAGACCTTGGGGAACTCCATCATGTTGCCAGAGCGGATTTCCTCGAGCGGTTTGGCCGAATTGACCAGCATCACGTAGAGCGGAAGCAGATAGTAGATCACGAAAAGGATCAGCATCACGTAGATGATCGCGCGGGTGATGACGGAGCCTTTGACGGCGTTGTCTTGGCTGGGGGCGCTCATTTCTGGTCCCCACTTTTGAGTTCGGAATAAAGGTAAGGCACGATGATCGAGAAGATCATGATGAGCATGATGATCGCCGAGGACGCGCCGATGCCCATCTGGTTTCGGGTGAAGGTGTAGGAATACATGAACGTCGCGGGCAATTCGGTGGCGCGGCCGGGCCCGCCGCCTGTGAGCGCGATGACCAAGTCATAGGCTTTGATCGCGAGGTGGGCGAGGACCACGAAGGCCGACAGGAAGACGGGGCGCATCATTGGGATGATGATCTTGCGGTAGATGCGGAAACCCGAGGCGCCATCGATCTGGGCGGCTTTGATGATCTCGTTATCGACGCCTCTGAGTCCAGCCAAGAACATCGCCATCACAAAGCCGGAGGATTGCCAGACGGCGGCGAGGACGACGGTGTAGATCGCGAAATCGCGGTCTTTGATCCAGTTGAACTCGAAGGTCTCCCAACCCCATTGCTGCATGACGTTCTCAAGCCCGATGCCGGGGTCTAGGAACCACTTCCATGCGGTGCCGGTCACGATGAAGCTGAGCGCCATGGGGTAGAGGTAGATCGGGCGGATCAGCCCTTCGGCGCGGATTTTCTGGTCGAGCAGGATGGCGAGCAGAAGGCCGAGAAGCGAGGAAATCAGGATGTAGAGGATGCCGAAAATGGCGAGGTTTGTCAGCGCGGTGTTCCAGTGGCGGAGCGAGAACAGCTTTTGGTAGTTCTCAAGCCCGACGAACCCGTAGGAGGGCAGCATCCGGCTGTCGGTCATGGACAGGTAGCCGGTGTAAAGGATGAACCCGTAGACAAAGAGCAGCACCAGCAGAAAGCTTGGGGCAAGCACCAGTCGCGGCACCCATTCCTGGAGGCG
>JBCDKN010000036.1:0-1806 GCA_038746545.1 Pseudomonadota bacterium
AGCGCATAGCTTTGGAAGACCATCGCGATATCGCGCTTGGAGGGGTGCAGGCCTGCGACGGATTTGGGGCCGATCTTGATGTCGCCCGAGGTGATTTCCTCAAGCCCGGCGATGGTGTTCAAAAGCGTGGACTTGCCGCAACCGGACGGGCCGACGAGGACGAGGAAACCGCCGTCGTCAATTTCGATGTCGATGCCTTTGAGGACCTCGACCGAGCCGTAATTCTTGCGGAGGTTTTCGATGGTGAGCGAGGCCATGTGTTATCCTTTAACGGCACCGGCCATGAGGCCGCGCACGAAGTAGCGCCCGGAGACGATGTAGACGATGAGGGTGGGCAAGGCGGCGAGGATCGCGCCTGCGAAATGGACGTTATATTCTTTCACGCCGGTAGAGCTGCTGACGAGGTTGTTGAGCGCGACGGTCATGGGGACAGAGTCAAAGTCCGAGAAGGACGCACCGAAGAGGAAGTCGTTCCAAACGTTCGTGAATTGCCAGATGATGGTGACCACGGCGATGGGGGCAGAGCTGGGCAGCAGGATGCGCCAGAAGATCTGGAAGAACCCTGCACCGTCGATTTGCGCGGCGCGCACCAGTTCGGTCGGGAAGGCCGCGTAGTAGTTGCGGAAGAACAGCGTCGTGAAGCCGATGCCGTAGACGAGGTGGACAAGGACCAGCCCTGTGATTGTGCCGGAGATGCCGAGCGTGCCGAGGACGCGGGCCATGGGGATCAGGACAATCTGGAACGGGATGAAGCAGCTAAGCAGCAGCAGGCCGAAGACGATGCCGTGGCCTTTGAATTGCCATTTCGTGAGGACGTAGCCGTTGAGCGCGCCCAGGATGGTGGAGAGCAGTACGGCGGGGACGACCATGAGGATCGAGTTGACGAAATAGGGGCGCAGGCCGGATGGCTCGACCCCGATCTGGGCGTAGGACCACGCGGCGCGCCAGGGTTCGAGGGTCCAGACCTTGGGGAACTCCATCATGTTGCCAGAGCGAATTTCCTCGAGCGGTTTCACCGAATTGACCAGCATCACGTAGAGCGGCAGCAGGTAGTAGACGACGAAAAGGATCAGGACGACGTAGATGATCGCGCGGGTGATGACGGAGCCTTTGACGGCGTTGTCTTGGGATGGGGCGCTCATTTCTGGTCCCCGCTTTTGAGTTCAGAATAGAGGTACGGCACGATGATCGAGAAGATCATGATGAGCATGATGATCGCGGACGATGCACCGATGCCCATCTGGTTGCGGGTGAAGGTGTAGGAATACATGAAGGTCGCGGGAAGCTCAGTAGCGCGACCCGGCCCGCCGCCTGTGAGCGCTATGACCAAGTCATAGGCTTTGATGGCGAGGTGGGCCAGCACGACGAAGGCCGACAGGAAGACGGGGCGCATCATTGGGATGATGATCTTGCGGTAGATGCGGAAACCGGAGGCCCCGTCGATCTGGGCGGCTTTGATGATCTCGTTATCGACGCCGCGCAGGCCTGCGAGGAACATCGCCATCACGAAGCCTGACGATTGCCAGACAGCGGCCAGAACAACGGTATAGATCGCGAAGTCGCGGTCTTTGATCCAGTTAAACTCGAAGTTCGCCCAACCCCATTGCTGCATGACGTTCTCAAGCCCGATGCCGGGGTCGAGGAACCATTTCCATGCGGTGCCGGTGACGATGAAACTGAGGGCCATGGGGTAGAGGTAGATCGGGCGGATCAGCCCTTCGGCGCGAATTTTCTGATCGAGCAGGATCGCGAGAAGAAGGCCGAGGAGCGAGGAAATCAGGATGTAGAGGATGCCGAAAATGGCGA
>JBCDKN010000037.1:0-1760 GCA_038746545.1 Pseudomonadota bacterium
GCGGCAGCCCCGCGGCCTCAGCCACGTCGCGCAGGGTATCGAGTTTTTCCGGGCTCGGCTCTTCATGGACACGAAAGAGCAGGGGCGACTCTCTGGCAATCAGTGTTTCAGCCGCAGCGACATTCGCCAGCACCATGAATTCTTCGATGAGTTTATGCGCCTCAAGCCGGTCGGCGAAGTTCACCGAGGCCATCTTGCCATCGTCACCAAGGACAACCTTGCGTTCGGGAAGATCCAGCGCCAGTGGCTGGCGTCGCGTTCGAGCACGGGTGAGGGCGGCATGCGCTCCGTAAAGGGGCGCAATCACAGGCTTCATCAATGGACGGCAGACCTCGTCCGGGGTGCCGTCATATGCATCTTGGACTTGCGCGTAACTCAGTGACGCGGTCGAACGCATCAGACCTCGGACGAAATCATGACCGATCTTGTCGCCCTCTTCTGTGATGCGCATGCGAACGGCAATGCAGGGGCGGGGCACGCCCTCATGCAGCGAACATAGATCTCCCGAGAGCCTGTCGGGCAACATCGGGACAACCCGATCGGGGAAATAGCTGGAATTGCCGCGCTTGCGGGCCTCGGTATCGAGCGCGGACCCGGCGCGCACGTAATAGGCGACATCGGCAATCGCCACCCAGAGAATGTAGCCGCCTTTGTTTTTGGGGTCGGGATCTGGTTCCGCCCAGACCGCGTCGTCATGATCTCGCGCGTCGGGTGGATCAATTGTGATCAGTGGCAGATCTCGCAGGTCCTTACGATCCGTCAGGCCCGCAGGTTTCATTCGGTCGGCTTCGGCTATGACTTCATCGGGAAAATCGTCAGGGATACCGTGCTGGTGAATGGCAATCAGCGAAACAGCCTTTGGTGCGGATGGGTCGCCCAACCGGTCGATCACGCGGGCGCGGGGCAGGCCCATGCGATCCTTGGGGCCGGATTGTTCGGCCTCCACCAACTCGCCGTCCTGCGCGCCGGCCGTGGCGCCAGCGGGAACAACCCACTCCTGACCGCCGCTTTTTTCGATGGGCAGAATGCGCCCGCCCTCCGAACGCCTGGAAAAGAGACCCAGGATCCGGCGCGGATTGGTGCCGATGCGCCGGATAAGCCGCGCTTCGTAGTGATGCGTTTCCCCTTTGACCTCTTGCAGGCGCGCAAGAATGCGGTCGCCGTCTCCGAGCGCCGGATCGGACGCACGGGGCAGCAAGAGAACCACGGGTTCTACACCATCGCCCTGCCATTCCAAGGGACGAGCCAAAACCTCGCCATCCGGCGTCAAGCCAAAGACCTGAAGAACCGAAACCGGGGGGAGCTTGTCCGGATCTCGATAAGTCTTCTTTCGCTTCTCGAGATGTCCTTCCGCTTCCAGCTCCTTCAGCAGCCGTTTGAGGTCGATCCGCGCCGCGCCCTTTACGCCGAACGCTTTGGCGATGTCGCGTTTGGAGGTTTGGGTCGGATGATCCTCGATCCATTGCAGGATCTGGGGCTTGGAGGGCAGCTTCTTCATAGGCGAGCAGGTAGCACGCCGCGCCTCCGCGCGCTATTGGCGAATTGCGGCTCAATGCCTCGCGCAATGTCGGAGATCCGCCGCGGTATCGACATCCTGCAGCGTATCGACAAGGCGCACATTTAACGTCCCCAGGCTCTTTCGGCTATCCGACAGCGCATGCGGGCTGGACCAGCGCACGTTTTTGAAAAGTCCCGCAGGCGGGTGGGCCACACGTTTGAGACCGACCAGCCAATAGCCCCCATCCGGGGCCGGGCCGAAA
>JBCDKN010000038.1:0-1621 GCA_038746545.1 Pseudomonadota bacterium
GAACGAAAAACTCACCGAATGGTTCGAGGAAAACCCAAACGAGGCCAAGATGATCGTCGGCAAGATCATCGAAGCCGCACTTGCGCGGGAGGCTGCCCGCAAAGCCCGCGAGCACACGCGCCGCAAGACGGCAATGGATGTGAATTATCTGGCGGGCAAACTCAAAGACTGCTCCGAAAAAGACCCCTCCAAGACCGAGCTTTTCCTCGTCGAGGGGGACAGCGCCGGCGGCTCCGCCCAGACAGGGCGGGATCGCGGCACGCAAGCCGTGCTGCCTCTGCGCGGCAAGATCCTCAACGTCGAACGCGCGCGCTTTGACCGGATGCTCTCAAGCCAGGAGATCGGCAACCTCGTGATGGCGCTCGGCACCGGTATCGGGCGCGATGAGTTTGACATCTCCAAACTGCGCTACCACAAGATCGTCATCATGACCGACGCCGATGTCGACGGCGCACATATCCGCACATTGTTGCTCACGTTCTTTTATCGCCAGATGCCGGAACTGATCGAGGGCGGCTATCTCTACATCGCGCAACCCCCCCTCTTTAAGGTCATGCGCGGGCGGTCCGAGGTTTATCTGAAGGACCAACCGGCGTTGGAGGACTACCTGATCCAGCAGGGCACCGAAGACGCGATCCTGCGCCTCGGCGGTGGCGAGGACATTACCGGTCAGGATCTGGTGCGCGTCGTCGAAGATGCCCGCACCGTCCGCCGCATCCTGGATAGCTTCCCAACACATTACCCCCGCCACATCCTGGAACAGGCCGCGATCGCAGAAGCGTTCGTTGCAGGCCTGGCCGATGCCGACCTGCAAGGTTTGGCCGACAAGGTCGCCCGGCGCCTCGATCAGATCGCGGCGGAATATGAACGCGGCTGGTCCGGCCGCCCGACCCAGGATAAAGGCATCCGCCTCACCCGCATTCTGCGTGGCGTCGAAGAAGCCCGAACGCTCGATGGCCCGGTCCTGCGCTCCGGCGAGGCGCGGCGCCTTGGCACGCTGACCACCGGCCTGCGGGACGTCTACAAAGACCCCGCGACCCTCCACCGCAAGGACCGTGTGCAGGACATTTTCGGCCCGCTCGATCTGCTCAATGCCGTGCTGCAAGAGGGCGAGAAGGGCCTGACGCTTCAGCGCTACAAGGGACTGGGCGAAATGAACCCCGATCAGCTTTGGGAAACCACGCTCGATCCCGAGGCCCGAACACTCTTGCAGGTCAAGATCGATGACGTGGCAGAGGCCGATGATCTCTTCACCAAGCTGATGGGAGATGTGGTGGAACCCCGCCGCGAATTCATCCAGCAAAACGCGCTCAGTGTGGAGAACCTCGATTTCTGAGGCCCCTCCGTCCGGTGCCCACTGACGTCTGATGTCGGACAAAAGGATCTGACGCGCTCAGGGGGAATGCCGCTCGACATGGGCTGTGATCATACGACCCACGGGCACGAAGACGGGCATAAGCCGGCTGATAAGGGCATCGCCGACAGGCTCCCAGAAGAATGAGAAAATCAATCCGTCTTCTTCCGGGCTGCCCTCGGCCCTGTGATCCCACATATCCGGCAGGTCCCGAGAGGTCCAAAAGACATAGACCCACCATCTATTGGTTTCCAATGGGCCATCCTC
>JBCDKN010000039.1:0-1529 GCA_038746545.1 Pseudomonadota bacterium
AGGATCAGGACGCGGCGACAGGCACGTGTCCAACGCCCGAAGAGGATCTTTTGCTGATTTCCACCTGAAAGCTTCTCCACCCCGTAGCGCGGGCCCGGAATGGCGATGCGGAAGCGCTTGATCTCATCCTCTGCCGCCAGGATCTCGGCGGAGCGGTCAAGACCAGAAGCAGTGGTGAACTCCGGCAGCGCCGGGGCCGTGACATTCGCAGCCATATCAAGCAGCATCATGAGCCCCTCGCCCTTGCGGTCCTCGGTCAGAAATCCGAGCCCGCGGTCGATCGCACCGCGTGGTGTGGGCGAATTGAACGCCTCGCCGCCAAGAGTTACGGCGCCGTCCGTACGCGACATCGAGCCGAAGATCGCGTGCGCAACTTCGGAACGACCAGCACCCACGAGCCCCGCCAGCCCCAGGATTTCGCCGGCATAGAGATCAAAGGACACGTCCTTGACCTTGGGCGGCGCGCGCAGATCCCGTACCGTCAGAACCGGGGCGGCGTCGGCGTGCGGTTCCTGCTTTCGCGGAAAGATGTCCTCCAGTTCGCGCCCCACCATCATCGCTACAAGCTGGTCGCGGTCGAGTTCGGCAATGGGGCGTTCGCCGACAAGCTTGCCGTCCTTCAGAACGGTGACCCTGTCGGCAATCTCAAAGATCTCTTCCAGGCGATGGGAGATGTAGATGATGCAGACGCCTTCGTCCCTCAGCCGCTTGACGCGCTCAAACAGCAATTCCGCCTCACGGCCCGAGATCACCGCCGTCGGTTCGTCGAGGACCAGAAGCTTGGTCTCACCGACCAACGCCTTGGCGATCTCCACCATCTGCTGATCGGCAACGCTAAGATCCTTGACCAGCGCTTGCGGGTCGAGATGATGCCCAAGCCGGTCGAGGGTTTCCTGCGCGCGCGCAAACATCGTGGGATAATCGATGAAGCCGTACCTGGTTTTCGGTGCCTCTCCGATAAAGATGTTCTCTGCCACCGTCAGTTCGGGAAAGAGCATCAGTTCCTGATAGATGATGTGGATCCCGGCATCCTTCGCCTCTTTCGGAGAGGCCCATCGCCGGTCTTGCCCATCGAAGCGGATCGATCCTTCCTCGGGGATATAGGCGCCGGCCATCGTCTTGATGAGCGTGGATTTGCCAGCCCCGTTTTCCCCGAGTAGGGCGTGGATCTCGCCGGCTTTTGCCTCGAAATCGACGCCGTCCAGGGACTTGACGCCGGGAAAGACCTTGGTGATGCCTTCGAGCCTTACCATGATACACCTCTGGGTGCGGGAAACGGAAATCGAGGGTCCCAGCCCCTTGGGCCTGTGCGGGCTGGGACCATGCGCCGGGAGGAGACGCTCAGTTTGGCAGGTTGACCGCGAAGGTTGCCGGGTCGTAGTCGGGGCCCATGCCATGGCCCATGATCAGCTCGCCCGGGCGATCCAGCGCGACATAGTCGGGCAGAGAAACATCCGGCTTGATCGACCGGGTTTCCCCGCCCTCCGAGAGCACGATCTGGAAATTTACATCCAGTCGCTGTGGCACCG